>CP119313.1:673622-1347244 GCA_029202485.1 Candidatus Pedobacter colombiensis | reverse complement strand
ATCCTCAACAACAAAGATTTTAATCCAGCAGGACTTTTAGGAGCTATCATTGTCCCCGGCGAATTTGTGCTTCCGGCTCCTATCATTACGCCTAATAGCGTCAGTACAATACCTTGGTTTGACATTTATGATTTAAACTTATATTAATCCCCCTATGTTGATTTTTAGGTATCTAAGGGCTTCAAACATCCCTAATATTATGTACTTTTGTCTTGGGTTTACCCCTGTTAAACAATTATGAAGCAATATTTAGATTTAATGCAGCATGTGCTGGATCATGGCACACAGAAACATGACCGTACCGGAACCGGAACAATTAGCGTATTTGGCTATCAGATGCGGTTTAACCTGCAAGAGGGTTTCCCTATGGTAACTACAAAAAAGCTGCATTTAAAATCCATCATACATGAGTTGATCTGGTTTTTGAGCGGCGATACCAATATCAAATATTTAAAAGACAATGGTGTGAAGATATGGGATGAATGGGCAGATGAAAATGGCGACCTGGGTCCTGTTTATGGTTCGCAATGGCGTTCATGGCCTAAACCCGATGGCGGCCATATCGATCAGATTGCACAAATCATAAATACCATTAAAAACAACCCTGATTCAAGAAGAATTATTGTTTCGGCATGGAATGTGGCCGAAATTGAAAACATGGCGCTTCCACCTTGTCATGCTTTCTTTCAGTTTTATGTAGCTGATGGAAAATTAAGCTGTCAACTTTATCAACGCAGTGCCGATATATTTTTAGGTGTTCCTTTTAACATTGCATCTTACGCTTTGCTAACCATGATGGTGGCTCAGGTATGCGGCTTAGCGTATGGTGATTTCATCCATACCCTTGGTGATGCCCATTTATACAACAACCACATTGAGCAGGCCAAACTGCAATTGAGTCGTGACACTAAAAAACTACCCACAATGCACATCAATCCTGAAGTAAAGGATATCTTCAATTTTAAATATGAAGATTTTACATTAACGGATTATGATGCCCACCCACATATTAAAGGAGCAGTTGCCGTATGATCATTTCAATAGTTGTAGCCATTGCCGAAAACAATGCCATAGGAAAAGATAACCAACTGCTTTGGTACTTGCCAAACGATTTAAAACATTTTAAACAAATCACCTCGGGCCATACCGTTATTATGGGTCGAAAAACTTTCGATTCTATTGGCAAGCCATTGCCAAACAGACGCAATATTGTAGTGACCAGAACAGCCGGATTAGAAATACCGGGAGCTGAGGTAACCAACAACATTGAGGCTGCAATTGCCCTTTGCGCAAGCGAAGAGGAGGTATTTATCGTTGGTGGTGCCGAAATCTATAAATCTGCCATGACGATCACCGATCGCATCTATCTGACCAGAGTTCACGAAAGCTATGAGGCTGACGCCTTTTTTCCTGAAATTGATTTCAACATCTGGGAAGAAACAAGTGTAGAAAAACATCTGCCGGATGAAAAAAATCGTGTAGCTTACACTTTTTCGACACTTCTACGCAAATAGTTGAGCCTCTTTAATAAAAAATCAATAAGGTGGCCTATTAATTAAAAAAATAATTAGATTTGCCGACTTGTTAAAAAAATATATAGCATATATAGACTAATAATTACAAACAAATGCAGGGTAAAGGTTTTATTAAATTTATGGCAATACTACTAGGTATTGTCTGTGTGTATTCTCTCTCATTCAACTTTGTTACCTCTAAGGTTGAAAAAGACGCAAAAGCTTATGCTAAAGGAGACGTTGAAAAAGAAAAAGCTTATTTAGACTCAATGGCCACTGTGCCGGTTTATCCGCTTTTAGGTTTTAATTATCAGTTCTGTAAAGCAAAAGAAATTAACCTTGGGTTAGACCTTAAAGGTGGTATGAACGTAACGATGGAAATTTCGTTAGGTGAGCTGGTTAAATCTTTAGCCGGAAATACTGATGATGCTAATTTTAACAAAGCATTAGCTATTGCACAACAGCAGCTAAATGCAGGTGGTAAAGATTTCATCAATTTGTTTGTAAACGAATTTGAAAAATTAGAGCCAAACAAAAAACTGGTAGATTTCTTCTCTAACCAGGACAATGCAAAATTGCTTAAGCCTAATGCAAGCAATTCTGAAGTAAAAAGCTTTTTATCTAAAGAAGCTACAAGTGCAATCGACCGCTCATTCATAATTATCAGAAGCCGTATCGATGGTTTCGGTGTAGTGAGTCCGAACATGCAAAAACAAGAAGGTACCAACCGTATCCTGATTGAGATGCCAGGTGTTCAGGACAAAGAGCGTGTACATAAATTATTACAAGGTTCTGCTGAATTGCAATTCTGGCAAGTATACCAAAATAATGAAGTATACCCTGTTTTAGAAAACATCAACAAAACGCTTGCTTTAACTTTAAAAGATACAACCTCTGTTGCAAGTGCTGCAAAAGATACTACTGCTAAAAGCGGAAGTAAATTAGCTGGCCTGGCTAAAAAAACTGAGGCTAAAGATTCAACCGGCTTAAAAAACAACGAAGCTGCAAAGTCTAATCCATTATTCGCTGTATTAAACATTCCTACTTATCAAGGTGAAAATGGTCAACCTCAATTACGTCCGGGACCGGTTGTTGGTTGGGTTGCTCAAAAAGATACTGCTAAAGTAAATGCATTCTTTAAAAGACCAGAGATCGCTGCGATCATTCCTCAGACCTACAAGTTCATGTGGAGTGCTAAGCCTGCTGATTTAGGTCCTCAATCTCCAAGCAAGATTTTTGAACTATATGCAATCAAAGTTACTTCTTTAGATGGTAAACCAGATTTAGGTGGTGATGCAATTAGTGATGCCCGTCATGACTTCGATCAGAAAGGACGTCCAGAGGTAACCATGTACATGACTGGTGATGGTGCTGCTAAATGGAAAAAAATTACTGCTGAAGCTTCTGCAAATCAAGATGATAAAAAAGCAATTGCGATTGTTTTAGATAACACGGTTTACTCTGCTCCTACTGTTCAGAACGAAATTCCTAATGGTATTTCTTCTATCACTGGTAACTTTACACAAAACGATACTCAGGATTTAGCTAACATTTTAAAGGCTGGTAAATTACCTGCACCTGCAAAAATCGTTGGTGAATTCGTAGTTGGTCCATCTTTAGGTGAAGCGGCTATTCACAATGGTTTATTGTCATTCGTACTTGCGTTTGTGGTGATCCTGATCTTCATGGCTTTGTATTACAATAAAGCAGGATGGGTTGCTAACCTTGCATTGGTGATCAACTTGTTCTTCATCATGGGTATTTTGGTATCACTAGGTGCTGTACTAACTTTACCTGGTATTGCAGGTATCGTATTGGTAATCGGTTTATCAGTAGATGCAAACATCCTGATCTTTGAACGTGTAAGGGAAGAACTTACTTTAGGTAAATCTACTCCGGTAGCGATCAAAGAAGGTTTCAAACATGCAATGTCTTCTATCATTGACTCGAACGTTACCGTATTGGTATTGGGTGTTATCCTTTATGTATTTGGTAGCGGTCCTGTTCAAGGTTTCGCAACTACATTATGTATCGGTATCTTATCTTCATTATTCTGTGCAGTATTGATCTCTCGTTTAGTATTCGATAGTTTATTAAACAAAAAAGTAGACATTACTTTTGGTAACAAACACACGATCCACGCATTTAAAAACATTGCTTTTAACTTCGTTGGACACAGAAAGCTTTATTATACTATCTCTGGAGCTATCATCCTTTTAGGTTTCATCTTCTATTTCAAAAATGGTGGTTTAAACCTTGGTATCGACTTTAAAGGTGGTAGAACTTACATCGTACATTTCGATAAAGGAATGCACACTGAAGATGTAAAAGCTAAATTGGCAGATGTTTTCCCTGAATCGGAAACCATTGTAAAAACTGCCGGTGCTGATAATGAATTAAAAATCACGACTACTTTCCATATCACTGATGCTGATATCAACGCTGATAAAACCGTTGAAGCTGCTTTAAAAACAGGTTTGACTAAAACAGGTGTGAATTACACTATTCAAAGTAATGAGAAAGTGGGTCCTGTTATCGCGAGTGACATTCTTTACAGTGCTTACGGTGCTATCTTATTCTCTTGTTTAGTGATGTTTATTTACATCGTGGTAAGGTTTAAGAAATTAAACTACGGTTTAGGTGCGGTTATCGCTTTGTTCCACGACGTATTATTGGTACTATCTTTCTATACCGTATTAGATGGTATGCTTCCATTCTCTTTAGAGATTGGTCAGGATTTCATCGCTGCTATTTTAACGGTAATGGGTTATACCATGACTGAAACGGTTGTTGTATTCGACAGGATCCGTGAGAAACTAGCAGAATCTGGTAAAGAGGATCTACATGGAAAAGAAAGAGAAACATTGATCAACTTTGCATTGAACAGCACATTAAGTCGTACTATCCTGACTTCATTAACTGTATTCTTTGTATTGTTAGTGATCTTTATCTTCGGTGGAGCAAGTATCCGCGGATTTATATTCGCCTTATTAATTGGTCGTATTATTGGTACCTACTCATCATTGTGTATCTCTACTCCGATCGTATTAGATCTTGGCGAAGCCAAAGTAGCAAAAGCTAAAAAATAAGTATAACCTACTATCATAGACAAAGGCATCCCGAAAAGGATGCCTTTGCTGTTTTAGGTCTAATTGTTGCTGTGTATATTTACTGAAACCTAAGATTATGGAGCAACATTTCCCAAAAGGCAGTAAACCAAGAATTGTTATTGTAGGAGGTGGATTTGGCGGTATTGAACTCGCTAAAAAACTATGCAGTAAAGCGGTAGAGGTAATTATGCTTGACAAACATAATTACCATACTTTCCAGCCGCTACTTTACCAGGTAGCCACTGGAGGTTTAGAAGCCGATTCCATTGCTTTTCCTTTAAGAAAAATCTTTAAAGGTCATAAAAACCTAACTTTTAGGGTAACTGAGGTAAAGAAAGTGAATGCCGCTGAAAACATCATTGAGACTACTATTGGTCCGATTGAATATGATTATTTGGTGTTGGCCACCGGTTCTACAAGTAATTTTTTTGGGCAAAACGAAATTGAGCTCAATGCCATGCCCATGAAATCCATTCCGGAAGCTTTAAACCTAAGGAGCTTAATTTTGCAAAATCTGGAGGCTGCACAGATTCCAGGTGATCCGGAATTAAAGAAACAGCTGATGAACTTTGTGATAGTTGGAGGCGGACCAACGGGTGTCGAAACCTCCGGTGCCCTGGCCGAGTTGAAGAAGCATGTACTAAAAAGTGATTACCCAGATCTGGACATTAACGATATTAATATCTATCTGATTGAGGGCTCGCCAGCATTATTAGCTGCTATGTCTGTCGAAGCTCAGCAAAAAGCTGCAAAATTTTTAACGGAACTGGGTGTTACCATTATGAACAATTCAAGGGTTCAGGCTTATGATGGGAATGTTTTAAGCCTGGTGGATGGGCAAAAAATCCCTTCATCAACAGTAATCTGGTCGGCCGGAGTAAAAGGTGTAGTGCTTGATGGGCTAAACACCGAAATAATAGTCAGAGGAAACCGGCTAAAGGTGAATGAAGTAAACCTTGTTGATGGTTATACGAACATTTATGCCATTGGCGATGTTGCAGCCATGATTAGCCCGGAATTCCCTAACGGGCACCCGGGGGTTGCCCCTGCTGCCATACAGCAGGGAAAAATGCTGGCTAAAAACCTATTAAACATCATTGAGAAGAAACCGGTAGAACCTTTTAAATATTTCGATAAAGGCACCATGGCCACGGTTGGAAGGAACAGAGCGGTGGTAGACATACATAAGATCAGATTTCAGGGTATATTTGCCTGGTTTACCTGGATGTTTGTACATTTGATGACGCTGGTAGGATTTAGAAATAAACTGGTGGTGTTTGTAAACTGGGTATGGAGCTATTTTAGTTACGACCGGGGCACCAGACTTATTATCCGTCCGTTTATCCACCCTAAAGACTTAGAAGAAATATCTACTCCTCATGATTCAACAACAAACCATTAAACTGATTGAATGTCCAAGGGATGCAATGCAAGGCATCCATGATTTTATTGACACGGATTTAAAGGCTGCTTATATTAATTTACTGCTGCAAGTGGGTTTTGATACCATAGATTTTGGCAGTTTTGTTTCACCAAAGGCAATTCCACAACTTCGGGATACTGCCGAAGTGTTATCAAAACTTGATTTAGGAAGCACAACGTCAAAGTTACTGGCCATTGTAGCCAATTTAAGAGGTGCTGAAGAGGCTTCGATACATCCGGAGATTAATTACCTTGGTTTCCCTTTTTCTATTTCTGAGACTTTCCAGCAACGCAATACAAATTCCAGCATTGCTCAATCATTGGATACCGTGAAGCGGCTTTTAGAGTTGTGTAGCAAACGTGATAAAACGGCAGTCATCTATTTATCTATGGGTTTTGGAAATCCTTATGGAGATGAGTGGAATGTAGAAATTATAGAAAGATGGGCGGATGAGTTGGTACAAAATGGCGCTCAGATACTGGCCTTATCTGATACCACCGGGGTATCTACTCCGGAAAAAATAAAAGAAATCCTCCCCTCGCTGGTTCAACGTTTTGAGCACAGCGATCAGGCTAAAAACGTTGAAATTGGCCTTCATTTACACAGTACCCCCAATACCCGCTTTGAAAAAATACAGGCTGCCTACGAAAGTGGCTGCAAACGTTTTGACAGTGCTTTGAAAGGTTTTGGTGGTTGCCCAATGGCCGCAGATGATTTAACCGGTAACATGGCGACGGAAGATCTGATCAGTTATCTAAACAGTAAGGGAGAAATCCTAAACCTGAATATGGATAAGTGGCAGGAGGCCTTACGCTTCTCCGGCAAAGTATTTTTATAGCATTTACCGCCAACAAAACGGACTACCCTTTTTTTACCATTTTAAAGTGCTGGATTCCGGCTTCTTCAAACTGTTCTCCTTCGGCTACAAAGCCAAATCTGGAATATAGGCCCATGGCATCCAATTGAGCATTGAGGTAAATGTAATGGGCACTGTCCGGCAAATCGGCAAGTGCTGCTGCAACCAGTGCCTGTCCTATCTTTTTTCCTCTAAATTCTTTTAACACTGCAAAACGCTCTAGTTTATAGCCGGCATCGGTTTTACGCCAACGGCAGGCACCACAAGGTACACCATTTAGTTCGGCCAGAAAATGAGTCGATACGTCTTCGTTTTCCCATTCCAATTCTGGTGGACAGTTTTGTTCTTCAACAAATACCTTTTTCCTTACAGCAAATGCTTTTTCAAGATCTGCTTCATTCTTTATTTTAATTACCTGAAGTTCGGTTTCCATAGCTTTCATTTAACAAATAAAGCGCCACAAGAGTAGTCTTGCAGCGCTTTATTTTTTTAATATCGAAAATTATAACTTATCGCTTGCGTTTTTGCAGTTTAAATCTTCAAATGCCTGCGTTAAGCGTTTAACAAATTGCTCTTCACCTTTACGTAACCAAACACGTGGATCGTAATATTTTTTATTTGGTTTATCTTCGCCATCAGGGTTTCCGATCTGGCCTTGAAGATAAGCTTCATTAGCTTTATAATAATCTAAAATACCTTCCCACATTGCCCATTGCATATCGGTGTCGATATTCATTTTAATGGCTCCATAAGAAATTGCTTCTCTGATTTCTTCTTGTGAAGAACCTGAACCACCATGGAATACAAAGTTGATTGGTTTTTCGGCTGTAAGGTTAAATTTCTCTTTGATGAAATCCTGAGAGTTTTTAAGGATCACCGGTTGTAACTTAACATTACCTGGCTTATATACACCATGAACGTTACCAAATGCTGCTGCAACAGTAAACTTATCGCTTACTTTACTCAATTCTTCGTAAGCATAGGCTACTTCTGAAGGTTGTGTATATAATTTAGAGCTATCTACATCACTGTTGTCTACACCATCTTCCTCACCACCGGTAACACCAAGCTCGATTTCGATGGTCATGCCCATTTTAGCCATACGCGCTAAATATTTAGCAGAGATCTCCATGTTTTCTTCGATTGGTTCTTCCGAAAGATCAAGCATGTGAGAAGAGAACAATGGCTTACCATGCTCTGCGAAGAATTTTTCGCCGTGGTCCAGCAATCCATCAATCCATGGCAATAATTTTTTAGCAGCATGGTCTGTATGTAATACTACTGCTACTCCATAATGTTCTGCCAATAAATGAACGTGTTTCGCTGCCGATACTGCACCTAGCACACATGCGTTCAAATTGTCATTGTTTAATGTTTTTCCTGCATAAAACTGTGCACCACCATTAGACAACTGGATCATAACAGGTGAATTAACTGCTTTCGCTGTTTCCATTACCGCGTTAATGGTGTTGGTTCCTGTAACATTTACTGCCGGTAAAGCAAACTGATGTTTTTTAGCCTGTTCAAACAACTCCTGAACAGCATCTCCGTAAATTACGCCTTTATAGCCTTTTAAACTCATTATTTTTAATTTTAGATATGCCGAAGTTATGAAAAATATCAAACAGGCCAAGTTAATCGTCATTATTTTTAGTGAAACCATTATGAGGTTCCATACTAATGAAAACAACCTTAAACTGTTCTAATTTTTTTTTGTTTCTTTGTAATCGCATTTTTCAACAAATAACATGGCTTGGTTTAAGAGAGAAAAAAAAGGTATCAGTACATTAACGGAAGAAAAGAAAGAGGCACCAGATGGTTTATGGAACAAGTGCCCTAATTGCAAGAAAGCGTTACATAGTGCAGACCTTGTAGAAAATAAATATGTTTGCCAATACTGCAGCTATCATTTGCGGGTTGGTTCTAAAGAATATTTTGAGGTATTGTTTGATAATAATCAATTTACAGAGCTATTTGCAAACCTGACCTCAGGAGATCCATTGGAGTTCACGGACAGTAAGCCTTATAAAGAGCGTTTGGTAGAAAGCATGGCTAAAACCGGCTTAAAAGACGCGATAAGGGCTGCTCATGGTAAAATCGAAGGTGAAGACCTTGTGGTTGCCTGCATGGACTTCAATTTTATCGGCGGATCAATGGGATCTGTAGTGGGTGAAAAGATTGCCCGCTCTATTGATTATAGTATTAAACACAAAATCCCTTTCCTGATGATTTCAAAATCAGGTGGAGCAAGGATGATGGAGGCTGCATTTTCATTAATGCAAATGGCTAAAACTTCGGCTAAACTGGCTTTATTAAGTCAGGCTAAAATCCCATACATCTCTTTATTAACAGATCCTACTACGGGTGGTGTAACTGCATCGTATGCTATGCTGGGTGATATTAATATTGCTGAACCGGGTTCATTGATCGGTTTTGCCGGACCAAGGGTAATTAAAGAAACGATTAAAAAAGATTTACCTAAGGGGTTCCAAACTGCTGAGTTTGTTTTAGAGCACGGCTTTTTAGATTTTATAGTTGACCGCAGAGCGATGAAAGCAAAACTGGCGTCATTCCTTAAAATGATGAAACACTAAGTTTAAGGTAATATAAAAAAGAAGGGTTTGTGTGCTGCACAAACCCTTCTTTTTTAACTCTGGTTATATATCTCTTCCTGGCATGGTTCCAGGTTCATGGCTAGACCCCAGGGGCCTATTCTTTCTTTTTGGTCTGATAATAAAATCTGTCCTTCCCATATCCACAACAGAGGAAGTTTCGCCGCTATCATCTTCTTTTTCACTGATCAGTTCTTCTGTTTCCTTATAAACAGTTTTTCTGTGAGCATGTCTTTCGTGCGCTTCGTCTTTGGGATCTTTTTTTTTGGATACTACTTTTTTGCCCTCACCTTTTTTTATTGTTTTCATAATCAAAAGTATTTATGTTAACAAATCCTGTTTGCTATACCATAAACAATCCTGATACTTTTTGTGTTTCGATTAAACGGAGATGTTTTTATCCACAATTTCTTTTAACTTTTCTACGACAAAATCAAGCTCTGCTTTGGTATTGTATTTACTAAAGGAAAAGCGGACAGAGGGTCTATTTGGATCTGCATGAATGCCTGTAAGCACATGAGAACCAATGTTTGATCCTGATGAGCAAGCACTGCCCCCCGAAGCGGAAACGCCATTAATATCCAGATTAAACAACAACATATCTGCCATATCCATTTCAGGGAAAGAAACATTCAATACAGTGTACAAACTCTTGTCCGGATCGGTCTCTCCATTAAAGGCAATACCTGGTATTTCTGCAACCAACTTATCTTTCATATAGCTTTTCAGCTCCTGAATATGTTTTTGGTGTAGCTCCATTTCTGCATAAGCAATTTCCAGCGCTTTGGCTAAGCCTACAATTCCGTATACATTTTCGGTACCGCCACGCATATTACGTTCTTGTGCTCCACCAAAAATCATCGGACTAATTTTAACATTATGGTTTACAAATAAGAAACCAACACCTTTAGGTCCATGCAATTTATGAGCTGCACAAACAATAAAATGTGCCTTCATCTTTCTTACATCATGGACATAATGCCCCATGGTTTGTACCGTGTCGCAATGATATATGGCATTGTAGGTTTCACAGAGATCTCCTACCCTTTCTATATCCGTTAAAGTGCCCAATTCATTATTGGCATGCATTAAGGATACGAAAGAACGCTCATTGTTTTTTAATAGCTCTTCGAGGTGATTATAATCTATATTGCCTTTTTCATCAATGTCTACAAAACTCAGCTTATCAATTACACCTTGCTTTAACAGGCTATCTAAAGTATGTTCAACCGCATGGTGTTCTATTTTAGTAGTGATGGCATGTTTGATGTTATATGCTGCGATACCACAACGAATGGCTGTATTATCAGCTTCTGTACCTCCTGAAGTAAAAAATATCTCGGCTGGTGTTGCATTTAACAATCCGGCTACCGTTTTTCTTGCTTTTTCAATCAAGGTGCGTACTTCGCGACCCTGCGCATGAATAGATGAAGGGTTTCCGTAATAATTGCTCATTACATTCATCATTTCGGCCATTACTTCCTTATCTAAAGGTGTGGTTGCAGCATTGTCTAAATAGATTCTTTCCATTCCCCCTAGTTCAACTTTAATATTTCCTTAATATCAGATATGATCTTTTCAGCAAGGTTCCCGGCTACCGTTTCGGTTCCTGCCTCGCTATAAATGCGAATAATTGGCTCGGTGTTAGAGCGGCGCAGGTGTACCCATTCCTTATCAAATTCGATCTTCAATCCATCAATGGTCGTATTTGGTTGATCTTTATATTTTTCCTGTACTTTAATCAATAAGGCATCGATATCCATCTCTGGCGTTAAAGTGATCTTATTTTTAGAAATGAAATATTCGGGATAGCTTTTACGCAATAAAGAAATAGGCTTTCCAAATTTTGCCAGATGTGTTAAGAACAATGCAATACCCACTAAAGCATCACGACCATAATGCAATTCTGGATAGATGATACCCCCATTACCTTCACCGCCAATCACTGCATTTGTTGCTTTCATCTGGTTTACAACATTTACCTCACCTACTGCTGATGCATGGTATTCACCACCTGCTCTTTCGGTAACATCACGCAATGCCCTTGTCGAAGACAGGTTAGATACCGCATTACCTGGTGTATTTTGAAGGATATAATCGGCAACTGCCACAAGTGTATACTCTTCGCCAAACATCTCACCATCTTCACAAACAAAGCACAAACGGTCTACATCCGGATCAACTACAATACCTAAATCAGCTTGTTTGCTCTGTACTACTTTAGCAATTTCAGTTAAATTTTCCGGCAGTGGTTCAGGATTATGCGGAAAATGACCATTAGGTTCACAATATAACTCATATACGGTCTCTACTCCTAAAGCTTTTAATAAAGCCGGGACAAATATTCCTCCTGTAGAGTTTACACAGTCAATGGCTATCTTAAAATTAGCTTTTTTTATAGCCTCTACATCAACCAATGGCAACGCCAGGATAATGTCTATATGTTTTTGCAGATAAGTATCATTTGGAATTACTTTCCCAAGGCTATCTACATCGGCGAATTCAAATTCAGATTTTTCAGCGATCTCCAACACTTCTTTTCCATCTGCATCACTAATAAATTCACCTTTATCGTTTAATAATTTAAGGGCATTCCATTGTTTTGGATTGTGACTTGCGGTTAAAATGATCCCACCACCTGCCTTTTCCATAGGAACAGCAATTTCTACCGTTGGTGTTGTAGATAAACCAAGGTCTATTACTTCGATACCTAATCCTTGCAGGGTTCCTATAACAAGGTTATTCACCATTTCACCAGAAATCCTGGCATCACGACCAAGAACAATCTTTTTAATGCTGGTTTTGTCAATTACCCATGAGCCGTAAGCTGCTGTGAATTTTACAATGTCTATGGGGGTTAAACCGTTGCCGGCAACGCCGCCAATCGTGCCCCTGATACCGGAGATAGATTTTATTAGTGTCAAGTTATTCAGTTTTCTTCAAAAATAAGAAAAAATCAGGGAACCGATTATTTAACTTTAGTCATTATTATAGTAAATGCAGTTAAATTGCATTTACTATAATAATAATCTCATCGGTTGCTAACCAAAACACTATATTTGTCTTTTTCTAAACATCAAAAATACTGGCTCTATGCAGCGCAAATGGTTTCAATATTGGTTCAACTCGCCTTATTATCATATTCTTTACAGTCAACGTAATGATGCTGAGGCTGAATTTCTAATTGACAATTTATCGGCTTATTTAAAGCCTGCTGCTGAATCCAGAATCCTGGATATCGCCTGTGGCCGAGGCCGACATGCCATCTATCTCAACAAAAAGGGTTATGATGTAACAGGTATAGACCTTTCGGAGCAGAGTATTAAATATGCGCAACAATTTGAACAAAAGCACCTTCACTTTTTTGTTCATGACATGCGGAAGTTATGTTTCATCAATTACTTCGACATCGCGCTGAACTTGTTTACCAGTTTTGGTTATTTTGATACGGAGAAGGACCATGTAAATGCTTTAAAATCTTTTAGAAAAGGATTAAAGGCGGATGGGACTTTGGTGATCGATTATTTTAACACACAAAAGATCATTAAAAACCTTACACATAAGGAAACCAAGACTATTGAGGGCATTGAATTTCATCTGAGTAAGTTTGTGGCTAATGGTAAGATCATTAAGCACATCAATTTTGAGCACCGCGATAAACCTTATGCTTTTGAAGAGCGTGTACAGGCTTTTGAACTGGCAGACTTTGAAAGGATGTTTGCAAAGAGTGGCTTACAGATTACCGCCAAATTTGGCAGCTATGCTTTAGAAGAATTTGATAAAAACAAATCCGATCGTTTGATATTAATCTGCAAAAAGGTATGATAGAAAGCTTACAACAATTTGATGTTGAGCTGTTTTTAAAGATCCACAGGGGAATGGCCAATCCATTTTTTGATTGGCTGCTACCTTTGATGCGTAACAGGTATTTCTGGGCTCCTCTGTATTTATTTATCCTGGTATTTTGCTTTGTAGAGTATAAAAAAAAGGGGGCTTACATTATAGGAATGCTTCTGGCAACTTTTGCGCTTGGCGATTTAATTGCCTCTAGACTGATTAAACCTTTTGTTGCACGTATCAGGCCTTGTAACGACATTAGTCTTGCGGATGAGATCATCAGACGGGTGCCTTGCGGCAGCGGATATAGTTTTCCTTCGGCTCATGCCACCAATCATTTTGCCATTGCTGTATTTCTCATTTTTGTGTTTTACGACAAGTGGAAACCTATTTTGCCAATAGGTTTATTTTGGGCATTTATCATTTCTTTTTCCCAAATCTACGTAGGCGTACATTATCCCATCGACACTATTGTGGGCGCTGTTTTAGGCACTACCATAGGCATATTTACCGCGTTCATTTATAGAAAAATACAACCGAAATCATAATGGAAATCTGGAAACTAGTCGTTTTATTTTTCAGTGCTTTTTTAGGGGGCACAGCCATCTTTTTAGTTAAAAGTGACAAATCTAAACTGCTCAAATTAATTCTCTCCTTTAGTGGTGCATATTTATTTGCAATTACTGTTTTACATTTAATACCGGATGCTTATAGTGGACCGGATCATGAAGATATAGGCTTATTTATTTTAATAGGCTTTTTATTACAAATTGTGCTTGAACAGTTTTCGGAAGGTGTTGAACATGGACACATCCACAAGCACAACGAAAATAAGATATTCCCTTATGGCATTATGGTCAGTTTATGCTTACATGCTTTCCTTGAAGGAATGCCTGTGGCTAAGGACCAGCACAATGCATTGATTTATGGCATTGCGTTGCATCATATTCCTGCTGCATTTGCATTGGCTAGTATCCTTTTACAGAGTCATTTTAGCAGAAACAGTATTGTATTTTTCATCAGTATTTTTGCGATTATGGCACCGCTTGGTTTTTATGTGAGTTACGGCCTGAGTACGGGTACCATCGGGGGTATAGAGGAATATTTCAATAAAATTATGGGTATAGTGATTGGTATATTTTTACATATCTCTACTACTATCCTATTCGAATCGAGTGTTGATCACAAGGTAAGTAAGCGTAAAATGATTGCAGTATTATTGGGTGTCGGGATAGCTTTGATCGGTTTTTACACCTCCGGACACAGTCACCATGCACACTAACCTCTCATTTTATCGAGCAAAACATTTAACATTTCGGCTTCTCCAGGTGTTAAATTTGAGGCAGTCATAGCGGAAAGGTCTATTTCTCCGTCCATCTGTTTGAGGAGGGCTAGTCCTTTTTGGGAGATTAGAATGTCGACAGCTCTTTTATCGTCAGGATTCATCTCCTTTAATGCAAGCTCCTTCTGAACCAGGCGATCTACAATTCTTGAGGCATCAGACATTTTATCCAGCAACCTTGATCTTAACAGATTAATGGTGGAAGGATTTGGATACTGGCCTCTTAGAATCCGTAAAATATTGAACTGCTGAATAGTGATGTCGTAAGGCGATACGACTTGTTTTAACTGATCATTACACCATCCATATGTAAACAAAACATTCACTACTACTTTCTGGTGTATACTTTCAAATCGGGAAGTTTTCGTTTCTTTCTGCAGCTCCATCTTTTATTTCTTTATGTTTCTTCTCCGGATTTCTTTGATTTTTTCTTTCCGAAGCCCCAGGGACAGTGTTTACATTTATTTTTACAACAATATCCTCGCTTGAGATGATATGCTGCAGTAAACACCATTAAACCATCATCATTAAAATAATAGTCTTCCCCTTCTTTCATCAATTAAGCAATTTAACGACCAAACTTCCTTCAAAATGATTTTTCAATTGTACACCACTCCCATGATTGGTCCAGATTTGTGATGGTTTTACTTTTTCTATTGTAAAAAGGATATCATTCCAATCGGCATGGTCAGAAATATACAATTGAATCTCATTGTTATTTTGCAGGTGTTTCCAACCTGTAGCAAATACCCTGATCACATTAATGGCTTTAAAGTAGCTTTTGAATACCATTGGAGGCACCAGATATACCATATTGGTAAGGTTGTTCTTCATTACCTTACGGTCATATGGTTCGTAAGGGCCAAGGTTTATGCCCATTTGTTCGTAGATCTTTACAAAGGGCAGCATACTGTGATGCACCAGTATCCTTTTTTCTATACAATGGTCATTCATTAAACTAATTAATCGCTGACATTTCCCTAAAGCATAAGCGCCTAGCATAATGTTGGTCTTGGTGCTATTTAGCTTCAGAATTTCCTCTTCTGCGACCGGATGTTGGGTACCAGGGTCGGCAAAAGTAGTTTCGGTAATCAGTACATCTGCCGTTACAAATTCGATAGGTTCGCAGGTCTTATCCGGCTGCAGCTTATAATCCCCGGTATAAAGGTATTTTACGCCCCTGTATTCCATTAAAACTTGTGCGGAGCCCAATATATGCCCGGCAGGCACAAAACTAATCCTGACTCCATTGAGCTCAAATTCCTCGTAATAGCTTTTTAAATGAAATTCGCCACCTGCAAACTTTCTATAGCGGTGTTTCATAAACAGCGCAGTAGCCTCTGTGCAATATACATTCAGGTTTCCACCAATGGCATGATCGCCATGCGCATGGGAAATTACCGCATTTTTCACTATTTCTTTGGGATCCAAATAGAAATCCCCATAGCTACAAAACAAGCCTGTTTTGGTCACTACAATAAAATCATCAAGTATCATTTAGGTGTATTTAAAAACAGTTGATGTAAGCGGGTCACTTGAATGATCAATGATTCTGTTTCGTTGTTATTAATAATATGGTCGGCCAGTTTGGCTTTTTCTCCGTCGGACATTTGTTTATCCATACGTGCTTTTACCTGCGCAGCTGTTACCCCATCCCGTTGCATTACGCGCTGTAACCTGGTTTCTTCGGGGGCAATTACCAGGATATTCTGATCGCACATCTTGTACGATCCACTTTCGAATAGCAAAGCTGCTTCTTTAAGTATATAGGGTATTGATGCAGGAATGTCCTTAACCCAATTGTCAAATGCTCTAAATACTGCCGGATGTACCAACTCATTTAATTTGGCAAGTTCTATGGCATTGTTAAACACAATGCCAGCAATGTATTTATTATTTAATGTCCCGTCTATGGTATAGCTTTCTTCTCCAAAAGCAGCTTTTACACCTTTTATCAGGATATCATCGCTCACCATAATCTGTTTGGCTACAGTATCGGCATAAAACACAGGTATTCCCAAAGTCTCAAATACTTTACAGATTGTTGTCTTACCACTGCCTATTCCTCCTGTAATTCCTATCTTCAACATCACTTTTCAATAATAAAATCAACTTTTCCCGGTGCGACCTGAACCAATTTACAAAAATCCGGGAAACGCACCACCCTAACCCTTAATCTATTATGCTTAAGGTTTTTCCATTCATTCATATCTACAACCGCCTCTATAAAATCTTCACTCACCTGATTGTATTTTGAAAGGGCTACTAAAAAGGTAACTTTCACCTTCTTTGGGTAGAGTTTAACATTATAATACTCGTTATTATTGATAATCTTTAAAGGAACTTCAAGTACCTTTTCTGTAAACTCATCAACAGGCACCTTAACCTCTACACTTGCAGGAAAAATACTAACATTCTTCATTTTGCTTTGCGTCATTGCTACCATACCTTTAATGGTAGACTGAACATCATCAAAATTTAAGGAATCTGTTTTCCATTGGTTTATCTTTTCCAACTCCTGCTCGGGCCCGGAAATCGTTACATAGCTGGGGGTAATCTCGATATGGCTAAAAATCCCGTATTGTTTTACAAAATTAATATCAGATACCAGCTTAACAGGGACTCTTTTTACGGTCTTTGGTGAAAAATCAAAGTATAGGGTATCGGGTTTCACGGATTTGATTTTCTGTGAAGTTTCCAGCTGTCTGTTTACATTGATCAATTGTTCGGAGAAAAGGATGAAATTTCTGTTGTTTAGCTTTTCCAGACTAATGGCAATAGATTGAGGCTTGATGCGTAACCGCGAAAATAGCAATTGCCATCCGGTTCCTTCTACTTGCAGATCTACCGTATCAGACTGTAAAGGATGAAATGCCTTCTTTTGAGGAATGTTATTGTATTTTAAAACCGTTTTAACCGTATAAGGGTATTTATCATTTAAAGCCATAAATAGCCACGCTGCAATTGCAAGAAGCAGGCAGGTGATGAAAACGAGGAATCGTTTTCGTTCTATTTTTGTCAGTCTTATAAACGGCATCGCTGTAAAAATACAAATAATCTACTACTCTGATGATATACATCATCATGATATCATTAATGCAGACAAAGTGTACATAAAAGCAAAAGCCTGTACCATGAACATGATACAGGCTCTATTAAATAAATTTACGGAAAACTATGCCTTTGGAGCCTCGTCTGCTTTAGGAGCAACAGCTTTAGTTGCATCTAATGATACAGCTGATTTATCAAAACGGATTTTTGTACCACCTTCTACTTCGATTAAGAAAGTTGTATCGTTCATATCCACTATACGGCCATGTATACCTGCTGTAGTAACTATTTTATCTCCTTTTTTTAAAGCTTCAACCATTTTTTTAAGGTCTTTTGCTTTTTTAACCTGAGGTCTGATCATGAAAAAGTAAAAAACAACCATGATTAAAACCATAGGTATTAATGTGCCTAACATGCCACCACCCTGGGCTTGCAAAATTACTGTTGCTATCATATTCTATTGTATAAATGTATATTAATTTGATTGTTCTTTAACCTCACCTACTAAATGTAGAGTGGCAATGTGAGGCTCAGCATTAGAAGTAACCGTAATTACTTTGTCCTGCATTCCTGATTTACTTGTACTATTGAATAGTACCTTGATCTCTCCTTCATCACCTGGTTTAATTGGTTCTTTAGGGACTTCCGGTACGGTACAGCCACAAGTAGCAGTGGCATTCAGAATGATTAAAGGACTTTTACCTACGTTTTTAAACTTGTAGCTATAAGAAACCTTTTCGCCTTGAGTTATTTTACCAAAATCGTACTCTCCTTTTTCGAAGCTCATTACTGCTGCGTCTCCTGCCGCTGGAAGCGTAGTATCGGTAGCTGTAGCATTGGTTTTTGCTGTATTTTGGCATGATGCAAATGATATAGCCAACAATGCCAGTACAAAGATTTTTTTCATATCTCTTTATTCTTCTATTAGTCCGCGACCGATTTTATGTATGCTGTTTGTTCTTTTCAGGTCGCCTAAAATTTTGTCCAATATACCGTTAATAAATGAATTACTTTTCGGTGTACTGTAATCTTTTGATAGATCAAGATACTCGTTTATCGTTACCTTAACAGGTATAGAAGGGAAGTTTAACAATTCACAAATTGCCATTTTCATCAGGATGGTATCCATTAGCGCAATACGTTCTGATTCCCAGTTTTTAGTTCTTTCTGCAATCAGATCCTGATATTCCTTGTTATTTTTAAGGGTATAAACAAATAGGTCTTGTACAAATTTGCTATCCTCTTCCCAATCCTGACTTATTGGCGTCAGCTTGTTTTTAAACGGATCTTCTGAGGTAAAATTTTTAATGGTTTTGGCCACCATTCCTTGCATCACTTCTTTATCAACAGACCAGTTTATAAACTTATCTTCAAATGCCTGGATGATGTTATGGCTTTTAAGAATGATTTTTCTGAAGATGAACTTGATGATTGTTTTTGATTCTTCTAAGCTGTTGTCTTCATCTGCCAGATATGCGGCATACTCAGGAGTAACCTTTAAGGTATTAAAAATAGCTTTCACAAATTCGGGATCAGACATCCAGTTGATCTTGTATTTGTGGACTGCGGCTAAATAATCCGGATTCTGTTTTAGGGTAACGGCAAATTTATTGTTTAACAACTTTAAATTCGGGTTAAGGTCATCTGCAGTAGGCAGGTGTTTATTAGAGCGCTCAATAGCGTCTATTCCTGTATACTCTGTTGTTTCTACTAACAATGAAAGCATGCCGACGTACATTTCGTATACGTGATCAATACTTTGCATTAATGCCTTCTTTGAGGATGCCAGATCTCTTTTATCTGTCATTTGCCATGCAAAAATATTTTGCAGAGCTTTAATTCTTAAGTGCCTTCTGTTTAACATGAATGTAAGAACGAGTGGTAAATTACCTGGTGATTAAAATGATGATTTTATTTTTTTGATATCGATTATCCTTTGTTCTGCAATACGGTTAGCTGCCCGTATTGTTGGTATATTGTCCGCCTTCGACATTTTTATAACATCTCTGGTAGCATTGTAAATGTTCTCTGTAAGTTGCATGGTCCGTTTTTTACCAAAGCCGGTTAGTTCAGAATAACAGCTGATCAAACCTCCTGCATTGATTAAATAATCCGGAGCAAATAAAATGCCTTTATCTAACAACAGTTGTCCATGAATGTTTTCATCGGCAAGCTGATTATTTGCAGATCCAGCAATAATGGCAAACTTCATTTTGTTAATGGTTTTATCATTAACTGTAGCGCCTAATGCACATGGTGCGTAAATATCTGCATCTAGTCCAAAGATTTTATCTGCACTTATTGGTTTGGCCTTATAAGTTCTCGCTACATGCTGTAAACGCTCTTCATTAATGTCGCTAATGTAAACTTCTACATTTTCTGCTCTTAATAGGGCCACTAAATGTTCGCCTACATTGCCTATTCCCTGCACTACAACAGAACGGCCGGCTAACATATCGGTTCCAAACACCTCTTTAACACAAGCTTTGATCCCCAGATATACGCCTTTTGCTGTTGTTGGTGCCGGATTACCGGTACCGCCCAATGATTCTGGCACTCCTGTTACATGGCTGGTTTCCATGCGGATATACTCCATATCTTTGGTGGTTGTTCCCAGGTCTTCTGCCGTAATAAATTCGCCATTCAGGTTCTTAATAAACCTGCCATAGCTACGCATCATGGCTTCAGATTTCCCTTTGTGAGAATCGCCAATAATTACGGCTTTACCGCCGCCTAAATTTAAACCGGTAATAGAAGCTTTATAGGTCATTGCACTCGACAACCTCAAAACATCTTCCAATGCTTCGGATTCGGTAGCATAACTCCACATTCGGGTTCCGCCTAGTGCAGGTCCTAAAGTTGTATCATGAATGGCTATAATTGCTTTTAATCCTGTATCGGGATCGTTACAAAATACGACCTTCTTGTGCCCCGATGCACTTAACTGATCTAAAACTGAATTCACAATAGAACTATTACCAGACATATAATTTCGTTTATCAGATATGTCGCAAAACTAGCATAAAAAAACATTAATTACATTGTTTTAACCAAAGAGTTTAAAAAAAACAGGTTCAATTGGATAACTTTACAGCATAATGAAACACCTACGTTTTTTAAACAAATACTTCTATAAATATAAATGGTGGATTATCCCGGGGGTTTTCTTTGTGATCATCTCCAATATTTTTGGTGTGATCCCTGCACAGGTTATCGGCCATGCCTTTGACCTCATTACAGAAAATATACAGATATATCGCTTGTTTGATGGATTTGATCGTGCAGCTATTATATATGATATCTTTAGTACCAGCCTTTTCTATTTTGGGGTGTTGGTATTGGTATTGTATTTATTAAGAGGACTGTTCTTATTTTTTATGCGGCAAACTATCATTTTGATGTCGAGACATATTGAATTTGACATGAAAAATGAGATTTACGCGCACTACCAAAAGCTCAGCCTCGGTTTTTACAGACGCAACAATACGGGCGACTTGATGAACCGCGCTACCGAGGATGTGAACCGGGTGCGGATGTACGTTGGTCCGGCCATTATGTATACTATAAATACAGCAGTTTTATTCTTGCTGATTATTTATGCCATGTTTTCGGTAAATGTTACACTGGCCATTTGGTGTTTGCTTCCCCTACCGGTTCTGGTGGTGATCATTTATTTTGTGAATACGCTCATCAATCAAAAAAGTGAACAAATACAGGAGCAATTGTCTAAGCTATCCAGCTTTGTGCAGGAAAGGTTCTCCGGCATTAGAGTGATCAAATCTTATGTGAGAGAAGATTATACCCAAAAAGTATTTGCTGCCGAAAGTCAGGGGTACAAAGACAATGCAATGGGTCTGGTTAAAGTACAAGCGCTCTTTTACCCTACTATGCTTTTACTGGTTGGCTTAAGTACCATTCTTACTGTTTATATTGGCGGCATCCAGGTGATAGATGGATCTATTACACCGGGTAACATTGCAGAGTTTATTGTATATGTGAACCAGTTAACTTTTCCCGTTTCGATGTTGGGCTGGGTAACCACTTTAATTCAGCGTGCCTCTGCCTCTCAAAAGCGTATTAATGAGTTTTTAGAGTTGAGTCCTGACATTACATCATCTAATCCTGACAGGCCATTACTTAATGGGAATATTAAGTTTGAGCATGTGAACTTTACTTATCCAGACACGGGAATACATGCTTTAAAGGATGTGAGCTTTGAAATTGAACAAGGGGAATTTGTAGCTATCATTGGTCGTACAGGTTCTGGAAAATCTACATTGGCCAATTTAATTATGCGGATGTATGATGTAAATGATGGACAGATCAGTGTTGATGGCACTAAATTGGATAAACTTAATCTAAACAACTACCGCAATCAGATTGGCTTTGTACCTCAGGAGGTTTTCCTATTTTCGGACACCATTAAAAACAATATCGCTTTTGGCTTAGATCAGGTTACAGATGAGGAAGTTGATACCGCAGCCAAAAATGCAGCTGTATATCATAATATTATTGATTTTGAGCAGAAATTTGAAACAATGCTTGGTGAACGGGGCATTACGCTATCGGGTGGGCAGAAACAGCGGGTTTCTATTGCCCGCGCTTTAATTAAAGAGCCCCGTGTACTTATTTTTGATGATTGTTTATCTGCTGTTGATACCCGAACTGAGGAAGAAATTTTGGGTAATTTGAGCAGAATTATGAAGGGTAAAACCAGTATTTTGATTGCTCACCGGATCTCAACAATAAAAAATGCTGATAAAATTATCGTATTGGACAATGGAAGAATCATTGAACAGGGCAGCCATATGCAATTATTACAACATGAAGGGGCTTATGCAGAAATGTACCGAAACCAATTACTAGAGGAAGAGCGTCAAACTATTTAATTTCATTTTGAAGTTTAATAATTATTAGTTTATATTTACCCGAACCAAAACCAAGATCAATACCAACCATGGGAGAATTTGACAACAAAGAGAGAGAAGAGGTTTTTTCGAAGAAAGTAAGGGCAGGTAAAAGAACTTATTTTTTCGACGTTAAAGCTACTAGATCAGGAGATTACTACCTAACCCTAACAGAAAGCAAGAAAAGACTGGAGGACGGCGTTTTTGTAAAGCATAAGATCTTTTTATATAAAGAAGACTTTGAGAAGTTTACGGAAGGATTAAACGAGACTGTTGACTACATCAAAAACCATCAGGATGTTGTAGAGAAGCGTTATGAATATTCTGAAAATCATGAGGGAGTGGGAAGCAAAAGTCAAAACGACGATTTTTCATTCTAAGAAGATATAAAGCTCTACAAAAAAGCCCTGTTGATTTACTCAGCAGGGCTTTTTTAATAGTATCTGTTGTTGTTTACAACGCTTCTACTTTATCTAACAATTCCTGAGCGAGCTTTTGAATTTTAGAAGTTTCTGCATTTGCCAGTTCTCTGGATTTTTTCGCTGCTACCAATGCTTCTTGTTTCTTTTTCATTGCCAAGCATACATATGCAAAGGTCGACTGGATGCTATATTCTTCCGGTTCAAGCTCTACTGCTCGCTTAGCCATCAGGTAAGCTTGTTGCAAAATAGCAGGCGAAGTCTGATCATTACCCATTTTACCTCCTGAAGCCCTTCTTGCCAGAAAACTCAATTTCTCGGCATCATCCTTCAACTCATTTTTCAAGGCTGCAGCCGTTAGCTTCACATAATCAGCTGTTCTTCCCTTTTCCAGATAAAAATCAGCTTCGAGCATTATACCTTGTTTTTTACGATTAATTCTATCAGAGTTTTTAAAGTAAGTCAGTTTTTTCATGAAAGCCTGCTCGTTATCGGATCTCATTAAACCATACATGGTACTTGTAATTAAACGATCTTTAAGTTGCTCCCTTTCCTCCTGCTTACCCCAATTGTTGTAAGCTCCTTGATTGGCCATAAAGTGTGCACCCAATTTGTCATTTTCAGCTCGGGCCAAAGTTTTAATTATCTTCCAGCCCAACTCAGTGTTCAGTTCTGCTTCAGTAACTTTAGCTACAATCTCTGTACTGATCTGATTGGCAATGTTGCGATCAGCACGCTCCACCGCCAGATAATAATCCAATAAAAAAGGTAGATCCCTGTCACCCCTGTCGTACTTCTCTTTTAATGCCGCAGCGTTTCTTTTCGGATCAACTGCTCTTTTTGCTTCAGCAAGAAAAGCTTCAGCCTCCATTTTCGAAGCTGTGCGATGTACTACATCACCTGCTGTGTTTACAAACAAATAGGTAGGAAAAGATTGTACATTATATTTTTTACGCATTTCAATCCCCTCTCCCTTTTCCATGTCAACTTTTAAATTCACAAAGTTGTCATTGTAATATTGGTAAACAGCTGGTTGGATAAATACATTTTTCTCCATCCATTTGCATGGGGCGCACCATAAGGTGTAGCAATCAATAAAAATCAGTTTCTTTGATTGAATTGCTTTTTCTTTTGCTTCACTCCAGGAGCTATTGAAGTGGATTTCTTCCTGCGCATGTAAGCTTATAGCCGCAAACAGGAAAAGAAAGGTGAATATACTTTTCATAATGATCAGTTCTAAAACTTAACGTTGATATTGAGGTATAGTAGGGTTAAACTCAAGTACTTTTGGCGGTAAAGGCAAAATGTATCTGTTATCATTAGCCGGTATCTGAAAACTTTGCGTTCCAGTTACATGTGTTACGGTTTTTGCAAAACGGCTATCCATATTTAAGCGTTTTAAATCTGTAAGACGGGTAATACCTAAAAAAGGCATTTCTCTTCTACGTTCATCAAGCGCCAGTTTTAAGGCAATATCATTTGTTGCTGCTGATAATCCGATATTATTGATGATCCTCGAATTGCGCAAGACATCCAGATAGCCCACAGCTTTATCTTTAGATCCAACTCTGGCCTCACACTCTGCTGCAATCAAGAGCAATTCGGGAGTACTAAAGCCAAAATTAGCTTGGAAATAGGGAGCCCACAAATACCTTCCCGGGAAAAATACAGGTGCAGAACCAAAATTGGATACTCCATTACAAAAGAAGAGTGCCAACCGTTGATCTGTTGCTCCTACTGGAAGATTGGCCCTATAGGTAGCCAATAAATCATCACTTGCATATACAGCTGCATTTAAATCACCTATACTTGAAGCACCATTACGAACCCAAACACTCTCGATGCTCTTATTCGCATCTGGAAAAGGCACCAACGGATCAAGCTTGGTACATACCCTGCCAAAAGTAGTACCATTCTTTGTAGTGTAAAGCTTGTAATCGATCAAGGCACTGTTTAATTTAAGTGCTTCGTTTACATTTTTTAAAGCTTCAGCATAATTCCCCATATACAAATACATCTTGCTCAAAAAGGCAAAACCTACACTTTTAATGGGGTGAAAGTTATTAGGTGCTGTAGCAGCTAAATTAGGTAAAGCCTCATCCAGATCTTTCTGAATTTGTGCATATACTTCAGCTACGGTGTTTCTTTTATAAGGTGCATTGATATCCTCGCTTAAAAGAATTGGTACGCCAAGATCAGTTGCTGCAGTGACAGGATTATAATGATTTGCGTAACCATTAACCAATGTCAGGTACTCAAAAGCACGGCCTATTTGTGCTTCAGCCTTCAGTTGTTTTCTAGTCGCATCAGTACCATCTGGTACCTTTTCAATATTATTGATGACTGTATTGTAGATAAAAATATGTGCATAAGCTGGCTCCCAAAAGGTATCAGGTGCCCCCTGATCATAGATAGGACCAGGTTTAAACTCATACAAATTTCGAAGATACAGTGCAAGCAAGGGATACTCAGTTGCCCTGTTCGGATCACTCCTTTCACCTGCACGAGCGTCATCTGTAAGGAAATTAGGATAAGCAGAAGAAACCCTGTATAAGGATTGATTGTTCAGTAGTCTCTGATAATCATCAAAAGTTGAAGGAATGGTATAGCCCTTCGGTTTAACATCCAGGAATTTTTTGCACCCGGTAGTCATAATGCCTGTAATGGCGACTAATAATAAAAATATTTTCTTCATGATGAGGTTCAATTAAAAGTTAACAGCAAGTCCAACAGTATAAGAAGCAGGATACAAGAGACCTCTGGTCGAGTTAGATATTGTTGATGGTACCATAGTTGCGCTATAGGTAGTTGATGTACCATTCCATACCTCTGTATCCAATTTATTCTTATTAGCTGCCCATCTCCAGGCATTTTGCACCTGTAAGCTCAGCTTCATCCTTTGGATATAATTTTTCTTCAACCAGTTTCCGGTAAAATTATAACTTAGTGTAATATCTCTAAGTTTAATATAATCTGCTTTCTGAATGTTCTGGTCACTGAATTCCCATATATTGGTGATCGCACCACCTACAGCACTATTAAATGCTGGGGCCATACCCGGAATCAATTCATCACCCGGTTTTTTCCAATAAACTAAAGCTGATCTTTCCATGTTATTGGTATAGTTTAACTCAGCAAGCTTGGTTAAGTAGGGAGCCGTCACATCACGCATTACGTTTCCACCATAGTAGATAAACATAAAGAACAAATCAAAACCCTTGTAACTCAAAGTATTTTGTAGGGAGGCCGAATACGGTGGAATTGTTGTACCATTATAAACAAGGTCTTTTGCGCTCAATTTATCAGTCGAATAAACTTCTGTTCCATCCGCAGTAAGGGCTTTAGGAACTCCCTTATTGTCTAGACCGCCATATCTTACACTATATAATGAGCCCATTGGCACTCCTTGTCTGTTCTGGAAACCGTTGATATAGCTGAAAACAGTATTAGAAGAATAGTCAAGTCTGGTTAGCTTATTTTTATTGTAATTAAAATTCAGCGTTGTAATCCAGTTAAAATCAGTAGTATTTAGATTATTGCTATTTAAAGTAAGATCTATACCACGATTATTCATAGTACCGTAATTCACAGTTATTGAATTCCAGCCCAATGTTGGATCAGATTTTAAATCTCCTAAAAGGTCACTTGTTGCCTTATTGTAAATATCTATTGAACCATAAAAACGTCTGCTAAGCACACTAAAATCCAAACCGAAATTGGTCACTCTGGTTCTCTCCCATTTTAAGCCACTATTTGGTGGGCTAACAACCCCATCTTGTGTCTCTCCGGTAAGACCATTATTTCCACTAGACTGAGTAATCAAATAAGGTCCAGCCGATTTAGGCACAGCTCCGTTAATGCCATAGGTTGCTCTTACCGCTAAACGATCCAACCAATTCCTTTTATTCTCTGCAACTACATAAAGTAAACCTGTAGACCAAAAAGGTTTATATTGATACTTAGGATCTGTTCCAAAAAGATTAGCCTGATCCATTCTGATACTACCAGAAAGTGTAATTCTATTGTTGTAAGTATATGAACCATTTCCGTAAAGAGATACATAACGATCATCTGTACTTACGAACCCCCTTTCAGCCCTGCTATCTCCCTTAGGAAAGTTAAACTGATCAAATAAAGCCTGTGTGTTAGGGATGCTCAAACTTAAAGCCTGCTCATCAATTGGTTTATAATTTAAGCTGTAATCGTCGTATCCATATTTATAAATATTGGTTGAAGAACCAAGAAGTTTTCTTTTTTCAGCCCCAAAAATTGCGTCAACACGATGTTTAGAATTAAATTCCTTATTATAATTCAGCTGTGTCCTAAGTGTATAAGTATTCATATCACCTCTTTGCTCATTCATCTGTCCACCTACAGGAATCATCTTGGTTTGCTTTGCGTCTTTTATAGTCGCATCATTGATCATTGTTTTTACCTTGTAAGCGTCTTTATTGTAGTATTGTTTGTTGTAGAGCTCAGTTCTCTCATTTTGGTAAAGTAAATCTAAATTTAAGCCATCCATAATCTTTAAATTGGCAGAAAAATTAAGATTTAAGTACTTGCTGGTATTCGTGAGGTGACTTGTATTGAGGTCGGTAATTGGATTATAATTTTCATCCTGAAGTCCCAACGATTTTAAGCGGTCTATTTCAAACTGAGATTTCGAGTTCAACCAGTTTGTCGCCAGGCTGCCATCGCTATTCCTAAGCATATAAAATGAGGCTTTACCTGCGTCCAAAATACTCATACCAGGTGAAACATTATTTGTAGCGCTACCATTATCGTAATCATTTCTGGTATTGCTACCCAATACTCCAATGTTTAGCGTTGCCCATTTCGTAAAGTTAAAGCTGTTTTTTAAATTAAAACCGACCCTATTGTTGGTTTGTGCACGCTCATAAGGTGCGTTACCTAAATAATTTCCAGATAGACTGTATTTATAGAATTCGTTACCACCCGAAAACGAAAGGTTATGCTGCTGTGTAAGTGAAGTTTTACGTAAAAATTCATTAACTACCTGATCATACCTGTCGCTATTGCGAAGTACGTCTAGTTTTTTTTGTAGCTCAGCTTCAGTAATAACACCTTGTCTTGCGTCATAAAATAAACGATAAGTTTCTACCATTGCTTTACGGGGATCTATAGAAGCATAAGCACCTGAACGATAGTTGAACATTTCTCTTTGAAAATCGACCATTTCAGCACTACTCATTTTATTCGAATAAGCCCTATCCGGTAAGCCAACAAATTTGGCCGTAGCATTGTAATTAATGTTCAATTTCCCAGCCTTTCCACTACGTGTAGTAATCACAATCACACCATTTGATGAAAGCGCGCCATAGATAGAAGCTGCTGAAGCATCTTTCAATACGGTCACCGATTCCACATCCGAAGGATTAAGAGCCTGTATATCGCCAAAAAATGGAGCTCCATCCACTACGTACAATGGTGTTGCCGAAGTAGCAGTAAGTGAAGAGACCCCTCTAATTTGAATATTAGGTTTAGTATTAAGACCACTTTTGAATGAAGTTAATCCGGCCACCATACCTTCTAGCCTTTCCACAATATTTGTCTGCAGTTTTCCTGCCATCGCTTTATCAGATACCACCACATAAGAACCTGCTGCACGTGCCGCAGGTATTTTTTGATAACCTGTTGATACCACCGCAACTTCGCCCAATTCTGCAGGATTAACATCTAAACTAATAATAAGTGGGTTTGCTTTGCTAGCCTGAACTTCCTTTGTGGTATAGCCAAGAAAAGAGATGATCAATATGGCTTTATCGTCTATCCCTTTCAATTCAAATTCACCACGCTCATTGGTTAATACAGTTCTGGTTGTATTTTTTACACGAATCGTCGCACCCGGAAGTGGTTTTCCATCTTCATCCAATATTTTACCGCTCAAATCTATTGCACTCAGGTAATTTGCTACTTTATCAAAAAGCCCATCTTCCTTCTTTTTAAGCAATATTGTATTCTCAATGATCTTGAAAGTAAGGCTTTGGTTTGCTAAAGAAGCCTTTAATGCCTCCTCCAAGGTTGCCTTGTCTAAATCAACAGATACCATTTTGGCATCCTTAAGCAATTCACTATTGTAAAGAAAAGTGTAATTAGTTTGTTTTTTAATCATTTTAAGCACCTCATTAAGGCTTGCACCTCTTTTATGCAGCGTTACAGACTGTCCAAAACTGCTGGCCGTAGCCTGCGTTAAGGACAAGGTGATTAAAATAGCTACGAGATTTATTCGCATAATAATCTGTTTCATGGTTAAGGTATTCATCAGCGAAACACGCTGAAATACACCTTTTAAAACTTTAAAATATGGCACAAAGCAAGGCCTGTCCATACCGTTTGAAGTATTAATAAAATACATACATTTGTAAGGTTTGGTTGATAATAGTAATAGTTGTTGCTACATGTTTTCATCCGGATTTTGACCGGGATAAAATTGAAGAATAATTAACCGAACGATGACAAGGACTGCAATCCGAGTCTATACCGGGTAAGGTGCGTCAACACTTTTCCCGGTTTCTTTATTCAGTAACCTCTTGATGCTCTACTTTGGATGTAAATGTCTTTTCATTTGTTTTGGTTTAAGGTTATAGTTGATTAATATTTACACTTATTTAGAAACAACAATTCTACTTCTGTTATTTCCAGTTTTTTCTATGTTGAATTTTACATCAAGATATTTTAGCATACCTAAAAAAGCTGATGCATTTACATTTCTTGACACTTCTCCACTAAACTTTACATTAGGAATTCCACTTTCATAAACCACATCTACATCATACCATCTTGAGGCCTGACGCATGATACTGGTTAAGTCGCTATTATTAAACTCAAACATCCCATTCTTCCAGCTCATCACCTCTCCAATATCAGCGTTACCAATGTTAAGCCTGCTTTCCATCAATGTAGCCTGCTGCCCAGGTTTCAATACCACATCCAATGGCATTTTTGCCTTGGATTGACTCAGGGGAACAATTTTAACCGAGCCTTCTAACAGAGTCGTTTTTATCTCCTTTTCATCACTATAAGCATTCACATTGAAGTGAGTTCCTAAAACTTCTAAATCTTGTTGCACTGTTTTAACATGAAATGGTTGGCGTTTATTCTTAGCTACTTCAAAGTAAGCTTCGCCGCTAAGTTCAACTTTACGTTCTTTTAAGTCTGTAAAAGTTGTGGGAAACTTTAGGGAAGATGCGGCGTTAAGCCATACTTTGGTGCCATCCGGCAAATTCACCTGATACTGACCTCCACGAGGCGTAGTTATGGTATTGTAGGATAATTCTCCTGCCTGTGCTTTTATGTCTGTAGCAGACTGATCAATATTGTAAATAATCGTTCCGTCTTGAGATTTTGTAATTGATACCCCCCCCTGCTTTGCAATCTCTCCTTTGGCAGTTTCATTGAGTATTATTTTTTGTCCATTAGATAGGGTCAACACTGCATTGTTTTTTCCTGGAGGTAAATCGGAAGCCAACTTAGTTGTTTGTTGAAATGGATTTATTTGTTGGAGGTAAAAAAAAACGGCGATACCAAGTATAAGAAATATCGCTGCTGCAGCCACCATTTTAGGCCACAATGCCACCTTTATAGTTACCGGCTTAGTTTGCTTTTGCAATTTATTCCATACCTGATCCAGATCTTTCGACTGTTCATCAAAACCTATATTTTCTACCGCATCAAGTGCATAACTTAAATGCCAACTTTCCAATAAAGCCTGCTCTTGCTCATTACACTTACCCGCCTCATATTTTGCCAATAGCTCTTTCGCCTCTATTTTCTTCATAGTCTAAAGCACCCTATCGTGCTTATATGATGGAAGACAAATAGCTTTGCCCTATGGGGTAAATAAAAATAAAAATAATTTTAAAAGGATATAACTTCATCTACAGTGTAAACAGGAACAGGTTTAAACCTAGTTTTGTCCTTAAAATTTTAAGGGCATGTTGAATGTGTTTCCTTACAGTTTGATCGGAAAGTCCCAATTGTTCAGCAATTTCTTTGTGACTTAGATTCGATTTACGGCTAAGTTCGAAAACTTCACGCATTTTGTGAGGCAGTGTGGCGATTTCCTTTTCAATAAGATTGGTAAGCTCTTTTTCCCGAACCAAGTGATCCGTGATACAATAACCTTTATCAATAAAACTTTGAAGAGAGGTAATATATTGCGATTCTATCTTTTTACGCGATAGTTTATTGAAAATTTTATTCCTTAAGGAAACATAAAGATAACCGGAGAGACTGGTGCTAAATTGAATGCTTTCTCGCTTATCCCATAAGAAAGTGAAGAGTTCATGGATAATGTCCATCGCTTCTTCCCTATCCCGCATCCATTTATAGGCATGGGTATGGAGAATAAACTTATATCTGTTATATATTTCGGTATATGCCGACCTATTCCCAGACTTTAATAAACAGACTAATTCTGTGTCAGACGTAGATTCATAATTGGTCTCCATACTGTAATTCCCTTACAAAGGTAACAAATATGGAAGAATTCCTCTCAAGAATGAAAAAGCACCACCTTTCGGCAGTGCTCTTTCATTCTTGAGAGGAATTTATGCTACAATAATTCTTCTAATTTTTTATGTAGCGCTTCTCCCCTTAAGTTTGAGGCTACAATTTTTCCATCAGGACCGATCAAATAGTTCTGAGGAATGCCTTTCACACCATACATTTGAGATGCAGCATTAGCTCATCCTTTTAAATCGCTTACCTGTGTCCAGGTTAAACCATCTGTTTTAATTGCATTTAACCAGTTGTCTTTTTTACCTGGCATATCCAATGACACACCTAATACCGTAAAGTTTTTATCTTTAAACTTGTTATATGCAGCTACTACATTTGGGTTTTCTCCTCGACAAGGGCCACACCATGAAGCCCAAAAATCAATCAATACATATTTTCCACGGAAATCAGAGAGCTTAACCGGTTTATCATTCACATCATTTTGAGTAAAATCCGGAGCGATGGCACCGATTGAAGTCGATTTTGCGATATTCATCAATTTTACAAACTCCACACCTGCTTTACTTTTTTTAAGTCTATCCGACAGTTTGTTGAAAGCCGGCTCAACTTTAGCGATGTCCATATCGTATTCTGACATATCTTTTAATGACATTAAGCTAAAATACGAATCAGGATTTGCGGCAATGAATAGCTGTTGCAATCTTGCTTTTTCTGCTGCTGCCGGCTTGTGTCTATCACGGAAACCTTTTACAAAATCTTCATTTTGCTTCTGATCCATGCTCGCTGCTGCCCATGCAGTATTTAAATCGGTAATGATCTTTTCTGGTGCTGCAATAGCCTTTTGGTATTTCTGATATTCAGCGTTAATTGCTGAGCCAGATACCAATGCATTTTTAACAGAGTCTTTCGCCGCAACATTTACATTTCCTTTATCCAGATAAATAGAAAGGACATCAGGATTTTTAGTAGTCTGGCTAATACCGGCACCGGTATGATCTAGACTTAATTTTGCAGCTAATGGTCCGGCGACTGTTCCCTGGAAAGAGAAAGTTCCATTTTTCACCAATGCTGAATCTTTAACTGATGATCCGTCAGCACGATAGGTTAAATAAACTTTAGCCTTTGGGCCTGCTTTGGCAATTTTGCCTGTTACTTTAAATGGTTCGCTTTGTGCATTGGCCAGAGCCGGAACCGCGCAAAGTAGGGTCAATAATAATTTATTCATGTGTTTTATTGTTTTAAAGATAAAAGGGCTGCCCGAAAAGTACTTTTTCGGACAACCTCAAGGAGCGCATTATTTATATAAATCCAGTTTTTGCCTATATTTATTACCTGTAGCCTGAATGTCCCAGCCATAGCTGTTGAAGAACTTGATCAGGACTTCATATTTTTTGGCTCTTCTCGGACTGTTGTCAAGATATTGCTGTTTGATGTTAGCAAAAGATTCTGTAGCAATTAAAGTAATCCATTGCGGGAAATCAGCTTCAAATGAACGTGAACCAGATCCGGCAATAAACCCTCCTGTAATAGCCAGCTCATCTAAAGCTGCATCTCTTTTATCTACATCATAATCCCTACGATATTCGTCATAAATCCTGTCAAACACCAGCCCCCCATCGTAAGCTTTACCCGCCAATTCAAATCCTTCAATTGGTTTTTCCATTCTTGGTGTCATCATCGTACCAAGGCTAGACCAAACAGCTCTCGTCAACACAGAATCTCTGTAGTAATGAGTAGCCGGATCCGTTACCGGAAGCGTATTAGGCATATGGTTAGGCCAGGTAATTACCAATCTACTACGACCAATTACTTCCATATCCGAAGCCCACCAGGAACCATTATAAGTTTTCACATAGAAAAACTCTAAAGGAAAAAGCGCTTTCGTATATTTTACCGGCACATTCGACAATAATGATTCGGTATAGGTGATAGCTTCCTGACGCCTGCTATCATCTATTTTTGTAGCCCCAAAACGATTGTTTACATCATTGAATAGGATACCATTGGAAACTTCTTTTGAGTCTTTGAAATCCATCCGGATCCATAAACCATAATCATTATATATGGATTTAACTTTCGGATCTGCATCTGCTGCAGGCCCAAACATCTGCGGTATTTTCAAATCATCAGAAGCAACAGGACTTTCTTCTTTTTTACAAGCTACAAAGGTGCTGCTTAAGCCCAATGCAAGAATGCATATATTTCTAAATTTCATAATCTTTATATTTAAATAAACTATTATCTAGGATTAAGTGGCATTTCCGGACTGTTGTTAATTTCAGAAGGAGGAATCTGTAATAAGTACCTTGGGTCATTCTTTTTCAAAGTATAAATCACTCCATTTTTATAGGCATGCTGGATTTCCGGTTTGCCCAAACGGCGCAAATCCAACCAGCGTAAGCCGGCATCAAAGGCTGTTTCTACTCGACGTTCTTCTAAAACTCTTTTCAAAATGGCATTGTTATCTGCAAAATCGGCCATTTTTAAAGGCACATAGTTTGCTTTTTTAATGCGTTTTTGCAAAACCAGATTTAAGTCTGCAATTGCTAATTTGCCCTGATTGGTACGGGCATAAGCTTCGGCACGAGTTACATAAGCTTCACTAGCTTTCATACCAATATAATAAGAATCTCTCTGTTGAGTTGCATACATACAATACATGGTGGGTCCTTTGGTTATCCCATCAGTTGTATTCGGAACACCCCATGATTCAAATATATACTGTCTGTAATCTGTTAAATAGCCATAACGTTTTGTTAAGGTTAATAACTCTTCAGAAGGCTTAAATGGATAGGCGGAATAATAAAAAATGTTGTTATTAGCCTTACCACCTGTAAAAAACAAAATTTCTTTGTTATAATCAGTGTCTATAAATCCAAAATCATACGTAAATGCATATTGATTACCCTCAGAATCAATATAATCTTGTATTCCATTCAAATCCGTAAGTGGACTGGCGTCCATCACCGAAGTTGCCGATGCAATAGCCGTTTGATAATCTCCCATAAAGAGCGCAACTCTTGCTTTAAACAAATCAAGGGTATTGGAATTGAATCTGAAGCGAGTTGTGGCAGGTTTACCTGCAAGTAGTTTTGAGGCTTCCTCAAGATCGCTTACAATTTGCTTCCAAACTACACTTAACGGTTGGCGTACATTATTGGTTGTATTTACATTTACATCAACTGCAGTTAATGGCATGGGTACCCCCAGTGCCTGCAAATTTTCCGGTGCATAGGTATCAGCATACCAGTTTACCAGATAAAAATAGCTATAAGCTCTTAATGCATAAGCCTCTCCTTTTACTTTTTCGTACAATTCCTTTTCTTCTGGTAAGGGAGTACGCATTGAAAAATTATCAAGAATGGTATTGGCATAGAATACAGATTTGTACAATTCTCCCCAATAAGGATCTGTCTTAACTCCATCAATCTGCATACTTGATGCCCAAATAAACCAAGGCTCATTGGCCTTCTCCGGCTGGTAACCAGAATTCAAATTGACATAGACATTATCTGTCATGAGTTCTGTTTTAAAGAAATAGTCATTTCTCGGATATCCACCAATCAAGAGAGACTCATAGTCTTTAACACTTACCGGCTTCATACTATTTACCGGTTTAATATCAAGCAGTTTTTTACAACTACTAAAGGTGATTAGCAATACTGCCAATATATTGATGTATAATAATTTTTTCATAGCTGTAATGGATTAAAACTGAACAGACAAGGTTAATGAATAGGCACGCGGTACAGGTAAATAGGTATTACCAAAAGATACATTAGCATTATTGGTTCTGTCATATTTCATTAGCGAACCTGTAGATTCAGGATCCTGTCCCTTTAACCTGCTATTTTTCCAGGTATACAGATTATTACCCTGCAACATGAAACGAATGTTCTGGATACCATTTGCTCTAAGCTTAGGGCTAAACAGGTCATAGCTTAATGAAAGGTTTTGCAAACGCACAAAATCACCCTTTACTGTCCGCAAATCACTATTATCGTACATCGTTCCATTATAAGGAGTAGCTCCACTTATCGCTAAATCAAAAGGATCTTTTTCCAATGTTGGGATATCGGTTTTCAACTCGTCTCCAGGTTGTCTCCATCTGTCCACCCACTCTTTAGACATATTTTGAGTAGCTTCAGGATAACCTACATTGCCTAACGATATGTTACGTAAACGGATCACATTGCCAAAACTTCCGATAAACAAACCTGATAAAGTAAACTTCTTATAAGTAAATGTATTGGTAAAACCACCTTGAGCAATAGGCATGGTAGTGCCTGAATAAGTAAGTCCATCTACGCTTTTCATTCCATACAATACCTTCTGCCCATCTTTTTGTGTATAAAATGCTGCTCTTCCATCTTTGTTAAGACCAGCGTAACGGTAAGACCATAAACCATTGATAGGTTTACCTACTACCGCCGCCGCAGAATAATTTGAACGTTGCGCATTGGTCAAATCAGCTACCCCTGGAACTGAATATACTTCAAGAACCTCGTTCTTATTGTAACCAAAATTAATGTTGGTTGACCAGCGGAAAGATTTTGAATCAACGTTGATAGAGCTAAGAGAGAACTCAACCCCACTATTCCGCATAGACGCCCAATTTACCTGCACTGTATTAAATCCAGTAACTTGTGAAACTTCTTTACTACCCAACAAGTCAACCGCCTTCTTATTGTAATATTCAAGACTACCGGTTAGCCTACGTTTCCAGAAACCAAATTCAAGTGCGGCATTGGTGGTATAGTTCATTTCCCATTTTAAGGTTGGATTTTTAGGTGCCGTGATAACCAAATAACCCTCTTTATTAATTAAATCCAGCTTACCTATATTTGCCACTAAATCAGAATAAGCCTGAGAGGCCACATTCCCCTGACTACCATAAGATCCTCTAAGAGTTAAATAACTCAACCAATCTTTATCTCTCAAAAAAGACTCCTCTTTAAGTTGATAATTTAAACCTACTGCCCATAATGGCTGGAACAATTGATTGGTTTTTAAACCAAAACGATTTGAACCATCTGTACGTGCATTTAAACTGATAGAGTACCTATTGTCATAAGTATAGCTGGCTACCCCAAAATAAGAGACTGCTGCAGTTTCATTCAGATTTTCAGTCCAATAAGGCAGCCCAAGGGATCTCATCAGGTCAAATTGTGGAACTTGCTGATGTCCTCTATCATGCGCATATCCGTAGACTTTAGTAATCTGATCTTCGAATTTAGATGTGCGAATCTCCTGACCAGCCATCACATTCAGGTAATGTACATGGTTAAATACAGGATTATAAGTCAATTGATTTCGGAAAGTAATACTTCCATTGTAACTATTTTTATCCTGGCGATAACCACCGTCTAGCCAAAGTGGAATTCCTACGGAATTTACAATCTGGTACACATCCTTTTTTCTAGCTCTAACAAAATAACTATCCTCTGTTGCAATGTCAATATCCGTTGTATTTTGTTTTGTATAAGAGAACAAACTGGAATAGGTTAAGTCTTTTAACAACTTCCATTCAAAATCAACATTACCACGCATACCGAAGTTTCTGGAATTACGCCAGCTTTGCTCTCGGTTTTCCAGAAAATTATATTTCAAACTATTGTAATAAAGGTGACTGTAATCACCGTTTTCATCAAAGGCATGTTGTGCCCTGGTGGTATAAATTGCCCATTCATAGGGGTTCTCTCTTGAATCTGTAGCAAAAAAGCTTGTGTTGTCGCGTGCATTTACATCCAATGATAAACCTAAGCGAATGTTATTTCCAAAACGTGTATTTACTTTTAATGATCCGGTATAAGTTTTTTGTCCGACCCCTTTTGCTGTAGCTTGATCATTGAGATAACTACCTGAAGCATAAAAAGTAGTCCTTTCATTACCTCCTGAGATATTTAAGCTATGTCTTTGTGTAAAGGCATTTCTGAAAAGATATTTAAACCAATCGGTATTTACCTCTTCCAATCCGTTTACTTTACTCTGGAAATCGCTCCAGCTGATTTTTCTATCGTTTACATCTATAAAATAGCGTTCAAAATCCGAGACCGTACCATAATCACCAGCTTTAGGCGATGATGCATTCAAAATGCCTTTACTGATCATTTCTATATTCACGTCAATACGTTCCTTAGAATTCATCATATAAGCATCTTCAATTCTGGGGCGTTCAGCAAGAGAAAAACCGCTGTTATAATTGATTCTGGTTTTTCCAGACACCCCCTTTTTAGAGGTAATTACGATTACACCATTTGCAGCTTTTGTACCATAAATGGCAGTTGCAGCAGCATCCTTCAATACACTAATTGATTCAATGTCATCTACGTTAATACCGCCAATACCGGAAGCAATCAGGTTACGATTGGTTAAAATATCGTCTACAGAAGCATTTACAGCATCATCAAGGATAATTCCATCCACTACCCACAATGGCTGCACGTTACCGGAAATGGTAGACGTACCACGAATACGGATTTGCGGAACAGCTCCCGGAGCACCTGAAGTACTCATTACAGTTAGTCCCGGTACCTGGCCTTGTAACAATTTATCAATGTTTGGCTGGTAAACAGTTTCCAGGTCTTTTAATTGAATGGTAGTAATTGAAGCCGTTAACGTCTTTTTATTTAATGATTGATAACCAGTGATTACGACATCATTCAATGCACTTTCAGCCGGCACCATTTTTACATTGATTGTGGTACGTTGCTTTACAGTTTCTTCGATTGGATTATAACCTACATAAGAGAAAACAAGGACAGCATTGTTATCTGGCACAGTAATTTTAAACTGTCCCGAATTATCTGTTGCTACCGTTACCCGTGTTCCTTTGAGTTTTACACTTACGCCGGGAAATTCCTGTCCACGCTCATCTACTACTTTTCCTTTTATTTCAATAGTGAGCTGAGGTTGATCCGGATTATTTCTTCTCTGAACAACAACGGTGTTCTCTTTAATGACATAGGTCACAGGTTGATTTTCAAACAAAGCATCAAGTGCTTGCTGCAGGGTCGCATTTTTAAGCTTAATATTTACAGGTTTAATCCCCTCAAGCATTTGAGAAGTATAAACAAAGTTATAGCCACATTGACCTTGCAGCTCTTTAAAAACATGATTTAAGGCAACATTGCTTTGAGAGAGCGTGATTTTTTGAGCTAGCGTATTAGCACTTACCTGAAATAAGAAGGCAGTAATAATAATGGTGGTTAACTTCATTATCCGCAGTATTTGACTAGGCGCATAAGCGGACTGCTTACGCCTAAAGACATAGTAAAAATTCATTACATTTGTTTTGGTTTGGTTTGTTGATAGACTGTTTTCTGCAAATTATTATGTAACCCAAACCTTCGTCAGATCCCGATGGCAGTCGGGTCTGGCTTTTTTGGATTACAGATGAGTAAGTAGCTTTATGGCATAACTGTAATCCTCCTTCCTTCGATTTTAAAGTGTACCGTATTTGTTAATTCAAGTATTGTTAATGCCTCAGAAACATTTTTGAAGCGAGGAACCATACCTACAAAATTATTATCAGTGATTTTACCCTGATATACGATATCTACATTATACCATCTGGCAATTTTACGCATGATGCTTTCTATACCTTCATAGGCGAATATGAAGTTTCCATTTTTCCAGGCAATGGCCTCTTCAGTATCTACATTAATAGTTTTAAGTTTCCCCTCATTCAACACAGCTTGTTGCCCTGGAGAGAGTATAACATCATATTTTTTATTGACATTTTCACGAGCGGATACCCTTATCGAGCCTTCCAATAAAGTGGTTTTTGTTTCAGCTTCATCATCATAAGCATTGATGTTAAAATGAGTTCCCAGTACCTCTGTTTCCTGTGCTCTTCCATAATCAGCACCGGAACTGATCACCTTAAATGGTTGCTTTTTATTCTTAGCCACTTCAAAGTAAGCTTCGCCGCTAAGTTCAACTTTACGTTCTTTTAAGTCTGTAAAAGTTGTGGGAAACTTTAGGGAAGATGCGGCGTTAAGCCATACTTTGGTGCCATCCGGCAAATTCACCTGATACTGACCTCCGCGAGGCGTAGTTATGGTATTAAAAGTAATTCGATTCTCTTTTCCTGCTGCGGATGCATCCGCAGTATAAACCAACTGCCCATCGGCAGTTTTAATGATGTGTACGCCGGTCATATTTATTAACTCTCCCTGAGCTGCATCGGTAAGTGAAATCTTCCTGCCATCAGCTAAAGTTAAAACGGCATCATTACCTCCTGGAGGCACATCATTTGCATATCTGGGATTATTTGTTGTATGATGGAAGCTCGATTCAAAATAAAGCCTGGAACCAATGCCTAATGTGATCAGGATTACTGCTGCGGCAACCCATCTGAATAAAGGATACAACTTTGCCTTTTTTAGACGGGGTTTATCAACAGATACAATGTTTTCAAGTACAGTACTCCAGTCATTTCCTTCTATAACTGCAGCAGGAACCTGTGTTGCTATCTTTTCTTCAATAGCATTGGCTACATCGGACTTGTTCCTATCCGTTAGTTCCAATAATTCGTCCGTTTCCTCCTTGCTGAGCTTTCCCTCCTCAAACTTTTGCAGCAAATAGTTTATTCTTTTGTTCATATGATTCTGATACTAAGAAACACGAAAGACCAATTAGGACTATCGATATTAAAACTTTTTTAAATTATTTTAATAAAGCAATGTAAGCCAGTACAGAAAGCGCTACTCCATTTTTATTTAAATGTTCGCGGATCGTTTTGAGTGAGATAACCAAAGCATTTTTAATCGTATTTGGAGAAAGATTCAACGCTTCTGCAATTTCGGGAATATTCATTCCCTCAGCCCGACTCATTTGATAAATCTTTTTACGCTGACCGGGCAATTTCTCTACCGCCTCAGCAACGAGGCAATTGATGTCATTTAAATTGATCTTATCAACTGTGTCATTACTCACTACTGGATGGTCTATACCAAGGCTATCAATTGCTTTTGCCTGCTTCAGTTCTTTACGAAGATAGTTTAAGCATTCATTAGAAGCATATTTGTATAACCACGCCTTTACATTTTCAATGCTCTCCAATTTCTCCCGGTTGAGCCATACCCTTAAAAAAGTATCCTGAATAATCTCTTCAGCGGCAGCAGCCGATTTAGTGAATTTTATAGCAAATGGTTGTAAAATGGGTAGATAACGATAAAAAAGTACAGCAAATGCGTCTTCATCACCTTCAGCAATTTGCTTTAACAGCAACCGCTCATCCCTGCTACTTACTGGTGTCATTGTGTTAGTTTCCCCATCTAATTCTGACTGCTCCCTTTAGGGGCTTAAAAATGTCCCTCAATGTTAAATAATTATTTTTAATTCATCAGCATATCTTAAATTTTTCTCTCCGGACAAAAGAATAGATATAAAAAAAAGAGACTGTGCACTTTCACACAGTCTCTAAAAAATCGAATATATCGCTTAGTATACCTTACATGAAACTTCCGTCTCCCCTACGCATAATTCCTCTGCCGCCACGTCCTTGTGCGCCAGACCATTTTTGCAGTCTCATACTCAGTTTTAGCATAAAATATCTACTCGTAGGATTTACGAATGTATTTACATAACCACCATCATTTGGTTGCGATGATCTCAGATAATTATTCTGGTTTAAAACGTCAAATGCCTGGAACGTAATCTGACCTCTGCGATTAAACAGCTGACGCTCTAAACTTGCGTTTATCACTAATGGGCTGGTATTTGTATTTCCAACTACCCCATCAATAAACTGCTTACTACCGTTGTAAGCGATCATCCATACATCCCATAAATAAACCCTACCATCTAAATTGAGAGAAAGCGTGTTGACCTTATTATTAATATTATGAAGTGTTGAATTAGATTTGTCAATTTTATATCCAATATTCGCATTGATCTCAAACCATTCCGTAGGATTGATTTTTGGACCAAAACGCTGATCCAGACTAGTGATATCAGTGGTATTCAAGATACCATCCCTCATACTCAGGTTATGGCTATAGCTTGCTGTTCCATTAAGCTGCAAATTATATTTCCTGTTGTTAAGCTGCTTACTGATGTTATAATTACTAGTCAGCCTATATACTCCACTAACATTTACAAAGTGTGTTTCATTAATTTTACTACCAGGGAGGTTCGGATCATGATTAAAAACAGTTTCCACATTTTGGATTACCGCATTTTCTGTATAAGAACCATTTGCATTTAACGAAAAGTTAAGCTTCGAGTTGGCAATATAATTATTGTACTCCCCTCTTAAAGTATGCACAAACGTAGCAAGCAGATTAGGATTACCTACAACTGGATTATTTGGATTCGTAACGTCCCTTACTGGTTGTATCTGATCAAAAGTTGGTTCGACCGCATTTCCTGAATAGTTCATAGATACCCTTTGTTGTCTACTCCAGCGATATTCAAATCTAGCGATAGGGATGAGGTTAAAGCTACTGCGCCTTGTTGTAGTCCCCAGACTTATTTTAGTCCCACTTAGTAAAGCCGGCACACCTGTTAAACCAACAGAAAAACGAACTTTGGAGTTATTATCCATCCCATATCTAAAATTCAATGCAATCCGGCCCTGTGTGAAGGAATAATTATAAATATTACTCAATGAATCTATGATATTAGAAAAGCCATCCTTTAAAATATTTCTTGTAGTAGCAGTATTGTCATATCCATTATAATTCACCTGGGCATTTACCTCAAATTGAGTATTGGTACCGAGCGGCTCCACATAAGTCATACTTCCGCGATAATTATCACGTAAGTTTTTACGTGCAATGATCTGATTAATTATCGAATCTTTCCTATTTACATCCTGCGTAATAGAATCTCTCAGATAATAAGTTGTGAAGTTATATCTTTCCTGTTCGTTATCCTGATTATTTTTATTCAGGTCTATCTGTGTCGAAAAATTTCTTCTATATTTTTTAAATATATGTTGATAAAAAGCAGAGACTCCAAATTCAGGAGCTGTTCTTGAATTTAAATTTTTTGTGTAACTATCCCGATCCAGCCCCATTTCAACAGCAGTACCTCTTTGACTTACATTGGAAGTATTATTGTTATTAGTAGAAGCATACTTGAAAGTTGGGATAACTTTAAGGTAATTGGCCGAATCCAGATTTACTTCAAATTCAAATTTAAAATCATGATTATCTGCTTTTTGCAAGCCAGTGCTCGTACTGTTAGAATGCAATTTTCCGTCAGCTAAAATACTTAAAGATTCAGTCTTATTTGTATTGTCTCCTCTTGAATCCGTGAATTGATAATTCAAATTAAAATCTATCTTTTTCCCGATTTTATCACGCAAACTGAATCTGGTATCTGTGCTCTTATTAGAACCACTAAGGGCATTGAGATTGATGGCATCCTTATAATTACCATTTATCCCCATCTGTTGATTTCCATTAATCCGTGTAGCAAACATTCCAGCTTCCTTCCGCTCATTGCTACCTCCTGCAGCACTCATATTCAACATATTACCAACAGACTTATCCGTTCTGGTTGTAATGTTCAATATCTTCTGTGGATCACCGTCTTTAACTCCTGTACGAGCTGCCTGATCACCATAATCATCCACAATCTGAATTTTATCAACGATCTCTGCGGGAAGGTTTTTAATTGCATTTGCGATGTCTCCTCCAAGGTATTCCTTACCATTCAGTTTGGCCTTAGTAACAGTCTCTCCCTGATGGACTAAACTTCCATCGTTACCGACCTCCATGCCTTCCATCTTCTTCAACAACTCGTCTACCGTAGCATTCTTCCTTACCACATAGTCGCTTGCTTTATACTCTACAGTATCCGTTTTATAGGTTATAGAAGGTGTACCATTAATAACAACTTCGTTTAAAGTGTTTTTTTGCTCTTTAAGTAAAATAGGATCCATTACAATCCTTGGAATCATGTCGTTTTGTTTAAAACGCATAACAGGGGATTTTTCATACCCTATACTTTGTATTACAAGCGTATAAGTTGCAGATTTCACATCTTTAAAAACAAAAACACCATCACTATTGGTTGAAGTTTTTAAGGTATCCTTATCAGAAGTTAAACTAACTGTTGCGCCTATTACGCCCAAATCTGTACTGTCTTTTACAATACCGCTAATTTGTCTCGTAGGTAATGGAGGAGGTGTTTCCCTTTTTGCTGGCTGCTGGGAAAATACCTCTGTAAAGCTAAACATCATTAATAAAATGACTGCTAGTTTTTTAAAATGCTGTAGGTATTTCGACTTAAAAAGGACATAATGATCCTTAGCCGTGACCCAATTAAAATAGTTCATTTGTGTGTTTGTATGGTTGGGGTTTATTTGTGTGTTTCTTTACAGTATTAAATTTTTTATTTCTTTGCAAGCGTGTACTTTCCCCAAAAATCGGTCGGGCTCATCATAGCCTGAAAGTCCACACCACCGCCGCCCATGCTAAAATGACCGCCGCCGCCGCCACCAGGGCCACGACCGCCGCCGCCGCCACCAAAGTTACCGCCACCGCCACCACCGCCGCCAAAATTTGGTAACTGTAAGCCATTCAACTTAATGTTATAAGCAAATTCTTTTGGTTCTGTTACTGAAATACCTAAAGCTTCTAATGGAATTCCTACTTCATAGAAATAAACATTATCCTTATCTATATTGGCAAATGCTTTAATACCATACTCATTATAAATAGAGATTAATGTGTCTGTTGTGTTTTTAAATCCATGAATTTTAATCTCCTTAGCAGCTGCCAATTGCGTTTTCTGCCTGGCAACCATAAAAGAATCCCTTTGTTTTGCGTTCTGTGGACCACTGCCCATAGCCATCGTCATTCCCATTGCACGTCTGCTACCACCCGGTCCACCGCCACCCGGTCTGCCAAAGCTGGCAGGAAGTGGATAGGTCAATGTTATACTTTCCTTTTCTTTCTTTTTACCATCTGGGTTTACTGAGAAAGTAATACCTCCCGCAAGTATTTTAGAATTGTTTGCGATATCAGTAGATTTAATAACCAGATAAAGATTTTTATCATCATTACTAATAATATAAGATAGACTGGTTCGCTTATTTACTGAAAAGTCGCTGTCTTTCCACTCAAAATTCTTTCCATCAATTTTGATGGCATGAGGAGCGAATATACTAACCTCCTGCAAGTTATTTACTTTTTGAGCCTGAGCAATACTGCCAAGGCTAGCAAACAAAGCCGTACAAAATCCTATTTTAATAAATCCTGTTTTCATATTTGGTGTTATATTAATTACGATATTAGGGTTAAGACTTTATAAAATGGTTTAGGTTTAATGCTCCATTACATATTAATTGAATAATTAATTCATCAATATATAAAAGTCCCCGAATTAAACACAAAACCCACTTTATTAGAAATTCTTATCGTAATTTGTTACACAAGTATCAAAACTTTAGGATTATTTCTTTTTACTAATGATCAGCTATAACTTCTTTGGGTTTCTGAAAAATATAAATTAAATAAACCAATGCAGGTAAAATAAATATACTACCAATAAGCAACGCATACCCCAATGTGGCTATTGTTTTTGCCTGACCCTGGTGAATAAGCAATGAAAGGTTCTCACCATTTTTAAGCAATACAATATCCGGGAAATGTGTATAAGTGGCAGCAAACAAAATCATAGCGACCTGAAAACCTGCAAGCAACCTTAGCAGGATTGGTTTATTCCTGTTTAGTGCGTAAAACATAATAATTAAAGAAATACTCGCAGCAATAATGGCAATTAACCCGGGGGTATCTCCAAAAATCCACGTGGTTAGCGGAATATGCTCTACATAGGCTGCAACAAAAACCAGCGCTCCACAAAACATAACAATAAAGATTGCCCGCTTCGCTTTTCCAACAAAATGTTGTCTGTCGCCATCATTATCGGTTTGCCCGATGATAAAAATAGTAGCGAGGAAACCACATATACTCACTGTAAAAATCCCAACCGCCACAGAAAACCAGTTTAACCAGCTAAATATATAAGCGGATATAAAATCATTTGCCATAGGATCAATTTGTCCGGAAACAGAACTGGCTGCAATAATCCCTAGAAAAAATGGGGTAATTAAACTCGAATACACAAAAATTGGCGTATACAATTTTTGCATACCGTCTTTCACAGCATCATAATTTCTGAAGACAAAGGCGGTGCCCCTTGCGATAATCCCAAGCAACATACATACCAATGGGATATGCAGGTAAACGGAGATCGTAGTGTATATTTTAGGGAATCCTACAAATAAGATCACAATCGCAATAATTAACCACATGTGATTGGCTTCCCAAATAGGGCCAATGGCCTTATACATCGTTTTACGGGTTTTTGACTTATTGGTTTTAGAGGTCATCAATTCGATAATACCGGCGCCAAAATCAGCTCCTCCTAGCAGGATATACAACAAAATGGAAGTCCAAAGGAAAACAATAACTACATATATCATAACTGCTGATCTTTTGATTGGTTTGTGGAATCATATAACTTGTCGACCATACTGATCTGCCTGAATAACAATAAACTTACGATAACTGATAAAGAGATGTACACTCCCGTAAATAAGTAAAAGGAATAAGCTATACCGGGCATAGGTGTTACAGCCTCAGCAGTACGCATTACCCCACGAATAATCCAGGGCTGTCTGCCTACTTCTGTAACCGTCCAACCAGCTTCGAGAGCAATAAAACCTAAAGGCGTTGCAATAACAAATAATTTTAACAGCCAGCGACTGCGAAGCCATTCTTTTTTCTTCCATAAAGCGATGAAATATAAAATAGCAATCAGCACCATGGCCATACCCAAGCCCACCATGATTTGGAAAGCGTAGTGAGTAACTGCTACAGGTGGCTGGTCAGCTTGAGGAACACGATCAAGCCCCTTAACTTCACCATTAAAATCACCTGTTGCCATAAAACTAAGCAAACCGGGAATTTTAATCGCGTAATCCACCTTCTTATTCGCAGTATCTGGAATTCCTCCAATGATGAGTGGTGCAAATCTTTCTGTATGAAAATGAGCTTCCATAGCCGCCAGCTTTTCAGGTTGTCGCTTTGCTACATCTTTTGCCGAAACATCGCCACTTATAGGTTGTAAACAGGCCGCTACGGTAGCAAATACCGCTGCAATTGTAAAAGCTTTACTATGAAACCGTACATTTCTCCCTTTAAGGATCATTAATGCATGAATGCCTGCAACAGCAAAACCTGTTGAAACAAATGCCGCCACACACATGTGTAAAGATTGAGAAAACCAAGCCTCATTAAACATTGCTTTTATAGGGTCTATATTTAAATATTGTCCATTAATATGATCAAACCCGGCAGGACTGTTCATCCATGCATTTGCAGCAACAACCAGAATCCCTGATACTAATCCGCTAACACCAACTACCACTCCTGTTGCCCAGTGAAACCATGGATTGATCCTATTCCAGCCATATAGATAAAATCCAAGGGCTATCGCTTCAATAAAAAATGCCGTTCCCTCCAAAGAAAACGGCATTCCAAATATCGGTCCAGCGTGCTCCATAAATTTGGGCCAAAGCAAGCCGAGTTCAAAAGACAATACCGTACCAGACACTGCCCCCGTGGCGAAAAATATAGCCACTCCCTTACTCCAAGCCTTGGTAACATCCCTGTAAACTACCTTTTTTGTTCTAAGCCAATAAAAATGGGCTACAGTCATAAAAAAGGGCATCACCATACCAATACAGGCAAAAACAATATGAAACCCTAAGGAAAAAGCCATCTGAAGGCGGGCAGCTAAAAAATCGTCCATAATATCATTTAATAAACGGATGTGCTAAAAAGAAATCGTACTGTAAAAGTACGGCTTATCTCCTTTAACAAGGCCTTTTTTTGATGAATATTATTCATAATACTCACATATTTTTTCCCTGAATATTTAGGAGTCTGATAGACAAATTACGGGTGAATATTTTTTTATTAAAATAAACATCGGGAGGTTTACCGGCAATTAACCAGGATAACTATCAACATAAATCAACTGAACCATGAGCAATTTAAAACATTATCGTTTTGTACCTCTTATTGCATTATTGTTAGTACTAGCTTGTAAAAAGAACCGAACTTCCAAAATAGAAATACCAGAACCGGAGCCCCCCCACGTAACTAAAACATTGATCCCTATAAAATTTGAAGCTACCGGATTGACTATCAACTTAAAATACAAAGAAAACACTCCGCTACTTACAGAGATCTCTGACGCAGCAGGAGCCAAAACCCTCTTCACTTACACTTCAGATCAGTATTTATCCAAAATAGAAAAGTATAATAATGGCAAGTTATTTTATGTTGGTTATTACCAAAAAAAGGATGATGAAAAAATGATCAGCAAGGTCGTCCTATTCAATTACGACGACCTTAAGAATAATTACACGCCTAAAGGATTCTACACGCTAACCTATAATCTCCTACAACAGTTAAGTACAATTCAATATTACAACAATGCAAATAATCTGATTGATACCCGAAGCCAATTTTATACAACAGCCAAGAATCTATCTGAAGTGGATATGATCGACAATTCTGGCTCTATAAATGTTAATACTTACACCTTCGATCAAAAAAAAGGTATTGCCAGTAACATGGATCATGCTCAACTGTTTGCTCTTGAATCTGAACATTGGTTTCTGATCTGCTCGGGTAACAATCTATTGAGCTACCGGAACCAGAAATCTCCTTTAGAAAACACAGATTTTAGTTATGAATATAATGGGGATGGCTATCCTTCAAAAATGACCATCACCAAAAACAAAAATACACAGCAGATTAAAATAACCTATAAATCCATCGAACCCTAGCTATTTTAAAAGCTTCTGCGCCCGGAATAGGTTATCGGCAGATTGTAATATCTTGGCTTTTAATTTAGGGTTATAATTAGGGTGAGATTTTAAAAAATTGGTCACAATAGCAGCTGCTTCAGCGGTTTGATAATAACCGAAGGTAGCTTGTAACCAACTTTGAGGGAAAAAGATATCGCCCGTAGTTTGGATCTCCTCCAGGAGTTCCAAACTTTTCGGCAAGTACTTAATGGAGGTGGACTGCCTTAAGGGATGGTGGAGATAGTAAAGTGCGGCAACCACATTTGATTCCTTTTGTCTGTTTACTTTCTGTTCAAGGCTTTTAAAAAACTGATCTCTTTCTGTCGGATTTGAAGAAAGCGCGGGCATAATAAACTCAAACCTTTTTCTTCTATCCGCATCGCCAATACGAGACAGCTGATCTTTCAATATGGAAGAATCGCTACCATCTCTTAATGCAAGCGAAAAAACCAAAGCAGTATAATCGTCCTCAGAGAGTTTCAGGCCTTCGGGACTATTTTTTGTTTTCCAAATATCATATAACCTTTTGCCGGCATCCTTACTTAAAAATACATCCTGATAGGTTTTAAACAGCAGTTTTTTATGATTAGATGCTGTTTGTTCCTGCAGGGCACTCCAAATTCTTTTTTCCAGTAAGTCCCCTAAATTTATGCGCTCCTTAGGAGACATAAATTCCCAATAAATGGTGCCAATATAATTTGTAATCAACTTGAGGTTCAGCTCTTCTTTTTCTTTACTCAGGCCTTCAAGAAAAAGAGTTAACAATTCTACCGGTTTCACAGACCTTCCGTTCAGCATATTCTCATACAGAGAAATATATGCAGCAGCACGATTTAAAGGCTTATCAATAGTATATAATTGTGTAAATATAGTCCTATCTACCGGCCATAAGCCATAGCCCTGTCCTGATGAATTAAACAGCACAAATAAAGGTATATCCATTCCCTCCACTGACTTCAGCTCAATCTGTGAAGCATTTAAATTAACCGTTATCTCCTTATTATAACCGGGATAATATAGGGTCAGCTCAAAAAGCTGTGGCCAAATTCTATCCTTGCCATACTCTGCAGATTGCTTTATTATAAACCGACCTATTTTATCGCCTTTCTTTTCTATAGTATAATCCACCACCGGTCTTCCAGGTTCATTTACCCATATTTTATTCCATTGCTGTAAATCCGCATCGGCATATTTATCTAAAATGGTTATCAAATCGGGCCAGGATGCATTACTATTGGCAAACTTTTTAAGGTATTCTCTCACTCCCTGCTTAAATTTATCTTTCCCCATTAAGCGTTCCAGCTGCCGCATCATAATTGGAGCTTTATGATAAATGATATTGCCATACAATGTTCCTGCATCTTTCAAATTATCCAACTCTTGTCTTATCGGGTTAGATCCTGTTGTACGATCTACACCATAAGCTGCAGGAAAATGATCTACTAAAAACTTCAAATCAAATTCATCCTTACCAACACTCCCCTCTGCACTTTTATCAGCCATAAAATTGGCAAATACTTCTTTCATCCAAACATCAGTAAACCAGGTCATCGTTACCAAATCACCAAACCACATATGTGCGGTCTCGTGTGCAATCAGATTATTCCTCGAGTTCAACTGATCTTTTGTGGCCGTTCCATCCAAAAATAAGGTTGAAGCTTTATACTGTATGGCCCCTACATGTTCCATTCCTCCAAACTGAAAATCTGGAATGGCAGCAAAACCAAACTTCTGAAAAGGGTAAGAAATACCGGTCCAATCTTCAAAATACTTAAGTGCATCAGTATGAATTTTAAAGATTTCATTCATACTGTATCTTATCTTCGCTGTATCTGTTTCTCTATATAAAAAATCTGTTTGCATCCTACCTACCCTGCCAGTTTGCTGTTCAAATTTTCCGGCAACAAACGAAAACAAATAGGTACTTAAAATATCAGAAGTTACGAAGTAATATGTTTTACGTCCATTTAAAAGAATTGAATCTTTTAATGGTGCATTTGCCATGGCTTTCCAATTTGCAGGAACTTTTAATGTTAAATTATAAGTAGCTTTTAAATCAGGTTGATCAAAGCAGGGAAAAACAGTTCTTGCCCTATCCGGGACAAATAAAGTATATAAATAATCCGCATTGCGGTTCAAAGCAGATTCACCGGCCTGAAATTCTATTTTAATTTGGTTAACTCCTTTTTTTAAGTACGCTGCAGCAATTAACAAGTGTTCTTTGCTATGCAGTATGGGGACATTCTTCCCATTCACAATCAACGTCCTGAGTTTTGCCGGATCATCTTTGAAGTCAAGCTGTAAAACCTGCTTATTTTCTGTCAAATTAAAGCTCAGCGTTTCCACAGCCTGTATTTTCTGTGTTTTTTCAGCAGGAACATCAAATTCAAGTGCATAATGAATCTCACTTAATGTTGCTTTTCTATGTATAGCCAATTGTTTGGAAACACCTGTTTCCACTTCTTGTCCTACTACATGCCCTCCGGCAGCTAATAAAAATAAAAAAACAATAAATCCTGATAAAGTATGGCGTGTATTGAAGTTCATAGCAGCTAATTTAAATATGATTTTCTAATTTCTTCGTCAAGTTTCGACTTAGCGCTTATATTTACTATAGAATACGCAATGATAACTGTAAATTGGTAGCATCAAACTTATAATTATAATTAGCTAACAACCATTTAAATATATATATTCATATGAAACAGACTCTTAAAGCAATGTTATTGTTGGCATTAACCGTATCATTAACGGCTGACCTTCAAGCCCAGGGCTTAAAAATGCCTCAACCCAGCACAAGTCAAACCATTACCCAAAACTTTGGTCTTGGTAAAATCACTCTTAATTATTCTCGTCCCAATGTAAAAGGCCGTAAAATTTTTGGCGGTCTTGAGCCTTATGGATCTGTATGGCGTACCGGTGCAAACTCGGCTACTACAATCAGTTTTACTGAACCTGTTAAAGTTGATGGTAAAGAACTACCGGCAGGAGTATATGGTTTATTCACCATCCCCGGCAAAGACGAGTGGACAGTAATATTCAATAAAGGAGCTAAACAGTGGGGTGCCTATGAATATAAAGAAGCAGAAGATGTTTTAAGAATTAAAGTTAAAGCGAACAAACTGAAAGATAAAGTTGAAACTTTTACTATACAGTTTGCCGATGTATATCCTACAACTGCTCAATTACAGCTAATGTGGGAAAATACTGGTGTTAATGTAAATTTAACTACTGAAGTTGATGCTACTGTAATGGCAAGCATTGATGAAGCGATGAAAGGTGATAAAAAACCTTATTTTCAGGCAGCCCAATATTATTATTCAAACGACAAAGATTTAAAGAAAGCTTTAGAGTGGGCCAATGCAGCAGAAGCTGCAGATGGTAAAGCACCATATATAAAATTACTGAAAGGTCGTATCCAATTAAAAATGGGAGACAAAGCCGGTGCTTCAACAACAGCAGCAGCAGGTATACAGCTTGCTACAGAGACTAAAAACCCTGAATACGTTCGCTTAAATACCGAACTATTAAACGAGACTAAGAAATAGTTTCCTTGTTTTATAAGAAAGCCGGATATTGTGTCAATATCCGGCTTTCTTGTATCTATCTCTTTTTATCTCGTCCTATAATTCCTGGGGCCTTGCCGGGGCACTGGTCAGGGGTTGCGGGGGCCTTGCCGGGGCCCAAGCCTAGTTAACGCTTCCCGAAGAACTACTGAAGCGCTTCCCATTAGATTTACCAGCATTGATCATCTGCTGAATGATTAAAGCAATCAATATTACCGACAAACAGCCAATTACATTGAGCCACAAATAGGCTACAAGTTCCGACCTTCCCAGAATTATAATTATGGTTTCGGTAAGCAATGCCGCAAAAAACACAGCCCTTCCATTTACCCGTTTCACATAAAATGCGACAAGGAAAACACCCAGAATGGTTCCATAAATGTAAGAGCCCAATATGTTTACTGCTTCCAATAAATTACCAATCTTGCTAGCATATAAAGCCATTGAAATGCATACTACACCCCAAAAGACTGTTGCCAGACGCGATGCTTGCAAATATTGGTGATCTGTACCATCTTTTTTAATTAACCGTTTATAAATATCAATAACTGTAGTAGAAGCCAGCGAGTTTAATGCACTCGCAGTAGAGCCCATCGAAGCCAGAAAAATAATAGCAATCAATAACCCTATTAATCCCTTTGGCAAATATTGAGTTACAAAACTTAAAAAGATATAATTGTTATCCTTGATGTTGGCCTGTTCATCATTCTTCAACATTAAATCCGTGACCTGCTTTCTGATTACCTTCTCCTTCTCATCGGCAAGTTGTAGCGCCGTTCTTTGTTGATCAATAAGCACTTTATTGTCGGCATTAAGTGCCATATTCATCTTATTTACCTCTACCTGTTTTTCATCAAAAGCACGATTATAATCAACCTTAATCTTATCTAGCTCCGGGGCATATTTACTTGTTTCCAGTTTATTTAACTCAAAACTGTTAAAAAAAATAGGTGGTCTGTTATATTGATAAAAAGCAAAAACAAGCACCCCAATTAATAATATCAGAAACTGCATCGGTATTTTCACCAAACCATTCATCAGTAATCCCAATCTGCTCTGACTAACCGAGGCGCCCGACAAGTATCGTCCTACCTGGCTCTGGTCTGTTCCAAAATAAGACAGTTGCAAAAAGAAACCACCTATTAAACCGGTCCATACTGTGTACTGATTATTCAGGTCCAATTTAAAATCTATGGCATTGGTTCTACCCATTTTTCCGGCTATACTGATGGCTCTGCTAAAACCAATATCCCCTGGAAGCAGGTGTACCACCATTATCCCTGCCGCAAACAAGCCACAAAAGATAATACTCATTTGCAGCATTTGCGTATATGAAACAGCCTTAGTACCACCATATACGGTATAAAATATAACCAAACTACCAATAAACAGCGTTGTGTACGTAGTATTGATATTTAATATGGTTGATAAAATGATGGATGGCGCATAAATGGTTATTCCGGTAGAAAGTCCACGCTGAATTAAAAAAAGAAAGGCAGTTAACGCCCGTGTTTTTAAGTCAAAACGTTGCTCCAGATACTCATATGCTGTATAGACTTTTAAGCGATGAAATATAGGCACAAAAGTAATGCACAACACAATCATTGCCAATGGCAAGCCAAGATAAAACTGTACAAAGCTCATTCCGGATGAATAAGCCAGACCCGGTGCCGATAGAAAAGTAATGGCACTGGCTTGAGTAGCCATTACAGATAGGCAAACATGATACCAGGGCAAGGATTGGTTACCCAGTAAATACCCTTGAATATTTTGTGCACCGCGACTTTTATAAACGCCATAAACTACAATTACAACCAGTGTAATGATTAAGACAGACCAATCGATAACACTCATTCGAAATACTTGGTAAAAGCGTAAAAAATTAAAATCAAAAACACCAGCCATCCGATCAGTAAGCGATAAAACTGCTGCCATGTTTTAACAAATGGAGGCAGATCTTGCTCCTTTTCGCCTGTGGGTTCCTTCTCTATCATTTATGAAGTGCTACTTATCGTTAATTATTTTTTCGCAGATAATAAATTTACAAACAAGCGGTATGCGCCCGGAACGCCGGCAGGTAATTGTCTGAAGAAAGAAATACCGGTATATACATATCTGCCTTTTCCATAATTAGCAACAATTAACGATCCTGTTTTGGCACTTTCGCCATTGTCATTCATGCTCAGTATTGGTGTATATTTCTGATCTGCATCGGTAACAAAGTACAATCCACGCTCTTGTATCCAGCCATCAAAATCTTTAGCTGTAATCTTGTTGGGATAATTTAAAACCGGGTTTTCGGGCGCAAGCATGGTAACTTTTGCATCTTCCTCTGTAACCCTGTCGCGCGATAATTTAAATGGATATGGACCAATATTTTCAATCTTCAATGGGGTATTTACATTGTACTGAACTAACAATGTTCCGCCATTCTCTACATACTTCATCAGCTTAGGCTGCATGTTTTTAATCTGATCGTTTACATTGTATAATCTTACCCCCGTAATGATCGCATCAAAACCTGAAAGGTTGGTATGAATAACCTGATTCTCGGTCAGATTAACCACATCATATCCTATCTGTTTTAAGGATTCTGGCACAAGGTCTCCCGCACCGGCGATATAACCAATTCGTTTTCCTCCAAATTTCAAATCCACTTTATCTAACCTTGCTTCTGCAAAAGGGAAAAGTGTTTGCAGCGGAATATGGTCATAATTAATTATATGAAGCCCCTTGTTATAGGTCTGACCGTCAACTACCACATTCAATGACAAATCGCCTCCTGTAGTATTTCCTGCAGGTGTAATGGTAAATACGACGGACTGTTCGTCTCCCCTTTTAGCCAATGTAAAGCTTGTTTTTTGTGGACTTACTTTCCATCCAGAAGGTACTTGTGGCACTAATACGTCTGATGCATTGTCTTTAAAGCCCTTTAGCAATACTGTGATATTTTTAGGTTCGTTCCCATTAAAAATAAATGCTTTCTCGGAAAGTGTAGCGGTTACAGGCGGCGCTATAACCAATGGCTGGTAAACCTCTCCACGAACCTGGTCGGTATATTTGTATACTACTGGACGTTTTTTTTCAATAATCTGATCACCTATTTTGATTTTAAATACTGCTGTAAGGGCTGGTAAATTTTCTGGCATCCCAATCATAGATTGGGAATCGACTACATAAGAACCTACTGGATGGTGCTTTTCAAGCCAGTAGGGCTGAGTAATTCCTACATTTGCCGTTGAAAGCTCTTTGTCCTGAGTTACAAACTTATTTGGTGACAAATCAAATGATGCCCCACTATTTATTTCCTCCAAACTAATCGCCATTGGAAATCCTGGTTTTACCCTTGCAATTCCCTGCACTTTTACATTTACAGGCTGATTTAAGGCATATGAAGAATTGGTAGCAGCACTTTCGACCCAGATGCCTGCACAAGCCAAAATCAGATCATCCAGCAATTCCTGTTTAAAAGGCTTTCCTTTCACCAATTGTTTCAACTTTAAAAGCTTAGCTATTGATTTTGAAGGATCAGCCACATTGTATTCGTTATTGATCTCAGTCAGCAATTGCTGTATAGCTCCACTTCCAGGTATTCTATTTAATGTAAAATCCACACCATCAAATATATCCCCATTCGCTTTCTCGCCTGCCACTGGTGTAAAAAACTCTATAGCTGTTCCACGCTGTCTTGCAGAGCCAAAACCCTGACTTTTATGATTAGACCTGCTCTCTGCAGCTATTTCCCCATAGCTTTTACCTAACAAGGAATTGTACAAACCAACGTCAATCTTCATTTGATCCTCGGATGTGGTATTATTCCCACCAAAGTTAAACGTGTTCCACACGATTCTCCTGGCTTGCCACGGCTTTACAAAAGCCAACTGTTCAGGAAACTGCTTAGGATCGGCAGCAGCCACAAATGCCTCACGGGCCAATATAGCGGAGCCTGAATGATGACCATGACCTGCACGTGCATCTTCAGGAAAACGTGTAATAATTACATCAGGTTGAAACTTACGGATCACCCAAACTACATCTGCAAGAATTTTTGCCTTATCCCAGATTTTAAAACTTTCTTCCGGATTTTTAGAAAAACCAAAATCATTGGCTCTTGTAAAGAATTGTTCTGCGCCATCCATATGACGGGCAGCCAACAGTTCCTGTGTGCGTATCAGGCCCAATAGTTCAGCCTGTTCGTTACCAATTAGGTTTTGTCCACCATCACCTCTGGTTAGTGATAGATAACCGGTTCTTACCTTCTTCTCCTTGGCCAGATAAGCCAATAAGCGTGTATTTTCATCATCAGGATGGGCCGCAATATACAAGACACTTCCAGTAACATTTAGCGCTTCGAGCCCTTGTTTTATCTCTGCAGCATTTAATTGCTGCATGTTTTGTGCCCAGCTAAAAAAAGGAATAATTGCAATAAAAAAGAGCAGGAATAAGCGAAACTTCATATTCAGATTTTAAATGATCATCGTGGTTGTACACAGTTTTCCATATACAACCGTGATAATTCGAAATTAATCAAAAATCATTAATCTGAAGTTTTAATTACACACTAAACTCCGTAACAATACTGCAAAAGTACTACAGATTTTATAGGAGAATTTTACTGCTCACCTCTTTATCTATTGTAATGAACCCAGGATATTTTACCAGGGTATTTCCTACTTTAATGCTAGGTCTGATCTTAAGTGTAAGTATGCCCTTCTTTTCGGGTCCACCATTCTTACCACTTTTAAGGAAATCGGTAATTTCTCCCATCACCTTGCTGTTCGAAATAAATGGATAAACATTTACTTCCATATCAACAGGCACAGTAGTGGATTGCCTCGCAGCAACATTTAATGCCTGGTTTACAAAACCTGTAGCCAGTTCCTGTTTATTGATGAGAATTTTGTATTCAAATTCATTGATTGCGGCATCATCCCCTGTCGGATTGTTAACTTCCAGGTTTAAGCGCGCTCTTAAAGGAACATCCTTTCTAAGTAAGCCAAGGGCTAACCCAGGTAAAGTAGCCAGATTAATATCTTGATTGACGATCATCTTTTTTATATCAGCCCCACCAAGTGTAATCTGATCTGCAGAAGTGATCCTGTACCTGCACTTTTCAAGTGCTTTAATTTGTTGCGCCTGTTTGTTAATACTACAACTTGATATAACAACTGTCGCAAGACATAATAGCAATATTTTCTTCATAACAGCTATAACGGTATTTGATTTAAAATGATATGTACAATACAATGTTTAACGTCTGCGGCTGTATAAGTTTTTGCTAATGATATGATCAATACTGTATTTTCCTGGGCCGGAAACCAACAAGAACACATAAACAAGCAGATAATGCAAGCCCATTTCTTTCTTATCAAAACCATCCGGAGCATGTACTATAAATACAGCAATTAACATGGTAATGATTAGTGGTATGGTAGCCAGTCTCGTACCTAAACCTATTAATAAAAAGATAGAACAGAAAAACTCAGCAAAAACTGCTAAATACAGTGAAGCTGCAGCACCTACTCCTATTGGATCACCAAATTGAATTTCGCCGCCTGCAGTAAGCCATCCTAGTTTCTGATAACCATGAACAATCATAAAAGACGCAATGCTTATGCGTAAAACAAGTAGCATAAAATGCAGAGATCCATGGTTGAAATTGGTGTTAAATAGTCTTTTCATAAATAAGTTTGTTAGTCAATAATTAATAATATGGATGATTTAAAATAATAGAAACGGAGTATTCATTAAACCAGCAAAGACTTGATAAATCCAGACACTGCATCTTGCAATATCCGGCGATTTTCTTCTGCGGGTTTACCATCTTTTTTAATCATTTGGATCGATACGAGGCCATGAAGAATGGATAAATAAGTGTGATACTTAAGAAAAACATCAGCCTCTTTATTTGCACTGACCGCTATCGTTTCCTGGATGGTAGAGATCATAATGGTGGTCATATTTTTCATTTCCACAATCTGATTTACTTTCTCACAGGCTGGAATGCCCAAACCAAACATCAACTGATAATACTCCTGATGGTCAAAGGCAAAATCCCAATAAGCATGTGCCATGGCTTCAAGCTGTACAGCCTGTTCCGCATGTTGACCTTTAACCTGTTGAAGTGCTTCAGCTAGTTTTTGAAAACCTTCTTTAGTAAATTCCAGCAATATAGCTTCTTTATTTTCAAAATGATTATAAATAACGGGGATACTGTATTCAATAGCATCTGCAATTTTGCGGATCGACAGGGATTGCCAGCCATCTGTTAATACCTGAAGCCATGCCGCTTCCAGTATACTTGCCCTGAACTCCTCCTTCTGTCTAATTCTTCTTTCAGCTATTCCCATAAGCTATACAATTTAGTTAACAGTGTTAACAAAAGTAATTGCTTAAGATACATCTACAAAAACTACATCAATTTTCTGACTTAAATACAACAAATATTACTTGATGAGGCGGAAAGTTAAATTGATACGGGGGCCCGTGGGAATGATTGTTTTAGGGAGTCTATGCTCCCATAAATGTTGTGTTTTGGCTTTCATGATCAGCAAACTACCATGTGTAAGGTCGACTGAAATGATAGGGATTTTGTCTTCGTAGTTCCTGAATTGAAATATCCTTTGTGCACCAAAACTAACAGAAGCAATAAAGGGATACCTTCCTAAACTTTTTTTATTATCACGATGCCAACCCATACTATCTTCGCCATTGCGGTAATAGCTAAGTTGGCAACTGTTAAATTTCACATCAAATTTAAGGGCAATATCCTGTTTAATGCTTTGTAGCACATCTGTCCAGGGTAATGCATTCATCGTAATCCCTGAATAGCCATAACTAACACCTTCGTCGCCATAAAATGCAGTAAAACGTGGTTGCAGTACCATTTCACCAAATACCTGAATGGATTCCTGTTTCCAGTCAATCGCGGTATTCAAATAGCTATAATATTTATCGCTCTCTTTTTCATCAAAGAAATCAGGATAAAAAAACACCTCCCCGGGAATAGGTAACAAATTAAGATGATCCAGATACAGCGATTTGTCCATACTAGTAAATATACTAGATATATTCCATCATGTATGCTTTTGGTTTCTCTGAACGTAGTGTTTTTAGCGCTTTATCTTTAATCTGTCTTACGCGTTCTTTACCCAATTTCATTTTAGAACCAATCTCGTCCAAACCAATAGCACTATTCCCCCCCAATCCATAAAACATAGACAGTATTTCCTTTTCCCGCTCAGGCAATCTCTTCATCAAACGCTTTATATCAACCAAAATAGAGCTTTGCAATACTGAAGTATCTGTCTTCTCCACATTGGTATCTTCAATGGTTTCAGCTAGTGTAAAACCAGACTCCTCGGTAATCACAGCATCTAAAGAAGTGGTCATCGGCGCATGATGCAGAAAATCAACTACCTTTTCTTCCGGCAATTCAATAAATTCACAAACCTCTTCCAAAGTTGGTATTCTTTCCAAACGCTGCTCCAATTCACTCATGGCCTTATTGATCTTCATAATACCACCTATTTGGTTTGCAGGCAAGCGAACCATTCTTCTTTGTTCTGCTATGGCCAACATGATACTCTGACGGATCCACCATACTGCAAAAGAAATGAATTTAAAACCTTTGGTTTCATCAAAACGTTGAGCTGCTTTAATCAGTCCTAAATTTCCTTCTGCAATTAGGTCTGACAGGCGGATGCCCTGGTTCTGGTATTTTTTTGCCACCGAGACTACAAAACGAAGATTAGCCTTTACCAGCCGGTCTAATGCCAGTTGATCTCCATTTCTGATCTTCTGAGCTAGCACGATCTCTTCTTCAACGCTCAGCAGGTCAATTCTTGCAATATCGTACAAGTATTTTTCTATCGAGTCCGAATCCCGGTTGGTAATGGACTGCTCTATCTTTAATTGTCTCATTGTAGGCAAGGTCTGAAGAAATGACTTTTAGATCAATGGATATATCATATTTCCGATTATTTTACGGAAATGTTTATAAAAAATTAAACTTTTTACGGAAATATCATTTTAAATAGCCTTTTTTTTATTAGTTTCGAAATCTCAGTGTACGATACACACTTTCATCTAATCAACTGGTAATGAATACCGCAAACCTGGACAAAACAGACATCGGAATTTTAAGGCTTTTACAGCAGGATGCCCTGTTAAGTAACAAGCAATTGGCATTGGAATTGAACAAATCCACTGCTACTATTCACGAGCGGGTAAGAAGGCTAAAATCCGAAGGGTACATTAAACGCTCAGTCGCTATCGTAGATGGGAAAAAAATTGGCAAAAGCTTGATTGCTTACTCACAGGTACAACTTAAGGAGCATACTGACAGTGCACTAAGCAGCTTTGAAAAGGAAGTCGTAAAGTTCCCTGAGGTAATGGAATGTTATCACATGACAGGCGCTTTTGATTTCATCCTCAGAATTGTGATCTCTGATATGGATGCCTATCATAATTTTTTAAGAAGCAAGCTGGCACAACTGAGTAACATTGGTACTGTTCAGAGCTTTTTTGTGATGTCTGAAATTAAAACAGAAACAGCATACCCTCTTTAATTACTTACAAGCACCGGATTATCCTTGATTGGCAACTTGGCAAACTTCATCACTTCCACACTTGGAAAACCAAAATCTTCTACTACCCGACCAAGTATCAGATAACAACCTTTACCTCTAAAAGGATATACAGGCGTATGATTTGGAAAATGTGTGGTATCAAAGAAATTTCCATTGGCATCTAAAAACGTTCCAAACCACATTTTCTTATTGTTTTTAGCATGTACCGTTTTTTCGCACACATAGAGTCCTACCATTTTAACCATCTGACCTACAAAACTGATCAGGTTATCTGTGCATACATCTCCTCTGTAATCAGTTTTTAAAAGGTCAAACATAGAAATACTAAGTGGGAACCCCAACAACTCCAATTCATGATAAGCATCTTCCAGTTTGGTATTCACCAGTTCAGGTAAAATATAACGTTTACTTTCTATATGAAAAAGCTCGGCACCATTAACAGGCTTAGCCTTAGCCCCAAGCAATAAATGTACCTCCCAAAGCAGTGCTTTCTTACTCTTACCTGTAAACCTCAAGGCCCCTACCCTTATTAATATCACCACCTGCTCTAAGCCCATACCTGTACGTTTCACAAAATCTTCCAGGTCAATAAAGTCGCCATTCAACTTACGTTCTTCTGGAATCAGCTCAATGAATTTACTTTCCAGTCCCTGTATCCCTATGAAGCCCAAATATGCATTACTACCTTTAATAGATACCACAGCGACACTCACATTTACACAAGGTAAATGAACCTTTGCTCCTGCTTTTTGCAACTCATGTACATATAGCCAACGGGTATAAAAACCACCATAATTATTCAATACAGCAACCATAAATTCCTGTGGATAATACGTTTTTAAGAACAAGCTCTGATAGCTCTCTACCGCAAAACTTGCAGAATGAGCCTTGCTAAAACTATAACCTGCAAAAGAAAAAACCTGTCGCCATACCTCGGCTGTAATGGCTTCCGGCCTACCCAATGCTTTAGCGCCATCGTGAAACTTATCAACCAGCTTGTTAAACTCTATTTTCGATCGATACTTTCCACTCATTCCTCTTCTCAAAATATCTGCATCCGTTCCATCCATACCGGCATAATGAATACAGATTTTGATCACATCCTCCTGATATACCATTACACCAAAGGTATCTTCAAGCTGCTCTTTCATCACAGGATGCAGGTAATTTACATTTTCACGATCGTGATAGTTCTGAATATAGGCCTTCATCATGCCCGACTGGGCAACTCCGGGTCTGATGATGCTACTTGCCGCCACCAGTGTCAGGTAATCTTTGCAACCTAATTTGGTTAACAATTGTCGCATGGCAGGCGATTCTATATAGAAACATCCAATACTATTTCCAGACTTTAATTTATTGTTCAGGTTATCATCTTTCATAAACTCCCTTACCTGATGGATGTCTATTTTACGTTGCTGATTTTCTTCTACCAACCTTACCGCCTCCTTGATGTGGCCAATACCCCGCTGACTCAGAATATCATATTTATCATATCCTATAGCTTCTGCTTCGTACATATCCCATTGCACGGTAGGCATCCCCTTTGGGGGTAAATCCAACGCTGTATAATAAGTAATCGGTTCTTCCGAAATCAATATTCCTCCGGCATGAATACTCCGCTGATTAGGCATATCGTCCATTAGCTGATATATAGCCATGATCCTTTTAAAGGTAGCATTGTCTCTGTTTACCGCAGCCCTTGCCGGATCGGTAAACCCATCAATCTCGTCCTTTGGCAGCCCCATGACCTTACCAATTTCACGGATTACCGAACGATCTTTAAAAGTAGAAATTGTACCCAGCAGAGCTGTATGTTCCTTGCCATAGCGTTTAAAAATATAATCCTGCACATCCTCTCGTTCATCCCATGAGTAGTCAATATCAAAATCCGGCGGCGAAGTACGCTGGGCATTCAGAAAGCGTTCAAAATACAGATTCAACTCCAGGGGATCAACATCAGTAATCCGCAAGCAAAAGGCAACAGTACTATTGGCACCCGACCCGCGCCCCACATGATAATAACCCCTATCTGTAGAATACCGAATGATGTCCCATGTGATAAGGAAATAGGCGCAAAACTCCAGATCCTCAATTACCTTAAGTTCATCTTTCACCTTTTTTAGCGCTATTTTATTGTTTTTCCCGTAACGCTTAACCATCCCATCCATCGCCAGCTTTTCCAACAATGCTTTATCATCTTCTTTACTTCCTGTAAAAGTTTTACGGTTCAGGCGCACTCTACCCCGCTCATAATCCATCTTACAACCATCCATCAACTTTCTTGTATTATCGAGGATAAAGGCATATTTGCTAAATTTTGCTTCCAACTCACCTGCAGGTAAAAACCTGTCCGTACTGCTACATTTATCTTCCTCCTTTACCATGGTCAACAAAGTATTTAAGTCTATTCCTCGCAGGTACTCATGTAAACGGTACTCAATTCTATCGGCCACAAAAACAGGCTGCAATACTACGAGCTTATCTTTTATGTCGCGGATGTCTTTTCCATGAAGACTATGAAGTTCATCAAAGCGAATGCCCAGATACTCATTTTCATTTAATGTGCAGATATCATTACCATAAGGATAAATAACAACGGCATCTTTAAAAGCTCTCGCTTTATCAGGCAAAGCCTTTTGTTCCAGATTATGCCAGGTCAGGAAATCATTAATTTCCTTCATTCCCTCTTTGTTTCGGGCAATACCAATATATAACAATTGCTTATCCCTTCTAAACTCCATCCCGGCAATGGGTTTGATGCCTTTTTTATCACATTCCCTCATAAACTCCATTACCCCTGTAGAATTATTGATATCTGTGATGACCATTTGTGTGATACCGCAAAAAGCTGCTTCTTCTACCAGTTTTTTTATGGTCATAGTGCCATAACGCATACTGTATTGAGAATGAACGTTCAGATACATAATTTAAAGATCTAAGTTCATAACCGAAGCTCTTGTAATCGCCTTCTCGCCATAGCGCTTACGGATCCTATCCATAGCTTGTACCAGGCTGTATTGCGCAGTAGATTCGCTATACAGATCAATCTGCTCAAAGCCGTTTACCAGATTAGAAAGCCGTACGCCAACTAATCTTAATAACATTCGTTTTGTGTACACTTGTCTGAATAAGTCCTTTGCTTTTTCAATCAGTGTACTATCCAGCGAGGTATAGGGAATAACCGCCTGTTTAGTTACATCTTCAAAATTGGAGTACCTGATGGTTACGGTTATACAGGCAGCAAGTTTATTTTTTTCTCTGAGTTGAAAAGCAATATCCATCACCATCGAGATCAGTAAATTATTGATGGTGCCCACATCAATCGTATCCGCTTTAAAGGTACATTGTGTACCTATAGATTTTTGCTCAGTATAAGGAATTACCGGACTGTTATCAATCCCTTTTGCTTTTTGCAACAGCTGCAAACCGCTTTTTCCCAGCAAGGCATACATATGATTGGGGTGAATCTGCGCCAGCGTAAAAATCCTTTTGACTCCCATATCACTAAGCTTAAGAAAGGTTTTTTCTCCAAGTCCCGGGATTTTTTTAATAGAAAGCGGATTTAAGAAAGGTTGTACATATGGGGCTGCCACATCCCGCTCACCATTTGGTTTACACTCATTAGTAGCCATTTTGGAGACCGTTTTATTTACCGATAAGCCAAAAGAAATGGGCAGCTTTAATTCCTTTATGATTGTTTCACGCAGTTCATGTGCATATTTCATACAACCATAAAACCGATCCATTCCTGTCATGTCTATATAATGCTCGTCAATACTTGCTTTTTCGAAAAGCGGTACCCTTTCTTTGATAATGGCAGTAATCTCATGAGAGGCCTCTGAATAAGCATCCATATTGCCCTTAATAAATACCGCGTGTGGACATAACAATTTCGCCATGCGCGATGGCATAGCCGCATGTACCCCAAACTTCCTGGCTTCATAGCTACACGAAGTCACTACTCCACGATCTGATACACCACCAATAATTATAGGTTTCCCCTCTAGCTTACTATTTTTTCGCACCTCAACAGATACAAAAAAAGCATCCTGATCCATGTGGATGATTTGCTTCCCTTCCCTCATAACAAACAAATTTAGGTAAGCGCAAAGTTAAACTAATATTTTTAGCAAAATAAAGTAAAACTAAAAATATTAGCCAAAACAAACTTTATATAGTTTTCAGCCAATAAATATTGGTTTTTACAACCAATGACACTATAAAACGATATAGACTTGCAGAATAACAATTCATAGAAATTAAACATAAAAAATTATACAAAATAAATTACATATTTCGTATAATAAAAAGTACATTTGTATGGTTATAAGATTTAAAAACATTTATCTAAAAGCACTTGCTACAGATAATATAAAAGGTAAACCTCGTTACCATACTGATGTTGTAAACAAATTTAAAAAGACACTAAAAACACTAGAATTTATGCCAACGACCAAGAGCCTATGGAAGTTAAACAGTCTAGGTTTCGAAGGTTTAAGAGGTAACAGAAAAGGTTATTTCTCAGTAAGAGTAGATTTCATTACCGGCTGATATTTCAAATTGAAGAAGCTACTGCAGGCATAGCTGAAATTATAGTCATTAACTAATCATTATCAATAAAATCATGGGACAAGGTAAAATTTTAGACAAAAACGGGAATCAGATCAATGTAAATATTGAACTTCACCCAGGAGAAGTACTCGCCAACGAACTCGAGACCAGAAAACTCACAAAAGGAGGTTTCGCAATAAAAGCGGGAATGTATCCTTCTCAACTGAGTGATATATTAAAAGGTAAACGTAATATCACGGCATATATCGCATTGAAACTAGAGGCAGAACTCGAAATACCTGCTGAATTCTGGCTAGGATTACAAATGGATTATGATCTGCAAATAGAGCGGAATAAACTAAAGCAAACTGCTTAGAATTAAATCACCTATTATAAGGCAATTCACTGATCCAGTTAAATCCTCTTTTAGTTAGCTCGAATTCTTTTTTGGTCAATTCAACTGTTACTGAATCATTGTACAATTTTCCCTTTAAAATTAAATGATCAGGATCAGGAATGCTATAATTAAAACTATGAGTCGATTGATCTGAATTTATAAATTTGATCGCTATTTTTTTACTTATAGTATCTACATTGATTTGGCCATATTCTAATTCATCATTTATGTATCTAATCCCTGATTCATATTTACCCCCTATAAGGAGCAACCTCCAACCTACTCCATCTAACATCACCACTTTGTTCTTCTCAAATCTATCCACCAGATAAGCACCATATAAAGGTGGTTTAGGAAGTGTAAAGCCATAAATGTGTTGCACCCCTATTTCTTGAATATAACTAATAGAAAGCATCAGAAGAATAAGTGCATATTTGACACCATACATCCATTTCCTTTTAGGTATTCCAGATACCTCCTTTAAACTTGTAGTTTCACCTTTAAAGAAAAATAGGAATAAGGACTTAAAATTGGGTGTAAGTAAAAAAAGACATAAAAGAAATAGCGAAGTAGAGAGGATCTTTACTGGGACATCATAAAAATAATTAATGGCCATGATATTTGCAGTTGTCATTAAAGACAGTAAAGCCCCTATGGTTATTGTTTTCCTAAAAAATAACAAACCAGCCAATAATTCCGCAAAGCCTATAAAAAGATTATAACCTTTAGAAAAACCTATAAATGCCCATGCTAGCCCCATCGGAGAAGAGTCTCCGTAATTTTGTGTTAAACGCAATAACCCTGGCGAGGGAAACTGTGTTTTGAATACTTTCGCCAACCCATAATTTATAAGCATAATCCCAACATAAAAACGCACAGCAACAGTTAACCAATAATATAATTGCCTGTAATGGTTCCTTTTCCTATCTACCACTGTCCAGATCAATGTTCCAAACAGGGAGAATAAGAGTATAAAAAGTAAAAAAGTATAATCAAACAGCCTATCCCCACTCCCGTTTGACCTATAAGAAATCTCCTGATTTATACCTAAAAATTGTTTCGAACCCCAATAAATAAATGCTTGTAATGATTCAATAGGGTATTTTAAAAGCATTGTCAATAACGGAAAAGTGCCGATATAAAACAGAATTGTATAATAGATTATAAAAAAGCTCATCAACAGAAAAATAAACCTAAAGCTTATTTTTTGCAATGATCCCCATTGTTGTTCATTTACTCCCAAATCATTATTACTCATATCTTGAAAGGTTAATCACCTACTGTGGTATCGTTTTAAAGCTATCATGAGCAATATTCATCGCATTTGCGAACACTTGCTCATGACAGTTTCATTGAGAAATCAATTTGTATATAGAGCACCTATTTTGCCAGCACAATTTCTCTAAACAAGCTTTCATTCCCCGTACGATCAACCGCAGTGACTGCAACCTTATTTAACCTGGCGCTACCTTCTAAAGCCGGTTTAATCAAATAGCGGTCATTACGGTTCAGAATCACATAACTCCAGTTATTGCCATACTGAGTATACACAACCCACCTAAATACATCTTTAATCTCAATATGATTCCAGCTAAGCTTCCACTGATCCTGCTTTAATTCAGTTCTAACATCAGGTGATACCGGTGCCTTATCATCCAACCAGGGACTCGACGGAACAAGCGCCTGTTTTTTATAAGGACCTTCAACAATGCCTTTAATCAATTTCTCGTGTTTGGTTAACCCCGCAATGCTCCAGTGCGCAGCACCTGGACTATTGGGAAGCATACCACGCGTTATCATAATCTGATTCACAATCTCATCTACATTCTTATCATCACCACCTAATCCTACATTCATTCCAGGCCACAGGTGCCTGTTCATAGTATTCTCAGATGACCACCAGCTCAGCAATACAGGAAAACTTTGCGGCGCATTATTAATAGGCCAGTACAACTGTGGCATAAAATAATCTATCCAGCCCTTGTTCAGCCAAAGTTTCGCATCAGCATATAATTTATTGTATTGATCTAAACCTTCAATTGAAGCTGGGTAACCTGGTCTCCAAATACCAAACGGACTCAGGCCAAACTTCACATATTTCTTTTCAGCTTTAATTTCTTTATAAACCCTTTCTATAAACTGATTCACACCTTGTCTGCGCCAGTCGCCCCTGCTCAGCTTACCACCACCTTTCAAATAAGCAGCCCAACTTACCTCATCCGGAAAATCAGCACCTCCATTATAAGAGTCATAAGGGTAGAAATAATCATCAAAATGAACCCCATCAATATCATATCGTTTTACAATATCCTTTACTACTGCCGATACATGGTCCTGAGTACCCTTATTTGATGGATCCATCCAATACTGTCCATCCTTCAGCTTCACTACCAAATCAGGTTTTTTCTTAACGATCGATTGATCTCCAATCATTTTACCAGAAGTATGATGCGCACGATAAGGATTAAGCCATACATGGAGTTCCAATCCACGATCATGTGCCGCCTCAATCCAAAACTGTAAGGGGTCATAATAAGGACCAGGTGCCTGTCCCTGTTTTCCGCTTAGAAAAACAGACCAAGGCTCCAGATCACTTTTATATAAGGCATCGGCTTGTGGCCTAACCTGAAATATCACCGCATTAAAATTGTTCTTTTTTAAAAAATCAAGCAGAAAGATAGCCTCTTTTTGCTGCTCAGCAGTACTCAAACCAGGTTTAGAGGGCCAATTGATATTAGCTACAGAGGCTACCCATGCCGCCCTGAATTCCTTTGCAACCTGTGGCCTATCAGCAGCAACGGTCTTAATTTCGGAAACCGGAGCTGTAGTTCTCTTGCTTGTACCGCAAGAATAAAACAAAAACAGGCTGCAGCAAGATAATGCCAACAGCCCTTTTTCAAGATTTTTAAATGATACTTTCAATAGTTCTTCGCTTTTATTGTATGTTATAACAAAGCTAAAACTATTATTTACCTTAACCTATAAGTAAGGTCTTTTTTACGAGCTATTAAGCTGTTTGTAATTTGGCTATATTTCTGTAAGGGAAAGAACCGAAAATATGACGACGTGCAAACCTGCCTGGTGAGTCAGCATTTACCAACTTCACATAAACAGCTTTAGGCACACCAAAATATTCATAAGCACTGCCATCCAAAAAGTGCACAGTAAGTACTAAACCTGCCCAATTGTAATCGGCAATACCACAAGTAGCAGTAGTTTGCGTATATTCATCAATAGAAAGTGCAAGCGTTTCTGGTGCTATACTTACCAGGAAATGATAAGCTTCAATGATTTCCTTACTTTTAGTTTCGGCTTCCAGTTTAGCTTCTTCGCTGTCCTGAAACTTATCAGGGTGCCAGTCTTTCATTAAATTCCTGTAAATGGATTTCAATTCTTTTAATTCGGCATCCTTTTGTACACCCAATAGTTTTCTGTAATCAGTGATCTTCTTCATAAAATTTGCGCAAAGGTAAGCATATTTACTTTAACATAAGCACCTTACTCATCTTCATGTAATCTTCATTTAATTATTTAAACTTTACAATACAATTAACGAATAAAAAAAAGAAATCATGAAAAAATTATTAGGATTAATCGCGATTATGGCATTAGGTTTAACTACCACATTTGCCCAAACACCAGCTACTGCCACACACACTGCACCAGCTAAAAAAGTGGTAACAAAAGAAGTTAAAACAGTTACACCGGTAAAAAAAGAAGCTAAAGTTACAACAACAGCTGTCGCTACTAAAACTAAAGTAGAAACTACAAAAAAAGATGGCACACCAGACATGCGTCTTAAAGAAAATAAAGCAAAAGCTGTAGTAAAACCAGTTGCCGGTCCAACTAAAAAAGATGGCACACCTGATATGCGCTATAAAGCAAATAAAGCAGCAGCAAAAAACAAATAATTTTTTAGTTATAGATTCAATTTCAGGAGAGGTGCTTTCGGGCACCTCTTTTTTTTGCATAAAGTTAAATTCAACGTATATTAACACCTCAACCAACTAAAAAAGAACAACATGAAACAATCACGTCGTAGTTTCCTAACTCAAATCGGACTGCTATCTGCTACCCCTTTATTGGCATCATCCAACCTGTTTGCAAAAACACTCTCCCCTTTTGCAATTCAATATGGCTACGCTGCAATCACCTGGGGCAATAATATTAAACAATCCATCCAGGACATATCTTCACTTGGCTTTAAAGGAATCCAGCTAAGGGCTAATGCCTTTACTGAATTTGGACAGAAACCCGACGAATTGATCAGGTTATTGAAAGATGCAAAATTAAAATTAGCCATGTATTCGAGTGGTAATGCAAACATAAACACCGGTAATGATGAAGCCGAAATTGCCAAACATATAGAAAGTGCGCGTTTTGTTAAGATTCTGGGAGGTGACTGTATACAGGTTACCAATTCATCACGCCCTAAATCAGGCGAAGTAACCAATGAAGATCTGATAAAATATGCAAATCTGTTAAATGAGATTGGAAAACAAACTGCCGCTATTGGAATAAAAACAACTTACCACAACCACATGGGACAGCTTGGACAAACACCGGAAGAAGTAGCTATAATTCTTCAGCATTCGGATCCAAAATATGTTAAACTTTTACTAGATGTAGCCCATTATCAACAAGGAGGTGGAGACCCTGCAGCAGCCATCCTGAAATACAAAGATCGACTGGATTGTCTGCATATTAAGGATGTAAAGAATACCACAGATGCTAAAGGCTATGTTTTTGTAGAACTTGGTCAGGGCCGTGTCGACCTACCTGCTGTATTCACTGCATTAAAAGCAATCAACTACAATGGATATGCAATTGTTGAGTTAGATGCCGTTCCTGTAAAAGACCGTACACCTCTGCAAAGCGGTCAGATTACCCGTGATTATTTAAGAAACACACTAAAAGTCAATATTTAAATATGCCATATTCCAGACAGCCATGGTTATTAAGTAAATTTCCCTTTTATATTTGCAAGTATGTTTAAAATTGGATTAGCTGAAGATGACCTGAAAATAGCCGAATTAATTAAAACCGGGCTGCAAGAATATGGTTATGAAATAACCAGTATTAGCAATGGTCTTCAAGCGCTCGAAAGTTTTCAGACTACCTATTTCGATTTGGTAATTATTGACCTTATGATGCCTGGTCTTAATGGCATAGAACTTTGTCGACAACTGAGAAAAGCCAATAAAGCACTGCCCATACTCATGCTTACCGCACTGGGATCTATTGACGATAAAGTAACTGGCCTAAAGTCGGGCGCCGATGACTACCTAGTGAAGCCTTTTCATTTTAAGGAACTCCTGGCACGAATTGAAGCCTTATTAAGGAGGCATCGCTACCAATCAGAGAAAGACGACGATCAAACACTCAGCTTTGACGACATTACCTTAAATACATACAGCAAAGAGGTACAACGGGCCGGTATTCCAATAGAACTTACCGCCAAAGAGTTCACTTTACTCGAACTATTCTTGCGCAATCCAAACCGCCTGCTTTCCAGACAATACATTGCCGAAAATGCGTGGGACATTAACTTTGATACCGGCACTAATGTAATAGATGTGTATGTGAATTTTTTGCGCAATAAAATAGAAAAAGGCTTTGAGAGGAAGCTCATCCATACTAAAATAAACATGGGCTACATCCTTAAGTAACCAGCATGAAGATCAGAGACAGGCTTGCTTTATATTTTACCTTGAGCAGTACATTAATCATGCTGATATTATTGTCTGCCATTTATTTTACCTTCCGTAAATTTCTGGAGGCCGACTTCTTTGCGCGACTTACTGATCGAACAATGGTAACAGCCAAATTGTATCTCGAAGCCGATGAAATCTCTACGGACTCGCTGAATAAGGTGAGAGGTCAATACCTGCAAAAGCTAAATGGAGAAGTGATCAGAATCTATAACTCCAAAAACAGTGCAGCATTTATTGGGGACGATCAGCAATACTGGAGTAATAGTACCATTAACAAGGTAAGAAATGCAGGCAAGCTCAAGTTTAAAGAGGGAGAAAGACAAGTAGTTGGTATCTATTACAAAGACAATCAGGGCGATTTTGTGATCATTGCTTCAGCTGTTGATCAAAGTACCGATTACCGACTTGATAAATTACGAAAAATCATGCTGGTCATTTTTGTGATCATCTTTATCGGACTGCTCCTTTCAGGCAGGTGGATAGCCAAGAAAATTCTAAAACCTTTAAATCATTTCATTCAGGAAGTCAAGCAAATTAAGTCCAGCAACCTCCACTTCAGGGTAGAAGAAGGTAAAAATAAAGATGAGATTAACCTGCTGGCCCAAAACTTCAACAATCTGATGGAACACCTGGAACAAGCTTTTGTACTCCAAAGAACTTTTGTAGCCAACGCCTCTCACGAACTGAGAACACCCATCACCCGGATGACCATTGCTGCAGAACTGGCACTCTCTCAGGAACGGGAAAAGCAAGATTACCAAAAAGCATTAAATTCGGTACTGGAAGATGCAGAAAAAATGGAAAGCATCATTACCGGATTGGTAAATCTGGCTCAAACTGATCTTGACTTTGCATCATCAAAACTTAGTCCAGTCCGCATTGACGAAATCCTATGGATACTGCAAAAAGAATGGAAAGACCGTTCAGCACTTAACCTTCATATTGAAATGAAGAACCTACCTGAAAATGAAACGGAGTTGTTGGTTGAAGCCAACCCCATTCTATTGCATATTGCACTAAACAACATTGTGTCTAATGCTTTTAAATTTTCTGATAACCAGCCTGTTCAATGCCTGCTTGACATACAATCCACTGAGATTTCTGTATCCTTTACAGATCAGGGAATAGGAATAGCTGAATCAGAACTTAAGGAAATTTTTAAACCCTTCTACAGTTCGGCTGTTGAAAGTGGGCATACCGGTAATGGTATGGGATTGTATATGGCTCATAAGATTATCACCCTTTACAAAGGCAGCATCACAGCCACGTCACAAAAGGGACATGGCACTACTATTAAGGTTATATTCCCTAAGTTTTAATCTCATTTTAATTTCAGTTTAATATTCCTTTAATTCCATAGCGATAGGTTTGACCAAACGATACACAAATGGTCCGCTTATCACTAAAATTCAATTCGCTTTTGAGCACGTTGGCATTGCTGTTTATAACAGTGGCAACATCCGCTCAAACTAAAAATGTCATTCAGCTCAGTTTACCAGATGCAGAGAAACGTTTTGTACAAAACAATTACCAGCTAATTGCCCAACAATACCAAACCGATCAGGCAAAGGCTGATGTAATCACTGCCCGCTTGTTCGACAATCCTGAAATCAGCTACGAAAACTTGCTTTACAATCCTGACACTAAAAGGTTCCTTGAAACCAATAGAGCCACAGGGCAATATCAGGCTGCCCTTTCTCAAATGATCAAGCTAGCCGGAAAGCGTAATAAAAACATTCAACTAGCCACCACAGGTGTTAAATTAGCAGAATACCAGTACTTTGACCTGATGCGCACCCTGCGTTTTAACCTCAGATCTGCTTTTTACAAAACCTATTACAATCAGCAATCTGCCAAAGTTTACGAGCAGCAAATCAATTCCTTGAAATTGCTATTAACCGCCAACGAGCAACAGTTAAAACTAGGTAATGTGGCTGTTAAAGATATCATCAGAATCAAATCTTTATTATACTCTTTACAGGGCGAATACAGTACATTGATGAACGATATTGAAGACTCACAAACAGAGATTAAACTGATGACCAATCTGCAACCGGATGCTGATCTTGAATTGGTTGTATCTCCGGAAGAAGAACAGAACTATCAATTGGACAAACAGGTATATACCAAACTGCTAGATTCGGCACGTAACAATCGCGCAGACCTGCAACTGGCAAAAACGGGAATTGTATATGCAGAACGTAACCTCAAATTACAAAAAGCTAATGCCATACCTGATGTAGAGCTATCTCTCACCTATGACATGAAAGGAAGTTATCCCGATAACTATACGGGCCTCGGAATAAAACTGCCTTTACCATTGTTTAATCGGAACCAGGGGGAAATTAAAAAAGCCAGAATCGCATTAGATGCAGGAAAAGTACAACTGCAACAGCAGGATGCACAATTGGAAAACGAGGTATATAACAGCTATACTTCTGCCATGCGAACGGAGCATTTATACCAGGGCTTCGATAAAAACTTCAATGCCGATTTTGATAAGCTGATTGCTGAAGTTATCAAAAACTTCAAAAACAGAAACATTGGACTTATTGAGTTTCTGGATTTTTATGACTCCTATAAAGCGAGTACCCTCCAGATGAACAGCTTAAAATATGAGCGTATGAACGCGAAAGAAGAAATCAATTTTGTAACAGGATCCACCATTTTTAAATAAACGCACACATGCAAAATATGCTAAAAAACATCGGTATGTTAACCACCTTATCTGCCGCCTTATTTTTATCTAGCTGCGGTGAACAAGCTAAAGAAACACCAAAAGATGAAAAGTTTGAACTGACAGATTCTCTGATCAAACGACTACAAATAGACACTGTAAAAGATGCAAACAATCAAGCAGACATCAATTTCTCTGCAAAAATTACCGCAAATGAGGAAAAGATGGCTAAGATTTATCCAATGGTAAGTGGTCATGTAAAAAATGTGACAGTAAAACTGGGCGACCGTGTTAATAAAGGCCAGGTGCTAGCTACCATGACCAGTGCGGAGATGGCAGGTTTTGACAAGGAAGCAATTAGCTCTTCGGCAGAATTAAGAAACGCAAAGCGCAGTGTAAAACTTGCCCAGGATTTATATGACAGCGGACTTGCCTCTGCCCTTGAATTAGAGCAAGCTAAAAACGATCTGTTGGTAAAACAGGCTGAAGATAAAAGAAGCCGTTCAATTTTAAATCTGAATGGAGGTAATAAGAATGGTGTTTACGCTTTAACGTCGCCATTATCCGGTTTTGTAACCGAAAAAAATGTAACCAATAATATGCAGGTAAGACCAGACAATAATCAAAACCTGTTTACTGTAGCCGATCTTTCGGATGTATGGGCGCTCATCAACATTTACGAAAGTGATATTTCGAAAGTAAAGGAAGGTGATGAAGTAAACATTTCTATTCTATCTTATCCTGATAAGCCCTTTAAAGGCAAGATTAGCAAAATCTATAACATGCTGGACAATGACAGCAAGGTAATGAATGCCCGCGTAGTAATTAATAATCCTGGATATTTACTTAAACCGGGAATGATGGCAACTGTACAGATTGCCACAAAAAATGGCATCAGCTTACCTTCGGTAAATGCAGACTGTCTCATTTTCGACAACAATAAATACTATGTATTGGTGCTGGATCCGGTAAAGAAGATCAGAATTCAGGAAATAGAACTCAGCAGAAAATTTGAAGATAAGGCTTATATCAGCAAAGGACTTAATGCCGGCGACCAGGTGGTAGCTTCCAAGCAGCTTTTCCTTTACGACAGCCTGAAACCATAATCGTCTTCACCCTTTAAATTCAAACTGTAATGAATAAATTCATTAAGTCTATCATAAATTTTGCCCTGAAGAATAAATATTTCATTTTCTTCAGCACTTTCATTTTAATTCTGGCAGGCTATTTAAGCTTCAAGCATACCACTATTGAAGCTTTTCCGGATGTAACCAATACTAATATTACCATCATTACACAATGGCCAGGCCGCAGCGCAGAGGAAGTAGAAAAGTTCGTCTCTCGTCCGCTGGAAATTGCCATGAACCCAACAGAAAAAAGAACCAGTATTCGTTCTTCTTCACTCTTTGGTTTATCTGTCGTAAAAATCACTTTTGAAGACGATGTTGATTACCAATTTGCACGTGTTCAGGTTAACAATCACCTGGATGAAGCCGACCTACCTGCAGGGGCAAAACCGGAAGTACAACCTCCATACGGTCCTACTGGTGAGATTTTTCGTTATACTTTAAAAAGTGATAAGAAATCTATCAGAGAACTAAAAACCCTGCAAGACTGGGTAGTTCAGCGCGAGCTACTTTCTGTACCTGGAGTTGCTGACGTAGTTAGCTTTGGTGGCGAAGTAAAAACCTATCAGATTACAGTAGACCCTCAAAAATCACTTCAATATGGTGTAACGGCAACGGAACTTTTTGATGCTGTTTCTAAAAGCAATATCAACGTTGGTGGTGATGTAATTGAGCAAAGCGGACAAGCTTATGTGGTTAGAGGAATTGGTGTACTAAACAATATTGATGAGATTAAAAACGTCATTGTAGACAATTTTAAAGGAACACCAGTATATGTAAAAACCATTGCCGAAGTTACAGAATCCGCCCTGCCGAGATTGGGGCAAGTTGGTCGCGACCGTGATCCTGACGTAGTGGAAGGTATCGTGGTGATGCGCAAAGGAGAGAATCCAAGCGAAGTAATCAGCGCGCTGAAAGAAAAAATAAAAGATGTAAATGAGAATATTTTACCAGGCGATGTAAAAATCAGCCCGTTTTATGACCGGGAAGACCTTGTAAATTTCGCAACGCATACCGTAATGCACAATATGCTGGAGGGGATCATTTTTGTAACACTGATTGTGTTCCTCTTTATGGCCGATTGGCGAACCACGCTAATTGTGTCGGTAATTATCCCTCTGGCCTTACTTTTCGCTTTCATCTGTTTAAAACTGAAAGGGATGTCGGCCAACCTCCTATCTATGGGTGCTATCGATTTCGGGATCATCATTGATGGTGCAGTGGTCATGGTTGAAGGAATTTTTGTGGCCCTCGATTACAACTCCCATAAAGTTGGAGCAGAGAAATTCAACAGAATGACCAAGCTTGGCATCATCAAAAGAGCCTGTCTGGAAAATGGCAAGGGTATCTTTTTTGCTAAATTGATCATCATTACCGGTCTCATGCCCATATTTACCTTCGAAAAGGTTGAAGGCAAGATGTTCTCTCCATTGGCATGGACACTTAGTTTCGCCTTACTGGGTGCCCTATTGCTAACCTTCACACTCGTGCCTGCTATGGCTAGCGTCTTATTAAAGAAGAATGTAAAGGAGAAACACAATATCTTTTTAGAGTACCTAACCAAAGGGGTAATGCGTACTTTTAATGGTTCATTTAAAGCCAGAAAAGCAGTATTTACCACTTCACTAATCATTTTGGCGCTTGGCTTTTTCAGCTTCAAATTTTTGGGTACCGAGTTCTTACCTACCCTCGATGAAGGTTCTATTTATGTAAGGGCCAGCGCTCCGCTTAGTGTTTCCTTAAATGAGACCAAGAAACTGAGTAACGAAATGAGAAAAATCTTCTTAAGCTTCGAAGAAGTAAAACAGGTGATGTCTCAAACCGGTAGACCAAATGATGGTACCGATGCTACAGGGTTTTACAACATGGAATTTTTGGTAGATATATACCCAAAATCTGAATGGAAGCGAAAAGAGACCAAAGAACAGCTAGTACAACGTATGCAGGATAAACTAAAAGGTTACCCAGGCATCAGCTTAAACTTTTCACAACCAATTTCCGATAACGTAGAGGAAGCTGTATCTGGTGTAAAAGGGTCTATTGTAGTAAAAATGTTTGGCAGTGATTTCAGTTTTATAGAAGCTCAGGAAGAAAAGATAGAGAAAATCCTAAAAACTGTTCCCGGCATTGAAGATCTTGGTATTTTAAGAAACCTGGGACAGCCAGAACTACAGATCAATCTGGATCAGAGCAAAATGGCATTATATGGCGTAACTACCGAAGATGCCAACTCCATTATTGAAATGGCCATTGGTGGTAAAGCAGCTACCCAGATTTACGAAGGTGAACGGAAATTTGACTTAAGAATCCGTTACCCGGAAGATTTCAGGAATGACGAAGCTTCTATAGGTGCGCTGCGCATCCCTACGCTATCAGGTGCTAAAGTTCCTTTAAGTGAAATCTCCAGCATCCGTAAGATTACAGGTCCCAGCATTATCTATAGAGATAAACACAAAAGATATGGAGCCATAAAGTTCTCCATCCGTGGCCGTGATATGGGTAGCACAATTGCCGAAGCACAGAAAAAAGTAAGTGAACAAATCAAACTCCCAAAAGAATATAAACTGGAATGGGCAGGTGATTTTGAAAACCAGCAAAGAGCTACTGCAAGGTTATCTACCGCAGTACCCATCAGCTTACTGTTAATTTTCTTTATTCTGTTTGTACTTTTTGGCAATTTCAAAGATTCTCTGTTGGTTTTAAATAACGTTCCATTTGCTATGGTTGGGGGCATATTGGCTTTACTCATCACAAAGGTAAACTTCAACATTTCGGCAGGAATAGGGTTTATCGCTTTATTCGGTATTTGCGTGCAAAATGGTGTAATTCTGCTTACGAGGTTCAAAAGCAATATGGTGGAATTAAAGCATCACCCTACCTGGACCTTTGCTGATGCTATACGCGATGGTGTAGCTACCAGACTTAGACCAGTAATCATGACAGCTATGATGGCAGCCATAGGCTTACTACCAGCCGCCTTATCTACAGGAATAGGCTCAGAAGCATCTAAACCTTTGGCTATCGTTGTAATTGGCGGTTTAATCACCAATACCATTTTCTGCTTATTTGTATATCCTATTGTATTTTACTGGGCATATCAAAAAAAAGCAAAACATTTAATATCTGCCATAAATCAAGGTTAATTGACTTAGTCAATTAACCTTGATAGGCATAGATCATACTTTTATTTGTGCGTAACTTATCGTTCACACGTTTTAAATGATCTTTAAATAAATTGTGTTCAGTATCACTGGCGGCTACTAGTACCGCCAGTTTATACTGTTCTTTTGCAGTAGCAAAATCTTGTTGCATTTCTGCATTCAGCCCCAGATGCTCATAAATTTCAGCGGTACAGACCCCTGGAACAGCAAACGCTTTTTCAGCAATAAGCTCAACTGATTTATACATTTTCAGCGTAATGAGCAACTTTAAATAATGCACATATACATCTGGAAACTCCGCTTCCAGCATGATGCATTTTTTAAAGTAATAACCAGCTGTTTGATAATTTTTAAACTGATAATAATAAAAACAGCCCAACTGATAATATGCTCTGGCATAATCAGGGTCTATATTGATGATTTCATTAAAATAGTGAAGTGCCTTAGGCAGCTCACCATAATTAAGTTCTTCTATTGCCTGCAGATATTTTTCATCTACAGTATATAAAATGTCCATATGGATATATTAGTTTGTAAGAACATTCGTCTTAACAAAGTGATTTTAAATAATTGAATTGAAAGATTAGGTCTTTAACGGCTTATTTTAATAAGCAAACGACACTAATGACCGGGAAGAAAAACAAAGCCCATACCCCGGCCTCTTAGCCAACAAGACTGGCTATACTGGTTTTTCTGGATATGTTGGATACGTAACATGGCTTTATATTTTTCACAAAGATAGAAAATTATTCGTATCATCAAGAATTAAAGCATGTTAAGATTTTCAAACCAAGCTTTCCATTCATCAAACCGTTTCTGAAGCAGAAGCTAATCAAACCGGACCAGGTAACATCTTTTATTCCACATTCCGAACCAATTCTTGATTTGTTTGTTATGGATACATTAACCATAAAAAACGACAAGAAAATATGGGATTAATGGGCTACTACCTGATTGCAGGAATTATGTTTATAGTTGGGCTTGTTGTGAGTAACAGGCTCAAAAGTAAATTTAACGAATACAATCAGATTGGTCTCAGGAACGGCATGAGCGGCAGAGAGATTGCCGAAAAAATGCTGGCAGACAATGGCATTTACGATGTTCGTGTCATTTCTGTACCAGGCCAATTAAGTGATCATTATAACCCACAAGATAAAACAGTAAACCTGAGCCCCGATGTGTATGAAGGAAGGAGTATATCAGCTGCAGCTGTTGCTGCGCATGAGTGTGGCCATGCCGTGCAACATGCTACGGCTTATAACATGCTAACCTTCCGCAGTGCGATTGTTCCTATAGTTAACATTAGCGCTCAACTGTCTCAGTGGATCATACTCGCGGGGCTCGGACTTTTGATAGGAAGCGCAAATCCTACCATTTTACTTATAGGGATAGCCCTATTTGCCATCACTACACTTTTTACAATCATTACGCTTCCTGTCGAATATGATGCCAGTAACCGGGCATTAAGGTGGCTTGAAAAAAGCAATATCACCACCCCTGCCGAACATGATAAAGCTGCAGATGCACTAAAATGGGCTGCACGTACCTACGTTGTTGCAGCAATTAGCTCCATTGCAACCTTACTTTATTACATCCTGCTTTTTGTAAATAGCCGAAACCGTCATTAGTCATTTTACAACAGCCCGTCTAACAAGCTGTCATTAACCAAATGCGGCATGGTAATATTCAATGTTGGTGTTCTTTCCATTTCTCTCGCTATGGCAAAGCGAGCTTCTTTATTCCTGGCCCAACTTCTTCTTGCAATTCCGTTATTTACGTCAAAAAACAACATGCTTTTCAACTTCCCGGCAGCAACCTCAGTTCCGTCGAGCACCATTCCAAAACCACCATTAATCACCTCTCCCCAGCCTACACCACCTCCATTATGGATAGATACCCAGGTTGCCCCTCTAAAACTATCACCAATCACATTATGAATAGCCATATCAGCAGTAAAACGACTGCCGTCATAGATATTACTGGTTTCCCTGAAAGGAGAATCTGTCCCACTCACATCGTGATGATCCCTACCCAATACCACAGGAGCCGTTAAACGGCCAGAATTTACGGCTTCATTAAAGCGCAGGGCGATTTTTGATCTCCCCTCAGCATCTGCATATAAAATCCTCGCCTGCGAGCCTACAACGAGCTTATTAGCTGCAGCTTCTTTTATCCAAATGATATTGTCTTGCAGTTGTTGTTGTATTTCTTCCGGAGCTCCGGCTTTAATCTCCTGCATCACTTCACAAGCCAGCTGATCCGTGATTTTTAAATCCTCCGGATTGCCGGAGGTACAAACCCATCTAAAAGGGCCAAAACCATAGTCAAAGCACATCGGACCTAAAATATCCTCCACATAAGAGGGGTATTTAAAATCTATGCCATTGGCAGCCATTACATCAGCTCCTGCCCTGCTGCATTCCAGTAAGAAAGCATTTCCATAATCAAAAAAATAAGTTCCTTTCGAAGTATGTTTGTTTACGGAAGCTGCATGTCTGATCAATGAAGCCTTAACCTCTTCTTTAAAACGTTCGGGTTCGGCAGCCATCATCACATTCGATTCCTCATAGCTCAAGCCTACCGGATAATACCCCCCAGACCATGGATTATGTAATGAAGTCTGATCTGATCCAATCTCAACAAAAATACCGGCCTCATCAAAACGCTCCCAAACATCAACGATATTCCCAATGTAGGCAAGAGATACTGTTTCTTTTGCAATTTGCGCAGTTTTTATCCTCGCAACCAATCCATCCAAATCCTCAATCAGCTCATCCACCCATCCCTGTTCGTGCCTTTTACGGGCAGCCTTAGGGTTTATTTCTGCACACACCGTGATACAACCGGTAATGTTGCCTGCCTTAGGCTGCGCACCACTCATACCTCCCAAACCTGCGGTCAGAAAAATCCGGCCTGCCGGACTTTCAGCTGCGCTCAATTTCTTCCTGAAGGCATTCATTAGCGTAATTGTAGTTCCATGCACAATACCTTGTGGTCCTATGTACATATAAGAACCAGCCGTCATTTGTCCATATTGCGTTACACCAAGCGCACTATATTTCTCCAAATCATCCGGAGATGAATAATTGGGAATCATCATTCCATTGGTAACTACCACACGTGGAGCAGCTGTAGAAGAAGGAAACAAGCCCTGAGGATGCCCACTGTACATGTTCAAAGTTTGCTCGTCAGTCATCTTAGCCAGGTATTGCATGGTGAGCAGATACTGCGCCCAATTCTGAAACACACCTCCATTTCCACCATAAGTAATCAGCTCGTGCGGATGTTGAGCAATTGCCGGATCAAGGTTATTTTGAATCATCAGCATGATGCAAGCTGCATGTAAACTTCGGAATGGGTAATCCTGCACCGGACGGGCATACATTTCGTAATCCGGCCTAAAGCGGTACATATAAATACGCCCATAAGTCTGTAGCTCCTCCAAAAACTCGGCAGCCAACTCCTCATGCCATTCTTCCGGAAAATACCTTAAAGCATTCCGTAGACTCAATTTCTTTTCATCCTTACTTAACACATCCCTTCTTACAGGGGCATGACTAATCTGCGTATAATACGGTTTTTTTTCAGGCAATTGATTTGGTATTCCCTGTAGGATTTGCGCTTTAAAGTTCATTGGATTTGTATTTGCTATTCAGTTATTCGGGCTATAACACTAAAAATTTTCAAACTGGGCATTAAATGCAGTTGTAAAAGAGATATTTTCCGCAGCAGCGGTAGCTGCAGCTATTTGCAATATCGTTCCATTCTGCACCATTTCTATCGCTTTTTCCATCATCTCATACATGATCTGATCCTCTTCCAGGTGGTTGATTTTAGAACGTACAAACTCATGTACAGCCGTTACGATCTTTCCTGATTTTAGCGGAGCATGATAATCCATCGCCTGAGCAGCACAGAAAAGCTCTACACCTAAAATTTTCTCTACATTTTCAATCACCTGCAAAGCCTTTCTTCCACTAATAGAACCCATACTTACGTGATCTTCCTGTCCTAATGAAGTAGGGATACTATCCGCACTCGCCGGAAAGCATAAACCCTTATTTTCGCTGGCCAAAGCCGCAGAAGTATATTGTAAAATCATGAAGCCCGAGTTCAAGCCTGTCTCCCGCATCAACAATTTCGGCACACCATCCGTATTTCCTTCCAGAGAGAGGTAAATCCTGCGATCAGATATATTACCAATTTCCGAAGCCGCCAGGCAAGCATAATCTAAAGGCATGGCAATAGGCTGTCCATGAAAATTCCCGCCACTAATCGTCAGGTCTTCACTAAATATAATCGGGTTATCCGTAACAGAGTTGATCTCTATTTCCAACGTTTCTTTAAGGTGTAACCAGGCATTTCTTGAAGCCCCATGTACCTGCGGAATGCAGCGTAAAGAATATGGATCCTGTACTTTTGCACAATCCAAATGCGAACTCACAATCTCCGAATCTGCCAAAAGATTTCTGATATTGGCAGCAACATACTGATTTCCTGAGTACGGTCGCAATTGATGCAGACCTTCATCAAAAGGCTTTACAGATCCCATTAACCCCTCCAGCATCATGGCGGCGGTTATATCTGCCGTAGCCAGCACATTGTGAAAACGTGCCACCACTTTTACCGCATGTGCGGCAATAAACTGAGTGCCGTTAATTAATGCCAAACCTTCTTTAGCCCCTAAAGCTATTGGCTTAAGATTGTGTTCCCTTAAAAGGTCGGCAGTAGTCATAACAGCTCCTTTATAATGTACCCTTCCTAATCCAATTAAAGGAAGAAAAAGGTGCGATAAAGGTGCTAAATCACCGGAAGCCCCCACCGAACCTTGTTTCGGAACCAAGGGAATAGCCCCGATTTCCAAATGCCAGATCATGCGATCAAGTGTAGCTTCCTGAATACCTGAGTATCCTTTAGCAAGCGCTTGCAATTTAAGCACCAACATCAACCTGGAAATTTCTTCATCAATAGGTTCACCAACACCTACAGCATGACTCTTAAGGATATTCTCCTGTAGCTTTTTGGTATCTTCAGCAGAAATCATAGAAGTACACAATGGACCAAAGCCGGTATTAATGCCATAAACAGGCTTATCTGCAAGTGCTATCTTTTCAACTATAGCACTACTTTCTTTTATCTTCTGACGGGTTTCGGGGCTTAAATCCCCTTTCAGTGTTCCTTTACTGATTGCCAATGCTTTACTGACAGTAAGAAAGTCTGAACCGTAATTAAAAATCTGATTAACACTCATATCAAAAATCGTTTACACAAATATAACCCCTATCTTTGATACTTATAAATACCAATTACATCATCAATCAATAACCATGAGTTATCAAATAGAGCTACGACACTTGAAATATTTCCAGGTTCTTGCCCAGGAATTGAAATTCAGAAAAGCAGCAGAGCTGTTATTTATTTCACAGCCTGGCCTTAGCCGGCAAATCATGCAGATGGAAGAAATATTTAATGTAACCTTGTTCGACCGCAGCAAAAAAAAGGTGGAACTTACCGCTGCCGGATTATATCTAAAAGAAGAGGTAGACTTTATCTTTAATCATCTGGAAACCATCAGACGTCAGCTCGATAACATTAGTCAGGGAAAAGAAACAGAATTACGCATAGGGTTTTTAGGCTCTGCAGCACAAAAAATAGTACCCGAACTGGTACTCAGGCTAAACAAAGAATACCCCGGAATACAAACTATTCTGGATGAAATGCCTAACAGATTACAAGTAGAAATGCTGGAAAAGGATAAGCTAGACCTTGCTTTTGTCCGCTTGCACCGTTTACCGGAAGGAATTTCCAGACACCTCATTCATCAGGATACCTTTGCTATGGTATTACCGATGAACCACCCCATAAACCAGGCAAACTTTAATAGCGTAAGGGATTTTAGCAATGAACAATTTATCTTTTTTTCTAGTGAAGACAGTCCCTTTTACCATGACCTGATTACCAGTATTTGCGAAGATGCCGGCTTTCGCCCTAAAGTTTTCCATAAATCAGTAAATGCACTTACTATATTTAAACTGGTCGAGGAAGGGCTTGGTGTCGCAATTGTACCCACATCCTTACAATATGGGTACAATTTAAATGTTAAGTTTATTGAATTGAAAAACATCCCCCAAAGAACGGAGTTGTATGTAGCCTGGAAGGAATCGAATAGGAACCCTGCGCTAAAAAACGTAATTGAATTACTGATTCATTAACGCGCAAACAAATTGGTTCTAATTTTCTTTATACTTTTACAACAAAACAATAATATGGAATTAGGGATTAGCACATTTGGCGAGTTACTGCCAGATGGTACTGCAGGCAAGGCAATAAATGCACAAAAAAGAGTTCAGGAATTATTGGAAGAAGTAAAACTTGCCGATGAAGTTGGACTCGATGTATTTGCTTTTGGTGAACACCATCGCCCTGATTTTGTCATATCAGCTCCCGAAATTATGATGGCAGCAGCGGCAGCAATCACTAAAAACATTAGATTATCTAGCTCTGTAACCGTATTAAGCTCTGCCGATCCCGTCCGCACCTTTCAGAATTTTGCTACTGTAGACCTGATCTCTAACGGACGTGCCGAGATCATTGCCGGCCGTGGTTCTTTCATAGAGTCGTATCCCTTGTTTGGCTATAACCTAAACGACTATGATGAACTTTTTACTGAGAAACTGGGCTTGCTCATGCAAATCAATGAAGAAGAAATGGTGACCTGGAAGGGCAAACACCGCCCATCAATTGTAAACCGTGGGGTATATCCACGTCCGGCACAGCAAGCCATCCCTATTTGGATTGGCGTTGGAGGTACACCGGCATCTGCACAACGTGCAGGAAAGCTCAACCTGCCAATGGCTATTGCTATTCTGGGTAGTCCACCAGAACAATTTGTTCCTTTTGTAGAACTTTACCGTAAATCTGCTACTGATGCCGGACATGATGCCAGCAAGCTTCAACTGGCCATCAGCTCTCAATTTTATGTTGCCGAGGATTCACAAAAAGCAGCGGATGAGTTTTATCCTTCTTATGAAAGATTAATGAACCGTGTGGGAAAAGACAGAGGTTGGTCGCCCATGACCAGACAGCAATATGAATACCTACGCAGTGACGGACCTCTGGTTGTAGGTGATCCTCAACAGGCCATTGATAAAATCATGCATCAATATGAGCTGTTCCACAATACCAGATTTCTTGCACAATTGGTAACCGGAGCTATATCGCACAAGCAAATTCTAAAAACAATTGAACTATTTGGGACTAAAGTTGCTCCCGTTGTAAGAAAAGAAGTTGGCTAGAGCCTCGCTTCAATCAAGGCCACCATTTCAGCAAATTCTTTCTCCGAATAACCTATCGATTGATAAATGATCTTACCATTCTGATCAACGATAATGTTTCGTGGGATAGACTGTGTAGCAAATTTGCTAAAAATACCACGATCCACATCCGGAAGTATAGGAAAAGTAAATCCTTTAGCCTTTTTAAAGGGCTCTAATTTATCCCAGCCTTCTTCACGTCCAAAAACAAAAAATGCAAATCCCGGATTATCCCTATACTTATCCCAAATCTGTTTTTGAGCCAATGGCAGTTCTGTATTACACGGAGGGCACCAGGTAGCAAAAAGATTAATCAGAATCAGCTTGCCTTTATAATCGTTGATGTTGACCGTTTTGCCTCTTTCTATTTCAAAAGAAAACTGCGGCACATTGTCACCAACTTTTGTTAGGGTACTTTGATCTTCCTGTGCCATAGTAGCAAAAGGTAACAAAAGCAATAAGATAGCTAAACGGGTCAATTTCATATTGTTTTATTTAAAGCAAATTTAAGCAAATTGTCTCAAACACAAACGTGCCTGAAAGTCTAGCAATTGTCTTTTTCTTTTAACCAGATCCGTTTCTTTGGCTTTACTTACATCGTACCCTATAGCTTCAAACTGTTTTAAAGTGTGCTCCAGTTCATAAAAGTCGCGATACTTTTCTTTTAATTCATACAATACATGCTTTTGGGCTGCAATGAAATGAAAGTATTTAAAAATATGCAAATCCAACTCTTTTAACCTCGCATTCAACACTTCAAACTCTTCTTTAGCATCAGGATTATCACAAATTTCGTTAAACCTGCGAACATCATTCATTTTCTGATCGTTAAACAACTCATCAATATGATAGATGGGAATTACTACAGGTCTTTCGTAAATGTCTTCCAGATTTTCAGTATAGGGCTCTCTATAATTAAAATAACCCTGGTAGATTTCCGGATAAGTTTCATCGTACATCATTGGAATGATTATTTGGTGGTGCAAAATAAAAAAATAAAACATATTTTCAGCTAAAGTGTTAATATCTAACGCCTCTGTTAATATTTAATCTTTAAATAGGACTATAATGGAAGCAACAGAATTACACTCGCAAGACTTTGAAATAGAGGTAAATTTAAACGGAAAACCTACAACCATCCAGGTAAAAACAGAGGAAACCACCGATGGAGCAGAATATTTCACATGTATGCACTCGGGCAAAAGTTTAACCGAAATCAGAAAAGAAAAAGATGGAAGCTGGGAACAGATTTGGGGAGATCTGGACCAACAAACAGTAAACATGATTGGATCAGCAATAAGCAGTAAATAACGTTACTATATGAACACAAATCAAACTAATCTGAAGCTTCGTTCGGGCAAATTTTCTATTGAGAAACATCAGTTTGAAAACGTAGGCATGAACGAACGCATGATATCCATGTTTTTAAGTGGAATACTGATTAGCAAGGGTATTAAAAGGCCATTAGGGGCCTCCTTTATATATGGTGCTTACCTCGCCTACCGGGCATTTACGGGTCATTGTCTGGTATATGAACAATTAGGCATAGATGCAAGCAAGCCTCATACCATCAACATAAGAGGGGAATTTGAAATTGACAGACCCGCCAAAGAAGTCTATAACTATTGGCGTAATTTAAATAACCTACCTGGAAGCATCAAGCATCTGCTAAATGTAGAAATGGTTGAAGAAAATCTTTCCAAATGGAAATCAAATGTGCTGGGCAATTTATTTGCCATAGATTGGCAAGCAGAAATTGTTAAAGATGAACCCGGACGCCTAATTGGATGGCGCTCTGTTCCGGGGACATTAATACAACATGTTGGAAGGGTCCAATTTGCAGAAACACCCGACCAACAAGGCACATTATTAAAAATAGTGCTTTCTTACCGCCCTCCTGCTGGCGGGATTGGATTAGGGATGGCAAAAATGTTAAATCCGTATTTCGAGAACATGCTTAAAAAAGAAATAAAAACCTTTAAGCATACTATTGAAACCACTATGCCGCACCAGTTTTAGCTAGAACAGTTAGCAAGCCGCCAAGTATATATATAGCCAGTATAATAATGGCGATAATACCCCAAAACTTAAATACTGATTTCAACTTTCTCATTGCAATGGTAAAATTTTCCTGATCTGCATACAATACGGCGGTATTAGCTGCATTAGAAAATTTAAACAATAAAAAGCTTGGATAAAACAACATCAATGAAATAGATAAAAAATATACGGTCAAAAATGTGGTACCCAACTGGGCCATTGCATTGTTGCCGGCAGAGGCCATAATTCCCTGCATAACCGCAGTTGCACTGAATGCTAAAAGCGCAAGCAAAGCAGCAAATACAAAACCTACAATAGCAAGGAATTTAGTCCATTTTGCTGTCTCGTAAATGTAGCTTCTAATCTCTTCACTTATTTCCAGCTTCTCGTGTTCTTCGCCTGTTTCTTCAATTGGTTCTGTTTCTTCAAAATTCTCCATATAATGTTAATTATTACTTAATAAGCTTTAAGCACCCTAAACATAAAAAATATTTTTAAAAAATTGATACCTTTGCGCCAAATCAAGAAAAAAATCATTCATGGCATTACAATGTGGTATCGTTGGTTTACCAAATGTTGGAAAATCTACATTATTTAACTGTTTATCTAACGCAAAAGCCCAGGCGGCAAACTTCCCTTTTTGTACTATCGAACCTAATATAGGCGTAATTACCGTACCGGACGAGAGATTAACCAAATTAGCTGAGTTGGTTAAGCCAAATCGTATCGTTCCAAATACTATCGAGATCGTAGATATTGCAGGTCTGGTAAAAGGTGCATCAAAAGGCGAAGGTTTAGGTAACCAATTTTTAGGTAATATCAGGGCTACAAATGCAATCATTCACGTATTGCGTTGCTTTGACGATGGAAATGTGATTCATGTTGATGGTTCGGTTGACCCTATTCGTGATAAAGAAATCATTGATACGGAGTTGCAGCTTAAAGATCTGGACACTGTTACCAAACGCATTCAGAAAGTTGAGAAAATGGCTAAAACCGATAAGGATGCCAAAAGAACTTTCGATATCCTGAGTGTGATTAAAACACATCTGGAAAGCGGACAATCTGCTCGTTCTGCTGCAGTATCTGCAGAGGATTTCGAATATATTCAAGACCTTGGCTTGTTAACTCAAAAACCAGTATTGTACGTTTGCAACGTAGAGGAAGCTTCGGTAATCAATGGCAATGCTTATGTTGACCGCGTTAAAGAAGCTGTAAAAAACGAGAATGCCGAAGTATTGGTGATCTCTGCTAAAATAGAATCTGAAATTGCCGAACTGGAAAGTTATGAAGAACGTCAGGAGTTTTTGGCCGACCTTGGCCTAACAGAATCTGGTGTAAACAAACTTATTGTTGCAGCATATCGCTTATTAGACTTGTATACTTATTTTACTGCAGGTGTACAGGAAGTAAGGGCCTGGACCATTACTAAGGGCTTTACAGCTCCACAAGCAGCCGGTGTAATCCATACCGATTTCGAAAAAGGATTTATCCGTGCTGAGGTGATTAAATATAACGACTTTGTAACCTTAGGATCTGAAAATGCTTGTAAAGATGCAGGTAAATTGGGTGTAGAAGGAAAGACTTATGTTGTAGAGGATGGTGACATTATGCACTTCCGTTTCAACGTATAACAATAAACTATTAGTTAAGCATAGTCATTGCTATGCTTAACTAATTTCATACTATTTTCGCTCCTCTTAGCCGCAGCGAGTTCAGAATTACAGATACCGAACTTAAACTCATGGCCAACGCTGCAATCATTGGCGAAAGTAAAATGCCAAAAAAGGGATATAATACCCCTGCAGCTATAGGAATCCCAAGCACATTGTAGCCCAGTGCAAAGAATAAATTCCCTTTAATATTTGCCATTACCTTTTGACTCAATAACCGGGCTTTGGCAATACCATTCAAATCTCCTTTTACCAGCGTAATTGCCGCACTTTCTATAGCTACATCTGTTCCAGTTCCCATAGCAATACCAATATCTGCCTGCGATAATGCCGGAGCATCATTAATACCATCACCTGCCATTGCTACCTTTTTCCCTTGCACCTGCAAGTGTTTTATCTCGTTTAGCTTATTTTCCGGCAACATCTGACCTTTGTATCCATCAAGGCTCAATGCCTGGCTCACTGCTTTTGCAGTGGCTTCATTATCGCCCGTAAACATCAATACCTTCAACCCTTCTTCCTGTAACTTATGTATGGCAGCTGCGCTGGAGGCTTTAATTTTATCTGAAATCACCACATAACCTACCGCAACATTACCCACTGCCAAGTATGATACCGTTTTACCTTGTTGCTGAGCGTGGACTACCTGCTCGTCCAATTCGGAAGTAACCTTTACATTCAGTTGTTCCATTAGCTTTTTATTCCCCAGGGCCAACTTTTCACTACCCAACATCCCCATAATACCTTTGCCAGCAATGGCCTCAAAATTTGATATTGCAGAAGCGCTGATGTTTTTTTCTTCGCCATAACGCAGTGTTGCCTGTGCCAATGGATGCTCACTGCTACTGTTTAACGCGACTATTTTTTCCAATACATCATCTGCGGTAAAATCAGGGTTAACACTCACTATCTGCTCTACAGATGGCTTTCCTTCTGTAACCGTTCCAGTTTTATCAATTACCACAATATCTATGGCATTCATTTTTTCGAGAGACGCTGCATTTTTAATGAGCACTCCCGACTGAGCCCCTTTCCCTACCCCCACCATTACCGACATTGGTGTGGCCAATCCCAATGCACAAGGACAGGCAATAATCAATACAGCAATGGCATTTACAAAACCGTAAACGTAAGCAGGATCAGGTCCATAAACCGCCCAAATCATAAATGTAGCTATAGCGATCAATACCACCACTGGTACAAAATATCCTGAAATCCGATCAGCTAGTTTTTGAATAGGTGCTTTGGATCGGCTGGCCGAATTAACCATTTCAATAATTTGCGAAAGCAGGGTTTCTGCACCTACCTTCTCGGCAACCATTATAAAAGTCTTATTCCCGTTGATGGTACCTGAGCTTACCTGATCTCCGGTCGTCTTTTCAACAGGGATCGGCTCACCGGTGATCATAGACTCATCAATGGTAATCTCCCCTTCTTTAATGCGTCCATCTACGGGTATCTTTTCTCCCGGTTTTACCCGCAACAAATCTCCTTTCTGGATGTCATCAATAGCTACCGTCACCTCCTTTCCACCCACAATTTTTGTAGCCTCATTGGGTGCCAATTTCAACAATTCTTTAATTGCACTATTGGTTCTACTATGTGCTCTGGCTTCTAACAGCTGCCCTAGCAAAACCAACGTAAGGATAACTGTAGCTGCTTCAAAATATACATATACCGTACCATGATGTGTTTTAAACTGCTCAGGAAATATCCCCGGAAAAAGCAGGGCTATTACACTAAAAAGCCAGGCTACGCCTGCACCAATACCTATTAAAGTAAACATATTTAAATTCCAGGTTACCACAGATTGCCATGCCCGTTCAAAAAACATCCATGTAGCATAAAATACCACTGGAAGCGATAACACAAACTGTACCCAATTCCAGGATTTCAGGTTTATAATATCAAGCATTGGGTTGTGCGGAATCATTTCCAACATGGCGATCAGGAAAATAGGAATGGTAAAAACTACTGCCAGTTTAAATTTAAAGAGCAAGTTGTCGTAAGCCTTGTCCTCTTCTTCCGTATTTACGCCTATTGGTATCAGGTCCATGCCACATATTGGGCATGAGCCGGGTTGGTCTCTAATGATTTCGGGGTGCATCGGGCAAATAAACTTACCCGAACTTTTTAATGAAAGTGGCCTTACAACATGGTCATTTTTATGGTACCCGTTATGTTTGTGCCCATTATGCCCCATTTTTATATGGTTAAGATGTTGGTGCTCCATAGTTTTTCCTTTAGTACAATCATCACTAACAAAAACATGGCTTTATAATCGTTATACAAAGCTATTTAAAGGTATAACAATAGTTTTATATAATTGATTTACAACTACATCCTACAATTAAAGAAAAACAGAGCAACTGGTCTTAACTTTTACAGCAAGACCCCTGTTAAAAACAACACTGCTACAGAGAAGTAAATGATTAAACCGGTTACATCTACCAGCGTTGCTACAAAAGGGGCAGAAGACGTTGCAGGGTCGGCACCTAGTTTTTTAAGCAATAAGGGCAACATAGATCCTGCAAGAGATCCCCATAAAACTACCCCCACAAGCGCTACACCTACCGTTACTCCAACCAGCATCCAATGCGGTCCATACATATCGGTAAAAAAGGTCCACACAAATATCCTTAAAAAGCCTATAGAACCCAGTACAATACCCAACATCAGTCCGGAAATGATTTCCCTTCGCATTACGCGCCACCAATCACCAATCGTAATCTCTCCCAGCGCCATCGCCTGTATAATCAGCGTTGAGGCTTGTGATCCGCTATTACCACCACTTGATATAATTAACGGCACAAACATAGCCAGGATAACAGCTTTGGCAATATCGGCTTCAAAATGGGCCATTGCCGTAGCCGTAAGCATTTCGCCCAGAAACAGGACCACTAACCAGCCAATCCTTCTTCTAAACAGACCAAAAATTGGCATATCCAGGTAAGGTTCGTCCAGCGCCTGGGTACCCCCAATTTTGTGCATATCCTCGGTATACTCTTCATTAGCAATCCAAAGGATATCATCAACTGTTACAATACCGAGCAAAACGTTATTATCATCAACCACCGGTAAAGCTACCCTGTTGTTCATCCTAAACACATTGATTGCTTCCTCTTGTGGGTCGCTTACATTCAACGAAATCAGACGATGGTCTGTTAAGTCACCGATTTTAGCATCAGGATCTGCGAGTAAAACTTCCCTTATCCGTATATCATCCAGTAGTATGCCGTCTTTATCAATCACATAAACCACATCAATGGTTTCGGAGTTTTTGCCATAGCGCCTGATGTGCGATAATACCCGGCTAACTGTCCAGTCCTTTTTAACGGCTACATAATCCGGGGTCATCAACCTACCCACACTATCCTCTTCGTATCCTAACAGCGAAAGCGCCTCGACCCTATCCTTTGCAGGCAACAGGATAATCAGTTTTTTTACAGCATCACCTTTCAGCTCACTAAACAAAGCAGTACGATCATCCGGTGGCATCAAATTAATCAGCTCGGCCAGTTTATTTCCCGGAAGTTTTTTAATGATCTTTTCCTGCGTAGGAAAATCAAGAATTCTGAAAACATTTACTGCCCTTTTTATAGACAGGATATCGATAAATTTCACTGCATACTGGGGGAGTTCATCTATCAAATGCTCAACATCCGAAATGTTAAGACCATCCAGATAAACTTTTAATTGTGCATCGTCACTCTGTTCTAACAGTTTAACAACCTCTTCAACAACTTCCTCTTCCATATATATGCAGTTCTTTTTACATCTTAATTCATTTGCTTTACAGTTTTGCAAAAGTGGCTTTATTTTTTTAAAAAAGCTGCTTTTTTATGCGATTAATTGACAGTTTATTTTAAGCTAGCAAAATGGCCTATTTCGCTGCAAATTTTCGATACAAAACAAAGCTTACTATCAATGCAATTACTATCCCAAACAGCATCCACATTTTTGTCGGTTCCGACTCTTTTATGGTTTGCTGCTGCTTTAACGATTGCTTTTCTTCAGTTGTACGTCGGGCTGCTGCAGTTTCATTAACCAGCTCTTTAATATTTTGATATTGATACACTGCACTGTCATTCCAATAAGTAAATATTTGTGTTTCCTTATTCCCGGTTTTTAAAATCAGTTGACTTGATTCTTTTTGTTTTGATGTTGTCTGCGCACTTGTTGAGTTGATCTTAGTCGTTTTCTTAAACAGGTTACAACTCATACAAACCATAAATAGGTAAAGGCCTAAAATGATGAGTAATATATGTTTCTTATTCATTTTTTTGAGTGTTAATTATTTTGTTTTATCCAATCTGCGAAGCGAGATATGGTTCTTTTATGCCTTATCCGGCGAAAAACACCTTCTCCTTCCCTACTACCTGCAATATTTGTATTTGCCTCCAGACAAGTGATCCAATCGCTTCTAACAGACTCTACCAATCCTACGTGAGCAATCCGCTTTAATGAACTAAAGTATATCCCAAAAACTGCTGCCGGCTTTGCATCTTTTACGATCCTTGACCCTGGAAAAAGCGCAGGCGACCATCCCGTACGTGGAGCTCTATAACCAGCCTGCTCAAAAACCCAACTCACAAAAGCACTACAATATGGTTGCCCTTTTTTTAAACCTACAGCTCTGAGGTACTCCTCTACTCTTTCTCCATCGTTATTACCGGTCAGCTCCTTTACACCTACCTCCTTTTGCGCTATAGCGATAATACGTTCATAGTCCTTTACAGCACTGCTATCAACATTCCAACTCCTGCAAATAAAAACAAAGCAAACAAGCATAGTGCAAATTTTAGCTGTTCCCATAACTGTAATTTTTGAAATTGTAAAACCATATTATCCAGGCTGGGTAAACCTATACTTACCCAAAACCGCTGCAATAACCACCAGCATAAACCCAGCATTAGCAAAAGACACATCAGTGCAAGCAACACCATCAACCCAATGCTTGTAGCAATTTCTTCCGAATTACCTTGTGGTAATACAAATATGTGTGGTGCGGCACTCCATAATAACAACACGATGCTTACCATCACATACCGCTCTATGTTTCTTATCACCGGAATCCGAGCCGGCATTTTTAAATTGAATGTTTTCATCTATATTTTATTTTTTGTTTAAGAAACAGGACTGCACGTATGCACAGCCCTGTTGAGATTATAGTCGCATTAGCTTTAAAGAACCAAAAGTTTCGTAATATAAATGCTGTTACTAACCAGCTTACCATTAGCCGAAACGAAACTCATCCAGCAATCAACGCTATCCCCGGCAAAGTCTAAAGGCAATTGCAACTCAAATTTTAGTGCAGATCTGGGGGCTGCCGCCTTCAACGTAACAAACTTACCTTTGGTTGAGTTATACACCAACAGCGTAGCTTTATCAGTTGCAAGGGCATTACTTTCGCCTGGATTGCCAGGATTTACGATCTGATTTGCCCAGAGAAACTCTATTTTACAATCTATCACTGTACCAACTTCCATATAAATGGGTAAATCGAGTGGCCCCCTACTGTAAAGGATCTTTCGGTAATTAATTTGATAATCTGGCCCTGTTCCTGTAATGGCATGTTCCAAATTATACTTAACGGCTGCATTTTGGGCCGTCATTTTTGTATCGTAAGCAGCAAAGCCTATATCAATTAATCCGCTAAGATTACTCAGCCATGAGGTCATCATTCCAAACTTAATCCGCTGATTTATTTGTAACGGTGTACCTGGCTTTTTGGATTTTGAAGGACGCATAGAAATGATATTCTTTCCTTTTCTTTTGCGACCAACGTGATTCCCTAAACGACCGATCATATCATAATCGATGCCTCCGGTTAATTTTCCCATTTTTCTAAAATTTAAATGATTAAAATAAAATTGTGAATTCGTAATTCTCTTGCCTGCAGGGCTTATTTGTTCATTACAAAAGCAAACATAACTACATGAATTACAACTTACTAATCACTTAAACGCTTTGTCATGGATTGGCACAACTATGTCGCGGATTGACACAAAGAAGGTTAACACCTGCAATAATCTACTGCAGTTTTATATTCTTGACTACGACACTTAAAAGGCCGCAAATTATAGATTGCGGGCCTTTTGAGTGTTCTTAAATTATTTAATTTTCATTCCAAGTGGTCTCGACGGAAGAAAGAACGCCATTCTTAGCATCGCTAATTGAGTCACCTCTGCTCAACCTGATCCTTTTTGATCAAATAAGTTTCCCTTTTAATTTACCCTCCTAATCATTCGTCCCCCTACTACTGATCAGGGATCGCCCCCCCATTATTCACCCATTCTATTTACGATTTCCTGTTTTTATTTCCTCAAACTTCTTAATTACAATTGTTCCATTTACACATTCGATTTCTTTATAAATACATGGATAGATCAACGCTCCTTTATCATCCAAAAGTCCGGCTTTTTCACTTTTGTGAACGATAATATTTGTTTTACCACAAGGTTTGCAAGAATCATAAATAGGTTTAACGATTTCTTCGCCTTTTATATTGAAGACTCCTTGTTTATCATCTTTTGTAACCACTAAAAAACCGCCATAAAGGTAATCCATCTGATCATAAACAGGCTTGATTATGTGTTTACCGTTCTTATCGATACTTCCGTATTTTCCATTGATACATACTTTGTAAAATCTACCAAGATCCTCGATAGTTAAATATATAAAAGGGACGATTATATTCCCTTCCCAATCTATCACGCCTACATACCCGCCTTTTGAAGCAATGATGGAATTATCTGCTATTCGTATTATGGTGTCATACAAGAACGGAACAACGATTTTGCCAGTAGAATCTAACAAACCTTCCTTCCCATTATAATTTACACAATACTTTGCTCTTTTAGTCGTCAATGCTGCATCTCTCAATGAATTTTGATCGTAAATCCGTAAAACCTGACCATAAACTATTGGTAAGATAACGTCATGTGATCTATTGATCACACCCCAAAAACCATCTTTTAGCACGGTGTGAAAACCATCCTCGTTTACAGTAATGCTATCATAAATTACAGGAAAAACCATTTTTCCATTGAGATCAAAAAGCCCCATTTTTTTTCCAATACCAACTACACTAAACCCATTTAAAAAAAAACTATTAACATAGTCGTATTTGACTGGAATAATTTCATTCCCTTTGCTATTGATTAGTCCAGTCTTTTTATTAATTCGTACCAGAATGAACTTTTCAATTCGAAAATCTCCATCTTGTAGCGTAATTTCATCATACTTGATGGGCGTAATCAGTTTAATATCTTTACTGAGCAATCCATATTTGCCGTTTTTTTTAGCAAGGCTAAGTCCTGAATATCGATTAGATAGCTCATCATATTCAAAATCTAGCATTTTGTTGCCGTTTCTATCAATAAGTCCCCATTTTTTGTTCACCATCGCCTTAATCAAATTGTTTGCATCTGAGTTAGCATTTTTCTTGAAAAATTGAAACTCAAGCTTATCATATAGTGGTTTTGTAATTTCTACCCCAGTAGTATCTAGTAATCCCCATTTCCCCGCTCTCTGATAACCAAATATCCTCGCTTGTGGTGTAAAGTTGTTATACACTAATAACTCTTTATAGCTTTTGTTTTTTTTCTCTTTTTCGTTGTAAATCATGAAGCCATGCGCATAATCTTTATACCAAACCGGACTGTCGAACCATCCTCTCAGATAAGCCGTTTTTTGTTTTCCCTTTTCATCAAAAAATGCCCAGCCCCCCTCGAAATTGGGAGATATCATATATCCAATCCCAAATCTTTTAATCTGTTGATCCTTTATGGGAATTATTGTTTTGTTCTTTGAATCGACAACTCCGAGTCCCTTATCGTCTTCTACAAGAAAATGATTTTCATCATAAGGTGAGATACTGCTATATTTTGGTGGCACTAAGGTTTTATTCTGCAGCGAAACTATCCCTAATTTATTCTTAGCCAACACCTTCACAAAATTGTAGGGGGTAAGCATAACAAATTCATACTTGGCAGTAACCAACAGGTTTCCTTTTGCATCTATTACGCCATATTTCTTTCCAATCTCCGCTGTAGCAACCCCGTTTTCAAAAGTGCCTATTCCCTCATATTTTGTTGAAATTATTTCTATACCATTTTTATCGATAACAGCCCATTTACCTCCATATCGTACGCCTAAATACTCATCGAAATGGATTTCATTTCTATCAAAGTCTAATAGCTCCCAGAAATAAGGATTAGGTAGAACCATGCATTTAACATATCTTCTCTCGTCATTCGAAAAACTATCGTATTTATTGGGTTCTAAAACAACTGTTCCATTGATCTTTATAAGACCGAATTTTCCGTCTTTGAGAATCATGAGCAAACCATTCTTACACCTACTAATGTTTGCATAAATCATTTTAATGACAGTTTTTCCGTTGGTATCAATTACGCCAATATTGTAGGAAGTGTCTTGTACCAATGCATAACCATCGTCAAAATTACTGCAGTTGATATATTTTGGTTCAACAATCACCCTCCCGGCAGAATCGATAAACCCAACCCTACTTGTTTTGCTATGCTTTAAATCTTTGCTCTTGATCATAAAAGCAAACTTTCCATTTACAGAAGGTTTAACCAAAATGTTCGTATCTGTTGCAATGAAAAGTTTAGCGAATGGTTTAAATCTTCCACTAATTTTTTGCTGTGAATACCCTTGAAAGGTTATTAAGAATAATAATGACCAATAAAATAGCTTATTTCTCATTAGGAGGATTTTAAAAGTAAATCCAATATATCGATTTATGCATACAATTAATTATTACATCAATTTCCATAACTATAGTCTAAAAGGAAGCATTGCATTTGAGAGTTTCGAACGTTCATAAAAGGTTCTATTCATAGATCGACATTATAAATGTCGTTTAATATATTGAGATGTCTAGATGATCATTTTTGTCTTGAGAGGACATTGCCATTCCCATGACCGACGACATAATCATTATCCTCAAGAAAGTGGGATATGCTTTATTAAAGTCTTTCGGAGACTTCTTTTTAATTGTCGTATCGACAACCTATTTAACTGAATATATTTTCCTGGCATGAGTACAAACAGCGATAAACTTAAAAGCATAGCATAAATAAATTTCATTATTTAGATATTTAATGTATACCACAAGATAATGAAATCTATTACTCTAAAGAGAGAATTAATAGACGAATTAGAGTTTAATTCGCCATACCACAAAAAAGCCAGCGCTTGTATAAACGCTGGCAAAGGAGTGGTCTCGACGGAAGAAAGAACGCTGTTTTTGATGGCATTAATTGAATCATGTTCGATCAAATCTGTGCATATTTAATCAAATAAGTTTCCCTTTTATTTACCCCTTTCAGGAAAACATATTATGTTTTATCGTAATTTCCTCAATTAAGAATATGATATATCTAAATATTTAATAAAATGTCAACTAAGCATTCTGCTTGATTTAAGCTCCCACTCAGGAAATTTAGTTCTCAGAAATAATAGCTTGAATCGCTTGTTCCAGATCAGGTAGCTTTGAAGTTATGATATCCCAAACAATATCATAATCAACACCAAAATAATCATGAATTAACCTGTTACGGGTATTCGACATTTTTCTCCATTCCACTTGTGGATGCTCTAATTTAAAATCAGGCTCCACTTTTGCACTTGCTTCGCCAATAATCTCAAGGCTTCGGATAATAGCTCTTGACAATACCGGATCGTTTATCACGAAATCCTTTTCTTTTCCTTTAACTGCATTCAGTACAAAAGAAATCTCGTCAAGTATGTGGTTAAGCAATTCGATATTAGATGGCAACATGTTCAGCCTCTTTTAAAATATATGGCCCAATATATTTGCTTAATGACTGCGGTGTAACAATCTCCACTTTCCTACCAAGCAAATCTTCTAAAAAGAAAGATAAGTCCATGAAATTATCATAACTTTTTTGCTCTGGATCAAAGTCCACTAAAAAATCGACATCGCTATCTGCATTGTATTTACCAGTAATAAACGAGCCAAAAACACTAAGATTAGAAACACCATACGACCTCAACTTCTGGCCGTTAGCCTTAAGCAATGAAAATAATTTTCTTTTATTTTGTACTGCAGGGTGCATATCACAAAGATACCCAATGATAGCGTATATAGCAAATGATAATATATTAAGAGCTCCTCGGAAACTAATGTTTATAAGTAAAAAGCCAGAGCACGGTAGTTTTGTTTATTCCATTGCTTTTAAATAGCTTTAATTGTAAAATCAAATCCTAAACAGATAGTAATGTATGATATTGAAGAAACCGGTGGCGCAAACATTGGATTTGGCCGAGCCACATGGCCATTTGCTAAATTGTTAGTTAATAAAAATGAATTGCGATTAAACGCATCAATCATAGGCAATGTTTATTTCAGGCCTTCTGATATTATCTCCATCGAACCATCTTCCTTATTTTCTGGAGCTGGCATAAAAATCAATCACCGAGTCAACAAATATAGCACGAAGATTATTTTTTTAACTTCCGGTAGCAGCGATTTGATAAAACGAATAGAAGATACCGGATTTCTAAATAACGCTGATCCCATACCTGCTGAAATTGAGGCCGAAATAGTAAAATACCAATCAAGCGGAAGCTTTCCAATGAAATGGATAGCTGTGATTGTTTTTGTTGTTATATGGAATGTATTATTCTTGGGCGATCAACTGGGTTATTTTGGCAATACCAATAATCGTATTCCTATTGGGATAGGCGCACAACTGGCTTTAGCATTTGCTTTTTTGTTTGCCCTCACGATACTAATATCAGAATCTTTTAGCCGGGTTGTATTAAAAGACGGCCGTACAGCAAGAGAAATTAGATCATTCTTGCTTTTTTTAATGGCGATAACCGGATTTATGTTTACAATGATTTCGCTCATACCGCGCTAATCCCACAAAAAAGCCTTCAAATTTCCATCTGAAGGCTTTTTAATATTCTTCACATACTGTCCCCAAGATGGGTCTATTTTGTGGACTACCCAATACAAAATTCGAACTCTTTACGAGAAGATTTAGGCAAAATCGCAGCCATGAATGAACATACCACACCGTCGAATCATCAGCTAGCAAATAAAAGATTTTTGGAGGGAAAGCCTAAAAAAAGATGAAAAACGGAATGAAAGAGTAGCGAAGTTTTCCCCACAATAGGGAACAGAAGCAATTACTTTACCTCACCGGAATCAATCTACAACACCTTCTATTTCAGAAAGGTGCTCCTCTAAAAATGTAATTTGTCGTTTAGCTAATGATAATAACTCCCCACTTTAGGGCTTTGAATTGTTATCAAAAAAGTGAGAAGTACGGTCTAATATTTTTTGCCAGTTTTCCTTCAATGTCATTTCAAGCCAGGTATTGCGGGCATTGAATTGAATAAATATTTCCTCTTGAGAATTTAAAGACATGATTGTATCAATTTTGCCAAGTCCGGTTTCACCATTAGGTGAAATAATGATTGCGGTTTTTCTTTCACCGGCTTTAAACAAAAGAATAGCGGATTTGTACAAGGCGTTCCAATCTACGCTGCCCGGTAATATCGGCTGCCCAATATCTTGTAGCAGCCCCTTTTTTATCGAATCTAAAAGTCCCAAAAAATTATAGGAAAACGTTTCTGATAAAACTGCATCAGGTATTGCATCAAGGTGCTTTGAAATTTCACCGTCCTTTAGAGTATACAGCAGTCCATCGAAATAAGCAGAATTCAGATCTTCTAGAATTTCCTTGTTGTTATCCCGGTTCTTCAATCGATCCAGTACAATTTCAAGAATTTTGGTTCTAACCAAAAAAGCCAATCTAACCTCGATTTCCTTAACTTCTTTAGTTGAAACCAACCCTCTTAAAGAGTTATCAAAGTATGGAAAGTCATCGATTGCAAGTCTAAAAATTATTGACACGGTTGGATTTGTTTTAGCATCAATAAAGTCCTTTTGGAACCAGTCAATGTACTTTTGAATTCGCATTTCATAATCCTCGTAAATATCGATCTGATGTATTGCCAACGGAAACGCAACACACTGAGCAATACTCGGGCTTTGGACTACCCTATCACCAACCTCTTTCAGACTATACACTAAAGGTAGAGCTGTCCAGAACAAAAGCGCCTCAGCACTTTTCAACCTTTCCCCTATCGCATTTTTTGCATTTTGACATGCATACCTATATCTCCCAATTTGTAAACCAAACTGAAATAATTGTTGACTATTAAAGTAGCCGCCTTTAAATACATTGGTTCCAGCCAGGTAATTAATTATTTGAAGTCCTAAATAGGGGTTTTGATAACCGCCTTTAATTTTCCTCTCTACATCCTTAAACCAATTATTTGAACGCAAATAAAAATTCCGAACATAATCCCCGACTGCTCCCCAGGAATTCCACTTCAAAACGCATCTATTTAGCGCATAGAGATAATCTTCGGAATCGACAATCCACGTCGACGATCTTTCCCATTCTATATCGAAATACTCTTTTAAATACATCTCTGCCCTTTTTGGAATTCCATAGAGAGACCCAGGTTCCTGCCAAGTTCCCCTGTCCCCAACAAATTCAACTAAGTATTTTCGTAAAGCAGAATTCTCATTGAGTGGGAAACCCAATTTTTCTGCGTGTGGAAGAAATACAAATGGGTTCATCGTATAAATGGATATTCCAGCCACATTAGTACTATTGGCATTTACAAGACCATTTTTCCACAATACTAAAAATCCACTAGCATTAAATTGGCTAGAATCTTGAGCTACAAGATCACATGCAATATTTAGAACGGTCTGATAATCAAAATCAGTAAGTTCGAAATCAGTTTTCTCATAAAGTAGCATAGATATCCCGACCAAGGCATCCTCGGGAAGCTCTGTCTGTCCAATATCGCTCCATGAACTAGGAAAGTGCAACTCAAGATTTAAGATCTGCTCATTCTCGATTACTGGTTTCAGACACAAAATGTTCATGTTCTCTGTTAAAATCTGTCCAGAAACTGAATGATCAAGTAATGTATTGAAATCAGTAGAAACCAATACATAGTTAATATCAAAGTTGGATAGAAAAGGTAAATGATTCCGAATTTCATGGCCGTAACCAAATAGTTCTGTGATCGCCTCACGTTCAGTCTTATTGTTGACCTTATTTTCAACCAGAATAACCTGGCGTTTTTCAACATTAAATAGAATTAAATCCGGTAACAACCGCTCTTTATTGGAAAGAGATATATTTTGAATAATTTCTCCGCTGACTAGGTCAAATTCACCTTCCAGACTCTTAATAACTCGACTTGCTGCATAGGAGTACTTTTGCTTCAGCAAACGATCGATTGCGAAATGAGGAATTATTGTTGAATCATCATCGATCATGGTTGCTTCCTTAAGCCTGTCCAAACCAGTGATATGATTAATAAGGTAGTCAGTTTTAACAACCTTGACTAACCATTCCTGAAGCTGTCGTTCTTTCATTTCACCACCCTAATTGATAAAATCTTCAATTTCTCGGTTCATGTCAAACGCCAAATGATGCGACATAACCAAAAATAATTTCCGTATCCTGAGATTGACATTAGTTTTTTGAATTAATGGAATTCCTTTCTCCAGTAGATGATCGGCTCCTGTAAATTCCCTCTTTTGGTCATTAAATACTTTAATCCAGAAATCCTCAAAATATGGCACCATCGAAAATCTGTAAAAGGCAGTCATGTTAACAATAAAGGTATTGTCCAACGTTATTAGTGTTGCAAGCTGCAAGTTAGCGGCCTGCTTTGCATCTACGAAGCTAGAAAGTAAATAACAACCAATGGCATAGATCATCTGAATACTAGAACTCGCATTGTTGTCAATCATAGCCTTCAGTTCCGAATACTCAATCCTCTCAATAAGAACTCGTTCGAAAATAAGTTTAGCAAATTTGAATTCGGCCTCGTCACTGACTTGGTACTTTCCTGAATCAAAGACAGCATCGATGCTGCTTTGAAAATCTTCTTTCGGCAGATCTCCATTTTTGATGGCCTTTGAGAATTCCAAAGCAACCGGAAACAAAATATGTAGATAGACACCAAAGTCGTCTGAAATAGACCTGGTTGCACCTGCTCTTTGAAGAATTCCCATCTCCTCCTCTGATGCTTTGCCCAAGGAAACCTTGTCCTTAATGTCATTATAAAACCCTTCGACGTAAGCAAGGATATTATAGGCCTTTTTATATTCCTTATCCTCTATCAGGTAAAAAATAATTTTTTGTAGAATCGGCGTAAATTTGCCGCCAGAAATACTTGAGGACAGGTCAAATGTTTTATATGCCCATTTCTTCGCGTTATCCTTATCCATAATGACCTCATAGCAGTCATTAATTATAGTAGCGACCATTAATTTTCGCTCTTCAAAATAAAATCCCCCATGAAGCAGTTTATCAGAATCTCTATAAAAAAAGCCAGGGGTCGGAACTACAAATTTTTCGCCATCCCCAAAATCCCTTGGATTTCCCTTCTCCAATATTTGAATGACATACAATGCAACATGTCCAAATCGAATTACTAATGCCTTGTAATCCTCATTCTCCTGAAAATTATCCAAGACCAGCTCAAAACCTGCAGCAATATCATTCAATGCATCTATGTACCTTCCAACAAGCGTTTTTGCAATAGCCGCTTCTCCGAATTGTTTAATTCTATCTTCCAGTAAATAAATCTCATTTCTCATTGCAAGTGTAAGCCCCGCTTCTGCAAAAGATAAGGCTAACTTAGGATCTTCCTTGGCATACAGTTGAGTCATCGACATATCGAAATCTAGCATTTCGGCATATTGGTCAGGAAGTTTTTCATTTAAAATCGGAGAAGCAAACTGAAAGGCCAGATCTAACTCTTGCTTAAGAAAGCAAAGTCTGCTTAGTTCAGCGTAAACCAAAAATTTAAAGATATTTGACTTGGTTAAAAACCAGTCATGCTTCTTCACGATCTCAACTGCACTTCCTAGATCATCAATTTCCCCATATACCTTAACTAAATACTTCAAGCTATACGCTGCAAATAACCATATTTCACTTTTGATAGAAAGCTCTAAGGTCTCAAGAAGTACACCAACTCTAATAGCAGGGTCCGAACTTGTAGAACCTGCATTTCTGTAAATAGAAACAGCAGCCAACATATATGATTCGTTGGTTTCTGGGTTCCAAATCTCTTCAGGATACTTTGCAATAGTTATCTTATTGAACCACTCCCGGTATTCCTCTATCGATTTCAGACCTAAGAAAACAAACCAGATGCCATTAAGTAAATCCTTGTCAATTATGGAATCTTCGTTTTCAATAGTTGAATCAATCCTCTCACTCGATTGCTTCATGTCCAATAAACTCTCAAGTGCATGCAGAGGCTTTGTCCGAAGCTCCCTTTGGAAAAACAACGATCCAGTAATTAGCTTTTCAAATTCACCACTGCCCTCTTCGTCTCTAATTTTTTCTAAATCATCAATAAGGTAATTTATTTGCGGAATGTCATCAACCGTTAAAGCAATTTGAGATGCTCGAATCATAACTCTAAAGATGGGAGCTATTTCCTTCGGCAATTCAATCGTATACCAAAACATGTTTAAACCCCAATCGGTGAACATTTGAGGGGAAGATATCTCGGCCAAAGCTTTTATCAAAACAACCGCGGCCCTGTTAAATTCGCCAGCAGCTTGGAAATAATGAATTACAACGCAGGCTTCAAGTATAGAAATGTTCTTTTTGGCCAAAATGTTATCTGCCAAGGCTACGTGAATTTTAGCTCTTGTATCCGCAGTTACGTTATCATTAAGCTTTTTAATCAATGGTGAAAGCTGATACTTACCCTTACCACTATCTTGCACCCAGCTTCCCAATAGTTCATTTAGCCTTTCCGCGGGATGATCTATCGCCGGTTCAACGGCAGAAATAACACTGAGAACTTCATTGTCAAAATTACCTATAACGTACTTTAACCGATATAGTAATTCACACGCCTCAACGCTTGTAGATTGATGAATCAGTTTTTGATAGACCTCTCTATCTGTTCCCAAATCAAATCGACCGGTAAACAAGGATACAATTGCGTCTTCATCTACTTTCCAGTCTCGTTCCTTAAGATATTTTATTGCAGATTTTATTAACAATGGATGTCCCTGAGTTGAACTTGTAATTAACTTACTCATTGGTGCCAACAACTCTTCTGGTCCACCCATTAATTTAAACAAGCTTTCAGTATCCTCCGGTAAAAACGGGGGGATTTCTCCTGGCACTGATTCAAATCCATCGCTTTCTCCAAAATTATTTGAAGGGGTAAAATTAGAAGTAACGACTATGTTAGCTCCTGCAAGTATTGCTTGGCCAATAAAATAACTCAATTGGTTTTGAGTCCTTAAAGCTGGATTTAATTGAGGTACATCATTAAATACTAACAAAGTCCCGCGTTCAATTTGATCAATAAGATTTGAAACTGTAGTCTTAAATGTCCGGTCAAAAGCGATATTAAAATATACACCTAAGGATGCAAGTATATGCTCTATAAATTGATCTTCGTTTATGCCACGACAGTCAATCCACAAAATTTTGCCTTCCCAAAAGTGAGCTATTGATACAGCTGCGCTTGTTTTCCCCGTTGAGGTAGGTCCTTGAATCCACAGCATTCCCCTATCCCTAATAATTTTAAGGAAACCCTCTAATAAATTGGTACGATGGTGTAGCTGCTTTAGGGAAGGAACCTCTAGATCTCCTTCGAAAAAATGACTTAAAACCTGAAATTGCCCACTACCTTGTCTATCTACTTTTTCAATCAACGTTTTAATTTGTTCGTTTAGCCCTTTAATTTCTTCCGCTTCAGGAGATGTACCGATCGTCTTAAAGCGAGGGGCAAGCTCTTTAATCAATAAAGCCTTTACTTGGGAGAATTTAACAAGATCATCTTCCTCTTCAAAAATATCTTCTATTCTTTTTATTAAATGGTCGGGATAAACAATATCCCGATTAATGTCAAAAGTTGGAAGAATTGTTGTTGGCAGTTTGGTTTTAGCAGTATATACCACCTTACCTGAATTGCTTAAAATAAGGAACTTAATTCCTGAAGAAAATACTGTGTGATAATTCTTATCAACAATCGAGGTTAGATTTTCAGTGATTTTTTGTCGATCAGTACGAGAGGTCACCTGGAATGCAATTTTCGAAACGCTCTCATCACCAATATCTAATCCCGGAAAATTTGCTTTTATTTTGTTTAAATCTTCAAGTTTATAATCGTAAAGAAGATTTAGTAATAGGCGACATAGATGTTCTGAAACCTTATTAATGTCATAATACGTTTCTGCATTCTCTACCTCAATTTCAGTTAGCCAAAGAATGAATAACCGTCTGATCTCAGACATTTCGTCTTTTCGATTCATAATATGGTATTTATTTAAACCGCTAAATATGCCAATACAGCTAAATTTAAAAGAATAGTTAAAAGATTATTTTTCCTCTTTTTCGGCAGCAGGCTGGGCCTTTTTTCCTGAAAGGGAGTAGGTGAAACTAACGAAGGCGCCGCGCTTGAATTTATTATCGTACTTCACGTCCGTAGCGTCATTGGCAAGTTGCACCCGGCTTCCTGTACTGTCAAGGTTAGCCTGGGACAGCACCTTTATATTGGATAGGTTCCAACCGCCACTCAGCGCAAACCTATTGTCTCTGCCAAAAAGCAGACTGCCGCCAAATAGGATTGAATAATTCAGATCCAATGCCTTACCAACCCCAAATGTTAGCGAGGCATTGAAATGCTTACTGAGCCTTGGATAAATGTGCATCAGGGCATTGATCCCTGCTGTGCCGCCACTAAAATTACCTTCGTTTACGATTTCCTTTTTGTTCGTTGAATCGTTTATGGCAATACTCCTGAGCGCATATTTCTCATTCTTGATCGTGGAATAATAAAAACCGGTGCTGAAGTCAATTTTAACTCCCCCAAATATCGGCACACGGATGGGCTGATTGGTCACATTGATATTTGCATTCTTTACTCCCGTTTTCCCCTTGATGTTTAATGTATACACCACTTCATCTGCATTCTCCAACTGAATGATATTGCTGTGGTACTGGAATTTGGTACTCATTAAAAGTTCATACATGGCAATGGTTTCTGTAACCAGAGAATCCGGAGTTATAGTAAGGTGGAGTTGAGCCTTCATGTTCTCATTGAATTTTTCCCTCGTGCCAGCACTGGTAATTTCAGCGCCAACTTTTTCATTGTAAAAACAGTCTATTCCGCAGAACTTGCCATTCTCCACAAAAGTCGCCTCTACATTGGTTTTGAACTGCTTTTTTGCTTCCTCAAAATCTAAACAATCTTCGGTCATTATTTTTTTCAATTGCCTGTTTAAAACCATGATAGCTTGGATATCCTCAACAATGGTTACCCCACTCTCCGCTTTAACTCCGTCCGAAATTAGCCCTCCAACTGTATTGAAAAGTGCGGGCACTTCAGTAAACCGGTTTTCAAAAGTATTGCCGACAGAAATGTCGTACTTCAGCACATTGAAATTATTGATGACAAATACTGCTCCGTCACCTTTGTCATTTCCAAACAGGTTATACCAGAATCCTCTACGGGCGTTCCCATGATTTTTAGTTTCGTATCCAGGCCTACATGGAAAATACTCCACCATCCTATACTTTTTGTCCTTATCGTCAAAATGTTCTGGCTTAAGGGTCGATTCGTCATAGAAGCTGACCGGTTTAGCGGCAGCTCCATTTCCACCTTGATCCTTTACTAAGGTGGCAGCCCCTTTTGTATCGAATGAAATGGCAAGGAATTTTGCGCCTGCTTTAAGTGACATCGTTGTGCTGAGGACCTCGCTTAATGACAGCTTAATTCCTTCGGAACAATTAATAACCTTTTGCTTGGGGCCAGCGCCGGTCTTTTTTATTGTTGCATTTATTTGCCCCCCTGCATCGCAGTTGGAAAATTTTAGCACAATGTCCGTATTACCGGCCCTTGTGGTTTGCGTAAGGTCTGATTTATCCAAATCGATAGTGATCGTTCTTTGAGCAGATGCCAATACCGGCACAAAGAAAATGACAAGTAATAGTTGTTTCATATCAGAGTGGTTTTTTAAACGTGATTTTTAAAGCCTTTTCAATTCTATAAGCTGGTATGCCATAAGTAGTGTCACTACCTCCCATCACTACCATCCCTGCAACTTCATTATTTGCATCCAGGATGAACGAACCGGAATCCCCTACCATACTAAAAACTCCCTGTATTGGGGTTACCTTGATCAGTTTATTCAGGTAGTGTTTACCCAAACTGCTTTCTCCCTCGTAATAACTACCGGTGCGAGGCGCGATACCTGTAAATAAACCCATCCCATGATCAACAACGCTACCATGCATCTTTAAAGCAATCTTGTTCCCTTCTTCCTCTTCGGTTAAGCTTCTCGCACCTGTTATCTTTCCAAACGTGAAAATGTCGGTATCGAGGGTTGCGCCCGCTACAGGTTTGATCAGGGCGATATCCACCGTTTCATCCCGGATTGCTTGTACAATTGTCCCTACTTCCTGATCGTTCTCATTTACTACGATGCAATTCGGTTTGTCAATTACAAAATGATTCCATTTCAAATGCGGGTTATGCACGCAGTGATAACAGGTTAAAAGCATAGGAACTTTATTGTGATCATATACGATCCCTCCCATGCTCCCATAAACAGGAAATCCCTGGTCCATTGGCGGATCAACCGCATTTCTTATCCTGAGTCCGGCACTAATTTCCACCGCTGTGCAATTTTATATCACTTAACACAATGGAATAGCTGTCCTTGCCTACGATGCTATTGATCTTTTCCAGCTCTGGAGTACCGGGCACTTTGTCCATTTCAAATTTCAGCACCACCTTGGATTTATCCGGATTGAAATCGTAGCCCGAGAATCCATTGATCTTTTCCAGAACCGGTGCAACAATATTCATTTTAGTAGCTAACGCCTGGTTTTCCTTAACCTGCGTTTCTGCCTGGGCCTGGCCAGCCTGGGCCTTTTTCAAATTGGAGAATTCCAGAATGATATCCAGCATATCATGCCAGAATTTAGAACCCAGACTTATAAATACTCCGGAAAGGAAAATTCCAAAATGAAACTGCAGGCCATTCAACTCGGGGTATCCATCCCAGGAAAGACCATCATCACCATAGGTCATTGGCGATAACCCTTGCCCCTTTAGCAAACCAAACAGATTGGCGCCCGCAATATAGGCTACGATCCACCCGGATACCAGGGCTGTGATCATCACGTTCCTTTCCCTGACCTTTTCCAATTCCTTATCGCTGGTCTTGGTTCTCATTCTATCCCTGAAAAGTTTGTAAAGGTTAGCGATCCTCTCGGCTATTAAACTTAACGCGAAGAGATTGACAGCAATGGTATAGAACACATCGTTTGTCAATTGAGATGATTGAGCCATTAATTGCAGATTTATAGTCTAATTTAAATATTTTATACTGGATTTATATTTTAAAATTAAAATCTTTACGCAAAGTTCATTTTCATATAAACCGTTATTTAGAAAATAACGTACTCTCAAATGATTGTTTTTTTACTTATCGCTACTTCCATACTAACATTTTTAGGAACTTATTTTACAGATAGGAATTTTAGTTTATCATAAAATTTCTCCATCACCTGGGTCAGGAGTTTCCCCAACAGTTGGCGGCACCCAAAAGACTTTGTCTAGTCGAGACTCCACAACTATTACTAAATGTTAATATTACTCCAAAATTATTACTAACATTGTTAAAATTATTCCTATCCGGCTTAACAACAACATTCGAGGTTTCTTGTCCTGACACAATTATTCCACCAATGACTGCCCATGTATAAGTTGCATTTTGATCAAAAATCTCAGCAGATAAGACTGAATTTATACCAACGACAATCTGTTTATAAACAGAAGTAGAATTTAATGTTATCTTACCCTTAGCATTTCCAATCCTTGTTACTTTCCATTGAGTATATACATGAAATCAAATCTGGAATCCATGCAGAACGGTTTCATTTAGAGGTTCAACAGAACTTTCGGAGAAAACATATTCGAGGCTTATCAATTAAAGTGGCTAAGAACCTCAAGTCGATCTTTAGGCCCCAACTTTCTTAGCTCTGGGTGTTTACCAAATACGGAGAAAAATAAGATTGTGGCTTTTTTGGTGTTGTCGACGAATGCAACTGGATCTAACAAACCTTTCTTTCTGTAATACTCAATTTGCGCTTCTCGTTCTTTTGGGGGACGTCCCAATGTTTCTCGAGATGTTTTTTTTCTGGACAGGTATTGTGCACTGTTTTCATTCCTTAATTTTAAATACTCTTGGTATGCAACATCATTTTTAAGTAAATTGATAAGCGCGTTCTTAAAATATAATTTCTCAGCTTCACTTAAAGTGGCATAATCCCTTTTCTTAAGCTGTTCATATTTTTCATCTTGCTTCTGCAAGAATTCAATACCATTATTAGAATCATAATTTAATAAAGTCCCCGAATGCATGTTGCTTGAAGCAGACAAAACAGATAAGGATAAAGATAGTGAAAGGATTAGGTTCATTTTTTATTAAAGTTTTAAATTCGGTTTCTATATTAACATCCGACGGCCTTTCTGCATAAGCTTCAACCAGGTTTCCTTGAGTGTATATCTTCTATCGTTCTGGTCCAATCCTGAAAGCTTCTTGATAAATCTTAAAAGCGTCATAGTTTTATATTTGATTAAACAAATCTGTCAAGAAAAAACAACAACACACTTACAAGAATTGGTGAAAATGTTTCAATTTTTAATGGATAGGAGTTCACAAAAACAGGCTTGATTTTAAATAATACCATTTACCTCCGATCTTCTTCTTAACCCATAAGTTTTCAGATCTTCTCCTATAAAATGTACGTCTTTCTATAAAAAGCAATTTCATTACTTCTTCATTGTCCAGCCATACCTCTTCTTCGGGTATTAATGCCTGAGAGGCATGACTTCTATTTAACAATTCATCGATTTTTTCTTCAATTCTGCGTAGCACATCCAGTAAAGTCATACTCGTCCCTCCCTTTGTGTAAATGTGAGGTAGATACGGTTGTTAGGCTGTAAATAGATCGTTAGTTTTAAGGTTATATTCATGTGTTTAAGTTTTTTATGAACCCAAACTTAACAGCCTTTTAAAAAGATTGCAATTGAGAAAACTCAATTCTTCTCAATGCAATTTCCTTTTCTTTAATCTACATAATGAAGTACTCCCGGTTTGCTGGACAGCTATAGGTCAAACTTAAGATTATTTAGGACACTTTTTTATTATTTTGATAGAATACCTCATTTGGCGTAAGATCGTCCATTGACCGATGCCTTCGTTCATTGTTATAAAATTCCACATACCGTTTTATACCCTGGAATAATTCCATACCACCGTTAGGTGGGTTAAGATAAATATACTCCTGTTTCAAAGATCTCCAGAATCGCTCAATGAACACATTATCCAAGGCTCTTCCCTTGCCATCCATAGATATACTTACATTACTGTCTTTAAGTGCTTTAGTGAAGATCGGACTGGTGAACTGTGAGCCTTGATCCGTATTAAATATACCAGGTGTACCATGTTCTTCAATGGTTTCAAGCAGTACATCTCTGCACCATTCTACGGTCATGGTATTTGAAATGCTCCATCCGACAATCTTTCGGCTGTACACATCAATAACGGCAAACATATACATGAAGCCTCTGAACATGGGAATATAAGTGATATCAGCCTGCCAAACCTGGCCCGGCCGATCTATTTTCAAGCCTTTCAGCAAATATGGATATTTATGGTGTGCCGCATTAGCCTTGCTCAGGTTCTTTTTAGGATAAATTGTCCGCAGGTTCATCACACGATAAAGACGACGTATACGCTTGTTATTCACATGACATCCCAAATCTTTGTTAAGATACGCAGTCATCCGGTCCACGCCGTAAAACGGGCAGTCAAGAAACTTACGGTCAATCAAATTCATTATCGACTGGTTGAACAGCGACTCGCCTTTAGGCTTGAAATAATAGCAGCTGCGCTGCAAGTTCAGTAGCTTGCACTGACTGGCAATACTCAGCGCCTGGTGCTCCGGGGAAATAAGGCTACGCCTTTCAATCATACTCATTTCCCCAAGACTTTTTTTAGGAAATCAACCTGGATCTGAAGTTCGCCAATCTTGGAGTACAGTTCCTTCTCTTTAGATTCTTCCTTTTCATCTGGTTTCTCTGAACCAAACACCGTATCGGCTTTCTCAAGAAATTCACGCTTCCACGCGGTGATCTGTGTGGGATGGAGACTGTATTTGGACGCAAGTTCTTGCATGGTACTACTTTCCTTAATTGCTTCAAGCACCACTTTGGTCTTGAAAACAGAACTGAATTTTCTACGCTCTTTTTTCATTTTCAACTGTTAAATTTATGAATTTAATCAGCTGTCCAATATTTGGGGAGTATTATATAACTCTTCTGCAGACATACCAATATAGCTCGCAATATCCTGTTGTTTAATAAAGTTGGTTACCTCCATACCAAAATGATCCAGAAACAATAAATAGCCATCCCAGTTAAAAACCTTACACATCTCCATTTTTAAAAGCCAATTATTTTGGTCAAGCCCCACCATCTTAAGAATAAGAAGTGCTACCTCCGGCATTTGTTTACTTAAGGCAATAAAAGAAGTATAGCTAAACCCAATAACAGTGCTCCCCTTTGTAATTTCTAAAAAGTAATCTGCTTCTACCTGGTTTATAAAACTATTTATCGGAAAAGCCATCCTACCTGGCGAAGAAATATCAATTGTTTTTTGTTTGGTAAACATTCTATCTTCTTCGGGCATAATTTCCTTGTAGGCTCTTATATATCCTTTTACAGGCCAATAAATCATATTTGCTATTTCCCCAAATTTTAAAACTGTAGTATCTTCGGTGTAAGTTTTTGGAGGGACTAAACAAGGGAGTAATAAACTTACAAAGCCTTTAGGCATTTGCATAAAACTTAATAAATGCCTGATTAGATCAACATAAAGATGATGGTTATTCATGAGCGTTAATTTAAGTTCGTTGATTTTATACCAACGAACCTAAATATAACAAAATTTAACAATTAACTTACTCTTTTTAATTCATCATTAATGATGCGGGTTGCCAAAATCAGCTCGTGAAGATCTTGATAGAAAGCAATCAGATTAGCACGTTCGGCATTATTTAATACGAAACGCTTAGTGTAAAAACTTTGTTGTATCATTATCCAAAGATTTTCAAGGCCTTCGTCGTTCGGATAAGTATCAAAAAAATTTTTCAATCTAGCATTTGCAAAAGCATTAAGCTCGGCCTTGGTACCTGATGGTTGTTTGTGAAGAAATTGGTCTTTTAGGTTCATATGCTCATTTTTTAAATTTCAAAAAATGAGTCCCGCTAGGGATTTACAGAAAACTATAGAGATCATTTTATCATATAAAGCGAAGATGCACTATAGCAGGCTCTAAATACCGCACCATCGGGCTTTCTCACGGCCTTGTCCACGGATTAACAATAGAACCCACAACGCTATAGTGCACCTTCAAAAGTACAACAATATTTGTTATGGGCATTAATCTATTGTCTCTGGACTTATTTGTGAGAAATTTAATGGTCGAGACTCTGAATTAATACCTCATTTAAGAAGTAATGATATGTTATTGCTGTTTCTTTATTTCATTGGCTATCCAGTTTTAGATTATTAGTTTTTATTTCAATTATTTCCAGGTGTTTACGAACTACAAAACTTCAACCTCTTTAAGAAAAAATTTTGTCGGCTTATTATTTCACCTATAAATGACTTACAATCATCTTACAATTAAAGATAATTAAATAAATCTAAAATCACAAACAAACTTCAATAAAAACAATAAAATAACTAATAAGAAAAACAACATTTTTATTATCATTCCAATTTCATTGCTATTTGGTTAACCTTTGGGTATGCATTGAGTAAGGGTTGGTTAAGCCTTGGTATACCCCCAAGCTTAACCAAACCTTACTCAACACTTTATCATCGTATAGTCAAATACGGATAGATATATTGTGAAAGCAAATCATATTTCACAAATTGAACTAACCATTTATCAATCAATTAAATATTGTTTACAATTAATACAAAAACCAAGTATCATGGGTATATCAAACAGAGCATTCACCGGAAAACTAGGCAATTTGGTTAGTTATAACCTTAAGGGCATAAAAGTAATTCGTCATATTGGCAAAACCAGCAAAGCACCTACCCTTGCTCAATTGGTGATACGACAAAAAATGGCCACAGTAATCAACTTTCTGCGTCCCTGTCTGGCCTTCATCAATATCGGCTTTGAGATCGAAGTGCTTGGTAGCAATAAAAATCAACACAATGCAGCGGTATCTTATAATACCAAACATGCTACTCAAGGCGAATATCCAAACATTAGCCTCGATTATAGTAAAGTACTAGTAAGTAAAGGCGTACTTGAACCGGTTTTAAAGCCACAAGCTGCATTAACAGGTACAAAACTCTCTATAACCTGGGAGGTTGATCCAGATATGAACTGGGGTATAATAAACGACCGCTCAATTCTAATCATATACTGCCAAGAGCTTGATTGTGCCATATACGAATTAATTGGCACAAGAAGAAGCACAGGCAGAAATGAAATAGAATTGCCCACAAATTATCTTGGCAAGAATTTACATATATACATCGCATTTACTGCAAGCGATAGGAAAAGTATAAGTAATAGTGTTTATATCCATATACCTGGCTAATATTAACCGTTAAAAATGAATTTCATAAAGCTGGTAACGAATATAATTAAGCTTAAAAATTTAACTATTAATTTCTTTACCTTTATTTATCGGTTTTTCCATACTCTATTTCGTAAAAGTAAGACAGCGATATCTATCTTATAGATAAGCCTAAAGTTTTCTTATGCACGCTATTTAATACAAAATAAACAATTGTAAATAAACATGAAAAAGAACCTCATAATTTTAGGAATTTTATTTTTAATTTTTAGCTCTGTGAGGGCACAGGTATCTAACATATCGGACCCGCTCAATGATTTAGATGTTGCTCAAATGGATAAGTTTATAGGCAAGTGGGAATGGAAATCAAAAAATACCTCATTCACACTTATTATAAAAAAGACAAAGCAAGGGATCATTCCTCTTCTTCAAGGGGGATATCAATATGTTGAAAATGGATCGGTTATTATTAACCTTTTAGATCATTTGGATGAAGCCAAAAAATCTGTTTTTTGGGGATATGCTAAAAAGGGAAATGACACTTTAAAGTTTTCATTTTCCGATCCCACAAGGGAAGAATTAAGACATGGAACTTTAAATTTTATAAAAGGAGATTCAAATAAGATAATTTTTAAATTAAAAAATGAAAAAAATCGTCATAGTCTGAAGCTACTATTTGCTTCGAAACAAAGACAGGTTTTTAAGGGGAAATTTCCGGATGATCTTAATTTGGTCATGACTAGAGTCGAATAAATCTGGAGGGCATGCAAAAACAGAAATCAAGCAAAAAAACACCAAATCGACTATGATAAAATTCAGATGCCCCCTAAATCACTTTAATAACATGTTCACCCTTGGCTTCTTCCATCCAACCAAACGAAGTTAAGTGATCTTCATTCAACCCATGTTGTTTTAGTAGATCTTCAAAGGCTTCAATACCTTCAGGTGCTACTGCAACCAATAAGCCTCCGCTAGTCTGTGGATCGGCAAGAATGAACCGCTGCTGATCTGTCAAGCTACTCACTTTATGGCCATAACTTTTCCAGTTTCTTTGTGTACCTCCCGGGTAACAATTCTGATCCAGATAATACGGTAAAGAGGCAATTACAGGTACCTTATCAAATTCAACTACAGCAGAAAGGCCACTTCCATCACACATTTCAGCAAGATGCCCCAGCAGTCCAAAACCAGTTACATCTGTCATGGCTTTTACACTATCCAATTGTCCAAATATTGCTCCTAACTTATTTAAGGTTGTCATACTTTTTAATGCAATAGCGGCATCTTCCGCCAGCAAAACACCCTTCTTTTGTGCGGTAGACAAGATACCTACACCAAGTGCTTTGGTCAGGTACAGTCGACAACCAGCCATAGCAGTTGAGTTTTGTTTAAGTTGCTTAATGTCCACAAGACCATTCACAGATAATCCAAATACGGGTTCCGGACAATCAATACTATGACCGCCTGCCAAAGAAATTCCTGCTTCTGCACAAATTGACCTTGCTCCTTCTAAAACCCTTTGTGCAGTTTCTGGTGGAAGTTTGTCTATAGGCCATCCCAATATAGCAATGGCCATAACCGGCTTTCCACCCATCGCATATACATCGCTAATAGCATTTGCTGAGGCAATTCTACCGAAATCATAAGCATCATCCACAATAGGCATAAAAAAATCAGTTGTTGAAATTAACGCCGAACCATTACCCAAATCAAAGACCGCAGCGTCGTCTCTTTTATCATTTCCAACCAATAAACGGGGATCAGATATAGTGGGTATATCACTATGTAGTATTGTATCGAGTATAGCCGGGCTAATTTTGCAACCGCATCCCGCACCATGTGAATATTGTGTAAGCTTGATATCTTTAAAATCCATTTCTGTTTAATTTTTATATGGTATCCATTACTGAATCCAGAATTTTTACTGCATTATTTTTTACATCGACACTGTCGATATTAACTACACTGATGTGCGCTTTATTCCGTTTGCCCAAACCAACGGCATAAGTTTTATCATAGTAGGCCAATACCAGACGAACAAAATCCTCCATCTTATCCGCTCTTATCGCCTGGATGGCATGTTTTGTTTGTTCTGGTCCCAACCTCTTCCTGATTCGTTCTGTACACTCTACTAAAAAGTCTTTATCTAAAACTCCATATTCTTTGGCTAGCGTTTCCACCCGTTGTTCAAGAGTAACATTAAGCTGTAATAAGCGGGTATTCCGCATCTGATCCCAAAATGATTTGGGCACACATCTTTTACCAATCGTCAGGCTTTCATCTTCTACCCAAATGCGTTTGGATATATCCAATGCATGTAATTGAAAAGCCAAATCATTCTCAAATTGCTCCTGTGTAGGCTGAACCATGCTATTCATTGTACCATAAGAGGAACCTTGATGCTGGGCAAGCTTTTCAAGATCTATGGTCTGCTCGCCCATAGCTTGCAGCTGATGAAGGATTCTTGTTTTACCGGAACCAGTCATTCCACCTAAAACAGTCAATGGATAAGGCTTTCCAAATTGTTCCAATGTCCACCTGCGGTAATTTTTATAACCACCTTCGATCAAATAAACTTCAAAACCGTACAAATTAAATGCCCAAGCCATTGCCCCGCTTCGCATACCTCCACGCCAGCAATGAACAGCTATTTTCTTTGACGGGGAGATTTCTAAAGCCTGCTTGATAAAACCTGACCATTTGCTACCGGTTAAATCAAAACCAAGTAGAATCGCTTCCTCCCGGCCTACTTGTTTATAAGTAGTCCCGACCTGAATACGCTCCTCATTCGTAAATATGGGAATATTAAAAGCACCCGGTACTCTACCCTGGGCAAACTCTGCAGGGGTTCTGACATCTACCAAGGGAATGGGATCAGTTAAAGAAACAAAGTCACTAATGGTAATAGATTTGATCATTTTACAAATTTGATGCAAAGATGAACAAATATAAAAGCCAATAAGATTTTACGGTAAATTTCCGGCTTTGATAATTGTATTTATTACGGAAATATTGTAACAAAATACAATATTTTGACAGACATAAAAAATAAAAGTCCCCGGATGAAAATCCAAGGGCTTCTTAAAAGCTTAATATATATTTAGCTACAAAGCTTCAACTTCTTCAAGAGGAAGCTTGATAAGCATAACAATCTTATCAATAGGAAATCCTTCTTTTTTCATCTCAAGAGCAACTTCTAAAGCCTTCTTGTGTCTGCCTAATAATACGCCCTCACTCAGCCCCTCTATTCTACCTTTATTTATTGCTCTATCTATTAAAATCTCTTTTACACCCATAGCTCTTGTTCTTCCATTACCATCTTCATTGTCTATCATGTATACCTGGTTTAAGGCAAACGTCTATATATTATTACACATAAACAATATTTAAGAAACAATAAATAATACACAAAAATTAGTAACCACTCAGGTTGTCTTATGAAGTAGCAATTGTGAAGTGAAATTGCAACTTAAAAGTAGGGACTTTTCTTCGTTCCATCTAAATAGATTATAAAATCAAAATCATAGATAACCAAGTTGTACGGCATTGTTTGTTTGCAATACAAGATGGATAATTAAAAATTATATCAATAAGTCCTTTTGTCCATCTTGACAATTGTCCAGCCCTCGTTTTCATGCTTAAATTTACAATCATACACAGAGAATTCTTGAAATTGATAAAGACTAAATGAAATGTCTACAATATTCTTGTTAAGAATAAATTTACCAAAATCTATTCTGGTTCTTTGATCATAAAATGATGGTGGACTAAGATCTATCAGATCTTCATTTTTTTTTGTTCGTTCAATATAAACAAGTTTAAATTTCTCTGTTTTAAAAGGCCAACTTTTATTTATATTTTTTGATTTAACTATAAATATCGTGTCAGATTTTTTAAGCATATCATGATACAACCGCTTATCGTCTATTACTGCCGTAACTATTGCACTCGTATCTTGACCTGTTAACTTTGGTTTAATCTCACTTTTGCAAGCTGCAAAACAAAGAACCAATAGAAAAAAATATATAACTCTTACCATTTTATTATTCTCTAGATTTCACTCTATAATACCTCAACCATTCATACGCATTAGTCGGCTCTAATTTGCTGGCGCCTGGTGGAACAATAATATCTTCAAAATACCACCCTGCTTCGAAAGATCCTTTCCCAGTAATTACGCCAGCCATTCTTTTTGACAAATTATTTGCATCTCTGCCAAAATGCACAAATTCATGCAATGTTGTAATAGTCAATATCAAACCAATGGCTTGATATTTAGTAGGGGTATTCGCTAAGTCTAAGTCATTTATATATCCATTATCGATTTTTAAAATTTTATTTTTGTCATCGAATTGCCCTACAACATCATTGCCAGCAGCATCTTTTAAATTATTAACAACTATAACTTTAGGTCCTTTTCCTGGTTGCATTAGTTCTTTAATTTTCTTTTCGGTAAGGCCTGTTGTTAAGCTCAGAGCTTTGAGGATATTAGGATATCGTGTCAAGAAATTTGGCAAATCACTTACAAGAGCCTTGAATTTTGGGTAATTAGTTAATTCCGATACATCTAAATATGGCAAAATAATGCTGGAATTAGGAGTGTTATTATTATTAATTAATTCAGTTATTTGAACTTCTGGATTTTCTATCAAATACCCAATTGCCCATTTCCCAAACTCTTTAACCTCTATTGCTTCTGAATTTAAGTGACCAATCAATTCATTTGCAATAATGGGGTTGCCATTTAAAAATATCATTTCAGCATTCGATAAATGCATTTGAATATCCAAGTCTGAATTGTACCAATCAATTAATGATTCCGCTGATGTTCTGGGCTCTGGAATATCAATTGTAGGGTCGGTAGGGTCTGTAGGCGTCGGTTCAGTGGGGGTTTCCATTGCTGAACAAGGAAGCATATATTCCGTTCCTGGTGGTGGTGGAGTTGTTGGAATAGTATAATTTGGATCAGGATTGCAGTTTGATGGGGTATAATCAGTTGGGTTAGGGGAACCTCCGCCCGAATTGCCTGTTCCTCCAGTGTTTCCAGTTCCTCCAGTATTTCCTGTACCACCAGTTGGGTTTTCAGGCTCGTCAGGAAGATCGCAATCATACTCAACATTAACCTCAATCGTTCGGTCATATCCCTTTTCTGGTTTTATGCTACACCGACAATCCGCTCTTTGCTCATAAGTATGTCCCAGACAAGGACAGGTTTTTGGAGCGACTTTAATCGTGGTTGTAGTTGTAATAAAACAATTCGCAACTCCTTCTGTACCTGTATCCATTCTTGAACCATTAATACTGGCGAGCTTGCTTATTTTAAGTTTGTTTCTTGATACTAATGCTCCATCATCAAAAGAATATATTTTTTTTATTTTTCCCTTCCAATCTTTAACCAAGATTTTTCCATCGTATTTTCTTGAAATTTTTGCATCAATCCATTTCTCGGATGGCTTTAGCTCAACCCATTCTGTAATTACATGGTTTTCTGCGTCTTTATACATCATCAAATAATTCAAGAAGCCATACTTAACCATACGTTTTTCAGAAATATGAACATATACGCCCGGCTTGTGCAAAGGAGTTAGTACGGCATTAGTCCCGATGCTTAAATCACTTAATTTAGAAGCGTCCCACATTGGTAATTTTTCATCAGTATTCTCAACATGTATGTTACTGCCAAGTTTAATAGAGCTAACAGAAGCTAGCTTTGTATTAGGTTTTACATTTAAAAAATTCTGTTCGAAGTGTTGTTTTGCTTCTTCAATAGAGATTTTTGTTTTCAATGTATTAGGCTTTGGCAGTAGCAAGTCTTGTTTACACCCGTTTGTCAAAAATATACAAATAAGAATTAGGCAAGCGATCGCTTTGCCTTTGTTGAGCATTAATTTTTTCATTGTAGCGTTATTTTTTGTTCCAGTAGGTTGCTGATTTTGAGTCCTCCATAAAATTAACAATAAATACATACTGAAGTACTCCCGGTTTGCTGGACAGCTATAGGTCAAACTTAAGATTATTTAGGACACTTTTTTATTATTTTGATAGAATACCTCATTTGGCGTAAGATCGTCCATTGACCGATGCCTTCGTTCATTGTTATAAAATTCCACATACCGTTTTATACCCTGGAATAATTCCATACCACCGTTAGGTGGGTTAAGATAAATATACTCCTGTTTCAAAGATCTCCAGAATCGCTCAATGAACACATTATCCAAGGCTCTTCCCTTGCCATCCATAGATATACTTACATTACTGTCTTTAAGTGCTTTAGTGAAGATCGGACTGGTGAACTGTGAGCCTTGATCCGTATTAAATATACCAGGTGTACCATGTTCTTCAATGGTTTCAAGCAGTACATCTCTGCACCATTCTACGGTCATGGTATTTGAAATGCTCCATCCGACAATCTTTCGGCTGTACACATCAATAATGGCAAACATATACATGAAGCCTCTGAACATGGGAATATAAGTGATATCAGCCTGCCAAACCTGGCCCGGCCGATCTATTTTCAAGCCTTTCAGCAAATATGGATATTTATGGTGTGCCGCATTAGCCTTGCTCAGGTTCTTTTTAGGATAAATTGTCCGCAGGTTCATCACACGATAAAGACGACGTATACGCTTGTTATTCACATGACATCCCAAATCTTTGTTAAGATACGCAGTCATCCGGTCCACGCCGTAAAACGGGCAGTCAAGAAACTTACGGTCAATCAAATTCATTATCGACTGGTTGAACAGCGACTCGCCTTTAGGCTTGAAATAATAGCAGCTGCGCTGCAAGTTCAGTAGCTTGCACTGACTGGCAATACTCAGCGCCTGGTGCTCCGGGGAAATAAGGCTACGCCTTTCAATTATACTCATTTCCCCAAGACTTTTTTTAGGAAATCAACCTGGATCTGAAGTTCGCCAATCTTGGAGTACAGTTCCTTCTCTTTAGATTCTTCCTTTTCATCTGGTTTCTCTGAACCAAACACCGTATCGGCTTTCTCAAGAAATTCACGCTTCCACGCGGTGATCTGTGTGGGATGGAGACTGTATTTGGACGCAAGTTCTTGCATGGTACTACTTTCCTTAATTGCTTCAAGCACCACTTTGGTCTTGAAAACAGAACTGAATTTTCTACGCTCTTTTTTCATTTTCAACTGTTAAATTTATGAATTTAATCAGCTGTCCAATATTTGGGGAGTATTATATACTATACAAATTTTTGATCAATGAGCGAACACCAATTAAAATATACATAAAGACATGTCGGCAAGTCTCTAAAAATTTTCATATATTAATGAAGATGACAAAAAATTAATTGCTCTATTTTAATTTTGTACTATGCAAGAGTTACAGCAAATAGCCGAATTTAAATCTTCACCTGAATTGATAGATAAACTCAATCAATACAGCATAAAAAAACATTACAAAGCAGGCAGCATTATTTTAAATGAAAATGCGCACATTCGTTCTATTCCGATTGTGACTAAAGGAACCTTAAAAGTGATCCGGACGGAGGAAGATGGCAGGGAAATCCTATTGTATTATATCAAAGCTGGAGAAAGCTGCATCATGTCGTTCCTGGGTGGTATGCATAATGAAACAAGTAAAGTAAAAGCCGAAGTTGAGGAGGATGCAGAAATCCTTTTTTTACCAATTGAAAAAGTATCCTTGTTTATCAAAGAATATCCGCAATGGTTAGATTATATTTTCCGTTTATACCACAAGCGTTTTGAGGAACTACTGGAAATTGTTAATGCGATTGCTTTTAAAAAAGTAGACGAAAGGTTGTTGGCATTACTGCATAAAAAACAGGAATTAACCGGAAACAAAACCTTAAATATTACTCACGAGCAATTAGCTAACGAATTAGGAACGGCTCGTGTGGTAGTTTCACGACTTTTGAAACAACTGGAAGATAGTGGAATGGTGCAGCTTGGCAGAAATAAAATTAAACTTATGTAACCAAAGTAGCTGTACAGGTTTTTGAGTTGATGCAACTTTGTGCCATCAATTTCAAAAATCAATGGAAATAGCAGGTTATTTAGCATCAGTATTTATAGGGATTTCGTTAGGCTTAATCGGTGGAGGCGGAAGCATCCTTACAGTCCCCGTATTGGTATATTTATTTGTTATAGACCCAATTTCTGCAACTGCCTACTCCCTATTCATTGTAGGTACAACAAGCATTGTCGGCTCAGTTTCTTACTTTAAAAAGGGATTGATAGATATCAAAACTGCAATCGTTTTTGGTATCCCATCCATTGCAGCGGTTTTGCTCACAAGGACATATATTGTGCCTGCGATTCCACAAGAGATTTTGAGTATTGGTGGTTTTACCGTTACAAAAAGTATATCTCTGATGCTTCTTTTTGCACTACTAATGATTTTTGCCTCCTACAGCATGATAAAAAAGGATAAACAGACAATTAATCCAATGCAAAAACAACAATTCAATTATCTTTCAATCTTTCTCCAGGGAATTTTTATTGGAACCATTACAGGATTGATTGGTGCTGGTGGTGGCTTTTTAGTCATTCCGGCTTTAGTTAATTTATTGAAAACACCAATAAAAACTGCTATTGGAACATCCTTGGTTATCATTTCTATAAATTCCTTAATGGGCTTTTTATTTTCCCTTCCCCACATCTCCATTCAATGGGCCTTTTTGTTAAGTATAGCCACCATTGCTATCATCGGAATATTGATAGGTAGTTATATTTCAACAAAGGTTGACGGTAAAAAACTCAAACCCGCTTTCGGATGGTTTGTACTCGTAATGGGCATTTACATTATTTTAAAAGAGACTTTACTTAAATAAATTTCCTTATGTAACCAAAGTAGCTGTACAGAGAGAAACTACGCTGTAACTTTGCAGTATTAAACAAGCAAACAGAAAAGAATACAATTAATCAAATAAATAATATCCAATTTTATAACGATGACAGTAGAACAAATTTATACGGGATGTCTGGCACAAGGAGCTTACTACATCACTTCTAATGGCGAAGCTGCCATTATTGATCCATTGCGTGAAACACAACCGTATATCAGCAGATTAGCAAAAGACAGGGTAAAATTGAAGTATATTTTTGAAACACATTTTCATGCCGACTTTGTAAGCGGACATATTGACTTAAGTAAAAAAACAAATGCCCCTATCGTTTACGGGCCTAATGCCAATCCTGAATTTGAAGCTATTATTGCAAGTGACAATCAAATTTTTGAAATCGGTGATGTAAAAATTAAGGTGATGCATACACCCGGACATACTTTAGAAAGCTCTTGTTACCTTTTGATAGATGAGAATGGAAAAGAAACCGCTTTGTTTAGTGGAGACACCCTTTTCCTCGGCGATGTGGGCAGACCCGATTTAGCTCAGAAAGCAGGAAACATTACACAGGAAGAACTGGCTGGTTTGCTGTACGATAGCCTGTATAATAAAATTTTACCATTGGCAGACGACATTACCATTTATCCGGCCCACGGAGCTGGTTCTGCTTGTGGCAAAAACATGATGAAAGAAACGGTAGATAGCTTGGGCAACCAAAAAAAGATAAATTACGCTTTAAATCAGCCAACAAGGGATGCATTTATTGAAGCGGTTACTGATGGGTTGCTGCCACCTCCTGCCTACTTTGGAATGAATGTAGCGATGAATAAAAAAGGTTACAGCAGCTTCGATGAAGTCCTGAATCAGGGTATGAAAGCACTTAGTCCGGCCGAATTTGAAACTACTGCTGAAAATACAGCAGCATTAATCCTGGATACCAGAAGCAATCAGGAATTTGCGAATGGATTTATTCCACAGGCCGTAAATATTGGTCTGGCTGGAGATTTTGCCCCCTGGGTAGGCGCCATGATTGTGGATGTAAAACAACCAATTTTATTGGTAACAGATGCTGGTCAGGAAGAGGAAGCGGTTACCCGATTGAGCCGTGTAGGTTTTGATCATGTATTGGGACATTTAGCAGGTGGCTTTGAAGCATGGAAAAATGCAGGTAAAGAAATCGATAGTGTAAAGAGGATTTCAGCTGAACGATTTGCTTCGGAAGTAAAAACAGGAGCCAAAATCATAGATGTTCGCAAGGAAAGTGAATATGCTGCCGAACACATTGAAGAGGCTTACAGTAGACCATTAGCGAATATCAATGACTGGGTGAAGGACATCAATCCTCAGGAACATTTTTATGTGCATTGTGCAGGCGGTTACCGCAGTATGATTGCAGCGAGCATTTTACAGGCAAGAGGTTACAGAAACTTTACTGAGATTGCCGGTGGTTTTAATGCCATTGCTAAAACCGATATCCCTAAAACAGATTTCGTATGTCAAAGTAAGGTATTAAAAATAAAAAATTCGTTCGACACATCCTACTGGAATACACGTTGGGAAAACGGTACAACAGGCTGGGACATTGGTCAGGCTTCACCAGCAATTACAGAATATCTGTCTCAATACCCGAATAAGGATGCTGCTATTCTTATTCCAGGCTGTGGCAATGCATACGAAGCAGAATATTTACTGAAAAATGGTTTTACCAACATTACCCTTATTGACATTGCACCAAAGGCTGTTGATTTACTGAAAGATAAGTTTAAAAAAAATCCTCAGATAAAAGTTTTGTGTGAAGATTTTTTTCAGCACCATGGCAGCTATGACTTGATCATTGAACAGACATTCTTTTGTGCTATTCTGCCCGAAAAGCGAAATGAATATGCAGAAAAAATGGCTTCACTGCTCAATAAAAATGGTAAAATAATAGGTGTATTGTTTGATAAAACATTTGAACAAAAAGGTCCTCCCTTTGGTGGTTCCCCAACAGAATATAAAAGTATATTTGGGCCCAACTTTATCATTAAGACAATGGAAAAATGTTACAACAGCATTCAGCCAAGAGCAAATTCTGAAGTATTCGTAAACCTGATTAAGAAATAATTAAAATGAAAAACTACTTTAAAAATTGGAATTTTACGCGGGTACTGCGTTTGGTATTTGGCATTTTAATTATAGAACAGGGTATTCAATCCAACAAATGGCTGTTTATTGCAGTGGGCGGATTGTTTTCTTTACTGGCACTATTTAACTGTTGTGGTGCTACAGGATGTAATATTCCTGCTTCCAAAAACAATAAAATATAGAAGATTAATAGCACATGACAACTGGAAGTATAAAGCTCGGCCTTAAGGAAAACTGGAAACAGTTTACTTTATTGGTGATTGTAAATGCATTTGTTGGTGGAATGGTGGGAATGGAACGTACTATATTTCCGCAATTTGCTGAATTGGAACTGGGAGTCTCTTCTAAAACGGCTATTCTTTCATTTATTACTGCATTTGGACTAACCAAAGCCCTTGCGAATTATTATACCGGAAAACTTGCCAATAAATTCGGACGGAAAAATCTATTACTGTTAGGTTGGTTGATTGCCATACCCATTCCATTTATATTAATTTATGCCTCCAGCTGGAATTGGGTGGTTTTCGCCAATGTGCTTTTGGGAATTAGCCAGGGCTTAACCTGGAGCAGCACAGTGGTCATGAAAATTGACCTTGTGGGTGAAAAAGACCGGGGCCTGGCTATGGGTTTGAATGAGTTTTCGGGCTACTTTGCTGTTGGATTGATTGCTTTTCTAACCGGCTATATAGCTCATAAATATGGTGTTACTCCCTACCCTTTTTACATAGGTATTGTTATATCCATTTTAGGGTTTTTATTGACGATATTTTGGGTGAAAGACACGCGTGCATTTGTACAAAAAGAGAGTACAAGCGATCAGACTGAAACCTTAAAAAATGTGTTTTTAGAGACTACTTTTAAAAACAAAACCCTGAGCTCGGTTACACAAGCCGGATTAATCAACAACCTAAACGACGGAATGATTTGGGGTTTACTGCCCATTATGTTATTGTCATTAAGCTATAACACCAGGGATATAGGCATCATTACAGCTATTTATCCTACAGTATGGGGTATCGGACAATTGTTTACAGGTAAAATGTCTGACTATTATTCCAAAAAGGCGATGTTATTCTGGGGAATGTTGTTACAAGGGATTGCCATTTTACTTATTCCCATGAGCAGAGACTTTTATGTGCTTATATTTTTATCTGGTATATTAGGACTTGGAACAGCATTAGTTTATCCTACTTTTCTTTCTACCATTGCACAGACTACGAGCCCCCTGCAACGTGCAGAAAGCATTGGAACTTTCAGACTTTGGAGAGATTTAGGTTATGCATTTGGAGCCGTCATTTCGGGGGTTATTGCTGATCTGTTTGGTATTGAGTATGCCATTATTTTTATTGGGCTATTGACTATTGTATCATCCTTAATTATAAAATTCCGTATGCCCGAACAGATTAAAGCCACGAAAACATATATTGATATTTCTACCTTATGTAACTAAAGTAGCTTTCAAATTCATTTCATGTTTGCAATTTTGCAACATTCAAAATAAAAAAGAACAAAATGTTAGAATTTATAAAACAACCGTGGCCCTGGTATGTAGCAGGTCCGTTAGTCGGACTAACCGTTCCGGCACTTTTAATCATTGGGAACAAATCCTTTGGCATTAGTTCATCACTAAGACATATTTGTGCATCTTGTATACCTGCCAATATTCCGTTCTTTAAATATGATTGGAAAAAAGAAGTCTGGAATTTATTTTTTGTATTCGGCATACTATTGGGCGGGGCTATAGCTGTTCACTTTTTAGCGACTCCCAATCCAATTGAAGTTAATCCTAAATTAGCTTCGGAGCTTGCAGGGTATGGCATTACAAATTACAACAATCTGGTGCCTCTGGATATTATGAATTGGCAATCTTTGTTTACCTTAAGGGGGTTTATACTGATGGTTGTAGGTGGCTTTTTAGTCGGTTTTGGTACACGTTACGCTGGTGGTTGCACAAGCGGGCATTCTATAATGGGATTGTCGACTTTACAATGGCCTTCGTTAATTGCAACTATATGTTTTATGGCGGGCGGCTTTATTATGGCAAACCTGATTTCACCAATTATTCTTTCTCTTTAAATTTAAAATGAAATGCAACAAAATATAAAAACAAATAATATAAAATACCTTATAGTGGGCCTATTGTTTGGTATTTTATTCGTAAAGGCTGAAGTAGTAAGCTGGTTTCGCATACAGGAAATGTTCCGTTTACAATCCTTCCATATGTACGGCATCATTGGTAGTGCAGTAGTAGTAGGCGTAATTTCCGTTTGGTTGATCAAAAGGTTCAATATTAAAACCATTTATGGTGAACCTATTACTTTTTCACCAAAAAAGTTCAACAAGGGACAAATTTATGGTGGATTGATTTTTGGCTTTGGCTGGGCAATTACAGGAGCTTGTCCCGGACCACTTTTTGCACAGATCGGCACGGGCGCAACAGTTGTTATTATCACACTTTTGAGCGCGGTTGGCGGTACATGGGTGTATGGATTATTAAGAGATAAATTGCCTCATTAAATGTAATTCGACTAACAATAATGAAGTTATAAACCTTCAATATAAGCTTTAGCTGGATAAATGTATTTAGTTATACTTATACCAGCCTCTTTATTGAATATATACTTTAATAGTATTTGTTATATCAGAAGAGTTTTCAAAAATAGATTTAAAATCACCAATGTAATAAAATTTACCATTAATAAATTTTATTACAAAAACATTAAAGAACAACCTGTCTACTTTAATAAATTCATTAGAAACTATTACTTTTTTCTTTAAGAATTTTTCAATTACAAAGTGGTCTTTATTCCATTTCACATCGCTGAAAGAGTACCAAATCAAGTTAATAATTATCAGTATAATAATTAAAAGAATCCAAAAAAACAATGAAGACCTAAGCATATAATTAACCCACAAAATCAATAGTGAAAAAACAAATAAGCCGGCCTGATTATACTTAAACATGCCTAAGCCAAGTGAATTATATTTAGTCATTTCCATTTTTACGCGTTATCTCAATGTATAAAACGATCTATTCCCTTTGCCACTTTACCTAAATTAGTGCCAAATGAGACTAAGCTAACTTTAGATGAATATCAAACTTATTCTGTAATGAAGGCTCACCATCAATATAGTAATTAATGGTACATGAATATCTAAAATCCTGATCCAAAATAAAACATGTATTACTATATCCAAATTTAGCCACGTTCAAACAATGTTCTACAGCAGCCTTAATATGCGTCTGATACATACCACATAGGTAGAAATCATCTGAAAATACATAACAATAACTGCTATTTAAATTTGTAAGAATTGACATTAATAATTTTGAATCCTGGTAAGTGCTTTCACTTGACAGGATTTCTAATTCTTGATTAATATCTTGAAAAACTTCTTTAACACGAGCCACTACTTCATCAGCTTTTTTAAGCTCAACATACCTTAATTCATTATCGCCAAAGCCGGCTAAATGGAACATACTAATATATTTATCTAAAAGCTTCTTTCCTTTGTTTTTCCTTATTAAAGTATCTAATCGACTATTACTCATCTTCTTCTTTATAGTTATGGGTTATAATAAGATTTACCTTTGGTACCATTCTGCATCTGTGGTTTATTTATTTTTCCTCCAGATCTATTAATTCCATCAGGTTGACTCGGATCCTTTTTTAACAAGCCAGCTTCCCAATGTGGCATTCATGGGTGGCTTGAATCGTTTTTCGCATCTTGAACCGCCTGAACAGAATCGGAATAATTTCGGCCCGTTGAGTACTTATTATAACCATTAACACCTACATATACCGCAGTACCTACAACTGCCGTTCCAACAACGGCTTCTACTGTTACATATCAAGCTACAGCCTCAAAAGCTGCCCATATTAATGGTAAGACCAGAACAATTGCAGGTTGTGGTCCCATCTCATCTGGATCAACAAACCTAATAGGATTATTGAAAGCGTAATTATAAGGAGAATGCCTCCCCATCTTCTCCGCCAACGGATCAACCACAGTCCACCTTCCGATCGCCGGATCATAAAACCTTGGACCGTAATCATACTATCTCAGCGCTTCTTGTAACTCTTTGCCGCCTCAAATTACATTATTTGAATGTGTTTAAAAAACACATTGTAAAGCTCTTTTACCTGGCGAACTACGACAGGCCCATTCAAATCCTCGAATTTTATTGATGTGTCCTCCTTTTTCCAGAAATAATTATTGTATATAAAATCCTTTAAGTCTATTATAGATCGAGTTTCAAAAAACGAATCCAGAGCTCCGTCTTCAATTTGAGTAAAAAAATCTTGTACAAGATTAATACAGTTTAGAATTTCCAAATAAATTGACCTATCAATTAACATATGCAATGAAAAATTAGATAACAACCGAAAATCATTTACATTATAAACTTTACGAAATCCCTCCTCAATTACCCAATTATTAAAATTTTCACTGTCTAGAAATGGATGCCTTACTTCTTTAAGCGATTTCGTAACAACATCAATATTTTTATACGCAATTAACTTATCCTTTTTTACCAAAAGTTTATCGATTTCATCATCCTTCATATCTGTCCCCCACACAGTGTAAACATTCAAGCTTTCAAATTGCAGTTCAATAAGATATTTCCTATACTTTTCTGAAACATTAAAATTTTCCATCATTATTAATTTTTTGGTCGTTTATCTCTAAACCATTTCTTTGCGAACCCTGGCTGTTTGGGCTTCATCTCTTCTAGCTTCGTTAACCTGTAGTTTTCCAGCTCGGTTGTTAATCTGCTAATGACTTGGCTCTTTTCACTGGTGGTGATGTCCAACATTTCAGAAGCTTTTTCTATCAGCTGTTCGGTTTGGGTGCCATTGTACAGATCTAGGTTATGGCAATAGGCATTCTGCTTGTTGTCCATTTTTACGATCTTCAGCATTACCTTCAACCTGTCCAGTCCCGTCAATTTTATTCCGCCAAGTACAGTGAAATGTAATTTGCCATCGATATAGAGCAGCAGCTCTGCATTATCTGTGCTTAACTTGCCCTTATTTCCCATCAAAACTATCTAGCGTGTTTGCAGTCCTGTTAGTTCCACTTTCCTGCTTATAGGATTTGCCCGTCATACTCCTCGCCGCCTTAACCCGATCGCCCGGCCCATTTATGTCTATAAACCTCATTGGATTGTTGGCCCCATATAAATAGACCGATCCCATTCTGTAGAGCTCTGCCTTTGGATCTACTGTGTTGAAGCGCCCTATCACCGGATCATAGAACCTTGCCCCGTAATTGAACTAAGACCGTATTTTAATATTTCTTCCAAGAACCATATCTGTAAAAACCATCTTCTACATTTTTGTAAAATAATGCAAGACCTTCTCTTTTTATCTCTCCTGTTTTTGGGTCATATTCTTTACGGTATGACATAAATGGCGGTTTAACCATTACCCCATCCGATCTTCTTACTTCCTTATTTTTATTAAGTCCTTTAATATCCTCAATTAGATAAAGTCCTCCATCTTGATTAAAAAAATACCAAGTTCCAACAGGTGCGTCATCTTTATAAAAGCCCAAAACATGCAACCTCCGATTCCTTTTAAAGTAGTTCTTAAATACCCCATTCTTTTTGCCATTCTTGTAATAATATTCGGTTAACCAGTCATCTTGGTAAATCAAGCCATTTTTCATTTTCACACTATCTTTCGATTCAGAAAAATTAGTATCCAAAAGCATCTCTTGATCCATTAGAAAGTGTATATCCTTCCCTGTTCGCAAATTCATGTCCATAGTAGACATAATAACCTCAGCGGCAGATTCTCTCATTGAGATAGGAATATTACGAACAAATGTTCGCATATAAAGTTGCACACTATCTAAAGTTGACTTCGCCAAATTCTTTGATAGTTCTTCATCTCTTTTGTCAATAAAAAACACCCTGTAAAACCGGCTTCTTTTTAGCATTTCAGCATGGCAGATTGTTGCAGCATATATGCGTCGATCCGGAAAACCATTTTTTTCCATACAGTTACAATACACTTCAGCATCCCTTTTTGCATCCATCTGACTTGTACAGGAGAACTGTAAAAGCGTTAAAATAAAAGCAAGAATAATCAATAGCCTCATACTATCATTGTTTTATTATTATTGGATTCCCAAAATGTCAATTTGCAATTGGTGGTCATAAAACCTTGCACCGTCATCAAGTGTCGCTATATTTTATTGACTATTTATCTATTATATCTCCTTCTATTATTGTGTAAATTCTATTCAAACTATCTTTTTTTGTCGCAGAATTTTTGTTTATAAAGCGCAACTTACTGTTAGCTAAAAATGATCCACCTGATCTTTCTAATATTCCAATCCTATTAAAACTTACATCAAAATTTGAACTCGTACTAAATTTTCCGTTTTCTTTGATCTCGAAAAATACAACTCCATCCAATGGTCTAACCTTTGTCGATGAAGGTAAATTATTAATTTTCAGTTCTACCTTACCTTTATAACCCAAAGGAACAACCAAAACGAATAAGTCAACCTTATAAAGGTATCTAAAATAAAAAAAAGACGTTAAAATCAACCAGAGAAGTATTGATATTTTGACCCATATACGATTGATAATTTTAAAATGATTAGACATTAAAAACAAAACAAAAAACAGCGCATAAGCAATCATCCCATGAATAAATAATTTAAAACTTATAAAACGGGAGAAAAGTTCGTAAAGGAGTATTAAAACACCAATAGCAGCAGAAATATAAAAAAAAATGTTAGTTAGCTTTTTTGAGTCCTTCATCTGCTTTTTTGTCTATTATTCATATTATCAAGATCATTTATTCCTCTTGACGTTCCTGATTTTATAAAACTTCCTACAACTATCGATATCCCAACTAGCTGCAATTTTTAGTGCTACATAAAGAACTTCTTTTTCTGTAAAGTTAATGCTTTATTTGAAATGGTGAACCACTTCTTTAAACCGCATTGTGGAAAACAGAAATTCTTGCAGTCTGAGTATGACATTGGTCTGTTCCAGTAAATCAATCTCTTAGGATCTTTAAAAAAAATCATTTTTTGGAAAGGAAGCAGTTTTATATTGTTAAACGAATAACCTCCCTGAAATTAACCGGGAGATTATTGTAACAGAGATATTAGTTAATCTTTAATTTATGAAAAGCGCGAAGTGAAGTCTTTTATTTTCCCAGTAACTGCTTGTTTTCAACCAAATATTTTAGAGCTTCCTCAACTGCCTGTTCCGGCTTTTTCGGGTTAAAGCCCAATTCGGTTCGGGCCTTTGAAATATCGAAATTTTGCTGCAAACCAGAGAACATAGCAATATCCTTTCGTGTTAACACAGGGGCTTTTCCACTTAATCTTGCTGTAAGTTCCATTAATCCCGCCATAGCGAACAGTAAAGGTTTAGGAACAGCTCCTGGCATTTTCAATTTCAGTTCGGGATAAAGGTTGCTGGCAAGTAAATTAGTATCGGTGATGGTCATACATTGCTCATTAGCCAAAATATAACGTTCCCCGTCTCGCCCCTTTATTGCTGCAAGATAACAACCTTGCGCTACATCTTTTACATCTATCCAGTTCAACGTGATTTTCGTATCTACAGGAATTTCCTTATTTAATATTAGTTTTAGTATGCCGTAAGAAACATTTAAAGGCAGAAAGGCTTCACTGCCAATCATTGCTGCCGGCATAACCGATACCAATTCTATTCCAAGTTCCTTTGCCAGGCTAAATGCCAGTTTTTCTCCATCATTTTTAGAATTATAGTACATATCCCTACGATCCGGATTATAGCCATAACTTTCTTTTGTTGGCAATTTAGTGTAATCCAATGCCGCAATCGAACTCACATATACAATGCGTTTTACGCCAGCTTCAGCTGCTGCTTCAATAGTGTTTCTCGTACCCAGAATATTGACATCGTAGATTTCTTTCTTTGGGTCTTTTGCCCAAAGCTTGAATGATGCACCCACCGCATAAAAGGTTTCTACACCTTGCAATGCCCTTACAAACGAAGCCTTGTCCGTAATATCTGCCTGAACTACTTCGCAATCCAACCCTGCAAAAGGTTCTTTGTTCTTTATGTTTCTTACTGTTGCCCTTACGGCTATTCCTTTTTTGATTAGCAGGCGAACTAAATTATTGCCCAAATGTCCATTTGCTCCGGATACCAAGGCTAAACCATTTTTTGTCATCATATTTTCTTTTAATATCCGACAAAGTTCAGCAGCCTGAATCCGAGTCTACTTGACTTTTGTTAGTTAATAGGGCTTTGGAAATTAGCTGGTCATTTTCCGGCGTATGCGGCTCAGGCTTTCAGGTTTCATCCCCAGGAAAGATGCAATGTATGAAACCGGCACATTGTGCAAAATATCCGGATGTTCTTCCATCAGTTTACGATACCGTTGTTCTGCGGATAAAGTTGCTAATTCCCTTGATCTGTTTTCGTTGTAAGTAATAGATTGCTGAAAGACAGAAATACTGAAATCCTTTATTGAAGAACTTTTAGAAGTGATTTCATCCAGTCCATCCTTAGTAATACGAAGCAGTTCACATTCGGTAATACATTCCACATTTTCATCAGATTTTGTCTGGTTGATGAAGTTGGAGTAGGATGTGAAGAATCCCGGAGGACAGTTAATATGTGTAGTTACTTCATCTCCGTTTTCATTATAATGAAATAAGCGTAAGTATCCGGAGACAATGTAGTAGAGATATTTCGGAGTTTTGCCCTGCTCTTCAATAATCCTATTTTTAGGGAATAATACCGGTTCAAAATATTTTTTGCAAAGTACTATATCAGTATCTGTTAATGCAATCCTTGAAGCAATAAAAGTTAAAAATCTATCTATCATTTTAACAAATGTATTTTTTATTCATCATTTAAATGCTAACAACGAGCATAACAGAAAGCTAATATTTTAAAAACCGGGTGCAATCGTAAATCTTAGGCCAAAAGGAGTAACACCATTATGATCAAGATAAGTCAAACGGCGCACCAGATCTACCTGCAATACCTTAAAAATATTTCCAATACCTACCCCTATCTCCATATAAGGCGCACTGCCTAAAGGAAAGGTTAATGCGGTCCCGTTAGGTCCAACCGGAAATTTATACAGCTCACTGTGATAAACCGGATTGTTTTCATTTCTCAGTCCGCCATAAAGGATCTTAAAGGTCAGGAACTCCCGCAGCTTTAAATGTTTGATGAGCGGTACTTTATTCAAGAGGAAGCCCCCAAAGGCATGTGTTGCATTTAGACCAACATAATGATCACTCACAAACTCCAGAAAGTTCATGTTGTTATAAGCATCCCAATCGTATAGATAAGTCTGGTTGGCTGGTAAAATAGCTAAATACGGAAAGGGTACCTTTCCCAATACAGTACCTCCCAAAAGCGTCATATCAGTATAGCCCAATTGGGACAGGTAAAAACGTTTGCTGATATTGGCACTTAGATTTAAGTAATTGGTAGAGCCATCCAATACACCTTTCATACCATAGCTGGCCTCCATACTAAAAATAGGATATTTGTTTGGGATGGTGTGTCGCCGTTCTGTTCCCCTGAAAATTTGCTCATTTGGTGCATATCGTAAGTCCAGCTGAAGTTCGGAGGTGGTCAGGCTGTGTACTGGAGGCTGATGGTCTGCCTGAAATATCAATCCAAGTACAGGCTGCTGATTCCAATGCTTAAAACCCAGGTTATACGACAAGTGGTTGTCCAGGTCTTTAATATAATTAATCTTAAAAATCCGATTATACTGCCAAAAATCATTTCTTCCACGCGTAATAGAACCCAAAACACTTTGGAACTTATCAATTAAAAAATTTTCTCCGGGTATATCTGTATCATATTGATAACTGACCTTAAAATAATTGTTAGGATATCCCTGTGGGGAGATCCCGTTAAATGAATACATCACCCCAATATCAAATTTTTGCTTTTCATCTTTAAATCCGTAGGCGGTATAGCCTTCCAAATAGATATGTTGGTTAAACGAGGAGGTTGTTCTGCCACCAATTGCAACCCTACTACCTTCAAGGGGATTAAATGAATAAAAACTTCCATTAGGGCCAAGTTCTACAGGTCCCAAATCTGCATAAGAAGCCAAAACAAATTTAGCCATCCATATGGTTCTTTTGAATGATGGCATATTTTGGAGGCTATCCAAATGATGGTAAACTTGTGTCTGTGCTAAGCGCAAGGTATCTGTACGATGGGTTGCCCAAAAATCGGGATTGTCTTGTTTCTGGTCCGGAGCTTGTTGTTCACTCTTTCCCTCATAAAATTCAGCAGGTTTCGGCAACTCAAGTTTATAATTGCTAAAAAAAACAGTCCTATCTCCAAAGATCTTTAGGCCTTTCGCTTTCATCAGACCAAAATCAGACTTTACATTGCTTTTTACCAGGTAAAAGCGCCCATCAGGATACTGCTTAAAATCCTGGTCAATATCCATTCTGCGGACAAAATTAATATTGATGTGCTTGTTTATTTCAAGATGATCAGATTTTACGGCATATCTGCCATCCATCGTGATGTATAGTTTACCTTCAAATAAAAGATCGCCCAGATTTCTGGGGGTAAAGCTAATCTCAATTAATTTTTCATTGCCATTTTTTATCGTATCTGTAATAAAATATTTATAAAAATCCTGCGCATGGTCTGCTATTGGGCTAAGAAACTGATTTGTTAGTATAAAAATATTATTGGCGTAGATATCCGGGGTTCCATACAACCTGTTCAGGTAAAAATCCAGGGCATCGTTATCAATAAATGCGCTGTAGTTTACTTCTTTATGTGCCTTAAGCATGTTTATTTTTTTAGCCGGTTCCCTGCGGGAATAGACTTCCGAATATTTTTCGGCCATGTAAACCGGTAAAGCGGTCCTTACAGAATCGTCAATGACCATGCTGGTATCTAAAAGAAACTTGTACTTATTGAACACACGCGAATTCAAGAATTTCTTTGATAAATCAAAAAGCGAAAAACCAATCCGCTCGTACTGATCATATTGTAAATAATCCGCATTTAACATTCTATTGCTTTCTTTATGCGCAATTACCTCTTCAATTAATGTTACAGCAGGATTGTCTTTATTGTGGTAACGTTTTTTTTTGCCGGCATTGACCATTACTTCCTGTAACTGCGTTTTGCTTTCTTCCATAAATACATTGCGTATTTGCGACTGCCCTGGCTTAATGGCTATAATTATGGTTTTATAATCTACATGAGAGAACTTTATTTGTGAACAGGCAACTGATGTACTTAAAACAAATTTTCCCTGATCATCCGTTTGGGTTGCATTGGAGTTGCCAATAAATTCGACAGTAATATCAGCAAGAGGCAGCTTTGATGCTGCATCAAGTACCTGCCCGGCAACCTTTGTCTCTAATGTAGTGTTCTTTATATTGTCGCCCGGTTTCAAAGTCGTCGTTTTTGACTGTGCCGAACTCATTAACGGAACAAATAAAAATAGAAATGAAACACAAAACAGGGAAAGAATTTTCATAAATTCTGGTACATAATGGGATTCTATTGTATAAATTAAAAGAACAATCTGGATTAAAACTGTAGTTGTTTTAATTACTTCTAGCAAAACAGATCTACCAAAATAACCAAAGCCCGGAATCGACAGATTCCAGGCTTTAGAAGACAAATAAGATGCCATTAATATCTTATTGCAAAAAAGAATTATTGAGCTGCACCGGTAGTTAAATTAATACCTGTAATATTGGAAGAACCATATGTGCTGGTAAATGCATTTCCACTAGACACAGTTATTTTAGATCCATTGATAAAAGATGCGCCATTGATATAGTTTGCAGTTAAGCCTGTGCTCGCTGTAATTTTAACATTATCAAAAATAAGATCACCCATCGGCTTTTCCGGAACAGCCCATAAAATACCGGCCTTAGTTGCGCCCGTTGCTGTAATATTTTTGAAAGTAATGTGCTTCCATACCGGTGTGGTACTGGTTACTGGTTGAGCAGTATCGCCTGATGCACTTGATGGGATAGTGTTGTCAGGGTAGTACTCACAAAGATTAATTGGATTGGGCACGTTTGTCATCGTTAGATTTGAATAGGTCAAATATTGAACTGTCCCACTTCTGGTACGATTAGATTTGATATGCACTCCATTAGAAGTACCATTAAATGTACAATTATCCACTGTTATATGATCTATATCGGCTGCATAACTGCCAATTGATAAACCGTGTCCTGCACCAAAAGTACAACCGGAGATGGTCACATAGGTACTATTATTATTCATTGCAATGTTATCATCACCACAACTGATATTACAATTGGTGATATTAATATTTGGCGACCAGGTGTCAATCCCATCAGTGTTGGGAGATGTAGAAGGTGAATTGATCGTAACTCCGGAAATAGTAACACTATTATTTTTCTTTCCTACACCAATATGACTATTAGGTGCATTTTGAATTGTAATTCCTGAAATCTCAACAGTGGTAGCGCTGGTAAAACCAATCATAGCAGGCCGTGCAATTGCTGCACCAGCTGCCTTTGAGGTATTATATGCACTCCACCAGGCAGCGCCCTGCCCCTCTAAAGTCCCTGAACCACTAATTTTAACGTTAGTTAATCCTGTAAAATCAATAAATGAGGCTACATCAGCCGTACTACCCGAACCTGGATAATCTGAATAGGCTAATGCTTTTAGCACTGCGCCACTCGATAATTGTAAACCTACATTATTTTTTAACTTAATGGGCCCGCACAAAAATGTTCCGGAAGGTACCACAACTGTACCCCCGCCAGCGCTAGATGCTGCACTGATTGCAGATAGAATTGACGTGGTATTATTCGGCGAGCTTGTACTTGCCCCATAACTTGTTATATCAAAGGTAATTGAAGGAATGATTGGTATTGTTACCGATGCAATCTCGGCTGATTTAGGTATTTCGACAGTTGCCGGCGTAGGCATTTCCACAGTTGAAGATGCTCCATTTTTACTACAACTTGCAACGAAAAGACAGGCTATAGCCAATGTCAAGATTGTTTTTTTCATACTTTGAGTAGTTTTTGTTTATAATTGGTTAGGGTAAAGAACCCGGAAGTGCAACCGCGATTACTTTAACAAAACAAACGTAGGCTCAAACCACCAAAATAAAGTTCAAAAATTAATGTATTAGGTTCAAAAACTAATAGCAATTTGAATAGCAGGGTGTGGCTTACACCCTGCTAATATGTTTTTAATCTTTAGATTTACCAAAATATGAACCCCGATACATTAGCAATACTGAAACCAGTAGTTCACTATAGCCTGCACTTTTTAGCTCCTGGCTTAATTGCATATGTTTTTTTTAGAGATAAATGGAAACAAGCATGGCTTATCATGCTTGCTACAATGCTGGTTGATGTTGACCACTTGTTAGCTACACCAATTTTTGATCCGGAAAGATGCAGTATTGGTTATCATCCTCTTCACTCCTATTATGCAATTGCTGGTTATTTTATATTATTGCTATTTCCTAAAACACGGATAATTGCTGTTGGATTACTCTTTCATATGTTTACAGATTGGCAGGATTGCCAATGGTTATTATTTACTCACTAACAATTGCTGTTTGTTTATCAAAACAGCATTCAATAAAATAATTATATTTACTAGCCGTGAACGATACCATTAAACCACACTAAATTATGACCATACGAAAAAATAAACCAACGATACTACTCATATTTTCCATCCTAGTAACCTTAAATACTTTTGCTCAAGAAGTATTCCCAGACGGCACACAAATACCGGATTGGTTTAGGCAAAACAAACCTACCGATATAACTAAACTGGGTAAGCAATATCGTATTACAGACTATGACCTTACAAATGACAGTACCATCGTTCAGACGAAAAAAATACAGGCGGTGATTGACAAAGCTAATGAAAATGGTGGCGGTGTGGTGGTCATTCCCAAAGGGACTTTTCTTAGCGGATCACTATTTTTCAAAAAGGGTACCCACCTATATCTTGAAGAAGGTGCCAAACTAAAAGGTAGCGATGACATCAGTAATTTCCCTCTTCTGATGACACGTATAGAGGGGCAGACATTAAAATATTTCGCTGCTCTGATAAACGCTGACGGATTGGATGGATTCACAATTTCGGGTAAAGGAATTATAGATGGTAACGGGCTGAAGTACTGGAAAGCCTTTTGGCTAAGGCGGGAGTTCAATCCAAAATGTACCAATATGGATGAAATGAGGCCTAGACTTCTATATATCTCAAACAGCAAAAACATTCAGGTTTCGGGTGTAAAATTAATAAACTCGCCTTTCTGGACAAGTCACTTTTACAAGTGTAAATATGTAAAACTACTCGACCTACACATCTATTCTCCCAAAGATCCTATCAAAGCTCCGAGTTCCGATGCTGTGGATATAGATGCCTGCAAAAATTTCCTTATTAAAAATTGCTATATGTCTGTAAATGATGACGCTGTAGCACTCAAAGGTGGCAAAGGCCCGCTTGCCGATAAAGATGAAAATAACGGTGGCAACGCCAATGTAATCATCGAAGACTGTACTTACGGATTCTGTCATGGAGCATTAACCCTGGGAAGTGAGTCTATCTATAACCACAATATCATCCTGCGCCGTATCAACATACAAAACGCAGAGCGCCTACTTTGGCTTAAAATGCGCGGTGACACACCCCAGACTTACGAGTATGTACTAGTAGAAGATATCAAAGGTAGTAACATAGAGAATTTTATATACATCCGCCCATGGACGCAGTTCTTTGACCTTAAGGGCGAGAAGGACTTAAGAATGTCTTACTGCAGAAACATAACCATGCGTAATATTACATTAGACTGTACTAATTTTTTTAATGTAGGGCTGCCAAATAATGGTGATCAGGTGAATGGCTTTAAGTATACCCTATCAGATTTCACATTTAAAAATCTGAATATAACTGCTAAAGATCCGAAAATAGATACATCTGTGATAAAGAATTTCAAACTGACAAACGTAACTGTCAATGGGAGTTCAGTCTTTTAATTTTAAATACCTATATGGAGCCAAACCAGTATGTTTTTTAAATTGACTGAAAAAAGAACTTCTGGAAGAAAAACCCGCTTCAAAACCCAGGCCATCTAAACTATACTGCACTAAACTCCCATTAACAGCTAACTGCTCAAGCACATATTTCATTCTATGGGTATTGATAAACTCATTGAAATTTTGATTAAAATAGACATTCAGCAGATGAGAAAGCTGATGGGAATTCATATTTAATTTAGCCGCTAACTGTGTCAACATCAGTTTTTTTTGTCTGAATGGTTTTTCTGATTCCATGTAACTTTCAACTTCCTTTTTGGTTAAAGTTAGTGTATCCTCCTTTTTACTGTTCAAATTCACAATCTTCTTTAGTGTATCAATTTTTATGTTCAAAAAAGAAGCTGCCACATCCAGGCGAATCAGCTCAGCATGATGTGGATAGGCGCTTAAAAAAAAGGCATATTTATCTGTCGCCGTTCCAATCCTGAAGAAAATAGAGCGATGATGTGCCATTTGATAATAAAGTTGCATCACTTTTTTCATGATAATGTTCATTTCCGGATATCTGGAAGTAAAACACTCGACATCAACTACATGCAAACCCAATAATATTGCATCCTCTTCAGCTTTGATGTCTTCTGTTGCCGAAGCACTTCCATAGAGTCCTTCAATTGCCGAAACAAACTCTCCTTTAACAGAAATGAAGCTTGTAATTTCACAAGTATTAGTCCCGGCACGACCGGTAAGGATTCCCTCAATAATGAAATAAATGTAATAGCTATGACTCCCCTTCCTTAACAAATACTCGTCTTTTCTGACTTCAACTTCAAAGCAGCGCGCAGTGAACTCAGCTTTGAGATCCGAACTCAGGGGATGAAAATGATCCAGACATTCAAACACAAACTGTAAATGTTTGGGATCAGCTTTTTTATGAAATATTGTAGGTGGCATAGAGGAGTAAAAATATCGGATAAAGAAACCAGTAGTATAAAAAAAGTTGTCTACGATTATATGATTGGACTACTTAACTGCTAACTACAGGTTTATATATAAACCTAAAAATTACTTTTGAACAAATTTCAACAAACAAACCATAACATATAGATAATTTATATAAAAATTTTAGGATTAAAATTTATTAATTTAACAATAAACAAACTGCTAAAATAATCCAATTTATGAAAAAAAAACTACTCTATTTTAACCATCTATTTAAGAGTGGCATAATCATTTTAGTGCTTTTACTGTTTGCTTTTAAACAAACAAAAGCCCTAACACTTGCCGCAGGGGACATTGCATTTATTGGCTGTGAAACGCGCATTTTACCTGCTAATTACACAACTTCGAATGTTAACGGCACCGTTGCGGCCACTGCGCCAACAGTGACAAGTTCTGCGGCGACAACTATTGGTGCCGTGAAAGCTACTTTAGGTGGTGATGTTACTGACGATGGTGGCTCAGCTGTTACCGAGCGTGGCATAGTATGGTCAGTAACTGCCAATCCTACTACTGCTGACAATAAAATCACTATCGGATCTGGTACAGGCTCCTTTAGCACCCTTGCCAGTTCACTTCCTCCGGGAACCCTTATTAATTTCAGAGCTTATGCAATTAACGGTATCGGAACCAGCTATGGAACCAACCTGACATTTACCACTGGCGCATCTTTATCAGCTACGACATCAATAACCAACGTTTCCTGCAATGGAGGTAATAATGGTTCTGCTAAAGCGACGGTATCCGGGGGAGTATCTCCTTATACTTATTCCTGGTCACCATCAGGAGGTACAAATCCAATAGCGTTGGGGCTTTCGGCCATTACGTATACTTGTACAATTACAGACGATGAAGGCACTACCATTACAAAGAGCCTGAAACCCACACAACCGCTAAGCGCTCTGGCTGCCGTTACGGCAAAAACCAATGTCAGTTGTAATGGAGCCGCTAACGGTTCCGCTACTGTGGTGCCTTCTGGTGGTACAGCACCTTATTCCTATTCATGGGCCCCTTCGGGTGGTACAGCTGCTACCGCCTCTGGTTTAAGCGTAGGTCCTTATATCTGTACCATCACCGATGCCAATAACTGTTTCATTACCAGAAATTTCACGATTACACAACCAACGGCTTTAACGGCTACAACTTATCCTACAAATGTTTCCTGTAACGGTGGGTCGAATGGAGCAGCTATAGTTAATGTTTCAGGAGGTACACCACCTTATTCCTATTCATGGGCTCCTTCAGGAGGTACAGGCTCTACCGTTACCGGTTTAGTTGCCGGTACCTATACTTGTACTATTACCGATAACTATGCTTGTAGGATAAGCAAAACAGTTGAAGTTACTCAACCAGATCCTATAACCGCTACTACAACTTCAACAAATGTCCGGTGTAACGGTACTGCTACAGGTTCCGCTTCTGTTACCGCTTCCGGTGGTACAGGACCTTATTCTTATGCATGGACTCCTTCGGGTGGAACGGCTGCAACAGCCTCAGGCTTAATAGCGAGAACTTATACCTGTACCATCACCGACGCCAATGTCTGTTCCATTACAAAAGAGGTAATAGTTACACAACCAGATCCTATAACCGCTACTATAACTTCAACAAACGTCCTCTGTAACGGTACTGCTACAGGTTCCGCTTCTGTTACCGCTTCCGGTGGTACAGGACCTTATACTTACGTATGGGCGCCTTCGGGTGGTACTGCGGCAACAGCCAATGGGCTAACACCAGGTGATTATACCTGTACCATTACCGACGCCAATAACTGTTCCGTTGCGAAAACTGTGACAGTTACGCAGCCATCGGCTTTAATTGCCTCTGCTGCTAAAACAGATGTAGCGTGCAACGGCAGTGCTACAGGTATTATCTTGATCAATCCATCTGGTGGCACAACTCCTTATACATATTTATGGTCTAACGGAGGTACAACTGCAATGATTACGGGACTTGCAGCCGGTACTTATAGTTGTACAGTTACTGACGCAAAAAACTGTACGATAACAAAATCATATACCATTACGCAACCATCATCTGCGCTAACAGCAACCACTTCTTCCACTGGTGTTTTCTGCAACGGCGGATCAAATGGAACAGCTACAATTACTACTTCCGGAGGTACCGCACCTTATACTTACGCATGGGCTCCTTCAGGTGGAACGGCTGCAACAGCCACTGGTTTAGCAGCAGGTACTTATACCTGTACCATTACCGACGCCAATGCTTGTTTCATTACAAAAACGGTGACCGTTACACAACCTGTTGTGTTAACAGCTACCATTACTTCGGTAAATGCGGGCGCAAACGGAAGTGATGGTTCAGCAACCGTAGTTGCCGCGGGTGGAAACAGCCCTTACAGCTATACATGGTCGCCAGCAGGCGGTAGTGCAGCTACCGCAACAGGATTGGGCAAAGGTACATACACCTGCACAATTACAGACGCAAACGGATGTTCGACCACAAAATCTGTTACAGTTCTTGAACAAGCAGTCATCAGTGGATTTAGCATTGCTGACCAGAATTATGGTTCAACGCTCACCTTAACGGCTCCGGTGAGCAATAGCACTGCCGCCATCAGCTACAGCAGCAGCAACACGGCTGTGGCCAGTATCAGCGGAAATGTAATTACGGCACTTAAGCCGGGTACGGCTACCATCACAGCTACACAGCTTGCAACTGGTAATTATACGGGAGCGACTGCTACTGCAACCCTCACTGTTTTACCGAAAAACATTACCGTTAGTCTGAACAGTACACCAGCGATTAGCAAAACTTACGATGGCAATACTTCGGCAACCCTATCTGCGGCCAATTATACCCTTAATGGATTACTAGGTACAGATGTAGTTAATGTTTCAGGAACAGCAACATACAACAACAAGAACTCAGGAACCGGTAAAACAATTACTGCCGGCAACTTTATACTTACAGGATCGGAAAAGGATTATTATACCCTGACTACCGTTAATGCTACGGTTAATGGTACCATCCTAAGCAAAACACTGACCGCAACTGCGGCTACGGTAAGTAAAACTTATGATGGCAACAGTACAGCAACTGTTAACTTTAATACGCCAACAGGTCTGATAAATACCGAAGATGTGAGCATCGGCTATACCACGGCTACTTATGCTGATAAAAACGCAGGCATCAACAAAGCCATCAGCATTACAGGTCTTAGCTTAACAGGTGCAGACATCGCAAACTATACCTTAAACAGCTTCAGCACTAACGGAACTATATTGCCTAAAGCGCTAACAATTACTGCTGATAATAAGGAGAAATATACAGGTACTGCTAACCCTGCTTTAACAGCTAGCTACAGTGGCTTTGTAAATGGCGAGACCAGTACCATACTGAGCACTCAGCCTTCATTGAGTACTACGGCTACAATTACAAGTCCGATGGGCGATTACCCAATTACAGCTAGCGGGGCGGCCTCGGCCAACTATGCCATCAGTTATGTAGCAGGTAACCTGAAAATCAAAGGCGGCGCACCAACAAGTATTACCCTTGCTGGCGTAACACTTTACGAGAACAGCCCTGCAGGTACCAATGCAGGTACTTTAAGCAGTACTTCGGATGATCCATCCGCAACCTTTACCTATACCCTGGTTGCAGGTGCAGGTGATACCGACAATACATCATTTGCTATCAGTGGCAACAAGATCAACACCTCGGCCGTCCTTGATTACGAAACCAAGCCGGTTTATAGTGTACGTGTGAAAAGCACCACACAATATGGTCTGAGTTTGGAGAAAACATTTACCATCGACCTGACTGACGTGAATGAGCCCCCTACCCTGTCCGCTATCGCCAATCAGACAATTTGTTTCACTACAACCGGACAAACCGTAGCCTTGAGTGGCATTTCACCTGGTCCTGAAACAACACAAACTACAACTTTAAGTGTGAGCAGCAACAATGCCGGATTGTTTGAAAGTCTAATAGTAACAGGCACAGGTTCTACCGGTACCGTTAACTATCGTTTAAAAGCTGGTATGCTTGCGGGAACTGCAACGGTAACAGTAACGGTGAAAGATAACGGTGGTACAGCCAATGGAGGTATAGATACTTATAGCAGAACCTTTATCATTACCGTGAATGCCTTACCTGTTATTTCTATCAACAGTGATAAAGGTATCCAGATCAGTAAGGGAGAAAGAGTGTTATTAGCCGCTACAGGTGGAACAAGCTACACATGGGGAGCCAACAGCAGTATCATTAGCGGGCTAAACGCTGCGATGGTTGAGGTAAGACCACGAGAAACTACGACCTATACGGTAACAGTGACCAACGCCAGCGGATGCTCGGAAACAAAAACCCTTACTTTAACTGTGTTGGAGGATTACGTAAAAATCAAAGCTACCAATATCATGTCTCCTGACGGCGATGGCATAAATGATAAATGGGTGATTGACAACATTGATTTTTATCCTAACAATGAGGTGAAGATCTTTGACAAAAGCGGTCGTTTCATTTATGGCAAAAAAGGCTACGACAATAGCTGGGATGCTACCCTGAATGGCTTGCCATTAGCTGAAGGTACTTATTACTATGTGATTGATTTCGGAACCAACAAACCAAGTGTTAAAGGCTTCATTACCATTGTAAGAAAAGAACAGACACGTTAAAAAACTGACGAAATATACATGAAAACACTATATAAAACCCTGGCCACAATTGTTTTTGCAGTCAGCACAGGAACATCGGTACAGGCGCAGCTTAACCCGCTATCGGCTCAGTATTATACCAATCAATACCTGATCAATCCTGCCCTGGCAGGAGCGGCCGAAGGATTAAAACTCAATGGTGCTTATCGCAAGCTATGGAGCAATGTACCCGGATCACCTTTAACTCAGAACCTGACTGCCGATTACGGTTTCAAAAAAGTGGGGATCGGTTTAACCATCAATAATGAAAGTGCGGGTTTGCAAAGACAAACCCGCGTAGTAGGTAGCTATGCCTATCACCTGCCCCTAAATGAAAATGGGCATCAACTGCATTTCGGGGTATCGCTGGGCTTCATGAGCCAGCGCCTGGAAAATGCCGATATCTTTGGCAATCCAAATGATCCGACGGTTGGGCTATATAACGACCGTAAAACTTATCTGGATGGTGATTTCGGAATAGCCTATACTTCAGATAAGCTGAACATACAGGCGTCTGTACCCAATCTGAAGAGTGTTCTAAAAAAGGATGTGATCAAACTGGCTGATGTAGCTACATTTTATACTGCTGTAAGCTACAAGATTGGCATCAGTGAAGGAACAGAGGGTATGGACATAGAACCTAAAGTAACTTACCGTGGTGTGAAAGGTTTTGATAACATATGGGATGCTGGTGCACAAATGGGCATTGCAAACAGACAGGTTTACCTACTGGCTATGTACCACAGTACAGAAAATACAACTTTTGGTCTGGGTATGGATTATAAAAAGAAATACCTGATCAGTGGAACCTATACCACACAAACCTCAGCGCTAAGCGCCTACACCAATGGCAGTTTTGAGCTGAACTTAAGATTAAATTTGAGTAAATAATAGAGACTGCTAAGCCCGTTGGAATTCAGCGGGCTTTTATTGATAATTCCAGCTAAAGAAAACTATATCAGCCAGGATTGGTTAAAAGCCGTTTCTATAAAAATAATAAGTTCCCTATTCTTTTTCTTTGCCAGAGAAAATTCAGAGATATTACCAACAAATTAGAAGGAAATAAAAAAGGGAAAAATCTTTTAGAAAGACCTTTCCCTTGATGTGTTCCGAGACTTATTTTTATCGAGAGATTTTTTAGAAGATTTAAAGAGAATAGCAGCCTTAGATTCATTTAGTAAAGTAATATTAAGGGCAACACAATGATATGGAACTTATTAAGTATCTGACGAATTTAAGTCCTGCGAAGTCGTCTTCCTTGTACTTATCTGGAATCTATTTCTGCATGATTTAAGGTTATTAGCAAATTTAGTGTTCTTGAGAGCAGGACAGAATGAATATTACTTTAGGTGAACCTACTCCAAACTTCCCTATCTGACCAAAGTCAATTAGTGATTTAATGCATTTTGTGATCCTGATAACTCAAGAATTAACAAATCTGTAAGTTTTCTTTCTTTAACCTTGTTCCAGGAGCTATTTGTTTCAGGGAAGCCATTTCTACAATAGCCTGCATGATTTTGGAAATCAAACACAGCGTGATAATAATTATTTATAGACAGGAAAGCCTTGGTCAAGTCTACAGTCCATAATATTTTTACAGTGGATGGCTTATCTCTATCCGTAACATTTGCAACGTTATAAATATGAACTCCATCTAACATTTTCAAATCAATATTGCTTCTATCAAGCGCATAGAAATATCCGGTTTCACCATTATCTTCAAACACCACTGCATTATCATTTTCAGCTGTGCTTTCAATAAAAGTATCCTCGCCCACATTAAATATTTGCTCTTCGTAAATGATGAGCTTAGGTTTATTCTCCATAGATCTTACTTTATTGTATTTCTTATTTTCTCACCGAAACACTGCGGACCTATAGCACCACCAGCATATTCCAAAGCTAATTTAGGTTCTATGTAGATATGTGTACAACTTTCATTATAGTAGTTCCTCAAGCTATCGGACATTGGACTTTCAAAGACATTAAAGAAATACATACCCATTCCACTTCTTTTAAAACCGATTTTGGTTGGTTCCCCACTTTCAATCTGAATGCAGTTTGCATTATCGAGCTTTTCTTTTAATTCAACGAGAGTTGCTCTACTCCATCCCATAGGTTTTATTAAACTATCCATTTTCGCAGTCTGCGTTGACAAATCCCATTCCAGAAACATAGGGCTAGTGATATCTCCTGCAGTGGAGTCAAGGGCTTTAATACCAAAACGAAACAATTGCTTATCACCGGAAAATTCAATTTCTACAAAGCGGTTTTTAGGCACAATCTTATTAAAATAATGCTTTAATTCATAAACCTCAACCTTCTTATCTTCGAAACTGGCTTTCAGATCATCAGTAGAATACACTTTATCAAAAAATCCGAAGGCAGAAATAAGAGATACAAACCATATGATAGCGATTAGAATAGAAATGCCAAAAGCAACCAATGTCCATTTTAATATCTTGTTCATTATAGAGTGCTATTAATTCAACACACTAAATTGCAAAAATAATGAAACCTAGTGTCTATATAAAACAAAAATAAATGTACTATCCTTGTTTTAATAATTTGTCTCAAATAAATTGATAAACAATCAAACCTATCAGACCAACTGTAAAGATTATAGACGGATAAGACCGCTGGTCTTCGTATAGCTGCAACTGTATTCACATGAAATAGGTTTAACCGATTACGTTATAAATGCTATAAGGGAAAAATTTTTCTATTTCCTTAGCATTTGCAAACTGCAGCATCTTAACCTCACCCGCGGCGGAATATGATCTTGCGTTAGTTAGTAAACAGTTCCCATAAAATTCATGTAGCTTTTTGAAATGTATCTTAATTCCAGGCAGCGATTTTAGATTATATAAGGACAATATGAAAGCGAATTTATATACTTCGTCTTTAGGTAATACAGCATTTTTTCCCTCTTTGAATTTTGCGTCCATGATGATGATCAGGTCTGAATCTTGAGGGTCGTCCGAAGCTTCAGGCCTCTGGAATGAGATATCAGGATGGTTATTCTCCGAAGGATAAGCACAGCTGATTTTCGTGCCTGCGCAAATCTGAAAAGCCATTTCATCTTCTTTGAAAGCGTGAAACCTTGGTTTACCTTTTTTCAATGCGGCCGCCTGGGGAAATTTGTATTTAAAATTTCCAGTACCTTCTACAAACCTAATGTCGTAACTATCTCTTAGGTCAACGATCAAGCATACATAGCAATAGAATTCATATATATAATTGTCTTCAGCCTTATCGGACATTCTATCTCCAAGTACCGGAGCAAGAATTTCCTTAGAATCCTGCCAAACTGCCCCCTGACTTAGCAGATCGGCATATTGGTTTATATGGTCTAGCAAATCTTTCATATGCGCAGATCGATTGGCCAGGTTTTTCGAGCAAACTTTTTTTCAAAACGTTCTTCCAGCTTTTTATTTTTGGCAACACTTTCCTTAAGATATGCCTTCAGACTTACCTTTTTTTCCAATTCCAGAAGCTGTTCAAAAATCTCTGCCTGTGGTAGGAGGCGGTTGCTAACCTCAGTTTCCGGATTTATGAAGCCTATTTCCGTTTCGTCAACAAGGTCGTTTAACTTTGATTTAATTAGCTTAGAAGTGGCAACAAGCAATTTGCCCCGACTAATAATTCTGGTCTCTATAAATTCGTATAAAAAATCAAGCCCATCGAGAATAGGCACTTCCTTGAAATCAATGGTAGAAAACCTGTCCATGGATTGCAGCATGAATTCGAGTTTGTTCTGACGCGGGATGGAATTGATCAGCTTCCCGAAGACTGTTCTAGTAGCGTAGATCCAGCCATTGATGATCGTTTCATAATCGTCATTTGGGATCTTGCGATACTGACGCTGAAAGTGGGTGGCCGGGTTACCGAAATTATCAACAGATTCTAAACTGTATTCAAGATCGTTGACGGAGTTGTTCTCTCGTAGTTGGTCCTCTACAACGTATTTGAAATAATGGTTATAGGATGGCTTGGGTGGTGGATTACCATTTTTTCTACTTTTAGAAATTTCCTCTTTGCTAGGGAGTATTACCTCTCGCTTCCCTGCCTTTTCCACCAAGGCGGTATTCACGAACCTTAGTCCATTTACTTCAGGTTTGATAATAACCAAAGGGTCACCCTCTGATAAGGTCAGGAATTCATCTTTACTGCTGATGAAAAAATCGCTCTTGTAACCAACTTGCATAAACTGACCATGATCCAGCTCAGGCATCGCCACTAGGCCAGCGTTAATTGTAAAAGCATTTATCATGAGGTGCGGTTAACCATTTAAATAAATGTATGAAAATTTCTATAATCACAATAATGTGCCGAGAATATTCTTACCAGCTCAACAGAGGAACAACTCATCTTGGTTGCTAAGCAAATAATTTGCAATTTAGTTAAACTCAAGAATTCTTGAATTAGGACCAGAAATCTAATATAAAATTAACCTGTCATGCACATTGAAAAAGTAATCATTACGAACTTTAAGTCTTTCCGCGAGAAATTTACACTGGAACTTGGCACAGGGCTTAATATATTAGTCGGCAATAATGAGGCTGGTAAGTCCACGATACTCGAGGCCATCCATCTTACACTATCAGGTCTCTCTAACGGAAGATATTTTAAGAATGAATTATCTGAATACTATTTCAATGCTTCGGCTGTGTCAGAGTATTTGGATAGTCTGAATTCGGGAAATCCTGTGCAGCCACCTAAAATAACGGTTGAGCTTTTTTTCGGTGGAGGAGATCTCCCGGTTTTTCAAGGAGACGGGAATAGCACTCGCCGTAGCGCAAGCGGAGTCTGCATGTCCATTGGCCTATCTGATAAATACCTTGAGGAATATAATGACTATGTTGATGAAGGTACGATCAATGCTTTGCCAATTGAATTTTACGAGATCAATTGGGACACATTCGCACGCGATTCGGTAACGCCACGAAAAATACCGATCAAGTCTGCCCTTATCGACTCGAGCAGTAACCGGTATGTAAACGGCTCTGATGTGTATATGGCCCACATCATTAAAAACCATCTGGATCAGCGACAAAAAAACGAACTGACACATGCGCACCGCAGGCTACAGGGAGAATTCCTGTTAGATCCTTCTGTAAAAAAGGTTAATCAGAGTATTGGGGACATTACCAGAAAATCTCAATACGATAAGCAGGTTGCATTAACTGTTGACCTTTCCTCAATGAACGCCTGGGAATCCGGGTTTCTGACCTGCGTTAATGATGTGCCTTTTCAGCACATTGGTAAAGGAGAACAGGCAGTTATCAAAACTAAACTTGCCCTGGAACACAAAAAGTCAAAAGAAGCAAATATTATCCTTCTTGAGGAACCGGAGAATCACTTGTCTCATGCTAAACTGAATCAGCTCATTAAAGATATTCATGACAAATGCAGCGAGAAACAGATTCTGATCTCTACGCATAGCAGCTTTGTCGCAAATAAGCTTGGTTTGCATAGTCTCATTCTGATTGATAATAAATTTCAGGTCAGACTGAATGATCTACCGGAAAAGACTCAGAATTTTTTTGAGAAAATACCTGGGTATGATACACTGCGCCTGATCTTGTGTAAAAAAGCAATCCTGGTAGAAGGCGATTGTGATGAGCTCTTGGTACAAAGGGCTTACATGGACAGCAACAGAGGTAGACTTCCAATACAAGATGGCATAGATGTAATCTCGGTCGGGACTAGTTTTCTACGTTTTCTTCAAATTGCAGAAAAAATTAAAAAAACCGTTTGTGTGGTTACCGATAATGATGGCCGACTGGACGAACTGAATAAAAAGTACGAAGATTATTTAGGAGCCAACAAAAAGCAGAATATCAAAATTTGTTTTGACGAACATGTTGATTCAGGAACATTAGAGATCAACGGATTTCCTTTCAACTATAATACTTTGGAACCCAAGTTTATCAAAGCTAATAACGTAAATTTAGTTAATAAGATCCTGGGATTAAACAAGTCCGAAGTAGACCTTCATCGGTACATGAAAGCCAATAAAACAGAATGTGCTTTGAAAATTTTTGACACACTGGAAAAAATCAGTTTTCCACAATATATTCTTGATGCCATCGCATAACAATAAATTGATCATATCAGTAGCTGGATCAGGGAAAACGACGTTCCTGATCAATGAAGCGATGAAAGCGAAGTCTGGCCAGATATTGATCACCACATATACAGAAGCCAATGAGCAGGAAATAAAGAATAAATTTATGCAGCTATATAAATGCATTCCCGCTCATGTGACCATCCAAACTTGGTTCTCACTCCTTATCAAACACGGCGTCAAGCCGTTTCAGGGTCAGATATTTCCTGAAAAAATTAATGGAATGATTCTGGTCAATGAGCAGTCTGGCATCAACTATACCACAAAAGCGGGCATCAAGGTTCCCTTTAGTGAAGAAACAGATTTTAAAAACCACTACATGACCACCGGTAATAAACTGTTTTCAGATAAACTTTCGAAGTTTGTTATCAGAGCGAATGAAAAATCAGATGGAAATGTGATTAACAGGCTTGCAAACATTTATACTGAGATTTATATTGATGAGGTTCAGGATTTGGCGGGCAATGACTTGGAATTCATTAAACTGTTGTTAAAAAGTATAGCTAGGATACTCATGGTAGGCGATCCGCGGCAGGTAACTTACCTGACCCACAATGAACGCAAAAACAGCCAATACAAAGAAGGCAACATAAAAAACTTTATTCTGGAAAAATGCAAAAGCCGATGCGAGATAGATGAAGAAACGCTGACTTTTTCTCATCGCAACAACCTGCCTATCTGTGAATTTTCTTCTAGGTTGTACCCGGAATTTAGCCTAAGTAGACCATGTTCCTGCATATCCTGTCGCAGTGTTTCTATTGACCACTTTGGCGTATTTCTAATCAATACTAAAGATCTGGACAACTACAATGCAAAATTTAATCCGACTGTATTACGCTACCAACTGGCCGGCGATGGTGAATGGAACTATGGCGCATGCAAAGGACTTGGCTTCGACAGGGTATTGATTTATCCGACAGAACCCATTATTAAATATTTAAGAGATGGCCTATTAGAAAAAAGCGTTGGCGATAAAAATAAAAAAGCGTTTGACATCGCCAAGCTGTACGTAGCAATGACCCGTGCTCGGTTCAGCGTTGCATTCGTATGTGACAACACCACGGGGGACTTCATACCTGGGATATCCAAATGGTACTACTTAACCAATTAAATTATTAAATCGTCTAATTATAAACCAATTAATTTGCAATCACATTGGAACTAAGAAAAGCTAATGCTACTACTCATGATCAATTGATTCTAAAATATCAGATGATGTCAAATGTGCAGTTAAAGAACATCGAACCTAAATGGGCTTTAGCTAAAGACGAAATCTTCGATCACACCCTATTGCCTGAATACAATCGTTATCTATTCTTTCTTGTAAAGACATCCCAGCTAATGGCAATAGCTCGCTTTAACGAAATTGACAACAAAGTGATTTTTTCAGATAAACCACTTAATAATTTTAGAATTGCCATGATTCTTAACCGATGGGAGAATAACCTTTTTGTTGATCCTCCAACGATTTACTTGCCGGTTGGGACTACAAGCTATGTAGAATTTTCAGACGGAAGACATCGAGCAAAACTATGCGGCCTACTTTGCCATGATGAAATTCCTGTTGCAATAGATAAAGAGGATTTACAGGCCATTAGCAAAATCTTATCGCTCACTCAGCTTTAATTCTAAAAATTTCATCAGCGTTCTCGATGTTTAAAATGTACTTAATCTAAGTATTCATTCAAAAGTTCATCTAAACTGTCAAAATGATTTTGATTTATTCCCCACTTAGGATTTTCGTGATAAGAGTTTAAATGGTCTCCAGTTGTTAAAAGAAAAACATCAACATTTTCTAAGGATCTAATTTGTTCAATGAATTCATCCTGTACGGACTTTCTTATATTACCCTGTGAAACAACAACATAGACAAATTTTATATTTTCCGAAATCGTAATGTGATTTTTCCCTTTTGTTTCACCGTCATTACTTGTTGACCTTTTTCCTTTTATAAGATTTAATTGATCATTTCTCTCTTTTGCTTGATTAAAGAAGTCTTTTCTTTTATAGCCCAAATCTGTTTTTAAATCAAAAAAACAAGTTGCAATATTGTCTTTCGTAATCATTAAATCAGGTCGAATAAGTAAAGCTTTTTTATTGCTTTTATTTTTTAATTCAGTCCCTTTAAATGAAACCGGTGGATCAACATAAATTTTGATTCTTTCTTTATCCGAAACTTTATTAACACAATAACATCCAAATAAATCTTCAGTAATTGAAGAAATTGAATGACTTGTTCCTCGAGATAAAATTTCCGAATTCTTTTCAGGTGTATAAATACACTTTCTGGCACTTAAATATGCGTCTCTAATTTTATTTATAAAATCTAATTGTGTCATCTATTTAGAATGTTCTGTAAATTACCGGCAATGTCCACTACATTTCTTTCTTAGCACAATCATTTTTAACCGCCCATTGTCTGCATGATGTAAATGAGTCATACCTAGATTTATCAACATGATATAAAGTTCTTTGGCAGAATTGCGTAGTCTTTTAGCATATAAGTGTTAATATTTGGTTTTCAAATCTGTAAAATTTATTTGAAAATAACACATCAATCAGACTAATTCGGAATATGGTAATTAGCAGATGGATATTCTCCAATATAGCAACCATCTAAACTACTTTATTATATTTGTTATACTAAAATTTACGCTTATGGTTGAACTATTAAAAAAGGGACATAATCTCAGTGTCTCTAACATCATTGTACACAAGTTGAACAAGGAAGGTGGCAATAAAATCACAAAACTAAAACTAGCTAAGAAAGAACTACTGATAAACGATCAGGAAATTTTCTTTGTTGCTGATGTGAGAAAGACCTTCCAAAACAAATCACATCCTATTTATGGTATTTTCGATGATTCGCTTGTTTTCAACGGCTTCAAAGACAAAATTTCGCAATATCGGTCCGGCGATCTTGATTTTTTGTCGTTTACACATAGGTCCATGGAGCTTTACGAACTTGAGATCAAGAAAAGTGCTCCAGCAACTGGCGCCTTCATGGTATTTGCAGATTATATACTAAAAGATAACGGAGATAGATACATACTTCTTTTTTCTATCAATAACAATGATGGCTATAATCTTAGTGAAGATCTAACCATAAAGCAAATTCTTAATTTAGATTTAAGTAAATTAGATGTAGCCGCCCAAATCAATTTAACCAGATGGGAAAAACATACAGACGGAGATAATGATGGCATTAAGAGTTATCTTTCGTTTATTAAGGGGAAGAAAAACTTATCGGATTATTTCCTAGATTTCATCGGTTGCGCAGATAAAAGCACCAATTCTGACTCCTCTCAAGCAATGGTGACCGCATTGCACGCTTTTCTTACGGAAAAAGGCTTTTCAAGTGAAGAGATAAGGAGTAAAAAAAAGATCGTCTATGATTATTGTAGGACGTGTATTAAGGACAAAAGAGAAGTTCGGCTTAGCCAAATCTCATATCTATTAGATGAAGAAGAACCTAATGCGTTCTCTAATTTTGCGTCATCAGAAGATTATCGTGTAAGTGAGGTAGTCAAGACAGATACAAAGGTATTGAAGTCCCTTCATTTTGTTGATTACCGTAGTAATGATCTAACTCTAATTTTCAATACAGATCTCATTACAAATAAAAGGATTGATTATAATAGCAAAAATAAGACATTATTAATCAAAGATCTACCAGAAGAACTCATCAAAGAGCTAGAGCAAAATGTCAATTGATCTTCATCAGATAGCGACTTTGGTCAAAAACCATTTAACTTTTTCGGATGAAAAGGAGTATCATATTACGCTATCTCCTGATCAAACGCAAAAATCTCTTTTGACAGCACTAGATGATTCAGGATATGTAGAGGAGTTCTCCAACAGTAAGGGGATTATTTTTGCCAATAACATTAAACTTGGAGAAACGATTAAAGTTAAACTCGTTCTATTGCGGCTTGAAAGGTCTGGCTTTTATGATACATTTGGTCGATTTGTAGATGGAAATGCACTAAATGCACCTGAGAATTTTTATCTACGAGATTTAGATTATATGCATGGTGATGGTGAGCAGATTGATTCGGTTAAGGCCTATTTTGCAGGGTTAAAATTGAGTGAATGTTTGAATTCTTTAGCTCGATTTAAAAATGAGGATGACGGTTTAACGCTTTACCTAATGCTGGAGAAGAGTGCAACGTCCTTAAAAGTTTTGAATTCTGTTCAAACAATCACAGGATTAGATTCGACATTACAGGAAGTAAATACTTTCTGTAATGGAATTTATGAAAACATTGAACGTAAAAAGATTTATCAAAAGGAACTCATTGATTTTTTAAATGATTTCGATTTTGACCAAAGATATTCAAAGCTGTGTAAGAACTTTGGAACGTTTTACCAACGATGTGAATCCGCCTACGATTTTTTCTTAAGCGATTTTTCTTATGGAAAATTAAAGCTTGAGCTGGAAAGTGCCGTTTTAGAATATTCGAAGAATATAAGATCAATCATTAATGATTCACAAAATAAACTTATTGCAATACCAGCAGCTTTTCTTATTGCATCTAGCCAACTCTCCTTGGACACCCCTTTTAGCGGCAAAAATATGCTCATCCTAATAGCGTCAATTGTTTTCTCCGTCCTCATAGAGATATTTATCCGAAACCAAGAGAGTTCTGTTACGATATTTACAGACAACATTAAAAACTACAAAACAACTTTTGGTTTCAAAAATCGATCAGTAGATCGACATGCCAACAGTTCACTCAATAATGTTATCAATAAAACTTTCGCCTCAATAGATACAGAACTTACTCATCAAAGAACCAGACTCAATACTATTCGATGGATTAATTGGGGAATATCTATTCTATTGGTTATGACCATTTTGATCAATTATGCAATCGTAAATTTTGGTAAAAAGTGAATTATTGACTACGAAAACGCTCAACTGTTTAATTAACCTGTATATCTTATTGCTTTCAGCAAATCAAAATAATAAATGACTCAAAATAGAATTCAATTTGCAACAAAAAACCTGCTAAGAATAAAGATGGACAAATTTTAATTTTGAATTTCGCAATTCTATTTTGTGTTTTTATTAGGATTTACATCATTATGGATATCCGGAGTTAAAGTTGATGTTTCAGGAATAGTGTAACGAAATGAGCCTTCAGTTTAATTGCATATTTGGCAGCTACGATCGCTGCCCCAAAAACTACATACAAATCATCTGTAATTCCATAATTTATTGTGTATTTTCAATACCAAGAAATATAAGTTGAATATCAACAATTTATAGTACCATTTAATATTTATACCATGCAAAAGCAAATACTCGAAGAACTTAAAGATATAAAAAGAGCGATCGCCACTATTGCAGGTACATCTAACCTACCCCCTCAGGAACAACTTTCAAAAACCGTATTGGATAAAGCAGCGAAGGAATTTCAGAAACTAACCTCAATGAACGATCAATGGGTTAATGAAAATGATCTTTATAAATATTTTAAGGGTTGTTATCACAACACGGGAAAATTCATTCGCGAGGAGTTTGGATTTTCAAATTATTTTAAACAGAGCTATACTTATTACTACAATAAAGCCGCTATTCAAGACCTCGCTAAAGAACTCAAAGCCCGTAATATTAATCTAAAGAGGTATAAAGACTTGAAGGAAGATCAGGAAAATTTCAAGAAAAAAATTGCCGCTGCAGCTATGAACAAAAAGGCAAGTAAAGGTAAAAAGGATTACCACCTACCTGATTACTTGCAAGACATAATGACCTCCGAATATCCAAAGCCTTCAATTGAGGTTGTTAAAGAAGACCTTAAAAATATACAGGAAGAGTTTTTCACATATAAACTCGCTGATTACATAGATATTTATAGTGGCAACCATGCCATGGTAAAATATGAGTATCATTACGAAAAATACATTAGCAACGAAATTAAACTACGTTGTAAAAGATGGTGTGAGCGTTTCAACTATGCAAACAACGCCCTGGAATTACTAAGCAAGAAAAAAGCCAATTTTATACCAGTCAAAGAAGATGATATGTTCGAATTATGAAACGACACGTCTCCTCCGAACCTCAATCTTCAATACCTCTGATTCCAGGTACATTGCTTTTTTGCGACCCTTGACCAGCTGAGGTTTTACTATACCTTGCTCAATCGCCTTTAGGAATACAGCACTACTGGCACCAGTTATTTTCAACGCACCTTCTTTAGTTAAGAGTTGATCTTGCTGCAAAGCGATCTTAAGTTCTTCTTTTATTATTGCACGAACTTTGTCCATGAACTCATCAACAGTTATAGATTGAAGCAGTATAGTTTCCATAATATTTAAAAATTTACGGATACAATTTACAAAAAAAGGCTCCAGAACAATCGTATCTCAACAGTATCATTTTTCATCAAATGCAATTGACCACCACGGACTATAATTAGGCATAGATTAGCAAGGCAATATTGCTATAACTTAAATTACCTATTTAATGACAGTAGAATTTATTACAAAAGAGGACTTGAATCAATTAAAAAAGGAATTAATTCAAGAAATAACCGGCCTATTAACCAAGAATACCGCTTCAACAAAAAAATGGTTGAGAAGTGTTGAGGTTCGAAAGATGCTTTCCATATCTCCAGGCACGTTACAGAACCTACGGATTAATGGAAATTTAAAATACACCAAGGTGGGGAGCATATTCTATTATGATGCGGCTGATATAGCCAAAATGATGTCAGACAACTTAACTGCATAATATCAATGGAACACAAATTACTAATTTCATCATTTCTAGCAGGAGTTGTGGATGAGAAAAAGGTCGAAAAATCGCACCTCAGCTTATTTCTGGCTATTTATTGCTGCTGGCAAAACTTAGAGTTTAAACATCCAATTAACATTAGCAGAAGAAAATTGATGAAGCTTTCAAAAATAAGATCATACGCGACTTATCATAAATGTATAAGGGAACTTGTTGAATTGAAGTTGATAAGATACGAACCGTCTTATAATCCAACTGGAAGCTTAATTTATTGGACTGAAACTTCCTTTAAATATTAAGAATATACAATCAATAGAAATACTTAAATTCAATTCCCGAGTAAACACCATTTCAAATCTTTCGGCTCTGAAATGGTGTTTACTCGGGAATTAAATTTTAATCACTAAATAGCTATGAATATTGAGCAATTTTTATCTGAGGAGAGAAGCAGGGTAATGAACCTTTTCTCTTCCAGTCATAAGACTGGTTTTCTATCAAAACATGACTTATCAGATTGGTTTGTATCGCAGATTCAGCAACAAAATTTTAAATGTTATTATTGTGAAACCTCTATTTTTGACATCAAAAAATTGATTGGTGCAAAATTACTTACAACCAGAAAAATAAGATACGGAGAAAGGGGACCAATTTTAGAAATTGATAAAAAATTGAATGGATTAGGCTATCTTAAAACGAACTGCGTTCTAGCTTGCTATTACTGCAATAATGACAAAAGTTACACGCTCAACGCAGATCAATACAAAACTTATTTTGGTCCTGCTAGGAACGTATTTTTCAAAGTATTATTAAATGAACTGGAGCCAAAAACGCTACAGTAATGATTACAAAGTTAATAGCCAAATAAGTCTTGGGTTAATGGAATTGCTTCTAAATGATTCTCATTAGGTGGTTTAATCTCTATCAATTGCTCCACCTCAAACTCTTTTGAAAAGGATCCATGGTCTGTAAACACTGTTATTAATATTCTTGTACCCAGAATTTGGGAGATGGTATGATTCGCAACTTTCAGCTTGTACGCTGTACTTTTTACAGTCAATCCTGGATATACCTTCTGGGAAATATCTTCAGTAAATAAAAAATAGCCTTCTTCAGCTGTTTGTCCATAATATTCGGGTGCAAGTTGTTGTTTAACCCTTAAGCTATATGCCAACCCATCGATTGTTTTGGAAGATGTATTCTTGAAATTGAGTATTAGCTTAAAATCTATGTGTTTATATAATCCGCCCTGACTATGGGAGCCATCAGGAGTCACTAAAGGATTTTCAATACTTATCATTTTCGAAGGAACCAGTGCCTGAAACTCATTGATTTTAACAGGAGCTAATTTTGGCTTCTCAGAAGCTACATCAGAAAAACTATACTCAGGTTCGTCCATAAGCTTTCGGTATAATTGCTCTTCTCCTTTTGGATCCGAAAGATCTATAATTTCACGACCTCGCAGTCCAAAAGGAATGATTTCATCAGACCGTCCCTCAAAGCTTATTAGAATATATTTCTTAGGACTTTGTTTGATATCATTTAGCAACAACACGAATTCCTCTCCAACTCCCCCGGTAAATGACTCAGCTTTAACCTTGTAACCTTTAGACAACACAACGACAACTTTCTTGTGGTTTCCCATAGACTGATGCATCATTTTTACAAAATTGATAGATGTCTCATTTTGGCTAAGCATAACATCTAAGTGTGCATGAAAACCTTTTGTGCGCAGAAAATCGGTAAACTCAACCACTTTTTGAACATATTCTTCGGAATCCCAACTGTACGAAATAAAAACTTCTTCATTCGTTATTACAACAGTTTTATCGGATGGGGCCGGTATATTTTCCTGATTTTTTGCAGGAATCACTTTAACAGAGGTCATTTCTTGTTCCTTCTCAATCAGCCAGTCCTCCGTTAATTCTATATAGACTTCTCCTTTTGAATTATTCTGTAATAGAGGTAGAATAACGTATTTAACATGCTTTAAAAAGCGTTTAGGATCATCAAATCTAGCAACATAATGATTATAATGATGATCTAGCAATATATCTATCTCATAAGGAGGATCGGTCTTTAGAAGACGAAGTGCAAATTGTGCATCATAATCTTTTGGTGTAGTATCACGATAGTGTTTACTAGATTGCGATGAACGACCATCCCAATCATTTCTTTTAAATTGTCCTATTATGGCCATGATTCGACGCAACCCCAGATTATTCATCTGAAGAGGATGTTCTAATGATTTTTCGTCAGTACTGATATGGTAAAAATCGTTCATTGAATTAATGGTCTAAGGGAATCGTTTTGACACAGTTATCTTTTCAGCACAAGTATAACTAATAGAATTAGAATAAAAATTTCAACGTTCTGGATTACTCGTTTTAGCTGGTTAAAAAACTGCTCAACTAAAATTATTTAATTATGATTACAGGTATGGGTCAACTGATAAGCTATTAACTATTTATCATAGTGGAAAGCCATGATTTCAAATAAGACAGGCTTACTCATATCCTGAGGCAAATGAAAGATGTAGCTGAACGAACTTTCTCCCCTAACTCCTTTTTCCTTTACAAAATAAGGATGATTAACAACATCAGTCCTAATCGTAGAGAGTACATTCGAAAAATCCTTATTGTTCACAAATAAGATTAAAGCAGCTTTTGAATCTCTCCAGGTCAAGTAATTATCAAAGAGTTGAGAAATAGCTTTTAGAAACTCTGAACTGCCATGCCATACTTTACATTCTGCAACAAACAAATTACTGCCATCATTTGCATACTTCAATATGATATCAGTCTTCCCACCTCTGTTAAACGTCTCCCCACTAGCGGTTGTTCCTTCATAACGTGTTTCAAGCACAAATAAAAACTGGTCTCTCAAGCCTTCTTCATCCTTACCACTGTACAAAGCAGGCTTCTTCTCCATACTTTTACCAGAATCATAGATCACCTTCAGGATATCTTCATACATACCCTTAGCCATCGTTGGTTCAGAAGCAAATTCCTTTTGAAGAGACACCTGTGGTTGTGGAATAACTTTCTTCTCAATTGTTGGGGGAGTAAATACAGAAATGGTATCGTTATTTACTTTTATATTGATTGCTGCAAAAAAATCATTTTCCGAAAGATATTTATTCTTTTCAGTTGTAAAAGCAGTTTCAACATAACTTGAAATACTCTGATTATAGCTATTTACAAAACTATTCGCGTTCGCTAAATTGGTGAAGGCCTTACTTCTCTTTGAATTCTTCTCGCGTTCAAATTCCGCTGGATCTTTTTTGTAAAGCTTAAATTTAAATGAAACCAGACCAGAATTCTGAACTACATAAATCTCCGTAGAAGTCATAGTCCATGTACTAGGACGGATAGTAAACAGTATACCAGAACCTGAAAATTGATAGGTAGCCGTAAAAGTATAGACTTCTGTCTCGTACTTCTCTCTATACATCCGATCTTCAAGTATTTCCTTCGAAACTTTAGGCTGTTCAACAGTCTCTGTGTCTAAGTGAATAGTCAGCGGATCCATAGAATATTTGGCTATTAAATATTCTTTAAACTCTTGGTCGTTCACACCAAGAATATACTCTTTGCCTTTACTTTGAATTTCTTCTTTTATTCTATCCGTCTGCTGATCGGTGAAATCATGACCACTGATTTCACTAAATGATTGCACTGTGCCACCAAAATTTTTAAATAGCTGCATTTGACACCTTATTTTGAGTTAATTAATCTATGTAAAGATGCATAATTATTCAATTAAAATGCACTTGACAGACACCTAAAGCAATCACAAAAAAAGACCTACCCCAAACCAGGAATAGGCCTTAAAAATCATTAAAACATTACAGAAGCATCAATCTACTGAAAATTGACTTTTCAACCCGAGTTATTCCATTTCCGTTTATACGCTTCCTCTGACGCTTGAATATAAACATTCACCAATAGGATTACCTCCCCTACCGTTAAATCTGTTTCCCCCGACTCATTATTAAAATAGCTAGTCGGCTCGGATAAATCTATGTCTGTTTTCAGCAGTTGAAATTTTGGGTAACCTGCCGCAGGGTTTGGGAACAACAATTGCAGGATTACTCCATCATATTCCGCAACTGCGGTATCAAACAAATCAATCTCTTCAGTCATTTCTTCAAATAGTACCAGAGTTTGGGAATTAATTTGCGGTAAAGCTATTTTAGCCAGTTCTGTTCTAAAGCTCATGATTCCTAATTTTTATTAATTACTAAGCCGTTTGTTGTGTCTCGATCTTCCTTAACTGGTTCAGTTTAGTATAAATGTCCTTCCAGTAAATCTTACGTCTGATGGCAAAAACAGCCTGTTCTTCGCTCGGCTGATCATGCAGGTAACTGATATACATAGCCACTTGAAAAATCGCCTCCTTTAAATCGGTCACCTCCAAGAGATTCCCGTCCAAATCTGTAATGTAGTGCTTCATAACCATAAGATTTATTGTTTATAAATCCGGTCTACCTTGCGTTGCAACAAGATATCAAGCACTTCAAATTCATTGGTATAATGCTTGCCTTCGAACTCATATTTATCCGCTTGTTCAAAGTAGCTGAATTGTGTAAAATCGTCTGGCTCTAAATAGATATCCCAAAGCCTTCCCCAGCGATAAATAGCCATACCGTAAATGCCCATAGCCAATTCTTCATAAGTGTAGACAAAACAAGCATGGTAATGATCTGCGACGGCTATCATCACATCAATATTGGGAGACCATTTGGTCAGATAAAACAATTCCTGCTCCCTCCAGTCAATTTCAAAAAGATAACCGTGTTCTCGACGATAGAACGGCGGCATCTGTCCCCTAAAGTATAATATTTCACGCTCCGCCATTTCTAAAAACAGCACACGGATTTTTTCCATAACGGTTTCATCTGCTTCAAACGTCACCGTATTTAAGCACCAATTTGCCATAACAATAAATTGAATTATTGGGGGCATAGCCCCCGGAATGAATTAATTTAATCCGCTTACGCCCATTTTAGCGTATGCACTGCACAGGTCAAAAGCTGATTGACTACGTTGCAGGCCAGTACCATACATAATACTTTTAAATTTACTTTCCTCATCTTTAAAATTCCGCACGTTTTGGTAATACCCCGTCACGGCGTTATAAGCTCCGTACAAAGTTCCCCTAGTCGTATACATTTGCTGCGTAGGACTAGTAAGCGCATACGAACAAACCGAATCTACCACATTGGTAAAAACTGTTGACAGTTCATCAGACTGGCCATTTTGCAGATGCTGTAACACCTCCCTACTCGGAGCCATCGCCAATTGAACCAATTTTTTAACCTGTTGATCAGTAATGCGGATTTTAGCCCACTGATTAAATACCTGTTCCAATTCATTGGCCAGTTGATTGGTTAGCCCCAGTAAACGGTGTGCCTGCTTCAACCGCTCGGGCGCACTGGAAGTGTGCCGGATTTTAATGCAACCCGTCTGATTCTTTAAAGCAGCGTTTAAAGTATTCCGGCAAACCACACGCACAGGCGTAAAAGCAGCAGTAATACTACCGTAACCGTCATGCGAAGTCGTGAGAAAAATATACTTTTCAATACAATCATCCCGTCCCACACGGATGTAATCCGGTAACTTCGCCGATATAAAAATCCTTTCCCCCTTGCCTAGTGCCCCCGCAGTTTCATATAAAATACCGTCCTTCCCCCCAACAATATTATCAAAAAAAGCAAAAGCCTCCCTGTTTTGCACAATACTATAATCCTTCCCACCACACCCAAAACCTCCTCTGTATCCGTTCGCACATTGGCATAATAATCCGGCACCAAAATACCCGGCTGTAATTCATCAGAATAATCATCAGCATCAGGCGCTTTAAAGCGCCCAAAATCAACCTGATCAACCGTAAACAATGGCCTTTTCTCGACCATATAATCTAAACCAGCATGTAAAATCGCCTCCGCACTGGTCGGATAAGCTGTAATTATCTGGCCTAAGCCGTGCCATGCTTTTTCTTTAACACTCATAAAAGCATATCGGCCAGTAGTGTTATTGTAATTGATATCGTGTGACATAATTTTAAATTTTAAGGATGAAATGTTTCTGTTTGTAGCAATTCCGTATCTATCACCGCCACATTTTCCGTACTCCCAAAACTGTAAACTGTATCTTGCTCAAACTCTTCAATTGTCTGAGAAAGCGTTTTTAAATCAGTCACCACTTCCGCGCGAACCGTGACATATAAAATATGGTTCTTCGTTTTCATGGCGTATGATGAATGTTCTTTTTATTGCGGCTTCCTGAAAGCAAAATTTCAGTTTCCATGACATTAATATTGGCCGTATCCGACAAACTAAACTTAGATTCAGTTTCCAGCTCCTTAACCAATTCCGCAACACTTGTATGATCCGCATAGACCGCTACCCGAACCATTATAAATAAAGTTTCATATCTCATAAAAGATGAATTAAAATGGGTAAAAATGCCCCTGCACAAAGCAGGGGCATTAAATCACTAAGCAGGCAAGAAAATCTCCCCTTCAATCTCTGCCAGCCTATCCACACACAATGCATGGATATATTCTGCCACTCTCTTAATGATTACAGGATTTTTAGTAACAAACTCCCTGCGCTGGTCATCCTCAATAGTCAACTCACAACCCTGAAAATGATTGCTATCAGTTTCCTCCGCTTCATTCTTCTGCGCCACCTCAAATTCCTCCAAAGTATCAATCGTACCGATTAACTTATCCCTTTGGATTTTACGGCGGTGCAATTCCTCCACCAGCTTTAAAGTACACTCCAAATTCAAAGCAGGTTTCTTTACCGCCATTTGCTCTCGTATATCCGCTTTAGTTGGTTCAACTTTTTCAGTCTCTGCACCCGTGGCAACAGTAATTACCGGTACTGGTTTGGCTTCCTCTGCTTTATTAACCGTAGCCGGTTTAACTTCATGCGCTAACTTTGTATTCGCGGTATTATCACCATCAAAGTTTTTAGATTGAACAACGCCAGTATTGGCAATTCCATTAGCCGATTGATTTGTTTTTCCTGAAGTGATTACTGTAGTTTTCATAATTGTTACGTTTTAAATAGTTGTTTGTGATTAATTGCTTTTACGCCCGAAGGGCAACCCTGTACTTGCGAAAAAAATCCGCTGTCCTGTGTTTTGTGTCGGTGGGTGGGCCTCTGCCAATTTGTATTTCCATGAGAATATGCCTTTTAAAAAGTCAGCCGGCCAGAGCCTCCTGTCTTTTGATACCACCCCTCACCTGAACCCAATCCCTTTTTCAAGGCAAGACTTTGCGAAAAAAAATACGACCCGAGCGCAGCGAGGTGTGGAGATTTTTTTTCAGCAAACCCGAAGGGCCTGTCTTGACGGAAAAGGGATTGTTCAGAAATTTGTATCCAAAAGACCCGGAGAAAACTTTTCACCTGACCTGAAAAAGCCATAGCACGCCCTTACCCTTAGAAAAAGAGCGAAACCAACAACCAGAAAAACCTAAAAGAAAACTAGAAGACTAAAAGCCATACATTCGGCGGGAAAGTTCAACTGCCGCCAAAACAGCACACGATTTGGCAACCCCCATGCCCTTAAACAACTTCAACCTATCTACATCCAGAAAAGCCAACCTACCTGGATCATCACCAATCGAGGCCATAATCTGACCGCCCAATTCAACAGCATTCAAATCCGAAACACCCGAACCAATCAACAGCGCCATTAATTCTCCATGAGATAACGCATAAGCTCCACGGGCAAGTAACTTCTCCCTAGGCCTAAGCTCAGGAGCCATTCCCTTAATCCCCTTCAAGTGCTCCAACCTAGCCTCACGCAACTGCTGCACTCCAACCTCCTTTTGCCCCCTATAGATCACACGCTTAAACAATGAGGCAAAAGCCTGAATCAAAAAATAAAAGTCCTCCTCAAATACCACCACCTGCGAACGCACATAAGACTGATCCGGCTGCTGATCACTGCGCGTTATACGGATATAATTACTATTATTCTCCGCCACCTTAAAATCCAGAAAGTAATGCATGTTCCTATTGGAAAAAGTTTCCGTAGCCAATGTGTTATTTTTCATAATCGTAAGAATTAGTTCCCGACAAAATTGAACACACTAAAACCAAGAAACAGCAGAAAAAACAACATTATCTGATAGCTAATCCACTGAACAGATACACATTACCTTTAACCGTTTCCAAAAACAATTAACCGATAACAATTGTTAACATCCAAAATAAACGCTTATGACCGCAAAACAAGAAACCGCGCAACCTGAAAAAAAATACTGCATCTACTGCGAAAAAGAAATACATGGCAGAGATGGAAAGAAATACTGTAATGTCAACTGCAAAAACAACTTCAACGCAAGAATTCTAGCCGTTAAAAGAGCAAAAGAAAATCAAGCGTTTCCAAAAACAATAGCTCAATTGAAAAAGAACTACCGCATCTTAGCTGCTTACATAACAGATGAACGTGATCATTACATACCAACCGAAGAACTAAGAAAACAAGGATTTGATAGACAGGTCTGTACTGGCGCATTCAGTACAAATTATAACAGATACTATATGTTATATAAAGTCTGTTTTGATTATAAATGGAAAGAATCCAACAATGGGATTACAGCCTCATATGACCCATCTGCAAAATTAAGATAGTTAAGCTGCCCTTGGCATATAAATAATAATACAGGCACCAATCAATGCGATAGCCGCACCGATAATATCCCATTTATCCGGTTGAAAACCATCCACCTTCCAGGCCCAAAGCAAAGCAAGTACAATAAAAACACCACCATAAGTAGCATACACCCGTCCGAAATTTGCAGTCTGCCAAGTGGCAACCACACCATACCCCACAAGAATTAAAGCACCGATAAGACCATACCATAAAGGCTTTCCTTCCTTCAACCACAACCAAATGAGATATCCACCCCCAATTTCACAAAGACCAGCTAGAATAAAAATACCAAGCGATTTTAAAACGTCCATAATAAAGCTAAGTTAGGTTTTAAAATAAAAAAGCCGGCTTCATTAACCGGCAATTCTTATTTCTTAGTTGTAGAAGGCTTAGGAGCTATAGTATCTGCTTTCTCTCTCCTCACCGGTGAAGGTGGTGGCTGTGGTGGTGGTGTTTGATTTTGTTTACTCATATTTTTTGCTTTAAATTTTTACTTTGATTTAGGTGTAGGTCTTGATAATGATTTATCAGACCCAGCTGATCTTTCTTGCCTCACTGGACTGGGACGTGGAGGCGGCGGTGGTGGACTTGCTTTTTTAGCCATATTAAAGAGATTTTAGATAACATATAAAAATTAAAAGTGCCAGTCCGATACTTAATGAAATACAAATCGAAAGCCTCGCATAAAACAGGGCATTAGCACGAGCATCGTTAACCGGAGTATTGTTATTATTACATTCAAGATACCAGTTAACCACTCTATCTTTTAAACTTTTCAGCAGATTTTCTTCCTGTTTACCTTTGCTATATTGGTTATGATATTCTTCTAGCGCTTTAAAATCATCTTCCACCACTTGCTTGCTATCAGGAAAAGCACAATACGCTCTCTTATATCCGAAATATACTTTAAACAGCAAACTCATAGTTATAATGCAACTCAAAAAAAGCAAGGCTAGCAAAATCCATTTTACTGTTATCAAGGGGCAAGAAAGTTGTTTTAGCGAAGTATCACTTGCAACAAAATAAATTCCGGCAAAAAGAGCGGTTAACAAAGTGATGGGGATATTAAGCGAATTATCAAAATCTGCTTTTCTCCTTATTTCATGCTCATATTTATCCTTTAATAGGCCGATCAAATAGTCCTTACTTGTTTCCATTAAAGGATAAATTTACTCAATAAATAACTTCCAGAAATGTATAGTTTTTAACATATAGACAATTTTCATTTTAGCACAAAACCAATATACTATCCCTGATGAGTACTGATTCCCAATTCCTCTAATCGCACGCTAACTGCTAACAAACGTTTACTGAATTTCTTTATCGCAGCAGCCCGATCCCTGATCCTCTGTTTGCTGACCACCTCAGTTACTCTTTTCAATTGTTCCTGTTTAGCATTCCTGATAACAGGTATTTCTTTATCCAGCATACTTTTGAGTTTGGCCAGTTCCGACTCAATAACCTTTATAGCCAAGTTAACCTTAAGATAATCCATTATTCTATGTTTATGGTTTCACTATTCCCTTCAACTCTTGCAAAAAATCTCGCTGGCGATCATTAATAAATACAACTGCCTCAATCAAGGAGTACCATTTAGCCTGATCTACTTCAGGAAAATCAACCAACTTCCCCGATTTGGGTGGCCATTCAATCGAAAAAGTATTACAAACAATTCTTGGAGCATCCAAGTCCCCCATTACCGCCCAGCAGTACACCAATTTACCACCTTTTTGCACAATAGGCTTTAAAGCCAAAAATTCTCCTTCAGGCAAATAACCTGTTTCCTCTTTAAACTCCCTCAATGCTGTATCCAAAGGCTCTTCATCTGGCATAATCTCCCCCTTTGGCACCGTCCACCATCCCTTATCCTTATTCCGAAAAAACGGGCCACCAGGATGAACCAGCAAAACCTCGAGTTCTTCAGCTGAAAACCTATACAACAATATACCTGCACTCTTTTTAGCCATATCAAAAAAACTAAAAAGCCCGGAATAAAGGGCTTAAATCAAACAAAAACATGATTAAAATTCATTTAAACTAATATATCCAAGTCTGGCACTTTGCATTCAAGCTCTTCAAAATGTGCCGTTGACAACCAAATATTACTTTTGCATTGTACATATTCGGCGTCTTCGTTGATGAAATAATACCAGTAAAATTTTCCCTTACCCTGATTTTGAGCAGCCATTACGTGATGCAATATGGATTTCGACACAATAACAGGAGTTGACCCCTGTTCAAATATAAATTGGGTTACATCCAAATCTTTCAATAAGACCTCCTGAATAACTGGGTCGGGACTATCCTTTTGATCCGCACTAATAAATTTAAAAGTATGCTCATCGAGCGTTGGTTTGACATACTGCTGTACTTCTGTATCAAAACCAAAAGTAACAGACGGTAAATACTTCGCCATCTTATCACCATTGATCAAAAGCCATTCCTTTTGATAATCATCCTCTTCCCATCGCCACTCCGGGTTTCTTACTGAGATGTTAATTTGTATTTTCATATGTAAATCTGTCTTTTAAAATTGCTAAATCGGTGATAATTTCATTTCCAAGTAAGACTATATCGTTGCTCAAGAGGTACCAATTTATATGCCGGACCAGGTGTCCAGTCGTCATACCTATAATGAGAAGGCAGAAAATCAATAAATTTCAGGTTTTCAATTTGCTCGGTTGTTTCATTAAGTTCAGCCTGAAAAAGGAACAGTACCTTTTCCTGATAAAACACTTGACCTCTATCATCAAAAGTTTCCGGATGTGATATAGTAGGCACCCTCCGATCTGCTAAATAAGCTTTTAAAGCATCAGGCTGGGGATCTTCTCCAAACAGTGCATACACCGCAACCGATACATCCACATTCAAGACCAGTTTCCCGGACTTTTCATTTTTGGACACATAAAAATCCTTCACCTCAAATCCCTCAATTGTTAATTTCTCTAATGGCGGCAAATCCTCACCACCCCGTTCATAATAATATTGACTGCAGTAACTTGGCAGACACATCACATCGTTTGCCATTTCCTCCTCAATCAGCCGAGGGTCAATAGCAGCTCTAATCAACTCCTTCGTCAACCAGTTCACTTTAGGTCCTGCATCAGCCAAGAAAGCAGCAATACTATCATAAACCTTATAATTGCCGATCGAATGCGTCTTAAGCTGTTCGCGGAAGAACTCGTTCAGACTGAAAATCTTATCCTGAGAAATCAGCACCACAGTTTCCTCTGGGTCTTGTTGACAAAGAGAGATCAGGTTATAAAAAATCAGAAAATCCCGGGCATTGTCTCCTTTACGCTCCGCCTTGTTGAACAACAAAAAATCAGTCAGTAAATCAGCTGGAATCTGCTTTACCTCCAAACTCATCCCAATCGTATTCAGATCAAGATCAAGTACCCTGAGCGCTTCTGAAAGTTCCAGCTCAAAATCCGGAGAAGGCATCGTTCTTAAAAAAGGATTGTCCGAAAACTGCCGGATCACCCTTTGATATTCCGAAAACAGTTTTCCAAAAACATCCTTTTTATAATAATCCAGCAATTCCTCGTGTACTATCCGCATCAGTCCAAACTCATTGCCGCTGCTCGCCAAAAATTTGATCAGGTATTCATAATCCCGGTGTTTTGAAAAACGCAAACCCAAGCTACGGTAAATATTGGTATCCAAAAAAACGTTGTACATATCAGACACAATTTCAAGAAATCTTTCCGATAAAACAACCCATTCTGGCATTTTCAATTAAGACTCAGATCGATAAAAAAACCTGATCACACAATGTGACCAGGCTTCATTGTTCCCAAAACAATTAATAATTTATTTACTGTTCTTACGGTCAGTAACCTCCTTACGGATCTCAGTAGCCAGAACCTTCAAATCCTGCATTCCTTTACGAACCCTAGTACCGGCAGCGCCATTTTCTTTGTTATAAAATTTGTCCGCATCAGCTTCAATAGAAGCGATCAACTGTTTAACTTTTTCAAATTTTTCCATGTTTTTATGATTTGTTTTAAAATGATAAGTCAATTAATACCGAAAAACTAAACTAATACAATTTTAATTACCTGCCAATACCCATTTCCTCGGACTTCTCTGTCTCCTTAGCCTGATCCTTTTTAGAAAAAATCTCCGCCACACGATTCTGCTCAGGAGCGATCTCGACCAAGAACTGCTCCCGCTTTTCCATTTTACCCTCGTCAAAGAAATTGATAGTACGATAACGTGGAGAAGCTTCAATACTTAACTTCAAATCTTGTCCATCCTTTTCAACAGTAACAAACGGCGTGAAGCCGTTCTCAATCTTAGATTCGATATCTTTACGCTTTTCAGGATCCTGAAGCTCCTTAATGTTATAAAGATCCAACACTTTACCCAACTCGAAACCATACTGCGAACTGAATTGCTGCAAATCAAAATTCCCAGACCTGCCAACACCCTTATCCATATCCAACTTCACCCAAGCCTCATAAGGCTGACCAGTTTTAAAGTTTACCAGATCACCGCGAAAAACAGAATGCCCCTGGATCATCTGGGCAGATTGGGGAACAGTAAAACCCTTACCTCTTTCAGGCCAGATCGTCTGGCTCACAAACTTTCCATAATATGTCGACCGATAATCCCGGTTTACATAGTTCACCTTACCCTCCTCCATACTAGCTATAGTTACCTTATTGTTTCCATCCTTGCCAACAGCCAGTTCCACTTTTGGCCCACGTTCCTGAAACAATTTAATAGCCTCCGTGATATTGTCCAATTGCTTTATAATTTTTCCATCTTTAGGATTGAAGACCATGTACTTTTGTCCCTCCTCTAATTGTTTACCAATATTATGTGCAACAGTATACCGGTTTAAATAGAAATTATCTGAGTGCTTACCCTTTTGAAAATAATAGACCACATCGACCTGCCCTCGCTTGGCCGGATGAAATTCATCTAAAGTAAATCCATTGCCTCCTCCCTCACGCATCATTTTCTCCATCGCAGCAATCGTGGCTTCAGAAGCCTGCAACATTTCCATTTCAGCTTTCCTGTCTTCCAGGTTGTTTAAATTCAACGTCATAATAAATTGATTAGGTTAATAATTAAGAACCAAGTCCAAGTGATTGGTCCTGTTGATTATCTTTTGACTGGTCTTTGGAAACCGAATTTCCACGTTCTTTCTCCTCAGCCTTTTTTGTGCCCAGAAACATTTCATTTACACCAATAACTTTCTGGTCAATATCCCGGATCACAATCCCTCTGGTACCCGGACTAGCCTCGATAAATACCGGCTGATCGGCCGGATGTCTGCCACTTAACTTTACCTGCCAGCCATCATTAAGCTGTTTAATCACATCAGCAGCCATTACCCTATAAATTCCTGTGTCGGCCGCCAGTTGGTCTAGCTTTGATATCAAATCGTAACCATATTCCGAACCATACACGTTCAAACGGAATTCCCCATAATCATGCCCCCTTGCTACCTGGAGCCACTGATCTTTTGGCAAACCGGAATGCTTATCAGGATAGAGATAAACCGCACGCTCCTGAAGCAGGTTCCCGATCTGCACCCGATTAAGATTAAATTCCCAGTCTATACGGATACTGACATCATACATAGGATCAGCTGAACCATAAATGCTGGCATCCATACCCATGAGCTCATACTGTCCCTTACCATTCTTCTGTAAATCCTGAATCAAAGTCACCGTCCGATGAGCATCAAGTTGCCCAGCTACAGGAATAGAAATCTTATCCCGTTCAAAGTCCAGGTAATAGTCCAGTTTATTCGCAAAGACCTCCAATCCCCGCGATTCAAATGCCTTTTTGAGCTTTGAAATATTATCACTGGCCAGCTCCAGATGCGCTTTTAAATGACTGGGACGATCCAGCACCGCAACCTTAAGCTGGTGCAGCATTCTCAAAATCCTATTGGGATAAAGCTGTTTTTGCATTTTATCACAGATTACACGGATCATTTCCCGGTAGGTAGTCTCATGGCCAAGCGGGTTTTCAGACAAGCGGTATACCCCCTCCCGCAGGAAATCATATTTCTGCCGGGTTATATCCACCGCATGCTCATCAGTCATTTCCCCGATCTTTCCCAATTCCTTTTCACGAAGCTCCCAATGCTCCCATAGAGCTTTAGCCCTGTTTACCTTATGTTCCATACTAGCGCGATTGAATCTGATTGTTTCGCAACAATACTTTCTCTCCAGCCTTCAGGCTTACCTTAACCCGCCTGAGTTTTTTGGAAAGCAGTCCCTTCGCCGCATCAATACCCGCTCCAGCCACCTGAGTCACCAAACTCTGGTCAAAACTGCCCAACCCTATGGAGCTGGAAGCATCAATCGTCCCTCCATTCAAAGCATCAGTTAACATGGCCTCCGGTGCATTTAAACCCTCCATACCATCCAGACTATATACAGATAAACTCGTCGGTACAATCGAATTACCCAACCGGATATTCTTAATGTCAATCAGCACCCGCTGATTAGTTACCCGGCAAACCCCAAACACCCGATGCCCTTTAGGGATCAACTGCCCCTTGAGCCAGACACTATCCAGTAAAGAAAGCTCAATACTCGCCCCATGCACGATCCTCTTCTTGGTCACGATGACCGCCGGAACTGCCCTAAACAAACTATCCGAATTAATCACCCGAGAACCAGACTGAGCAACCCGTTCTTTAACCAACTCCGGATGTTGGATGTCAATGATCTGCTGCAACATACCACCCAATTGCTGCATTTCAGGATCCTGCTCTTTTTGTCCCTGCATGGACTTCATCAGCATTTCCAGCCTGTCAACGTCACTTTTCATATTCACCGACTGGACCTGCGTATACCTGTCCTTAATAGCTGGAGAACTTGCAGGTTTAGCCAGTTCCTGGTTCAAAGCCGCTAATCTTTCATTAATCCGCTCCGCTTGTGGATCAACACCACGGCTAGACAAATCAATCCTGTTTTCGACAAGACTGCTGCGAAATTTAGCCGTATCCTTCCCCGCCAATTCATAAAAGCCCAGCTTAGTAACCGGATCCACTTTCGCCAGTTTGGCATCAGGTAAACTCGCATTGATCCCCTGTGGCACCTCTTCCTTTTCCGAACTGAACTTATCCTTCGCCCCAAAAAACACCACATAGGCCAATAAGGGGAAAAACACCAGTAAGGGCAGAACCAGCAGGAACCGGTTTTTCCTTTTATCTTTTAAAGTTGTTTCCATAAAAATTGATAAATTATAAATGATTAATAAATTGACATGATCAGCAAACGGATCAGATAAACAGACCAGACCAGGCAGAACACCACCAAAGCAATCAACCTGACTTCTGCGGACACATTTTTTACCCGGTCATTCAGGTAATCTGCCCATTTCCTTTGCCTGCGTTTTACCGCCAGAGCAATCCGATCCGACAATAAAAACACTGATTGCCGGCTAGCCTTTCCAAGCCTTTTTTTAAATAAGCCCATAGCCTAAGGATTTACAGCAACATCCCTATTCTCCAGAATCTCCCAGCGCTGGATCAGAAAACCATGTGGGTTATCATCACTTTGCTGCTGCAATACCCGAACCCTGCCCCTGGTCACCAGCTTACGGAAGGCAGAACCACTGGTACGAACCAGTTTCTGCCTTGCAAAGCAGGTAAAGGCATAAGGATCGCTATCTACATCCAGTTTGACGCTATCCACCTCGATCTGCTGGGAAATATTCGCGGAAATCAGGTTATTATAAAAACCTTGCTCCCTGAGGTTATCGTAAGCCCGCTTGGCACTCTCATCCGCCAGATACAGCGCTTTACCTATTGTTGCCGCAATCGCCTTATCATCCGGGCTAAGTGTAAAAAAATACTGGTGAAAAGTCTTGATGTGATCGCGCAGCTCCACGGGTAAATTCCCCTTCCTCTCGGAAGCAAAAGCCTGCAAGACCTTGCCATTGTACAGGATATACACCCGCTGGGCTTGCTCCCTGCTAACCCGGGCAAACAGAAAGAGCCCGAAGCACACAATCAGTACATTCCCCAGCAGGAACAGGTAACTGAAGCTTTTAATGTGCTTAAAAGCCGTATCTATATTTTTAAATTGTGTGAACATAAAATGAATTTTAAATGGTTACCTACCGGAAACTTTATCCTTGAAATAATCTGAGCCTGCAGCTTCTGCCATGCCACTGGACAAATTCCTCCTGGCATCATCAAAGCGGTCAACGATCATCCCTGCCCCCTCTTTTGCGCCGGAGTAACTCTGATTACCTACTCGCTGTGCCATCATACTACCGCCAGAAACCATCGTATTTACCTTTGTTAAAATCGAATTTCCGCCACCAGCATGGATCACATAATTGGCTACAGTTGGCACGCAGCAGTAGCCAGCAATACCAATAATCATAAAAATTAAATACGCTAAATCCGTGCTGGAAAAGAACGTATCACCCTGATTGGCCACTTCCGCAATGTCCAGCCTTAACATATTCTGCTGGATTTTCCCCAGAATTGCACCGAAGATATTGGCAATCGGCAACCACAAAAAGATATTGATGTACCTGGCAATCCAGACCGAAAGGGTATGCTGTAAACCATCAAACACCGCAAATCCCAATACCAAAGGTCCAAGCACAGCCAGCACAATCAGAAAGAAAACCCGAAGTGTATTGATACAAAGTGCCGCCGCCTGGTATAAGATCTCCAGAAACTCACTCATAAACTGCTTGAAAGAATGCCGCATTTTATAATCCTGACGATCCGCCCAGAATTTGATATCATTCCCGATACCCTCCAGCAAGCCCTCATCCGAACCATCTGGATCCTTAGGATGCGTATACTTATACCATTCGGCACGATTTCCATCCCCATCCACGCCAACATACAATTTATACTTGACCGACTTTTTCAACTCCCGCTCCTTTTGTGCCAGCAAAGCCTTAATCGCCTTATCTGAATCCCTCACCATACCCTGTGTCCCCGCTATAGTCACCTGCAATACCCCATTGAACACGCCCATAACCGCCGGAAAAAGTACAATTGCCATTCCCAATGCGAAGGGACGCATCAAAGGATAAAAGTCAATGGGCTCCGCCGCCGCCAACTGCCGCCAGACCCGATTAGCGATATACCATAAAGCCCCAAACCCAGCGATCGCCCTGCCAGCCCCGATCAGCCCACTGCAAAGGGGCAACATCTCGGTATGAACCCTGTCCAGCACACCCTGCAATCCGGCAATCTGTCCGGCCAAGCCGTCCTGAGCGCTAGCCAGTCTGGGAACAACCAATGCAAAAACAAAAACCCCGAAAAATAACCTAAACCGATTTCTCATATCACCTCCCTTAATCCAGACCATAAAAATCCCGAACCGATTCGATCTCCAAACGTTGTTTATCCCGCTGCTGGTTCAGGATCAATCCCCGCTCATTGAAATAGCGCAGAAACATCAGCTTATCCTGGGTAGAAGCAAAGATCCGGTCAATCGCCTGCAAGCGCTCCTGATCATTCATCCGCAACTTACTCGAAGTGATCACCATCGCCAGCTCGTCCAGATTATCTATACTCTGATCAAACAGCTGTTTGTACACCCTACCCAGATATTCCAGTTCCCCGACACCAAAATTCCCTGACCGCTGGAACCGCTGGTATGCCCGTTTATATTCTTTTACCAATGCTTTCTGATAATCGATGATATCCACCACCCTGCGGTATTTCTTCACTTCAGAGCTCACCAGCATAAGCCCGTCCAGAAAGAATTCATGCAATGAAAAATTCCCCTGGGAAATATTTTTAATGGTATTGTAGCCACCCATCACAATGGTGTATCCTTTTTTCATATCAGCAAGGATATTCTTTAGCTGGCTTAACTTTTCCACATTCAACAAGAGCTGCTGAACTTCTGTACTTTGCGCCCGGGCAGAAAAGCCAAGGCAAAATACCAGCGGCAATAGTGCCGCGAATAACATGCTATTCCTCTTTTTCATAAAGCTTTTTTAAATAGTTAATTGATTGTTCCTCCCTGATTCCCCCGGCTATCAGCAGTTTAACCTGCGTGGAGAAATCCAAAGCGAAACTGTATTTGTCCAGTATCGAGCGGTAAATCTTATCGAGCCTTTCCAGCCGATTCGCATCATTCATTTCCACTTTACCGGCAGTAACCACCAGCAGCAATTCCTCAAGGTCTTTAAAGCATTCATCCAGTAAATGGGCTTTCACCTCCAGCACATATAACTGAGAAGAAAGCGGCAACTTGTCCTTATCCCTGATATTAAAGGCTCGCGAAATACCCAGCTGACAGGCAATGATCTCAGCCACTTTAGTATTACTACGCACAAATGGACTCACCTTTTTTAGCGAAGAAATAAAAGTATTGTGCAGGCCAAACTCCCCGCTTTTAATATCCCTGACCGTCTGCAATCCCGATCCTACCAGCTCATAGCCTTTTTTAGCATAGCCCAGGTAAACCTGCAATGCCGCAATTTGTTCCAGCAGATACCGTTTCTGCGTTTTCTTCTGGTTAAAGAACTCCCCAAAAGTTTGCGCGGATAAAGAAGCGGGAAAAACACAAGCCAATACTAAAGCCAAGCCCGGCGCCCATACCTTATTCATTGATCCCATAAATTTCTTTTAATACAGCTACCTCATCCAGTGATTTAGCCCGCTGGATGGAAGTCTGGATATTTCCAGAATTGAACTTTTTTAAAGCCCCGTAATTCTCATCCATCTGATTAGCCGCCGTAGCAATCAGCTCCAGTCTCGCCGCATCACTCATCTGGGTCTTAAAAGAATTAACCACCAGAAAAATCTGATCCAGGTTCTTGATACTCTCGTCCAGAATTCCTGAATACACCTTCTCCATATACTCCAGTTCCGCTACCGAGAAATGCTTGTCCTTTTTGAACAGCCCCCAGGCCCATTTGTACTCATCCACAATCGCCACCTGTTTTTGAGCCAGGTCTTTGATCCGCCTGAAATACGTTAAATAAGACTTAATTTCCCAAAGCTCATTGTAATAGCCCTGGTACAACTCCTTCTGCCTACCCGTCCAATCCGCAATCTCCCCAAGCTTCAGCTTCGACAACTGGTTTTCCAATACCTTCTGCGCATTCTGCAGCCAGATCGTCTGATTCTGTAAACGCTGGATTTTCAGATCCACCGCCTTAATGACTTTTTTTACGCCCGCCTTAATAACCTCCACAACCGCGATCTGCGCCGTCGCCCCTTTGGGGACGGCCACCATCAGCGTCATGGTACTCAAGGGTAGAATGACCATATACTGTTTCATAACTTTTGTTATTTTCTTTTTTAAAAAGCCAAGGCATGGCCATACCCTGGCTGGGTTAGAGATATGCATATCCAAAAAATTAATGGTTTACTACTTGATTTTTTTATACACTCGGTTACTTACCCTAAGCAGTCCTGAGTCCGGGAAAAAGCTAAGCACCTTGCCATACCGGCTTTCGTTGATCACACCTGCCTCCGCATCATACAGCCCGCTCCAGGTTTCCATTTCATACTCCCGCAGCCCCGACTTTCCATCCACCATACGGTTAAAACCTGTCCGGCGGGTGATCTGGTAATGAATTCCCTCCAGCTGCCGGATCATCAGTGTATCATCAGCCACACTGTAACTTCCCTCGGAATGGTTCACATACATCCCCGGAATAAAATTCTCCGTCCTTTTCGGCTGGCAGCCAAAGCAAAACAGCAGGGCCAGCAATAAATAAATACTTGTTTTCATAATTTAAACAATTGATAGGTTTAGATTTAATTATTTAAGCTTACCAGCCCTGACATCCTTCGCCAGCATCGCAATACCTTTCTGAATGGAACCATAACGCGCTGTATACTCCTGCACCAATACTTTTTCCTTTTCTTCGGTTGTATAACAGTAATACTCCTCCAGCGATACCTCTGTCCGGTACACCTTTGAATGACTACCCAGAATAAAAGTCACCTCCTTATATCGACGCTTGGGATCATTGGCCTTATTCATCGACAGAATCAAAGCCTTATCCTTATCGGTCAATCCCAGCATTTCCTGTATCTGGTCAAACTTATTCTGATACTTACTCTGATCCAGCAGAATCTTACAATCCGAATTGTTAATGATTGCGTTCTTGACTACAGGCGAAGAGATCACATCCTCAATCTCCTGAGTAACCACCATCGGCTCCCCAAAGAACTTCCGCATGGTTTTAAACAGATACTGCACATATTCCGCAGTACCTTGCTTCGCAATTGCTTTCCAGGCTTCTTCAATCAATACCAGCTTGCGAACCCCTTTAAGTTTCCGCATTTTGGAAAGCGTCAGTTCCATAATCACCAAAGTCACTACCGGAAATAAAATCGGGTGATCCTTCACCTCGTCCAATTCGAATACAATAAACCGCTCATTCAGCATGTCCAGATTCTCCGTCGCATTCAACAGGTAATCAAACTCTCCACCCCGGTAATAAGGATTCAGCACATACATGAAATTCCCCACATCAAAATCCTTCTCCTTCACCTTGCCATCTTCCAGTACCTGTAAATACTCCGACAACAGGAACTCATAAAAGCTATTGAAACAAGGAAAAACATCCGGCCGCCTGCCCAAGTGGGCATAAAACAGCTTCAGCGCATTGGATATCGCTACATACTCCGAGCGGGAATAAGGCTCATCATCCTTCTTCCATAAAGCCAGCAGCAAGTTCTTGATACTCTCCTTCTTTTCCGTATCCAGTACATCACCTGAAGCCAGGTAAAAAGGATTGAAACTAATCGGGTCATTTTCCGAGTAGCGGAAGTAATAACCACCCACCAACTCACAAAGCCCCTGGTAAGAATTGCCGATATCTACGATGATCGCATGTGCACCCTGCTCATAATACGAGCGCACCAAATGGTTACAGAAGAAACTCTTGCCTGAACCACTACCAGCGCACACAAACTTTGACCTGTTGGACGTCCAGCCCAGTCGAACCGGCTCGTCCGAAATGTCTACATGAACCGGTCTCCCGGTCAGCCTGTCCCCCATGCGGATACCAAAAGGGCTTAAGGAAGACTTGTAATTGGTCTCCATGTTAAAAAAGCAGGTCGCCTGTTCTAAAAAAGTATCAAAAGTATCGTTCATTGGAAAGTCCGCCTCATTCCCAGGCAAGCCCGCAAACCAGATCTGCGCCGCCCCTTCAGTCTCCTGCTTGGTTACTGCATCTATTGCTGCCATAGCTGTACTCACCAGGTTCTTCAGTTCCTTAGCCTTAACTCCATCAGCTGACCAGGCCAGGACATTAAAATGTGCTTTTACCGGCAACCGAAGCGAGGCCACCGCCTCGTTCAGGAAATCATTGCAAGCATCCCGGGAAACTGCGTTCTCCCTTGAATAACCCGAAAGCGATTGTAAACGCAGTTTCTTGGCTTCCAGCTTTTTGATCGTCTCCTGGCTATCCCCGATAAACACATACTGGTTAAAAATGTGGTTACAGTTCAGTAGTGCTCCTAAAGGGCTGGCAAAGCCCAAACTGAATTTCGTACGGTCAGTGGAATACTTTTCATAATTGATCCTGCTGCCACACAAGCCTGGCAAGTCCTCCGCATCAGCAAGCGTATACAATTCCAGCTGCTTATCTCCCACACGCAGGCCATCCCGAACCTGGATGTCTGAGATCACCGGCAGCTGATCCTTACCCAGCAAAAAACAATAGCGTTCCAGAATACCGGCCTGATTCGCAGTCCCGGCCAGTTCATCATCCCAAAGCCGTTCCAGTGACAGAAAACCGCTGTCACGCAGGATACTTTCAAATGCGCTTGCCGCATCCAGAAACTGCTGATGCAAAACCGGATCTATGGTCTGCGCAGGTACAATCGTCCTTCGCCTGATGTTAGAATAAACAGAACTGGATAGCTTCCTGCCTTCTGGTTTTTTAGTCAGAAAAATAAAGCATTCGTGCTCCAGGTATGGGCGCTCATTAAAAAAAAACTCACTGGATCGGGATAAAAAACTGGTCTCCTGATCAGCAAGCCCAGCGTAATCCGCCTGATAGCTACTTTCCAGAAACCAATCCTGCTTATGAAAGACTGAAAAAGCAGGCAAGCAGCGGATCGCTTTGATCCAGGCCTGGTGATAAGCCTCATACTCCCGATCCGAAAGCGTAAACAGTTCCGGCAGGTTTACTCTATAAGCCAAAGTCACATCCCCCTGGAAAGAAAGCAAACAACCATTTTCCACCTTATACACCGGCAACAATTTTAAGGCTTCCTGTTTCATGGCCCGGTAGCTTTAGCATCATTCCTACTCACATACTTTAAACCCGTAAATACCCGGCGGGAACGGAAGACCACAGCTGAAGGCAATCCATACTTTGCAAAAAGCTTCATCAACCCATGCTCCCCGAACTTGTGACTCAGCCTGGTCAGCACATAGACCAAGCCACTACCCACCATCAATGCCAAGGGTAACAGTACATATAAACTAAGCCCTGATAGATAACCACCAACAAAGCCCAATAAAAGCAGCACCATTCCCACAGCCAGAAAAGCAATGTACTGTGCCTTTAAGCCCTTAAAGACCACTGGGCGTCCTACCCCTTTATTGATCTGATATACACTTGCCATACTATACTCCGAAAAAAGATTCAATAATCGCTACGACCACCACCAGAAAAATCAGCGAACCAAACCATGCCGCCGCCAGTTTATTGGTATCCGGTTCCCCGGCATTCCACTTGTTGTAGACCTTAATGGCCCCCACGATGCCCATTACCGCACCAATGGCATACATCAGCTTGGCACCGGCCGAAAAATAACGCTGGATCTGAGACGTGGCCTGATTGATCCCGGCCACCCCATCCTGTGCCAAGAGCGTTAATGGCAACAGACAAAGCATGTTAAAACAGCAGATCGCAAAGCCCAACAGCAACACCTTTGCCAGCACACGCTTAGGATCAGAATTGAAATGAAAATTCATAAAAAGGATTTAAAAATGAACACGTAAACAGCAAAAAACTAATCCCAGAGGTCTTCCAGTTCCGCACTGGAAATGGCAAAGGGTGCATGATCCCGGATAAAGGCATTTAACCCTGCAATACCCGGATGGGAACTGATCTTAGGATACTTCTCCCGGACAAGCTTCATCAGCCCCATAAAATCCTGCTTGGTGCCATCCTCCTTCGCCAGTATTCCGAACACCTCCTTGATCTCCTCCAGCACATCAGGAATCAGCCCCAACTGATCATCCCGGTCCAAAAGACCCTGGCCACCAGCAGCACTGGCACCCTCAACAGAATCCGCAAACCGCAATTCATCCGAACGGATCAGTTCCATACCTTCCGGCAATTTCACCTTGCCCATCAATTCTGCTTCATCGAAATCTTCCTGCCCCATAACCACCCCGGAACCTCTGCCGGGTAATGCCGCTCTGAGTTTAGTCCGCGCCTTTGCTTCCGATCCCGCTCTTGCTCTCGAACCACCAGTTCCCCCCAGCTGGAGACCAAGACCGCGCCTGCGATTAAACCATAGAAAAACACCCGCATACCAGACCAGACTCAGCAAGACCGCCGCGATTAAAAACTGCTGCATAGTAAATGGAAATAACATAACCTTTAGCTTTAACCCGGAAGCACCATTACCACCGGGATTTGATAAAGCAAAGTTTGGCAGCCGGCAAAAAAAGAATTAACACGCTGGTACAACAGTGTTAAAAATTTTTGGAGAACATTCCTAAAAACGTACTCCAAACACATTTAATCCTCATTAAAAGATTTACTTAATTTAATCCCGCGGTTAGGTTTATATTGCAAGTCCTCATCGATCCGCTGATGGATCGCCTCCCGCATCTTATCCAAAAGCTTGGTCGGACTAGCTGTATTGCGGCGACGCAGATCAATAAACTTCCGGTGCACACTGCCCATGGAGATCCCCAGGCTTTCCTCCAGCCATTTGTAAATATCAGTCACCTCCGCATTGCCATTGTTAAACTGCCCCGCATAATACAGCCCATAAGCCAGCTCCGCCACATTCACCTTATTACCAGTCCATTTTAAACCATGCGTATAGGTTTTAGCAAGCTCTCCAATAGGTCCAGGATCAAGCTTCAACCGCAGCTCCAAAATCAACTGATCATACGCCATAAAACGTGCAAAAATATAGGTACAAGGCGGCATAGCCCCACCAAAGAATTCCGGACTTTCTGGTAAAAACAAATGATCTACCTTACGTCCTTTAATGAACAGCAAAGCATCCAAGCCCACCATTCCCCGAAAATAGTATTCATATAAAAAAGCATGCTGGGAAAGATAATCCCCCATTACCTTCAAAGTAACTTTATAAAACCGACGTTCCGAACGAACACTTTTAGGACAGCAATCCACTAACCTAAAAACCTCCGTTTCATAAATAAAAAGGGCATAAAATTTAACAAGCCAAACCCTATTGAGCACCATTTCCTCTTCTTCAGGAATAGGCACAACCGACTCCAGCTTAACCATCAACTCATCCAAAGCCACCCGGATTACTGAATGACAACGGGTTACCCTGTTTACCGGATCAGTGGCTTTGCACCTGATCTCCACCAACTCCGCATCCAGATCTTCATAGCGTTCTTTAAAAAATAATACTGTCATAGGAATAGATTTAAAGGCAACAACATTGTCACCGAAACAAAAATCTATCTCTTACTACGAAATGTAAATACCACGATAGTGGGGATTATGACCTTAACTGTTATCGCACAATATAGGGAGTCGGCTAATATTGCTCACAATACTGAGGATCAAGAACTTTATGATTTCTAAACAATATTTACTTTCAATTTCATAGGAAATTGAATAATTCAAACGTAAAGGTTAAATTGAGAAAATGAGATTTCCACAAAGAATTTTTTATATTAATTTGCAATTAATACAGGAATCTCACTACCTGACAAGCCATTTAAATCAATAGAATTTTTGGCAAAATCAAAAGAGAATTTAATATTTTTACCAGAGCCTATAGACTGATAAAATGCTGTTGCAAAAAGTATTGCCATATCATCGGGAACTGAATTATTCATACAAACTATATGGTCAATGAATTTGCCGATTTCTTTAGATTGTTCTATTGAATGACAAGAATTAAGAAATATGCATTTTATATCTTCTGAGAACAACTTAAAAAGTTCAGCAAGCGGTTTATTTCTAACAATTGTCGCATTATCAAGTTCATTTAAGAGTGCTATACCGTCACAAGATCCATGTCCGCAAAAATGTATAAATTGAGGAGATTCGTTCAACAACTGATCTTGCAAATCTCTTACATCAGTTGTAAGCACTTTAATTAATTTAAAATCATCCCGAAGCCTAGAACGCATCAGTTCATACTCTATAGCCTTTAACTCGTTCTTTAGTCTTAAATGATCCTGATTACGAGGGTTTGCAGCAGTAAAAAGAATTTTTATCTGATTTTTAACACGTTTATCTGCAAGTTCTTTAGGAGTTTTGACAAGATAAAAGCCATTTTCATCAATTTTATTCAAGACCTCTACAGCCAGTTCTGACACTTCCACATTAGTACTCACCCGCGTTTCCGGTTGATCACCTACTGATTCATCCTTAATTTTGGTCACTGCATATTGCAAACTTTCAACCCTTCCCAATAAATCTTCGTCATTTACTGAGACTATCTTTTTCATTTCTAATAAGGCTGCAACTATAAACTGATTATGTATCATGGCATAAATATCTTCGTACTGTTTGCGTACGTAAGTTATTAAGCTATTTGTAAGACTTTTTGATAAGGCAACGTTGAATGTTATATCATATTCCTTTTTAAAGTAAAATGATTGTTTGACTCTCCCCTTTTCTTTTTTACTTAAAAAATTAATAAAATTAACATGATTTGCTCGCTCTGGCGATGAGAATTTATTAAAATTTAACTGAGACAAAATTCCCAGTTCTTCTTGTATTTCTGATTTAATATGAAAATGTTGGCGCTCAGCACTGGGCAAAACTAAATCACATAGCATGATAACGGTGTCTGAAGCAAACCCACTAATAATCTTCGTTAAAAGATCACTTGGAATATTTGAGTTAAAATTATTTCTGTTCCCATCAGCAGGTATAAAAAAATTTGCATATTCAGAATGAAACCCATGCCCGGCAAAATAAATGACAAGTTGATCCTTTTCATCCAGCAGTTTATCAAAATTCTGCAGATGACTCATAATATTTATTTTGGTAGCATTTTTATTAAAAAGCGAATAGGTATTTTTAGGCTTAATGTTATAATCCTTCGAAAAAATTCTGATCAGATGTCTCGCTTCTTTTGAACAATAAGTAAGTCTTTCTTCCTCTTCGTACCTATCAATTCCTACTACAAAAAGATAAGTATCTCCATCAGAATTATTGTCGAATTTTTCCAGTGACTGGAAAACAACACTATGATTAACTTTAGCAATTCTGGTGTCTGACTTCTTACTATCCATTTCTAATTTATTTTATTTACTTTTTTTACGGTATTTCTCTTCTGAATAACAAAAACAAGCTAATCCACCATGGCGTCATAAATTGCTTTAGCTACTTTCGCATCATTTAAATACCCTTCAATTCCGTGTCGATTGTTTGTTGCATTCTTTACATGATTGCTATTTAAAATTGAAGGCTCAATGTTAAAATTGTGCTTATCCAACGAATTTAATGCTACATAATCCCGCTCATCGTAAGCATTGTACCATCCATTTTTTACACAAAGTGGCATAGATAGAGGTGTCGTCAGTCTTGACTTAACTGCTTTAACTCCCAAGGGGGATCCAATGGTAATGTATTTATTTACCTTTAGGTTGGAATTGGCTTGTAACACATTATATCCAACAACAGATCCTAATGAATGTCCCACTACTACACAGGGCTCATCATCAAAAGCCGTTAAAATAAAATCATTAATCCTTCGTTTAATTGCAGCATTAGTTAAATAAATAAAAACATCATAAGTAAACTTCTGAAGCGTAAATTTCCCTATCCTATCGCAACTATCCAATGTTTGTAAAATAGCCTGTACCCAAGCCCAGTTAAGTGCCCCCTTTTCTCTATGGTCTTCATGATAATTTACGTTTATGTCCTCAAGAGTCAAACCTGCATTATCAGCCAGTTCTGTTATAAATTCATAAAAATAAATTAATTCCTTTTCCGGGATATCTCCCTTGGCAATGACTCCAGCCAATTCCGTGGGATCAGTTACTTCTTTAATCAGACCATCCAAAAGATCCCCGTAAAATGGAAATACAACATTCACATTTTCAGGAATTTGCAAATCAGCCAAGCCAAATCCCTTTTTCAAAGTATCAATCCACAGCTTTTTAAGCATCGATGGGTCTTGCCCTTGTTGGTCACGACCATGTATTAATATTAGATTCATAGTTATCTATTTTTATAAATCGATTCATAAAATGCGGTACCTTCTTCAGTAAAAGTAGTCCATAATCCAGGCAAACGATATCTGCTTAAAAAAAGCAGATTTGGGTCATATCTCATTGGATCAATGGAGAGATATGACCAGCCCTGATTAAGCAATGGACAAAAAGGTGCTGCAATCTCATTGATCTGAACTTTTCTATTTTGACCTGAGTATTCATATAACATTGCCACATCAAAAAGAACTGGTTCTGCTTCTCTATCCATAAAGCTAAATACAGATGCTATCCCCTCCATATTTCCTGCTTGCGCATACGCATAAGCACTATACAAGCCTAGCGTAGGATCAAATTCTTTGTATTGCCTTAAGTAACTGGCTGAATTCAAAATGTAAGGAAAATCGTTAGAAATTTTAAATATACCACTAGTACATTCTGCCGCAATCATAGCCCTTCTTGTCTCTATATCAATCAAATTACGTTCATAGTTAGAAAATTTTCTATTTGTTCTACTGGGATGATAATTCACATTAAGTAATACACCATTCTCAAATACAAGAGTCCCGATAAATCCTGGCAAAATCGCCAGAGGTACACTCTTACCATCTAAGAGTTTCAATAAAAACCCCTTCTTTGCGACTGGGCTAGTAAGTATTTCTATTTGAATGGCACCATTTTCACGAAAAATATAACAATCATCACCATAGGTATTTTCTAAAAAGTATTCTATACCAACCACAGTAAATCCAGTATGAATACGATTACTATTTAATCCATTTGCATCAACAATCAGTTTAACAATTTCATTTTGTTTTTCCTGCTCAGAATCAATTCGATGGTATTCCTGATTGCCATTTTCTTCTTGTTTACCGATATCTAAATCAAGTTCACCAATCTCATAATTTAGATTTGGTAGTGCCATTTCCATCGCCATCTCTTCACCATCCCATACGAGTATCCTCGATGGAGGTGTTTTAAATTTTGACAAATGCTTCGGTGTAATCGATGTTACTTCAGAGTCTGGAAATTGAGACAACCTGATACTTACTGCCTCAGCAGCCAGAGGCACAGATTTCCGCAAATACTGCTTAAGCTCCTGAGATAAAACTGCATTATATTCAACATTTTTCTCTACAATTTTCTTCAGTACGTCTGGTACTCTACCGTAAAGAGCCTCCAGTAAACATCTTGTATATACACCTTTATAATTCCGAAGTGACTCCTCTATTGGCAGTTCATAGGCTGGATCTCCGGGCTTAGTTGCGTAAAACATATCTATATCGGTATCCTGATCAGATTGAGGTACATTTGGAAATATAACCGAACCAAACATCTCACTAATAAGTGAATTTTTGGGCAAAGATCTACAAGCGTCCGAAATAAATACTATATGTGGAATTCCACTCTTTCTGGCTATCAACCTAGAAGGTTGTACGTTCACTGCTTCATTGAGATCACCAGGAGCTTCAGAAAGTAGCCATTGTTCATCCATAGCACTTTTTAATATACCATGACCCGAAAAAAATACAATCATTACATCATAAATTTTTTCATCAACAAATTTCCTTATTGCGTCTTTGATATCACGTACAGTTACATTTTTATTATGATCTGTTAATAAAACTGTATCATACGCCTGAGATTCTGCCCATAAAGCAAAATCATTAGCGCCTTTTGCCGCAGCATTAAGTTCTGGTAATATCCCTGTTCGGTCAACTCCTATTACTACAGCACATTTTTTCATAATTGAAAGCGTAATTATTTATATTTTGGTAAAACCCAATATCGTAATTTTAGATTAAACAAACCAAATTATCACTTAAGATTTCGTCCTTCATATAATATTGAATATCACACCCTCACATGGCCTTTACCGAAAACGTCCAGTTCAAGTATTGTTTTATATAGATTTGTCCCAGCAAATTCTATCCACTTTAGATTGCTGCCCGATCAGACTCCTGATTAAGCTTATATACCAGTTCCGTCTTATCATTCACCTCAACCTTGCGAAAAATATTTTTCACATGACTCTTCACCGTATCCGTAGAAATAAACAGATCAAACCCAATATACTTATACTGTTTCCCCTGGCTAATCCTGACCGCAATTTCAGCCTCCCGTTTGGTCAACCCATAAAACACACAATTACATTCAAATACCGAAGCCCCACTACCCAACGTATATTTTGCCTCCAGCTGCTCATCCCGGATCCGTTCCCATTTCACGATCCTGGCAATAAACAGTACCGTAATGATCAAAAAACCGGAATTGGTCACCAGCACCTCGATCCACTGAGAGATCTGTAAAAAAGAAAACAAAGTCATACAAACCCAGGGGAATACCGCGGCATATACCCAGAACATTTCCGACTTCCGATAAGGGTAATCCGAAACACTGCGCTGCAAGATCCTCAAACGAATCGCCTTGAGCAAAGCATACAATAGCACCACAGAATAAACCCCAGGTACCAGCATACCATAACTCGTAGCCAGCTCCAGATTACCATATAAAGGATAAAGCAAACAGAAAAAGACCACAAAGGGCATCAGCAGGAAGATTCCTACCCCGTAATAAGCATGAAAACGCAGGCTGTTCAAATTAAAAGCCTTATAAAAATAATAAGGAAAATAAGCCGCCATTAAAAAGCCAGTACCATAGGCAATAATGTTCTGGCTCACCAGTGGCATCCCGTAATCCGGATCAGGAAGCAAACCACCCGCCACATTATATAAAATCAGCAGTAGCAGTAACACCAGGTACCACAAACGGCGTTTATCTTCCGGCCTGGACAGGTAATGTACCAGCTGGTAACAGAACATCCCAAACTCCAGCAAACAAATAACAAAGGTCAATAAGTACATTTCAGAATTAAATACATACATAGGCAAGATATAGTAGTCATCCTCAACAGGAAATAAAACATTATAGCACTACCGGCAAGTACCTTTTTTAAAAAGAACAAGCGGTAACCGAAATCCAGCTCATCATAAACCCGGAAGCCAAACTTTTCATACCAGACCAAGTTGCTGACTACAGAAGTTTCCAGGTAAACAGGCATTCCCGCAAGCTCTGCATCTGCAATGAACTCCCTTAACATCAAAGTACCAATCCCCTGCCGCTGCACCCATGGGTTAACCCCAATAAACCAGAGGTAATAAAAAGGATTATCCCGATGCCGGGCAGCAAGTAATTTCTCCCTGCGTAATACCTGCGATAACCTCAGCAAACCGACAACCCCGAAAACCAAGTTCAAATCCATCCAGAAAACCCGTAAGGAAAACCCTTTCAAATGCGGGTACAACACCAAAGCACAACCTTGTTTCCCTTCAGACAGCCAGACCTCACCGAAACGGAAACAAACCTCAAAAGCATAAGCCATCAAACGCCTCAGGCGCAGTCTCCTTCCTTTACCCGTACCAACCAGATACCCCACACTTAAATTTTCACTAAAGGACAGGCATAGCAACGCCACTACCCTGCCCTTATCCACCCGCTCTGCTTTAATGATCATAGGTAAACCATTTATCTGTAGACTAAACCTTCTCCGCCAGCTTCCAGACCGCAGTGATCACATGACCAATTGCCTTACGGAACTTCTCCCGGTCACGCTCATTGTTGATGTCAATACCAATCACCGTACTTTTATTATTGCTCGCATGCCAGACCATATTGTAAATCCCGCCTAAAACCAAACCAACCACACTGCGAAAATCAATCTCAGAGTCCTTAAAATGAGGATCCGTCAGCGCCATGATCTTCGCTCCTTCCAGCTCCCTTTCATCCGAAACTTCTTTCAATAGAGGATTGGGTTCCGAAACCTGCCATAAGATCAGCTTCTGCATTTCCTTATCTCCAAAAAAGCATTGAAACTGCTCCTGGAAAATGGCGGTAATATATCCCGGCAACTCCTCCTCTTTAGGCGGCTCCCTCAACTGAAATTTTTCAAAGATCGGCCTCCAGAAATCTTTACCCTTGATGTACGTTTTCACCAGGTGATTGTAACTGGTATAATACCAGTAAATCAAGCCCTTGTTGATGTGCGCCCTCAGGCTCACCCTGTTCACCCCCAGTCCCTGGTGCCCGTTTTCTTTCAGAATAGCCCCAACAGCATCCAGTAAGGCCTGTTTTACCGCCTCAGGATCTCTTGATTTATACAGTCTTGGTTTCCTCATTTACATTTCTACAATTTAAGTTTGATTACAATCGCTCAACCGGCGTATCGGCAGCGCCCTGCTGATGTCCTCAAAAGCATTCAGCACCCGGTCTACATGTTCCCGTTTATGGGTCGCCATCAGGCTCATGCGGATCCTGGAATCTTTCTTGGAAACCGCAGGGTACATGATCGGGTTGGCATAAACCCCCGCATGCAGCAAGCGCCTGCTCACCTCATTGGTCAGGGCAATATCCCCGATCTTAACCGGTACAATCGCCGATTGCGTATTGCCAATATCCAGACCCAGGCTGCGCAAACCCGCCGTAAAATAATTTACATTCTCCCAAAGCAAATCCCTCCATTCCGGCTGCTCATCAATCAGTTCAATGGCTTTCAGGATACACATCGAAGCCGGTGTAGCCGTCACCGAAAACAAATGCTGGCGGCTCTGGAACTTCAAATACCTGATCAGCTCAGGATCAGCAATCACATAGCCCCCAAGGTGGCCAAAGGTCTTACTGAAAGTACCGGTAATGATGTCCACCTCCTTATACAAACCCTGCAGCTCAATCACCCCTCTACCGGTCTTGCCAATTACCCCAACCCCATGGGCATCATCCATCACCACATAACCCTCATACTGGTGTACCAGCTTCACGATCTGGTCTAAAAGGGCCAAATCCCCATCCTGAGAATACACCCCATCCACCACCACAAACCGGGTATGGTACTGATCCCTAGATGATTTCAGGATCATCTCCAAATGCTCCAGGTCATTGTGGCGAAAGGTCTTCTGGTTCTTCCCGTTACAACCTTCAAACATACTGGCATGGATCTTCATATCGGTGATCACCAGGTCCTGTGTTCCAAGCAAAGCCAACAAAGTAGCAGAATTGGCCGTATAACCCGTAGTGTAAATGATGGCCGAATCCCGGTTAAAGAATGCAGCAATCTTCTCCTCCAGCTCCCTGTGGAACGAATAATGCCCCCCAATTGCCGGAGAGGCACCTGAACCCGCACCATAATACTGGATGCCGAAACAAGCTGCCTTTTTCACCAGATGGTGCTGAGAAAAACCCAGGTAATCATTAGACACCAGGCTCACATAATCCCGCTTTTCCTTCATAAAAGGAATGCTCAGTTCCACCAGCGGCCCGCCCGAAGAAGTGGTTTCAAAGCGGTAATTCAACCGCTCCTTTTCCTCCAGGTAATCCAGGAATTCATTAAAATACCTCGCCCGCTCAAAGGCACACATTCCAGCCGGATCCTCAAAATCCTTAAACGACGCTTTTTCAAAGTCAATGTTTCGCATATAAATTAAGTTAGTTTTAACTAAGCTAGGGCACCCAGTCTTCCATGGTGGTCAATTCAACCCAACTTTTTTAAAATCATCCTAAAAATCAACTAACCAACAAATAATCAACACCTTAAAAACATACATAACCTTAGCCTTATATTGTATTTTACTTGTCTGTAGAAAATGCGTAAACCGTCTGGGTCTGATACACTTCTCCGGGCCGCAATACCGTAGAAGGGAAATCCGGATGATTCGGGCTGTCCGGAAAATGCTGGGTCTCCAGGCAAAAAGCCGTTCTAAAAAGATCTGGTCCATTTCTCAGCTCATTCTTCCCCTGCATAAAGTTTCCGGAATAAAATTGCAGACCCGGCTGATCGGTATACACCGCCATCACAATTCCAGACTTCTCTCCGCATACCACCGCTGCTGGCATGCTTTTGTTCAGCACATAATTGTGGTCGTAGCCCTTGCCAAAGCGCAATTGTTCATTGGCTTCATTGATGCGTTTGCCAATCGTTTCTGAGCTCCTGAAATCAAAGGGTGTTCCTTTTACCAAAGCCAGCTCCCCGGTAGGGATCAGCGTCCGGTCTACCGGAGTATACCTGTTTGCATTGATCATCAGCTGGTGATCCAAAATACTACCCGAACCATTCAGGTTAAAAAAAGCATGATTGGTCAGGTTCACAATCGTTGGCCTATCGGTTCTGGCCTCATAGCTGATGTGCAGGGCATTTGAGCTCAGCAGCATATAAGTCACTTCAACAGCAAGCTTACCCGGAAAGCCATTGTCCCCATCAAGAGATTCCAGCCTGCAAACCAGTGTCGAATCGTTCAGCTTTTCTAGTGCCCAGTTCTGGTACTGAAAGCCAGTCTTACCCCCATGCAGGGCGTTGATCCCATTGTTGATGCTCAGCTGATAGGGCTCATCACCATCCAGGCTGAACCTGCCTCCAGCAATGCGGTTGCCGTACCTGCCAATAGTAGCACCGAAATAGGGTTCTGTCGACTTGTCATAGTCTACCGGATTCTCAAAACCAACAACAACATCAGTCAGCTTACCGGACTTATCCGGAACTTTTAAACTCATGAGCCTGGCTCCATTGGCGCAGAACTGAGCAATCATGCCCTCTTTATTCTGTATGCTGACCACAGTATGATCAGCAGCCTGCTGTTTTTTGTTGTGACAACTGATGGTCAGCAGTGCAACCCAGATAAGGCTAATCTTTTTTAACGTAATTTTTAGCGTTTTCATGGTATGTAATCTTGTTAATGTTTACTGAAAAAGTGATGGACTGATCCTTTCCTTTAAGGATTTCATCGCCCGGTATTTTAGCTGCCGTACCCGTTCCTTACTCAGTCCAAGCATCCGGGCAATATCCTCTGCCTCCAGCAGCACCTTCCCGCCAAGGCCGTACAGATGTTCCAGGATCAGCTTTTCCCGCTCCGGCAATCCTTCCAAAGCCTCCAGTAATTCTTCTGAAACAGAAGCATCCAGCAAGACCTGATCGGGAGCAAGTGCATTTGGGCAGGACAACAACTCCATTAAGCTGGCTCCTTGCTCCCTTTCAGGTTCCTTATCCAAAGACAGCGTCCAGCCCGAATTACCAATCCCTTCCAATACCTTAGCACTGCTCAATCCTGTATACTCCGCCAATTGTTCCACACTGGGTATACGTTCCAGCATCTGCTCCAGTGCCATACTGGCCTGGTTAATCGATAAAATCGTATTCACCTGGTTTCCCGGCAGTCTTACCATCCGCTGTTTCTGGGTGATCGCATGCATGATGGCCTGGCGTATCCACCACACCGCAAAGGAGATAAACTTAAAACCCTTGCTCGGATCAAAACGCTGCGCTGCTGTCATCAGGCCAATGTTCCCTTCTGCAATCAGGTCGGCCAGGCTCATCCCGCTATGCTGATACTTTTTAGCTACCGAGATCACAAAACGCAGGTTCGCCTTCACCAGTTTATCCAGTGCAGATTTATCTCCCGCCCTGATCTTTTCCCCCAATAGTATTTCCTCGTCAAAAGTCAGCAGCTCAAAGCGGTCCACTTCATGGAAATACCTGTCCAGTACTGCCGTATGCAGGGTAAAACTCGGGTTAATGACCAAGGCTCTCATCGTCTTCTAAAAGCTAATGGGCTAAGCCCAGTTACCCGTTTAAAGTAAGCGCTGAAGCCCGACTGGCTTTTAAAGCCTAGGGTATAACTGATCTCCTTGATGGAAAGCGTCCAGTCCAGTACCATTTTAATCGTTTCCTGCTGCTGGCGGTCTGCCAGCAACTGGTTAATGGAAGCGTCCAGAATCTCTTTCGATAAGCCTTCCAGCACAAAAAGATCCGTCTTTAGCACCGCCGCATAAAACTTCCTGCTCTTTTGTTCCCTGAAATGCTCCTCAATCAGTGTCTCCAGCTTCATCATCAGTTTTACCCTCATCAATTCTTCCGTTGACTGCTTCAGCTGGTAACCGGTTTCAAACATTTCAAAGCTGTCTTGCTTTCTTCTGCTCTGCTGTAACATATTTGTATTTACTTGTATTCATTTTTAAAATAGTTTTTTACTGAAATATTTAGGCGATTCCTGGTAGCCCTGCCTTTCATAAAACCGATGTGCATCAATCCTTTTGCTATTGCAATGCACCTGTATACAGTTACAATTCCGTTCCCTGGCCAGTTGTTCGCAATACGCCTCCAGCTGTTTCCCTATTCCTTTACGTCTTGCCTGCTGCTCTACAGCAAAATAGCCGATCAGGGCCAGGTCATTGCTGACAGCCATCTGCGGCACAAAGCAAACCGCGATAAATGCCAGTACCACACCGTCCTGTTCATACACCAGGCATAGGTGATCGGTATCCTGTGACAGGTAATTTAACTTACAGCCCAGCGCTACCCTATCAGTCGGATATCCCAATTGACTGAGCAACTCCCCGATCTTGGCTACATCTGTTGTCCTTGCTTTTCTGATTCCCATTTCCGCTGATCTTTTCAATTGTCCATTACATCTGCCACGATCACAGCAGGTAACAACAGGCCCTGTTCCACCAGCTTAATTATGCCTTTAAACTCCAATGCTTTTATTCTTTTATATATTTTCAGCGTTTTGCCATCTACAAAATCCACACTGGCAAATAACTGCGCTGTTCTTTCCTTATTGTTTTTCATCACAACCATTTTTAACTTTAAGTTAGGGCCGGACCATCCAATCCAAGCCCTACTAACCAAATTCTAACCCAAAAAACTATCTTTACTGATGTTGATCTACTGCTCCCTGGAACATTCCTTTTTCCTGTTCTGAAAGGTTAGCCCCATATTTCTCCAAATAAACCTTAGCCAGTGGCACGTATGCCTTCCAGTCCTGCTGGTTGTAAAAAGCCACCACCTTTGCCCGTAACAAAATCTCCTCAGCTGGTGCACCAAAAGGCTTAACCCTTGCTTCAATTGCCTCCCAGCTCTGCTTTTCATTCATCATGGGTTCCATCTCGCCTTTAAAGATCATATTCATCATATCAACGGTATACTTACGTTCTCCCAAAACCTTTTTAAAAGCATCCGCCTGGCTAAGCATCAATGCAAAGCCGACATCTTTGGTACTTTTGGTAAAGGCCACTACAGAATTGATGTCTTCTGTAGATAAAGGAGCTTTCATACCAGCTATATAAGCCGACCCTGCCAATGCTGCCCCTGGTTTATCCCCGGCCTGGGTAGCCATCATCGCCATTTTCTTTAAAAAAGGAACGTCACGTTTACCGGCAATGTATTGATCCAGCATCGCGCTATACAAAATCCCCGGCTCCGTCAAATCCGCATTTTTTGTCGTCATTTCCAACGAAGCAAAGCGACGGGAGAGCTCCTGAACAGCGCCTTCAACCTGCAAATCCGGGTTTAAGGCCTTATGGATCAAACGCAGTGTCGCAAATGGAATCTTGATCACCTCCCTGTCATAGGTCATCAGCCCGTTCTGTTCCCCTTCCACATCAAAGGGCTGGGTATAAATAGAACCCGATAAACCCTGCTTTTCAAACAGCTGCAAATGCTGGTTCATGATCTTATATTTCGCCATCAACCCGGCAGGCTTCTCCTGGATGTAACCCCAGGCCGAACCGGTCAGCCACTGGTGATCCGGGATAAACACCCCGATGCCGCCAAATTCACCGCAAACCTGTGCCTTGCCAGGCTGCTTAACCGAATTCATCGGATCCGGATAAGCATGTACATCGGTCATATCCGCATCCACATAAGCATCCGGAGAAGGCGAACGCAACACCTCGTTTACATACAACAGCTCTCCCGAGTGCCCGTTCAGGATCCTAGAAGGGTCAGTTTGTTTTACCCAGTTCGATAACCTTTTTTGATCATATTGTCCCCATTTCTCATTGAACAGCACCCAGCACACCACCGAGGGGTAATTGTGCAGCTGTGCCAGCTCCGCAGCACTTTCCCGTTCAAACTCCGCCTTACTGCCTTCAGGCAAACCCTGGTTCGGGTTCACCAGATCCTGCCACACCAGCATCCCCAGCTTGTCCGCATGGTAATACCAGCGTGCGGGCTCTACCTTAATGTGTTTGCGAATCGTATTGAAACCCATCGCCTTGATCGCCTTAATGTCAAAAGCTAACGCCTCATCGGTTGGGGCGGTATACAAACCATCCGGCCAGAAACCCTGGTCCAGCGTCCCTAAATTGTAATAGGGTTTATTGTTCAAAAATATCCGGTCTACACCAGCAGCATCTTTCCCAATGCTGATCTTCCGCATCCCGAAATAGCTCTTCACCTCATCCACCACCTTACCATTCTTTTTCAACCGCACCACCAAATCATATAAAAAGGGTGAAGCCGGACTCCATAACTTTCCATTTTTAACAGGCAGGGCCAACTCAGAACCGGGGGAACCACTCACCGATCCGGTGCTGACTCCTGCTGCCCAGGCGATGGCTTCTACCTGGAATCCTTCCCCGGCATCCACCTTCAGCCTCAAAATACCTTTATCAATGTCCGGGGTCAGCTTCAGTCCTTTCACGTATGCCTCAGGCACCACCTCCAGCCATACCGTCTGCCAGATCCCCGAACTCGGTGTATAATAAATATTCTGCGGATCCAGCACCTGCTTACCATGCGGACCAATGCCAGCACCGGTTGGGTCAAATACTTTCAGCAGCAACTCATTACTCCCAGCCTTCAGCGCATCGGTAATGTCAAAGCTGAACTCCGAATAACCACCGGTATGCTGTCCTACCTCCCTGCCATTCACATACACCCAACATTGCCAGTCCACCGCACCAAAATGCAGTAAGGTCCGTTCTCCCGGTTTCAAACCAGAAACCTGTACATTCCTTTTGTACCATAAATTCTGCGTCGGCAACAAAGCCTTCTTCACCCCACTCAAAGCTGATTCAATCGGATAGGGCACTAAAATCTGCCCTTCAAAAACAGCCGGTTTTGCCGCATCTTTAACCGTAATGGCATAATCCCATAAACCATTCAAATTCGTCCAGCCTGCCCGCACCATTTGTGGCCGCGGGTATTCCTTCAGCGCATTCGCTGGTGATACCAACTTTGCCCAGCGGCTTTGTATCGCCTCCGGCTGCATCTTATAATTTTGCTGAGCCTGCGCAGCTCCTGCCCAAAAAACAGGCAGGGCAGCAACCAGCATAAGGCATTCTTTCAATGTTTTATACATTTTATATATCTTGGTTTGATGATCTAATTCATTATTTATTTTCCCCTTTAAATGGCTTTGCCCCATCCAGGTATATATTCCCTTTTGCCATAACCGGTAATACCGCATCATCATACACCGCCAAACCATAGCCCAGTAACCTATCTGGGCCATCCATCACATTCATCCGTGGCTGTTGAACAACCTCAACATCCCGCTTTCCCATAAACACATTGTTAAAAAACCGGTTATCGCCGCCTTGAATAGGCTTAATGCCCAGAAAGGCTGTACTATGCGGTTTAAAGTAAGGTGTAGCCCTACTGTCCGGTACCCTGGAAACCAATCCAGCAAATAAATTCCGGCTAAAAGTGCCTCCCTCAGACCAGTCCCTTAAGGAATAAGCCGATAAAAACTGGTTCCCTGAAACCTCATACGGGCCATGGTTCACTTCCATAAAAAGGTCTACAAGGTCATTCTCATAGCATAGATTATCCCGCACAATCGTACCCTGTGCCATCCAGTCCAGCCAAATGCCAATAAAAGCATGGTGCACTTTGTTCCCTGCAATAATCACATCAATGGCGCCATGCAGTTTAATACCCGCCATCTCTGCTCCATAGAAAGAGCGGTTGGTATAAACAGCATACACCTCGTTATCTTCAATCCGGCTGAAAGCAGCTCCAAAACTCCCACAGATCCCCGCTGCCCCGCAATTAAAGATCTTGTTGTTTCTAACCAGGTGAGAGCCAATCGTATCCTTGTTCCAGCCAGCTGCAATTACCCGGTGCACCATTTCGTTGTAATCCACCCCATTGTGTCCGGTCTTTCTATCCTTGCCCAGCGTTAAGCCCACACACTTCGAATCAGAGATCACATTATCTTCAATCACCCAGCCTTTGCTCCAGTTCGTGCCGATTAAACCCACCTGCTCAGCAGTAGGGGCTGCCCATTGGGTAGCCGCCTGGCTCATCTTAAACCCACGAACAGTAAGGTAATTCACACCCGTTTTCCCAGGATAAAAACAGCTTTTGCGCATATTGATCTCTAGCAGTTCCTTATTCGGGTCAGCAGTTCCAAAATTAGCCACAATGGTCGTTGTTCCCTTTTCGTAACTGCAATACCAGGTATTACCTGTTAAAGGTTCCAAAGGATCGATTTCCTCAAAACCTTTACTGTTTAAATAAACAGCCCCGGTATGCAGTTTCCGCGCCCGCGGGAAATACCAGTCCCCTGCAATCAAATCTGTATAAGGATTATATGAACCAAAAAAAGCATTTGGTAAATTCACTTTCCAAACACCATCCTTTACCTTTTTCCAGCCCACAATTACTTCTGATCCTTTGATCTCTACATTTTCACCTGCAGCAGCCTGGTAAGTAATCCGTTTTTCATCACTTTCCCCACCACGCATTAGGCTCACTTCCTCCCGGTAAATACCGGCATGTACAGTAATCACATCACCCGCTACGGCAACACTGGCTGCATGGGCAATGCTGCGAAAAGGTTGAACCATCGTACCCAGATTGCTATCCTTACCTTTTACCGATACATGGTATTCCTTAGCCCGTAGGGGAACCACAGCCCAGAGCATCAAAAGCATAAATCCCGGAATATTTTTATAGTGTATCATTTATATCTTATTTACAATCCATAACCTAGTTTACTCTTCCTTCAAACTTGTATTTACCGGGGCCAACATCTCTGCTTCCTACACCCGGCACCTCCACTACCGCTGTTGTGCTAGGGGGAACCTCCACATCCATCAGCACCCTGGTACTTTCCAACTTCCAGAAAACAGTAATCCTACCATACCTGCTCAGGTAGCTGCCCTTGGCCCAGGTTAAGCCACCTCCCATCTGCGGCCTGATCAGGATCTTTTTGTAACCCGGTTCCAGGGGTGCAATCCCTGCTATATTTTTATACATCCAATCGCCTATCGCCCCATAAGCATAATGGTTAAAGGAATTCATCCCCGGGTTTTGAAAACTGCCATCAGGTTTAATCCCGTCCCAGCGTTCCCATATCGTAGTCGCTCCCATTTTAACCGGGTACAGCCAGCTGGGATAGCTTTCCTGCAACAGCAGGGTATAAGCCACATCCTTATAGCCAAAGCGCGATAAAACGTGGCAGATGTAGGGCGTTCCTAAAAAGCCGGTCGTTAAATGGTTGTTATACTTACGGATGTTCTCTACCAGGTATCCCGCAGCGCTTGCCCGCATACTTTCAGGCAAGAGGTTAAATTGCAAAGCGAGCACATATGCCGTCTGGGTATTGCTCATCAGCCTGCCGCTGCTGGTCACATATTCCTTTACAAAAGCAGCTTTAATCCGGGCCAGTAAGGCCTCATACCTGCTTATATCCTCGGTCTTTACCAGTACTTTTGCCGTATTGATCATCAACTGCGCTGAATGTGCAAAAAAGCATTGTGCAATTAGATATTTGTCGGTGATGGCATCGGTTGGATCATCATCAGTAGTCCGGTAACTCAGCCAGTCCCCGAAATGGTAGCCCTTTGCCCACAAGCCACCAGTACTGTTCTTTTCCATAAAGCCTACCCAGGCTTTCATGCTCCCATACTGTTCTTCCAGTACCTTTCTATCCCCATAGGCCATATACATATTCCAGGGCACCACGGTTGCCACATCTCCCCAGCCGGTAGCGCCACCAAAACCACCGAGGATATCAGGTACTACAGCCGTTACCGCGCCGTCTGCCCGCTGATCGACAGCCACATCTTTCAGCCATTTGCTAAAAAAACGGGATACGTCAAAATTGAAAGCTGCCGTAGCTGAGAATACCTGTGCATCCCCCGTCCAGCCCAGCCGCTCATCCCTTTGCGGGCAATCAGTAGGCACATCCACAAAATTCCCCCTTTGGCTCCAGCTGATGTTGTGCTGCAGTTGGTTTAATAAAGGATTGGAGCATTCAAAAGTTCCCGTAGGCTTCATATCCGAATACAGAGCCACTGCCGTAAAATCTTCAGGCCTCAGCGGCCCGGGATAACCTGTTACTTTAACATAGCGGAAACCGAAAAAAGTAAAATGGGGTTCAAAGCTCTCTTCTCCCTTGCCACTGAGGACATAGGTAGCAGAGGCCTTTGCGGAACGCAAATTATCGGTATAAAAATTACCCGCTTTGTCCAGCACTTCCGCATGTTCTAGGCTAATTACTAAACCCGCAGTGCCCCGGGCTTTTATCCTTACCCAGCCGACTAGGTTCTGTCCAAAGTCGATCACTTGTTCTCCCTTTGGCGTAGTCAATAACTTAACCGGCTTAAACCTTTCCTGTTTGCGTACCGGTTCATTTTCTGTAGGCACTAAATTCGAATAACCATAGTCCTTTTCCTGTACCCCAAACCATGGCCCTACAGCCATGCGTCCGTCAATCATTTCACCTTTATAGAGCTCCGAATACCGGATTGGCCCACCGGCACTTTTCCAGCTCCCATCCGAAAGTACCAGCTCCCTTGTACCATCGGCATAACCCAATTCCATCTGAAACAATAGAGCCTGGGTCTTGCCGTAAAAGTTGTTTTTCTGCTCATAACCAATCACCCCCCTGTACCAACCATCACCCAGGGTAACCTGGATGGTATTGCCCCCTTCTTTCAGTAAGCGGGCAACATCATACACCTGGTATTGCAAACGTTTGGCATAACTCGTCCAACCCGGAGTCAGATAAGCATCTCCTACCCTACTCCCATTGATCTCTGCCTCATACATCCCATGCGAAGTCACATAAACCTTAGCAGAAACCACCTTCTTAGCCAAAACAAAGTCCTTTTTAAAATACTGTGCCGGCCGGCTTACCAAATCTTCTGTATAACCCGCTTCAATCCATTTGGCTTTCCATACCAAGGAAACAGGTACCGCCTGCCGGGCAAGAGCGACAATACCCGACAGGATCAATACCATTAACAAAAAGAGAGGTTGTTTCATCATTGCATAATTCTGTTTTCTTTACTTTCTTCTTTCTTTAACACCCTCGCTACTTCCCATCCTGGCTTTTCAGGAGGGGTGTCGTGAAGCGACGGGGTGGTCTTTTATCCTTTCTCCACGCGTGGAGAAAGGTGGCGCGGAGCGCCGGATAGAGGAAACCCTCTCTGCCACATTCGCGTCATCTCGACGATAGGAGAGATCTGTAAGCACCGTACATTCGCTTACAGGTCTCTCGTCGCTGCGCTTCCCTCGAGATGACGAAAGTTTTAAACTTCTCTCTCATCATTGTTTCTCCGTTAACCGCTTCAGCTTATCTACAAAAGGAATTTTGGAGTATTCATCAATTTTCTTTTGGTCTTCAGGAGTGTTTAACCCTGGACCAGGAGTTTTAATCTCTGTGTCGTACTCGTAACCAGTGTCCAGCCCTTTCCTGGATGCACTAATGCCGCGGGTCATCCAAATCGGTGCTGGAGCACCTTTCAGGTAATGGTCAAAAAACTGGTCCATTCGATGGGTAAAATCAAGTATGTTTTTTTCACTACTCGATAAAAAATGATCTTCTCCATCATACTGTAACAGCCAGGCCTTTTTGCCCATTCTGCGCAAGGCTGTAAACCATTCCATACCCTGCGCAAAATTCACCGCTCCATCATTTTTATTGTGCATAATCAGCAGCGGAGTAGTCACCTTATCTGCGTTAAAAACAGGAGAGTTTTCGATGTACTGATCTGGCCTCTCCCATAAGGATGAACCCATTCTGGTTTGATGGTTCTCATAGAAGAATTGGTTACTTCCTTCTCCTGCATAGGGCTTATCTCCTGTTCTGACAGCTCGTAATCCGCCATAACCACTGACAAAATTAACTTCACCGGCACCAGAGCAGGCTGCTGCAAATAAATGACTATGGGTAACCACATAATTTGTTTCAAAGCCACCCCAACTGTGTCCTTGTAAACCCATGCGCTTTGCCTCCACAAAAGGAAGCCCCATCAGGTGTTTTGCTGCACCAACAATTCTGTTATAAGCGCTTTTCATTGGTTCCCCTATCTTATAATGAATATCTGGGGTAAATACCAGGTAGCCTCTGCTGACATACCAGGGTATATTAAGCGTTGCTTGGGAAAGTCCAGGCGCCCAGAAATTATTCTTTGAGCCAGATAGTTTTTCATAATAATAAAAGATGATGGGGTATTTCTTTTCCGGATCAAAGTTTTCGGGCCTATACAGTACACCCTGCTCATTTTTGCCATCCAGGGTCTTAAAATTGATCAGTTCTGAGCTCAGCCAGTTATAAGCCTGCTCCGGATGGACATCACTTATCGCAGAAAACCGCTTAAAATCCCTGGTGATGAAAAGATTAGGTGCAGCGGCTGTCGAACTTCTTTCCACCAGCCATACCTGCGCATCCCGGGCTTTTAAGGGAGGCATACCCCCATTATTTTTAGATCCTTCGGCATAACCCGCCATAAATACATAAGGGCCCATACTCAACAGTTCTGGATCTTTGCTTTTACTTAGGTTCAGCTGATAAAAGCCGTTATCCTTGGTTGCATTATTAAAAGCGCTTAATAACAAAGGTTTCTTTAAATCAATTTTTTGATCTTTTTTATCGCTAGCCAAACGAAAAGTGATGTTGTTTTTTCGGCCATAATCATGGGTCAGGCTTACTGGGGCTTCAGCACCGCTTACATCGATTTTCCAGATGTCATAGCGGTCATAAATCAATGCTGTATGGTTCGTTAACCATAAGCCAAACTGAAATCCGCGAGAATTTTCGTTAGCTGGCCTGTCTTCACTCGCATCTCCCAATGGGACAGGAAGTTTCCCCGTCAGGTTGACCACTTTGCCGCTGGCTAGTTCATAACTGTGGAAAGACATTCCATCAGAAATACCCCACAACAATACATAATGACCATCCGGAGAACTATAGAATGAGGGCATTGTTGGTACAGGCTTGCGTAGACCTGTCCTGGTATCGATCACAAAATATTCTGGAATGGCATCTTTGTTCCAGTTGTATTCAGTGCCAAAATTACCTCCATTGCTCCGAGTCACCGACCAAAAATGACCTGGAAGTTTGAAGCATTGTTCCCCTGCATTGATCAGCCGATTTAACTTTTTGGTGCGGATATCCAGCATGGCTTCGGTCCGTTGTTCGTCCTCCTTCTTCTTCAGGGAGCTCAGTTGCTGGGATTGTAACAAGACATCTGTATAACTCCAGACATCTACCTGCACGCAGTCGCCATCCGCAGCTTTGCTGCTTTGCTTTTGGATAATACTGCAAAACAACAGGCGGCCATCTTCACTGAATTTAGGTTGGTAGCCCAGTACTAATGCCTCATCAGGCTCCAGCTGGTTTGACAGGAGGAGTATTTCTGCTTTCTTCATACCATGCTGGTACTGCCAGATATTTTTTTGCTTTTGCTGATTCTCCGATTCAAAGGCCAGCTGTTTGCCTGTCCAGTCCATCACCGTTTTTAACAGGCTCTCACCGCTCCATATTTCCTGTTGCTGTCCTGTTAGCCGGTCTACCCGGGTTATGGTAATCCCAGCATTAAGGGCATCCTTTCGCTGCAGTAGCATTACCTGCCCATTTTCACTCAGCTGGTAGGTATCCACATCTCTATAGGTCGCTATTTTACTGCTCGCCAGCTCCAGGACCTTTAATGCACGGTCTGTCGTTTTTAACAGCAGCACCTTTCTATCCTTACTCAGGGTATAAAGCTCAATCCCAGTATATTTTTGAGTTTTACCGCTTTGGCTATCCCTTAAGCTCAGTGTATGCTCCGCATCAGTTTGCAAGTACAGCAGTTGTTCGACTTTTCTGTTAAGCAGTAATTCAAAGGACGAGACTTTAGTAATAGTCTCTACCGCAAATTTGCCCAAGGTCAAGATCAGCAGACTATCCCCTTTTTTACAGATCAGCTTTCTACTGTCCTGTGTAAATATGGCCGATTCCCCTCCAATGAACCGTTGCTCTGCTCCACCTGCCACTGCTTTGACCACCAGGGTATTACTCTTGTAAGGCTGGTTAACAATATTGTAAACAGCAAACTTTCCATTGTTCGAAATCGCAGGGTTATCCACACGCGTCCAACAATTAATCCCGGCCGTATCAATGGCTGGCTTTTGGGCATAAGCCCATTCAAAACTGAACAGAGCCAATAGCCCGATTAAGATATATTTCATTTGTATCACGATTACTGTTCAGATTTCACCAGGTCGCTAAACCCGACTTCATTTTTTTTATGGTTTCAGAATATTCGCCAGCATCAGCACCCTTAAACATATCCACAACCATTTGCTCGATTTCAATGGCCTGTTGAACCCTGCCCAGTTTATACAACAAATTCGCTTTGGTATCTAAACGGGTATCACTTAATGGATTGTCAAGTTTCAAGCTTAATTCACTCCAGATTAAGGCATGCTGAAGTACAGTTTTATCAGTACAATGCAGAAAAACATCCCAAGCAGTTGCGTTCAGGTTCCAGGCATCAGTGCCCATTCCACCACCGGGTTTAGGGGGATATGTTTTCATTGCTTGGTTTTTTGAACGGGCAAATTCAGACCAGTTTCCAATTCGACGGTAAAAACCGGGTTTGTAATCTGTCACCATTTTCTTTGCCAGCTCAGCCCCATATTTCTTACTGATATTCTGAACCAATTTATTCCAGTCGGGTGTTTTTGTCAAAACCACAGTATCTTTCCAGAGTTTATCATCCAGTTCCTCTTTAATAATAGCCCAATCAACAAACGATTTCGACATACCTGGATACATCATGCTGTCAACTTTTTTAGGCTGCGAAGTAAATAGTTTAAAAAAAAGATCCGATGATTTCAGTAACTCATAATTAACCTGGATAAACGAAAAATTTTCTTTTGTAAGCAATTGCGATTCATTCAAATGGTCCAGATAATTTGTTTTATAGTCTTTTGCTATGGTCTTTGCCATTTCCTTGTCCGCTAGCATATCCTTAACAAAGGCAGATAGCTTTGGCAGTACAGCATAGTCTCTTTTACCATTTTTATAGGCTTCCAGCTGCCGATACAATTGCGTTTCAGGCCGTAGAGCATCTTTGGCCATGGCCAAAAAATCGGCTATGTTTTTGCCGCCCAATCCCCGGTGTACCAGTTCCCCCTCCAACGAGAAGAACAGAAAACTCGGATAAGCCGTTATCTTGTACTTCTGGTCAATCAGCTTCGCATCGGCATACCATTTTTTAACCGCTTCCTCGTCTTTCGGGGTCTGGTCCATTTGTACTTTTACACAGATGAAGTCTTTGTTTAGGGCTTCGCCAACTTTCTGATCGGGGTAAATGTCTTTCTCCATGGCTTTACAAGGGCCACACCAAGTGGTGAAGACATCCAGGAAGATGAACTTGTTTTCTGACCTGGCTTTTTCTTTTATTTGCTGCCAGGATAGGTTGTTTTCAAATTTGACCCCCTGGGCTTGTGTTAACAGAGCTAAGGATAGCAGCGTTAGGGTTAATAGTGATTTTTTCATTGTAATTCAGTTTATTTATGTGTTGATTTTATTTAATAATTGTTTATGGTTGTTTTTCTCCTCATCGTCATTTCGAAATGAGGCACGATTGAGAAGTCTCTTGTTCATGTACAGTTCAAGAGATTTCTCGTCGCTGCGCTCACTCGAAATGACGGGGGAGACAAGATGTTAGAGAACTTTTTTTGCAAAGGCTACCCAACTCTCCCCCTTTTTTCAAGGGGGAGGTCAGGAGGGGGTAAATGAAACATAGCATATTTCACCTCCCCTTAATCCCATCCTTATTTTAAGGAGGGGAGAATAAACCGGTAATTATTCTAGCGTATCACTTTCAGTACCCAGGATTTTGGTGGCCTTTTAAACTTGGGTTTAAATTGATCTCTGCTTGTGCTATTGGCATCAGGGCTTTGTATGGTGCCCAAACGCCCCCCTTTTCAGGGCAGACCACACTCATCACTTCGTCAATCTTTCCAAAGCGCTGCAGGTCAAACCAGCGGTGGCAGCTTTCGGTAAAAAGCTCGGACCGCCGTTCTCTTAAGATCGCATCCAGCATTTCTGTTTGGTTGGATGCAGTAGTGCCGGCAAGCCCTGCCCGCTGGCGAATCAGGTTCAGGTCGCTTTCGGCACTGTTAGCTCCAAGGATCTTCCCTTGTCTGGCTCTGGCCTCTGCCCTAATCAGGTACTGTTCCCCAAGTCGCAATACCATCGCATATTCCTGCGGATCGGCAATTTTCAGCCCGATCTTATACTTGTAAGGGAAATAATAAACAGGCCCGCCTACTGCCTGTTGTATACTGCCCATCCATTTGCTTTTCCGCTGGTCTCCAATCTCAAAGTCGTCCAATACATGTTTGCTCAAATATACCGTCCAGCTGCTCGAAGGAGGATCTGAAAGCACATAAGTCTGCCCTTCATAGGTATTGGACTGCACTCCATTATTTACCGATGGCAATGACCAGATCGTTTCCCTACTGTTCTTTTTGAACACTTCATCCAGCGCTACCCCGGTCATGTCGTACAGAGCAGTATGGGCAATCACTTTAGAGGCTTCCTGTTCTGCCAGTTCATTGCTGTTCATGTACAGGTAAACCCTGGCTAGCAAGGCTGTAGCTGCCCACTTGGTAGGGCGTACCCGTTCTGTAGTTGTAGCCTGCAGGCTTGCCCCCGGGTAATCGTTAGCCAGTAAGTCCTGTGCCTCTTTTAAATCGTTCACCACCTGCTCATATACCTTGGCCCGAGCCGTCCGGGAAATTAAACGGTTGACAGTATAATCCGTACCCAATACCAGAGGCACATCCCCGAACAGATTAGCTAGGTAAAAGTGAAAATAGGCACGCATAAATTTAGCTTCACCCAAGAGTTGCTGTTTAACCACCGGCGTTAAGGAAATGCTCAAATTCAGGCCTTCAATAGCCTGGTTGCACACAAAAATCATTTTATATTCATCGGTCCAGAAATCGTATGTTCTACCGGGGTTCATGGCCTGCAAGTTATTTTGAAAATGCCTATTACGGCTATCATCATTGTTCACATAAAGCTGAAGTTCATCTGCAGAAAGCCCCATATAAATTGGCATAACCGCATTCCGAAACGGATCACCAATTTGCACATATAAATTGGTCAATACGCCTATAGCGGTGTCATCTGTACTGTAAACATTAGTCTGGGTAACCGAATTAATTGGAGGATCTATGCTCAGGAGTTTCTTACAGCTGCACAACATACCTGAAGACAGCAGCATGCATAATAGGGCTATAAGATAAGGCCTGCGGTTGTTATTTAAATTATTCATCATAATCTTGTTTAAAAGGTTAATTGAACGCCCATGGTCATCAGCCGGAGCGGGGGCAATGCCGAATCACCGGTTTCAGGATCAAGGCCCTTATAGCGCGTAATGGTCAGCAGGTTCTGCCCCTGCATAAAGATCCTTGCCTGTTGTATACGCAGCTTGTCCATCCAAGGCTTTGGAAACTGACAGGATAGAGAAACATTCCTAAGCCGGATAAAAGATGCATCCTGAACGAATTTACTACTAACTCCTAGGAGAACATAATCATCAGGAAACGGAGCCGTACCATACTTCCTGGTCTCTGCTTGATCGCCCCTAGCTCTCCAGGGATTGTTCAGCGCATCAACCCATTGATTGCCCTGTCCATCACCACCAGAGAATCCAGGAGATAAAAACCCTCCAGTCGTCCCTCCTATTTTAGTTTGTTTATTAAAACTCAACAAAAAATACAGGCTCCATCCTTTATAGCGCAAAGTATTGCTCAGCCCACCATAAAACCGGGGATCCAGATTTGCCACACCGGTATAATCTTCAGGATAAGAAAGGTTACCCGAACTCAAGGAGCCATCCGCTTTGCGAAAGCGGTATAAACCAGTAGCTGGGTCGACTCCTTCATAAGGAACGTATAACCCTGACTTTACAGACAGCCGCTGCCCAACCACCAGCTGATTTGCATAGCTCGAGGTTTCCAGATCTGGAAAGGCAATCAGTTTATTCCGGGGGATGCTGAGGTTAAAGGAACTGCTCCAGGTAAAAGCACGGCTTTGGATATTGACTGTGTTCAGTTCCAGCTCTATACCTGAATTCTGTACCACTGCCGGGAAGTTCAGGTCTACCCCTCCAAAGCCGGCAGTTGCCGGCAAGGCATAACTGAGCAACTGGTTGCTGCTCCGGTTCCGATAAAAGTTTACATTTATCAAAACCCTGTCTTTGGCAAAGCCAAGATCCAGCCCTACATTCAATTTCCTGGTTTCTTCCCATTGCAAATAAGGATTGGATATTCTGCTGGGATAAGAACTTACAATTCCCTGGTAGGGTACTGCTGCAGAAACACTTTCATAAGCAGACAAAAACCGGTAATTTCCTATCCCGTCATTACCAGTGGTCCCATAACTGGCCCTTAGTTTGCCAAAACTTAACCAGCTTAAGCTATTTTTCAGGAATTCCGCCTTGCTGAATACCCAGCCTATAGCTAAATTGCCAAAATTGTGAAACTGGTTTTCTGCACCAAAACGCGAACTACCATCCCGGCGGATGCTCAGTTCAGCCAGGTACTGGTCCTGCCAATTGTAACCGGCCACCCCAAAAAGCGCATTGTAGCGGTATTGACTCGCAGCCGTAGTAGATGCAAATTTAAAAGGAGCCGCACTGATGTTCTCCAGTATCAGGTCGCTGCTGTATCCATACCCTGTCAATTGCTGGCCAAAAGTTTTATTTCCCTGGAGTTCTGCAGCAATCAGCAAACTGAGCAGCCCTTTTCCAACTTGTCCTTTATAGCTCAGCTGGGGCGAAATAGAATAACTCTGGTTGCTGTTGTAACTGAATATTGAACTCCTACTATATACATTCCTATATTCCGGTGGGGTAACCTCTTGGTAGTTTAATAATTTATTTTCTGAATTTAAACGGGTATAGCCAAAGACGGTTTTCAGCGTTAAACCTTCCATCAATTCATAACCCAGGCTCAAATTGCTGTTCAGCCCCGATGTCTTCGAAACAAATTTACTGTTCAGATAACGAAGTGGGTTAAACCAGGTTGAGATGGTATTGATTCCCGATTGAATCGGTTCCCAGTTCAGTTTGCCATCAGCCGTATACAGCGCGGGAGCATTCGGCACTAAATGAAGGGCATCATTCATTAAATTCCTATTTATAATATTATTGTCATCCAGCTGGTAACCTGCCGAAAAATTGATCCGGAAACGCTGATTGGCCGAGGTATTGCCCAGGTTGAGCAGTAAACTGCCGTTCTGGTCTGCAAAATCATCCGGTATCACGGCTGTTTGCCGCTTATAGGTTCCTCCCAAAAGGAAAGTGGTATTACCACTGCCCCCGGAAATGTTGCCGTTTAAACTGGTGTAATGTGCAGTACCACCGACCAAAACCTTCTGCCAGTCGGTATACCGGTCCTGATCGTATACCGTCAGGTCATAATTAGAGGGATCCGGGATTGTGCTGCTATTGGGTACAGGGAGTCCGTCATTTTTAAAAGCCTCTTTCCTCATGGCCAAGTATTGCTGTGTATTCAGTAGATCGGCCTTGCGGCTTACCTGGCCTATGCCCTGCTGCAGGTTCAGGTCTATTTTAGATGCACCTGCCTTACCTTTTTTAGTGGTGATAAGAATAGCCCCATTGGCCGCACGGGAGCCATAAATGGACGTAGCTGCAGCATCTTTTAAAATGTCTATGGATTCAATACTTAAGGGGTCTATAAAATTTAAGGGTTTAGCACCCCCAATTAATTGATTGCCAATATCGCCATTGCTCAAATCTGAAAAATAAGGCACCCCGTCTATCACGTATAAGGGATCATTGCCATTATCAATGCTATTTTGGCCCTGTATCTGTACCTTAACCCCACTCCCCGCATAACCATTTTGCTGTGTGATCACAATCCCCGGTACCCTTCCCTGTATCGCCAACAGCACATTCTGTACCGGTGATTTGACAATATCTTCTGCTTTCACCGTCGCAATATTCGCTAAACTCAAACGCTTAGTGGTGCTGGTATAAGCCTGGATCTCTACCACATCCAAGGCTGAGCTGCTCTGGTTCAGCACAATATTGTTAAAGTCTTTGTTCACTGCCACTTCCCTAGTTAAATAGCCCAGGTAAGAAATCACCAGCACGGCTCCTTCATCCACCTTGGGCAAGTAAAAATCACCATTGGCCGAAGTCACTACCGCCCCCTTACCATTCTTTACCCGCACATTGGCCCCGGCAAGGCCATTGCCCAGCGTGTCTACTACACGGCCCCGCACATCTATCGCCTGAAACCGGGCAATGACCGTTTCCAGGTAGGATTTTTTCTTTTCTTTGATGATCACCGTCTTACTGTCTATTGCGAATACAAGCGGCTGGTCTTTAAATACCTCATCCAGTACCAGTTCTAGCGGAACCTCTTTTACATTAATATTTACAGGTTTTGACTTACTGATTTGTAAATCAGTGTACACAAAATTAAATCCCGTTTGCCTGCGCAGTTCTTTTAAAACCAGCTCCAGCTCTGCATTGGATTTAGACAAAGTGACTTTCTGTGCAAGGCCAGCAGCGCTGACTTGCATTAGGGACGCTATCAATATGACGGTGGTTAATCGCATAATTAGCAGGATTTTATGGATGCACCTTTCTGGTACACCACGTTTTATGGAATACTTTTTATACATTTGCCTTGTTCAGTTTATCAGCATGCCTTTTGCTTCGAAGTTCTGGGCAGCTGAGCTTTAGTTGATTTATTTAACGGAAGCTGGATTAAACCGGGAATGCGCAAACATCCCCGGTTTTGTTTTTCTTATGAACCACTTCCCCAGCCCATAAGCTTTAACATCAGACTCGTATTTCTTTTATCATCCTGTTACATTTAAATGAATAATCCTGTTAACTCTATTTCAATAGGAGATAAAAGCGTTAATGATATGAACATTTCAATTGATTACTTTGAAACGTAAATTTTCTTCCCTTCAATTTTAAACCGGACACTTCCCGTAGACTGTAATATGTTGAGCACTTTGGCAATATTGTCAAAGCGGGAAACCGCTCCCCTAAATTTCTCCTGAGGCATTTCCCCCTGGTAAACCACCTGCACATCATACCAGCGTTCCAGCATTTTCATCACCGTTTCAATCCGCTCATTTGCAAACACAAAATTGTTATCCTTCCAGGCCACCGCCAGCTCCGTATCCACCCTGTTCAGTACAATTTTACCATCAGCAGCATTTACCGCCTCACAACCGGGAACAAGTAACTGCGTTGCCGTCCCCTCAGAAACCCGCACACTTCCTTCCAGCAAAGTCGTTTTAATCACCGGCTCATCTGCATAGGCATTTACATTAAAATGGGTCCCCAATACCGTTACCCGCTGCTTTCTGCTTTCCACTACAAAGGGATGCGCCTTATCTTTCGCGATCTCAAAATATGCTTCCCCCTCAAGTGTTACTTTCCGCAGTCCGCCTTCATTGAGACTGGCAGGATAAGTCAGGCTTGACGCTGCATTCAGCCATACCAAAGAACCATCAGGCAAGCGTAACTGGTAGGTTTCCCCTTTGGCAGTGGTTAATGTATTCATTTTGTTAGCGTCATCCTGAACTTGTTTCAGGATCTCATAGACTACTTGGCCATCAGCAGTTTTAGAAATTACCACCCCGGCCTCTTTAGCCAACTCCCCGTTTTGTGCATCCGCCAGTGTAATTTTTTTTCCATTTGCCAAAATCAGTGTAGCTCCTTGTTTACCTGGCCTGATACCAGCCTGATCAGCAATTTCTGTTATCTGAACATTCGATCTCCACTGAGAGGTATAAAAATAAAGTCCGATACTTAGTACCCCAACTACAGAAGCCGCAGCGATAATCAGCGGCCATTTAAAATTTCTTTTTCCTACCGGTCTTCCCGGTTTACCATCAATAACTGCAATCACTTTTTTGATCTTACGCAATACCAGCGCCCTTCTTTCAGGCTCATCATCTTCAAGATTGCTCATTTCCAGTTCAGCTTCCAGTAAACTGATTAGCTCAGGATCATCTTGTCGCCGTGCTATCAAGCGAAACATTTCCCTCACTTCCTCTTCAGAGGCTTCCGCATTACTGAACCTGCGGTATAAAATTTCAATATGAGATGGATTTTCGGCCATTATGATGTATTTATTGTTAACTGATTATTATCCTAATGTTTATGGATAAGAGTATCCTAAAAGGAAGTATAACTATTCAGTAAAAAAAATAAATCACAACTTGCTGTCTGACAGCAAAATAATTATTGATAAGGTCAGCAGATTTGCGCGTTTGTCCAGCACTTCACGTACATGCTGCATCGCATGACCAAGCTGATTGTTCACCGTACTTGAAGAAATTCCAAGCCTTTCTGCAATCTGTTTATGGCTAAGCCCCTCATTGCGGCTCAGCTCCCAGATCAGGCGGCGTTGTTCCGGTAATTGCGATACCGCAAGCTCAATGACCCTGGCGCTCTCCTCTACTATCAGTTGCTCCTCTGTCTCATTGGTATAATCCGGAAAAGCCGAAGCCATTTTATCTACCAGCTTCTGGTTATTGGAAATTTTCCTTAAATAGGCAAGGGTCTTATTGGCTGCAATGTTAAAAAGGTACGTTGTAGGGTACTGAACATTCTCCAGCAAATGGCGGTTGATCCACAACTGCACAAAAATGTCCTGAATGATTTCTTCGGTCAGACTCCGCGAACGAACCTTCTTATCTACAAAAGGAAACAGACGCTGGGCATAGTGATTATAGATTACTTCAAAGCAATGTTCATCACCCATCGCTACCCCTGCAAAGAGTTCAGCTTCGTTGATCAGTCTATGTATTGCTTTTCCCATTTTCCCAACTTAATGCACTGCATTACAGCTATTTTAAATTTACCTAAAAATACATTATCACGCAATATTCAAATTATTATTTGAAATTATCCAAGGGTGGTCAATTCACAAAATCGCTACTCTCGAAATTGACCATTTGGTAAGATCGAAAACGATAGCGGAACCGACGTTTTTGAAATTTTAAAAAATTTTCAAAAAAATCTAATATAGAATGGATATCGATTGATGTATCAATTTTCATATCTCGCTGATTTATGCGAGCCTAGTTTTATGGTAAGACAGGCAGGGCCCTACTTACCACCGCTTCTTAGTTGACAGCCAAGACATGGATTTACAGTAAGGCCCATACCTGTCTTAAGCGCAAAGATATACACTTTAAGTTGATATGGGCATTAGTTCTTACTGCCTCGCGTCATGGCTGTCAAACTTATCGCGACGAGACTCTTTGAATTAATACCTCTTAATGAGGAAACTTTATTTTATTCACAACTATTTTAATCCATTAACCTTATGTTTACAATAAATCAAATATATGACACCTGTGTCATATATGCAAAAAATCTTTTGCATTGCTTAGTGGTGATTTATGAAAGAGTCACTTTTAACACCAATAGAGCAGTATATCGTAGATTTTGTTACAAAGTTAAGGATGGATAATGGCCTTAACCAGGCAGACATTGGTTTCGTAATCGGTGTCGGACAATCTTTTGTTGCTAACATTGAAAATCCAAATAAGAGAGCGAAATACAATGTGAACCACATTAACAAACTGGCAGATCATTTTGGATTGTCTCCTAAGGACTTTATGCCAGAAAAGGCACTCAGGTAAATAAGCATTTTCCTTAAAAACCGGATACTATATATGCTCAAACCCATTGCTTTTGAAAATGATCACCTGCTCATCCACCCTTTCCGCTCAGAAGACCTACAAAAATACGATCAGCTAGTCGCAGATATTTACACCATCCTCTCCGACGACAGAACCCTGAAATACTTACCAGCCAAAAGAATCAACAATCTCAAAGAAGCAGAAACTTTTCTTCAAACCATGATATTGGGCTCACACTCTGGAAGAAACCATATCCATTTTATCCACGACAAAAAACTAGATAAAGTCATTGGCCTGATTGACATCATCTCCCCGGAAATGGCCAGGGAATTTTACAACATCAAAGCCTACCCTTACTTTATCGAATTCTACCTCAGCAGCTCCGCTACCGGATGCTACATCATGACCGAGATTCTGCCAGCAGTAGTAGATGCCATCCTAAACCAAGGCATTGAAAGCATAGGCGCAGTAGTCAACCGAAAAAACATAGCTGCAAAACGTGTACTGGAAAAAGCAAACTTTACCTACAAAGCCAGGTTTGATGCACTGCAAGATCTGTATGAAACGGCATGAGTACCAGCCTAGTTTAGACCAGAAATACCAAAACCTATTCCTCTCCGGATTCCTTTGGAATTGTAATCCCCATACCCTTCTCAAATACCCTTCCTCCGTACCTAAAACGAAAACGGAAGCTATTTGCTGAATAACCGATCTCCTTTACAAAACCAGTCAAAACAGGCTTTAGCAGTTCCATAAACCGGAGACAATACTTTTCCATATCCGGATCAATGAACTTTGCCCTGTAGCCCTCAGCAAACTCCAGCAAGTTAAACTCAACAAACTCCACCTTATTGCTGACAAAACGGCTTTTGTTTTGAATATTATTGCGCAGTTTTTCATTCAGCCTTAAAAACAATATGATCTTTTCCTCCAGCAGTTTAAGCGTATCCCGGTATTCCAGCTGCCACAAATAGCCGTCATGTGTATATCCTGTTCTTTGCATCACCCAATGTTTTAACCTTACAAAGCTAGGCTAAACACATTGGTAATTCAAAAATAAATTACTAAAAATATTAGTATTTTAAAATTAAACCATTAGTTTTGTGAAAGCAATTCAAATGCATTTACCCTACATCTACCATTAGAAACCTACCCTATGAAAAAAACAGCAGCGAATACCACTACCGATCTTCAAAAATTTATAGAAAAATTTGACCCTCAAAAATTTAAAATGCTGGCCAGGGGTATTGAAATCCGCGGCATGCATGATTTGCATAGCAGCATCACTTTTGCCAAGGAGTTAATTGAAAAAATGAAACTCAACCTCAGAGTACACCACTCGGCTGAAATGGCATCTTATGGTAGCTTTGAAGTGATTTATACTTAAGCAATACAATAGGCAGCTCACTTTGTCTTAAAGGATTTTAGTTTTAATTCTGTTTCGACTTTATTCCTCCTCTACTGGATTCAACATAAGCACAGGCGATGAAAATCTCAGGAGCCAGGCTCATTGGCACCTGAACTTTAAAGGCTTATTATTCTTCAACAAAAATTATAACTTAGCAATTAGGGAAAAAATCGGGTTTCATAAAATTAACGCCATAGAAATGAATTATAACCTAAGTGTACTTAATGATAAAGAATTTGAAGAGCTGTGTAAAGATCTCCTTGAAATAGAGCTAGGAGTTAGACTACAAAACTTTAAAAAAGGGAAGGATAAAGGTATAGACTTAAGGTTCTCAGCAATAAAAAACAATGAAATAGTAATTCAGGCAAAGCATTATACAAATTCTAAATTTTCAGATTTAAAACATAAGTTAATCCATGTTGAAAAACCAAACATGGCAAAATTGGATCCAAAACCAGAGCGGTATATTATAGCAACATCTCTAGGCTTAAATCCTTCTGAAACTGACACCTTGCTCAAAGAGTTAAGTCCTCTTGTAAAAAATTCTAACGATATATACGGGGCGGATCAAATCGCATCTTTATTAAGCCAGAATAAAAGTATTGAAGAGAAATTCTATAAGCTATGGATTACCAGTACTTCAGTTTTGCAAAGAATACTACATAACGGAATCAAAGGAAGATCAGAATTCTATCAAGAGAAAATCATTCAGAAAGTTGGACTATACGTTCACACCAGCAACTTTGAGGAAGCTGTCGATAAACTTAAAGAGAATAATTTTTTAATCATTTCTGGAGATCCTGGTGTTGGCAAAACCACAATTGCTTATTTACTAATATGTAATCTTCTAGCAAAAGGCTTCGAACTTATTCATGTTGATGATACTTTGAAAGATGCCGGGGAATTAATTAGTCCAGATCCTGAAAAGAAACAAATTATATTTTTTGATGACTTCCTCGGATCTAATATATATGAACTTACAAACCCAAAAAATACAGAATCTGTAGTTGTCAATTTCATAGAGCGAATAAAAGCCTTAAAAAACAAGTATTTAATTTTAACTACCAGGACAACAATCCTAAATCAAGCAAATTATGCTTATGATAAATTTAGAAGACAGAAACTTTCATCAATTTCTAAATATGAATTAAAAATTGATGACTACAATTTACTCAATAAGGCACAGATACTTTATAATCATCTTTTTCAATCAAATATTACAGAAGAGCTTTATAGTGTAATGATGAAGGATAAAAGTTATTTAAAAATAATTGAACACAAAAATTATGCTCCCAGGCTAATTGAATTTATCACTCAAAGTCATAATTTCAAAAATAGCAGCATTAAAAATTTACATGATTTTATCTTCCATAATCTTGACAATCCCGAAGAAATATGGAAAGATGCTTATGAGAAGCAACTAAATGATGTTGACCGATTTGTACTGACAACGTTATTAAGTTTAGGCGGATATAACATCGATATGCCAACATTAGAAACTGCCTTTGATCAAAGATATAAATTTGAGATTGATCACCATGGTTTTAAACTTGAACATGATGCTTTTAACGGAGCAATAAAAAAACTTATGGATGGCCTCATAAAAAGCACAATCGACTCTGATACAGGCATCAATAGTTTTAGTTTTATAAATCCTTCCGTCGGAGATTTTTTATTAAACTATATTAAAGCTAATCATAAAGAAAAATGGAGAATTTTTTGTGGAATTAAGTATACAAAGCAACTCACCACATTTTTTAACCCTAAAAAAAAAGACGGCATTATTCTTACAATTCAAGAAAAACACAAATACTATTCAGAATTTGTAAAAAATGCTACTCAATTAATTCCTAAACCACACGAAAAGCTTTGCAATGACTTAGGATATATTTACGTTACCTATTTTAAAGATCAGGTTACTGAAAACATTGTTCTAGAGTGTTTACGGGAAATACTCCTGGAAGATAGTGCTCATAATCAGTTCTTAGAATTATCTACTTTAATTGAATATTGTATAATACTTCCCAATTGTAAGGGATTTATTTTGAAGTCTTGGCATAGCTATATCAATTTGCTATATTCCGGCGTCAGAGATACCGATGATTTTAAAAAAGTTCTTCTAATTTTCAAATTATATGATCAGATTTTAGAGGATTATATAAGAGTTGAAGAAAACAAAGCTGTTGTAGAAGAGTCAATCTCTTTTTGTTTTGAAGAGATCAAAAAAGAAATCGATTTTTCATCAAAAACACAGGAAATTTTAGAACATTACCATGATGGCTTTCCTGGAAGTGCAGAAACCATTATTAGTGACAGATTCTGGGATGATTACATATCCTTTATTGATGAATGTGGATTATCTGACTTTTATGACTCCTTTTCTAACGATCTTGACATAGACGAAGCTGGCATATTGCAAGAGATTGTGTCAAATCATGATTATTACGATGATGATGATGATCACTTTCATAGTTTAAGAGAGACCGGTAGAGGTGACGACTTTCAAGCAGCTATTGAGGACCTATTTGATAGATAATGCTAATTTGCTTCTGTATTATTAAATTAAAATTACCGCACTTAAAGATCTAAATACACTATGGGATACGAAACAAGGGTTGTTGCATTCATTGATATTCTCGGATTCAAGAATGCTATCGATAAAAGCGATGATAATGAAGATGAATATTTACGAATACTAAATACTTTAACTGAACTGAAAGATACTTTTATAAGACCTAAGGATGAGGATGACATCAATGCTGACAGGTACTTAGGAGCAGATACGCAAATAGTTCAAGTGTCAGATAGTTTGGTGATTTCTAGGTTAATCCAGGAACGTGGGGGGATCTATTATATGATTTCAGATTGTGCCTTAGCAATACATACACTTATTCGACATGGATTTTTATGCAGAGGCGCTATAACAGCAGGAAATATGTTTCATAATGGTACAACCCTATTTGGCAGTGCTTTTGTTGAGGCCTATCAGACTGAAGCAAACGAAATATTACCAATTATTAAGTTTAATAATGAGCTGTTAGATATAGTAAAACATTTTCCTGGTATCGGAAATGAAGGGTACGAAGACTGGGAGATAGATTTTATTAAAAAGAACTGCAAAGCTTTGGATGAAAATAATTCCTATATTAATTATTTTAGCGACTACAATGACCGATATGGCGAAGATGAAGGCAGCTCTTATTTCCACTATCATAAGCTTAGAGAAATTTTAGTAAAAGGATTAGAATTACCAATTGGATCAAATGCACATATGAAATTCGAATGGGCATCTAAACAGTTTAATATTGTAGCTGATAGTAACGGTCAGAAAAAAATAGAAATATAAGATGGAATTCAAAATGACAAAAGGCTAGCAAAGAGTATGTGAAATAGTCAAGACCTAACCCACACCAAACGCCCAGACAAAAAACAAAAGCAACCTACAGCACCAAGGCCTGCTGCCCCTCACCAGCCGGTTTATCGCCATCCATTTTAGCCTCCTCTGGCTTCCCATACTTCTTCAAAATTCGTTCAGCTTCCGATTTCACCAAAGTCTCCACCTCATACTTAATCCGAATATAATTCTCCATCACATCCCCATAACTCACATGAGCAACCTTAGGAATCGGCACAAACCCAGCCTCCTCCTGCGCAATACCCTCATGATCATTCTGAATCTCCCCATGAAACATCTTTAAAGCAATCCTCTGATCCGGACTATCAGCAACAATACCCACAAATTCCCCCGAAGAAAGTGTCGCAATCTTAGAAGCCGGGATCGCATAATCCATCTGCGTAGACTTAGAAACCGACACGTCAGAACTATTGATACTCATACTCTGCCTGTCCTGCATAATCTTACCAAAAGTCTCCGAAAACTTTTTAGCACTATCCCCGCTCACCTGCCCGCAAATCAAATTGGCACATATTCCAACAATAATTTCCGCCTGCTCCGCCCCATACTCCTTCTTTAGCTGCTCAATCGACTGAATTCCAAGCGTACAGGAAATCAGCTGACTTCTTCCGGTACTAATCGTAGCAATTAAATTCGCAAATAAAGTCGCATATTCATCAAAGATCAAACTGGACTTGAGCTTTCCTTTCTTATTGATCAGCTTGAGCATCGTATTCACATATAAGGAAAGAACAGCACCATAAACATCCGTTTTTTGCGGATTGTTACCCATACAAACCACCTTCGGCGCATCGGGATTATTGATGTCCAGCGTAAAATCATTCCCACTCAACACATAATACAAAGCCGGTGAAGCCAGCCTGGCCAGCCCGATCTTCGCCGAGGCGATCTGCCCCTCCAGTTGCGGTCCCGCCTTACGCTTCAAAGCCGAAATAAAAGGATTGATTAATGTCCTCACCTCCTGCTGTTCATCCATTACTGCAAACAGCATGTCATACTCAGTTTGCATCAGCTCAATCACATGGGGCAGTGTACAATATTTACCATCCTGATATTTCCGCAAATACCAGATCACCGCCGTAACAAAATTAATCCCACTCTCCACAAAAAAATCACCTGTCTTTTTAATCCAGTCTTTGTTCAACCCCAGCATAATGGTACGGCTGGCCTCTGTCGCATCACTAATGTCCTGCATCGTTTCTGGATCCAGTGGATTACAGCGGTGGGTACGCTCCAGATCCTCAAAGTTAATCAGGTAAAAGGCCGGCTTTACTTTATAATTCCCCTGGTATTTCAGCAGCTTGTTATAAGTCAGTCTGGTCAAATCATCAAATTTAAAATCATAGACAAACATGGCCGCCCCTTTTTCCAGGTGCTGATCGATCACATGCCGGATCACGAAATACGTCTTACCAGCACCACCTGATCCCGCCACAAGCAGACTTCTGCACATATTCACGCAGTTGATCCAGCCATCCCTGACCTCCCCTTTTAGCTTATACTTGGTCGGCAGATTAAAGGAAAAATCATTTTCAATGAACCGCTCTTCCTGGGGAAAGGTCTCATTATCTGAATTAAATACATCGGTATTCAGATTCGCTTTAATCAACCTGGAGAGTAAGGTGCCGCCAGAAAGCATTAACAGGTAACCAGTCATCGTAATCCCAATATACAAACTGGCAATCAGCTGATTTGAAGCTTGCAGATATAAACATAGTATACTGATAAAGTATAACAGTATTCCGGTAATCAGATAAGCCGCAATCGGCTTAACCTGCTGTTTTTCATCTTTTCGCCCTTTTACCCCAATCAGTGAAACCGCTAAAAAAAGCAAAGCCGCCAACTTGGGTAACAACAAACTTTTAAATAGACCAATCTTACCGATATTGCTGAACAATTTATCGGTAATAGCTGACATGATTCCCCATTCCAAAAATGCCTGATAACAAACCAGGTAAAAATGAATCGCCAAAATGACTAAACTAATCAGTCTGGTCAGGTCAATGATCTTGCGTAAACCTTGTGCGTCCTCTCCTGTATTCATAATGTTAAGTGCTGATCGTTGTTTTGTGAATTCCTGCGCTTCTTTTTCTTTTTAAAACTGCTGACCGGATCGTAATCCGCTTTCATAAACAGTACATCCAATAAACTGGTATCCACTTGCATCATTTCATGTTCCTTCTGGCCGGATATTTCCTTATCAACTTCCTTCTGCAGGTCCAGCTGCTGCTCCAGTGATCCATTCTTTTGCACATTGGCATATTTATAAGTCTGGTTAAGCGGTCTTTCAAATCCAAATAGCTGATCAAACACCCGTTCTCCGGAATGCTTAAAAGCAGAACGGTTAAACTCCCCCATCTTTCTGGAATGTGTTTTATTCCTGCCCTTTGATTTATTCATCGGGCTTAACTTGAGCTTATTGCTAATATCCTTCCTACTGACAATGATCTGAATGTGCATCTGCTCACCATCCTTCAATTGACCAACTTTCTTTTCTCCGTTTTTTACCTCTTTATCCTTATGACTGTAATACCGGTGGTTCTCCAATTTGGCAAACCACAACAGATCTTTATGGGAATTGATACCCTGACGGTTAAAGTTCCTGGCATATTCATCCATCACCTTAACCGCATAAGCTTTAAAGGCTTTTTTATTTAACTCCCCATGCTTTTCTTTTAGGTAAGTGATTTCTTTTTGACTGGGACTAATGTTGATCAGGAAAAATTTAGCCTCCGTTTTAGCCAGTTTAGCAATATTATGATCAATCGCATTTTTCACTTCATAAGATGGGATTTGGATCGCATTGCCATTAAACCAATGCTCCTTTTCCAGATCAGGAAATAAGCGGCATTCTTTATCCAGGTAATGCACCAGTTCTCCGCTGCTCCCTTTATTATTGGATTTTTCGCTGTCGGTGATGTTAATATACATTTTATAATTCCTGGATTTGTTTACGTGTTTGTGTGGTTAGCTCTTCACGCTCCCTGGTTTTGAAGGTGCCCAGGTTCTCTCTGCTTTTAACATAGGTCTCAAATAGGTATAGGAATTGTTCTTTTAGTTTTTTACGGCTTTGCAGGTGACCGATGATTTGCTTCAGCTGGTTATCGGTTTCTTTGGTCTTCTGATTTTGTCCCTGCTGCTGTTTCAATAGTTCCTTATTGGCGTTTAATACCTGCTCATTGAAGTATTTTACGATCTGCTCCTGGTTACGGATCATTCGTTCTACACTTTGATGCATGGGGATCAGTAATACCTTTTCTTGTGTTTTAATGAAGCTGGTGTAAGCGTCATGGTTACGGCTTAAGGTGCGTTTCAACAGTTCATCGTTGATGTCTGTGGGGTCTTTTTTGGTACGGTGAAAGTATTCTACCATCTGGTTAAAGAACTGGAATTTGCTGTAGCCATATTTTATGGCCAGCTTACCCAATTTGGCATCTGTTTCTACGGAAAAGCGTAGTGATTTGGTGTAGTTGTCCCTTGTAGCCATATCATTAGCTTATAAGTGGACTTATACTTTTTTTTGCTTTTTTGTACCTGCTGTGCAGGTAACTTATACCCGGAGTATAAGTCAAACCCTCATTGCGGCAGCTTGAGGGACTAAATAGGGCTGCTGCCCAATTTCCGCTTGCTCCAATTTTTTGAAGAAAATTGGACGCTCCTAAACACCAAAACCATTGCGGTAAAGGTGGGGTAATCTGGTAGAACTCCTGCATGACATTTTATATATGCCAACAAAGATTGAGTATCTACAAACTATCTATTAACATCATAATAGGATAGTGTTAAAAACAATTAAAGTACACATTGTCATTTCAGCAATTCCGCTCACAATTAACAAGTTCAATAACAGCAACTTGGAATTGGGATATTAATTTACAGACAGGTCTACAATAGCGGGAAGAATTATTTTATCTTTTTTTTCTTGTTCGACTTCCATAAAGACACTAGTAATCAAACTCTTGAACATGGAGCTAAGGCTTTGCAGCTCTGTCTCTTCGCCAGGTTCTGGATCTTCAATAAATACAAAAGCAGACAATATAACTGTTCGGGATACACCTTTGGACATAAGCACCTTAAATAATCCTCTGATATGCTCAAAATCTTCAAAAACATGTGAATATTCTATAACATGTGCTACTTCAGCTCCAAAATTGCTAATTCCGGAGCTATTTCCTTGTAAAATATTATTTAATTTCCGGGGAAACATCACACCTTGACTTATAAAACAGAACATTAGACTAAAAGGTCCATAGAAGAAGGGGTCATCCTCTGGCGACTCTACATCCTTCAAAATAATGTTATCGAATCTTGTATTTTGTATATCAGATGATTGTATCCTGACCATATCAAAAGTTGAATTTGAAAAATTGCAGGATCTAAGGGCCGAGTCCTCGATTTCCAACGAGCAGAAGTAAGAATATGAAAAGTCAATATGATTAAGGACAAGGTGAGAATAACTGACAAAATTTCTATTATCCTTCATATTTATCCCTTTAAATAAATCTCCTCCCCAGTTAGAGATAAGTCCTTTTTCAAAATTCCAGTTCTTAATCATTCTAAATAGATGCCAGAATTTAACATTGGTATTAAAAAAAATACGATTGGCTATATCATTTGCTACCAAATTTCCAGTCAACAGCGCAAACCATTTTTCTATATTCACATTTATCACTCTTCCGGAGGTAGCCATTAATTCATTTTTATAGAGAATGGTTTGGCTTGAAAATTCACCAAGACTATAATTCATTGGAGATTCAATAATTTTCTCACAGAGCCTTTGTATTTTTTCAAGCGTAGCTAATTTGATCGGGAAATCTTGAACGATTCTGCTGCTAAGTTTATTTGATCGATAAAGGTCCTCTTCGTGGTTTTCGAACCAAGTAATATTGAGTCTGGTTGAATACAACTTTTTATTGTGTTTTTTTATAGCAATAGAAGCCAAAAGCGGTATAAGCAGCTCACGTTTATTATAAATTGAAGGATTTTTAGGATCACCTTCTACGCACTCTCTAAGTAAAGTAATTAATCCTCTTAGGAACAAGACAGTTTGATCAGTCGGAATTCCTATATTTAGTCTGATACTCGCCTCCTCAACATCGGTATCGTCATCAATGGCATATTTAATAAAAACCTTAAGATAATATTCCGCCAAGAGGATCTCTGCAAATGACTGATGCTGAAAATGAAGTGTATTTTCCTTCTCTCCTAAATAAGAGTGTGAAAGGAAATGTATGGATGCTATATCATCAAATTTTGATAAAACTATTCTATCATCCCTATCAATTTCACTTTCATCGATAGTTCTACAAATATCTGCCTTTGTCAGTGAAATTTGCTCATTGCTATGTCTTTTGTACTGCCATAAAATTGCCGAGGCATGTAGCACATTACGATAGGTAAACTCCTCCCTTATGTTCACCTTATGAGCTATATCATCCTTATGTTTGGCTTCCTTAGTCAGCTGATTAAGAAATGAGATGTAAACCCCAACCTTGCCAAGATCAATAAAATCAGTATTGGATGAAATCAATTTATAAATCATGTACGCGAAGATTGGCCTACTGAGTTCACTAGCTTTTAGAACATCATTGAGTAATGTCTCGTAGAGCGCAATTGGTTTACCGCTTTCAACTGACTGAAGTATTTTCTTGGATAAGCCACTGAAAGTCTTTGTTTGAATATTTTTATTAACGATAAACTTTTTTAGTGCAAATTCAATGTACTGATCAAATTGTGTCTGTTTGAATCCATAAAAAGAGATATAATTCTCTGTGATTTCAGAATAAACACCTTTATTATCAGGGAAACTTATCTCATGGGGACGATATTTACTTATCTGTTCTTTCAAGCCTTTAGCAATCGGCCTGGTTGCAACCACAACCCTATTTTTTCTCTGATTTATACTATCTAAATTTTGTATTTCCAGAATATCCTTTACTACCCTATCAATATGACTTTCAGATAACTCTCCACTTTCATCCAGTGAATCGATAAGGAATATATATTCTTTCTTACGGAAATAGTCCGATTTGATATCGATTTTGAAGACTTTAGCTAGATAGTTAGCTATAATGCCAAGTGTAGGGGAGTTGCTATATCGGTCGTATTGATTAAGGTTTAAGTAAACAGGAAATAACCCTTGATGGGTCTTAAGATATGACTGAGCTAAATTAGATGCATAATTTTTAAGAAAACTGGTTTTTCCTTTTCCAAAATCTGCAATCATAAATAAAATATTATTTAGATAATCATCTGCCTTTTTTGAGCTAGCTAAAAAATACTCATCAATCATTTCAGAGACCGGTTTTAAATCCTCCTCTCCCCTTCTGACCCTATTAAAGTTTTTGTTATAATCATAAGATCTATCATGTCGATTATCCCCATCTTCCTCGTAATGCATTCCATAATTCCTGACATCTACCCAAGTACCGAAAGCTTCCTGGTATTCCAGTTCTTCACCATCAACAAAGCCCAAACAATTCAAGTTTTTTTGATGTAAAAGGAGTTCTTTTTCATTCTCTCTGATCCACATTTCCTTAGTCGTTTCAATATGCTGAGCATAATTCTCCGGACCAAAAACCTCCTTTACCGTATTTGCTATATGCTGATTGTAATCCTTAATAAACGATTGGATAATCTCCGGATCAAGTCCTGAATCCTTTAAAATATCCTGTGCAGTGGCTTTAACAAATTGAATAGCAGGATGATTAATAGGATCATTGACTAGCGGAAAATCACTTTCATTTAGATTTTTACGAAGGCCATCAATAGAACTAGAAATGCTCTTCATAAGCTCTTCAGAGGAAAGATCAGAAGGAACTAAATCAGATACCTCTTTGTAAGAATCTTCAAGCTGTTGAAATCCAGCCTTTAAATAGGTATTAAAGCCAAGATTTGGATAATTTAACGGTTTATTCTTTTCGTAGTTCGCACTAAATGAGCTGTTGTAACGCTCAAAAAGAATTTTTAATAGCTCCTTGGCATCACCCGATATCCCATTTTCAATCAACGTACTGTAAGTAGTAGCATCTATACTATCAATAAGATTCGAGAATCCATAGCCTAATTTCCCATCGCGCTCCCAAATTTCCAAAGAAAGAAGACTCTTCTTTTTATAAACATACTGATCCTCAAGTAAGCGATGAATCCGCTCTATCTTAGAAATATCTTTAACAGAGCCAAGCATGGCTTGCAAATCCGTCCGATCAAGCACATTGTTTGTAAGGTCAAATTCAAATTTACCATCAATTATACCTTCAACCTCTTTAAGGGACGAAGCCTGATAAGAACTCTGCTTTTCATCTAAATTATATATGTATACGCGATCAAATTCCTTGTAAAGCTCATGCTTAACGTACATCTGTAGCGTTTTCTTTATTTTAGCTATAGAGTTAGTTGAGGTAATTTGGAAAGCAACGCGCTTTTTTTTATCCCCAATGGTTTCATGCTCTTGGCTAGAAAGATCTATACCAGGAAAGTTAGATTTTTCCTTATTTAAATTCTCTAATTTGACATCAAAAAAGATGCTTAGAATCGGAGCAAACACATCTTCTGATATTACATTAACATCATAAAGCTTTAGTTTTCCCTTATCTCTAACTTCGATTGAGGATTGGGTTAGTAAATCGTTGATTACAGGTACTAAATGAGATTGTTTCATATAATGAGCGTAAAACCATGCGTTAAGATCAACTACCAATGATTTGATAGTTGATCTTAACGCATAAGCTTGAATAAATTAATAATTTATATTTTTTGTACTTAGATACCGATATGCTCTTGGGGTAACGACCTGGCTGGCATAACTCCATAAGAATATCATTTAGACACACCCGCTTAAATATATGTGGTAAAATCAATCGTATTTCAAGCACTAATTTTTCAAGCATCTAATATAATTAATTTCTTTATTAGGGTGTTATGGACTTTAAGTAATAAATAAAATCTATGGAATATTAATGGTTCCTCAATCCCAACAAATTTTAGAACAATTGATATCAATAAAAGAACAAGACCAGAAAAACTAAAAATTAATGTTCTCAAACACCCCCTCAATATCGCAATGCTAAACGCCCGGACAAAAAACAAAAACAAGCCCCAATCAATCGGAATAAAACATAGCTCAAAGAGCCAATTGAAACCTTGAAACAAGGAAAACTAAAAAACATTTAAACAATCTTTCCTGAAGAAGATCCTCCCTGAACAAGCTCCCTAAATTCAATTAGGCAAGCTAAAAAAGTAGTTCTGGCCAAGGTACCGCCCACAGGAATAGCATTAAGCCTTAAATACCGCTGAAATTCATCTTTATAAGCATCCAAATCAAGATCAAAATCCTCAAAAGAAAAGTTTAACTCCAAAGCAGCATCAGCAATCTCTTTATAAGTTAATTCCCACCAGCTCTTTCTTCCATTTAACCACCTTACAAACAACTCAGCAGATCTCGTGTCAGGACTTGCCCTATGACACTTCCGGCACAATAAAACCAGATTAGCCTCACAATTACATCCACTATGTGCCTTAGGAACTATATGACACCTATCCAAATAACCCTGCCTATTCCAATTCTCATAAACCTCAACTTCCTCCTCCTCCTCCTTGAACCCAGCAAACCCACAAGCCCAGCACCCTGGAAAACCTACTTCAATATCACAACCCAAATACTGATAAACTGTATTTTCCCAATATTTAACAATCTTAGCCTTACTAGCGACCGTTCTCTTTTTCAAACAAACGGTTCCATCAATATGAAGTGTTTCCTTTATAGATTTCAAAATCAGCCCTTTTAAAATAAAATGTCTAGCTCAAATTTCTACTTTTTTCTAGATATGAACATCCATTCAAAAAATAAAAATTAATGCCTCTCAAATACCCCCACACCTAACCCAATGCCAAACCTCCGGTAAAAAACAAAACCAACCAACCAACCAACCAACCAACCAACCAACCAACCAACCCAAAAAAGCTAAAAAATTAACGCCTCTCAAATACCCCCTCACCTTATTCGATGTAAAACTCCCGGTAAGAAAACCGATTCACAACACCATGCGTAAAAACCAACCGATATAAAACGTCCCCAATCACTACATTTTCCAAGGAGCCAGATTGGCACCTTGAAACAACAAAAAAACCAGAACATCCCATAAACAACTATTAAACAAAACCTTAACACACAAACCCCATTTCAGAATCCAACCAAAAACGCCTAACTTGTGTAGTTCATACTTGTATTAACCCTCAAATCCCCTCCTATGATACCAGATGAATTTATTGAAGAAGTCCTCGCCGAGACCGACATCGTAGCACTGGTTGGCAGCTATACCGAATTAAAAAAAGTAGGTAAGGATTACAAAACCCTTTGCCTGTTTCATAAGGAAAAAACACCATCTATGACCATATCCCCAGAGAAACAGATATTCAAATGCTTTGGTTGCGGCGCAGGCGGTAATGCGATAGAATTCATGAAAAGAATCGAGCGCAAAAACTACCCAGAAGCCATTTACAGTCTTGCCTTACGCATCGGCCTGATAGAAGCCGAAATATCAGACCTCACTGGTACGGTCTACGTCCTGAAACTCCAGGAAGATAAATACTATATCGGTTTCAGCCAAAACTTTGACGCAAGGATCAAAGCACACCAAAGCGGGAACGGCGCTATATGGACAAAGAAATACCAAATGATTGAGGTTCTGGAATATTTTGAAAGCGTTCCTTTTGATATGGAAAACGAAATTACCCAGAAATACATGAGCAGGTACGGCTGGCGAAATGTCCGCGGTGGTAATTACGCCTTCAAATATTTGCACTACGATCAAACCCCGGAAGCCCTCCACCGCAAAAAGAAAGATGGTGCTTATTTACTATTGCTAAAGGAAGGAAAATATTATGTAGGCTTCAGCCAGGATATGGAAGCAGACATCGAGCGTCAATTCGCGGGAAAAGGCTTAGCCTGGACAAAAAAATATCCACCCAAAAGGGTAATCCAAAAAGTTAAGACACTGAACATTGAAACCGCTATGCAACTCACCTTGCAGGCCATGAAAGACTATGGCTGGGAAAATGTAAGGGGTTATCGTTGGACGGCAGATGTTATTCAAAAGCCTAAAGAATTGGATTTACAATAAGTAAGCATACTGTTTCAAATAGATGGAGGCTTTATTTTCACTCCATTTAATTAAACTAAAATCGCAAAAACGACTGTTATCCTTAAAATCTAATACATCATGAAGATGGAAGAAAAACTAGACCGGATCATTGAACTTCTTGAAAAAATCTATTCCACTTTACCCCAGACACTTTTGCAAACTGAACCAATAGCAGAGGAAATAACGACCATACATAAAATCGTAAAACCAACGCCATCACAATTAAGGGATAAACGAATGGTCGAGATGGTTGCTCATTCTGACCGAAATTCATTTATGAGCGTCTGGAAAAAAGGAATCAATGACCTAATTGAAATAAGGAAAATAAAACCTGGGTTTTCCCCAGTATTCCAAACCCAGGCGTTAAAATGGTTTGATACCCATTTTAAAAAGCCGAACCATCCGTTCTACATTCAACTTAAAAAGGAAACTATAGCTTATTGCGACGCTGTTACCAAAGAAGCTCAAAAGAAATTCGATAAACTAATCTTACTTCAGCAATGAAATTGTTAATTACCAATAAGAATAAAAGTTTTGTTTGACATCCCCCACCAAGAAAATCATTCCCATATCCTTTTATAACTGGTACCGAAGTTTGATGTTTCTGCCTATCGCTTTAAGTAGTCCGGAATGATCGCTCACAGTCGCATCAACAGCATCCCAATCCCCTTTTGCATTACAAAGAAGCTGATATTCCGTATCATTCAGTTTTATATGGATTGCACTGGTTTCTTTTGTAATTCCCTTGGTGATGATCAGGTAGGTACAGTCCTTCTCATTAAAAATGATGCGCATTGGTAGATACATGTTGCAAGTATAGCGTCGAAAATGCACTTTTATCGTGCTCATCACAATAAACTTGAGCTCATAGATTTTATCTAATTCTAAGCCCAAATGTATAGAAAAATAATAACGCAATTAGCCTTTGAAATGAATTACAAATTCAACACATTGCTCATTATCAATTGAATAAAATATAAAAATTAAAGGTTAAAAAATAGAACAACACTGTGTTATAATGGTGTTAACGACTATTGTTTTGAGCCAACATTTTTGCCTAAAAAAGGCAGAATGGAAAAGTTAAAGAAAAAAAGAAAAGTAACACCTGAAAAAGCGATGAAATTACTTGCTGCAAATGGTACACAGGTTAGCTTGGAACAAGCCCGGTTAATAGTGGATTTGATGTATAAGTTTGCCGAAATCGCAATCAAACCTTACATCAAATCTCCATAATAAGTTTAGAATAATATGAAAACCGCAGATTTATATATAAGGGTCAGTACAGACGAACAGGCCGCAAAAGGATATTCACCGAGGTCGCAGGAAGAAGCATTACGCAGACATTGTGAAGCACACGATATTGCCATCAGAAAAGTCATCCATGAAGATTATTCCGCAAAAACATTTAACCGCCCGGAATGGAAAAAACTAATCGAGAATTTACGATTAAACTCCAAACGTCCAGATTATATTCTTTTTGTCAAATGGGACAGGTTTAGCAGAAACGCACCTGATGCTTACCAAATGATCGCTACACTTAAGCGGTTTAACGTAGAGCCACAGGCTATTGAACAGCCTCTTGATATGACTGTTCCTGAAAATAAGATGATGCTGGCCATCTACCTTACAGCACCGGAAATTGAAAATGACAGACGGTCTTTGAATGTTAAACATGGAATGCACCAGGCAAGAAAAGAAGGTCGATGGATGGGCAAAGCTAAAACGGGTTACCTCAACAAAACAAAGGAAAACGGAGATAAATACATCGCTATAGATGAACCGCAGGCAGAGATTATGCGCTGGGCATTCGAAGAACTAGCAAAAAGACAATATACTACTGTGGAGATTTGGAGACAAGCAGCAGCAAAAGGACTTAAATGTGACATCAATGGCTTCTGGAGCAATATCCGAAATGTGGTTTATTGTGGCAAGGTATTGGTTTCTGCTTTTGGAAAAGATGCTGCATACGTGGTCCCCGGACAACATGAGGCGATCATTTCTCAAACTCTGTTTTATAAAGTTCAGGATGTGTTGGACGGCAGAAAAAAGAACCTTGGGCCGTATGGTACGATAGGCGTAAAAGTGAGATCACTTGAGTTATTACCTTTACGTGGATTCCTATTGTGTCCGCTTTGTAGTAAAAGGGTAACTGGCAGCGCTTCAAAAGGTAAATATGGTCATCATCATTACTATCATTGTCAGCATCCCTGTAAATGGCGGGCAAATGCTGCTGTGGTTAACATTTCATTTGTTGAATATTTAAAGCAGTTTATTCCGAAAAATGGTGTTGCCGAATTGTTTACAGAAATTGTGAATGACCTCTACAATGAAGAATCAGTGTCTTTTCAGGGACATCGTAAAAGCTTGATTGCTGAAATTACCGATCAACACAACAGAATAAACAGGGCGAGGGAATTATTATTAAACGGGACTTTGAGTGAATCAGAGTATACAAGTCTTAAGCTTCAGGGGGATCAGAAGCTGCTAAAACTGGAAGCTACTTTGGCTGAATTGCAGACTAAAGGTAAACCGGAGGTTGATGTTTTAGGTATTATATATAGAGCACTGGAAAACCTTAAAAAGCTTGATATTTTATATTTAAACGCAGATATTGAAGGTAAACGTATTATCTTGAGTTCGATATTTTATGAGAAGTGGACTTTTTATGACGGAAAACATCGAACTCCTAAACTGAATGAAACAGCTTCTCTTATTTATCAGATTAACAACGAATTAGGAAATAAAAAAAGCGGATTGAGACCTAATATTAGGCTTCAATCCGCTAGGGTGTCCCCGACGAGATTCGAACTCATATCGTTGGTACCGGAAACCAAAATTCTATCCATTGAACTACGGAGACAGGAGCGCAAATATATGGATCATTTACTTAAAATCCACATCAAATTACTTTACTGTAAAAGGAACTAAAATATCACCCCAAATCAGGGCCACTTTACCTCCTTTATCAACTGTAAAGGTCATTTTTTCTGTAAATGCTGCTGCTTTAGCCGATTTAACCTTTATACGTAAAGCATCTTCTGCTTCATCATACTGAGTACCAGACTGATTCCACTTTTTATTAAAAATAATTACCCATTCCTTTTCACCTGGAATAGAATACAAGCCATATTTACCGGCTGCTAACTCTTTCCCATCAACTTTCACAGCTTTAGTAACTTCAAATGAAGTTGCCTCATTAGCACCTGTACGCCATACTTTACCAAATGGTGCAATTTCCTGACCTATTGTCCTGCCTTTTACTGATGGCTGGCTGTAGTCAATAGTAACCGTAGTTCCAGAATTAAGTGTTTCTTTTACCGATGCAGGTGGACTTGCTCTTTTGCTTTTATCCTGTTGTGCAAAAACGGTTGAGGTTGCAAACATTCCGGCAACCATTGCCAATACAATTATTTTCTTCATAATCTATCTTTTATCTTCTAAGATGATGAAAAATAGTTTGTAATTCAAATCAACAATAATAAATCGGAACAAATTTTGATCTCAGCATATAATTGAATAAATTAGGTAATCATCCAACGAGAGTTAATATAACTTGTCATGTTCTATCAAAACGTGCTAATTATTAGGGAAAATGATCAGAATACTGATGATGATTCCCTCAAAAAACAGCTTATAAGTATCGGTTACCATCCATCACAACTGGCTACAGTTATAGGATCAGCTTATCTGCAGGAAGCCCCTTTTAACTACGAGGTGCTCTTGTTTATTACCGAAATGATGGAACCATTTGATCCCTTTGTACTAAAACTAAGTATCGACCTGCCAGATCTTCCATTGATTATCATTACCACCGCTGCTTCGCCAGAAGAAACTCTACCAACTGGAGCTGACGACTGGTTGCTTAAATCATGGATAGAGCCATTATTGTTAAAAAAGACTATAAATCTGGCTATCGAAAGAAAAAAGAATTCCTACAATTATATGCGCATTTTTAGGGAAAATCCAAGTCCCATGTATATTTATGAAAAAGATACTTTTAAATTTTTAGAGGCCAATACTTCTGCCTTAAAACAATATGGATACAACAGAAATGAATTCCTTCAGCTTACTGCTCAGGATATCCGTCCGATGTCGGAGCTGGAAGCTTTTTATAAGATAAATGAAGACTTGCCCCATGCCTATTCAAATGCAGGAATCTGGCACCACAGGCGTAAAAATGGTGAAACATTTTATGTACACATTTATACCCATCAGATACTATTTGGTGGCAAAAGCTGCAAACTGGTTATGGCTATTGATATTGATGGAAGTATAAAAGCAGAAAAGGTACTTAAGGAAAAAGCAAGAGAAATAGAAGACATACTGGAAAGTATTACTGACGGCTTTTTTACTGTTAACAAAAATTGGGAATTTACCTATATCAACAAGGAATTTGAAAGAATATTAAAACGAACCAGAGATGAACTACTTGGCAAAAACCTCTGGGAATCCTTTCCTCAATCTTTAACATTGGACTTTTTTACGCAATACCATAAAGCTATGGACGAGCATGTATCTGTCCATTTTGAAGAGTTTGACAATGTCATATCCCGGTGGCTTGCCGTAAATGCCTACCCAACAGAGAGTGGATTGGCAATTTACTTTGTTGACATTACTGACCAAAAGAATTATCAGCAAAAAATAGAGAGTCAGAATAAACAATTTAAGGAGATTGCCTGGGTGCAGGCTCATCAAATTCGCGGACCAGTATCTAACTTATTAGGGCTTGTTGAACTTTTCAACATCAAGGAACCCAGCGACCCTGATAACCTTGAACTATTGGCAAGAGTGAAACATACGGCCATCCAAATGGACGAGTCGATTAAGGAAATCGTTTACCTAACACGTAAACTTGAATCCTGAACAGTGAAATTATGCCTAAAAAGTTATACTTTTAAAAAATTATCATTCAACCTTTTTCTGATGAAACAAACTATTGCCCTATTTGTAGTTTTGCTACTTGTTAAAAATGCAAATGCACAAAAAAATACAACTGCTTACGCACCCCTTGTTGTAAAAGAAAAAAGCATTACCCTGCCAGGCAAACAACTGGATATAAATGCAGATGGATTCCCCGCAATGATCCAAACCTCATTTAACCTGGTTACAGAACCTATCCATTTTCATGTAGTTAAAGCTGCTAATCATAAGGACATCAAATGGAAAAGTGGAGCATTTAACTTTACATCGCAAAAACCGGAAAAAGTAAGCTGGACAGTGAAAAATACATCCGACAGTTTGAGTATGGATGTAGATGGACAGATTAAAGCTGATGGCAAATTGGCTTACACGGTTAAAATAACTGCTTTAAATGACATCAATCTGGACAATATCCGTATGCATATTCCTTTTACACCAGAAGCTGCAAAGTTTGTTAAGGGCCTTGGTCAAAAGGAAGAGTTAAGACCTGATGCAATAGACTGGAAGTGGAGCACTGATAAGGCTGCAGAGGCCAAAGTATGGGTTGGCGATGTTACCGGAGGTCTGCAATTTGAATTGACAGACAACCAACACAAACAGATTCCGTTATCATGGGCTAATGACGGTCATGGTGGTATCCATATCGAGCAAAAAGGAAAAGCCATACTGGCCGATAACTACAGCGGTGAACATCAGATGAAAAAAGGAGATGTTTTATATTATAATTTTAGCATGTTGATTACCCCTGATACAAAAACTAAATGAAATTAAATCCCGTTGCGCTGATCATCAATATTGCCATTCCACTTGCTATTGGAGCAATGGGTGCTTTTTTTACAGCCAGCTCCGTTTCAACCTGGTATGTAACTCTGGCCAAGCCCTCATTTAATCCCCCTAACCAAATTTTTGCTCCGGTATGGACTGCGCTTTATATACTAATAGGTATATCAGCCTATCTGATATGGCAAAAAAGAGATACAATTAAACGTTTTCCACGAACCATTGCCATCTATTTCATTCAATTGCTATTGAACCTGATGTGGTCCTTTATTTTCTTTTACTCACATCAAATTGGAGTAGCGGTGTTCGAAGTCGTATTTTTATTATTTATCGCTATCGTTAATGCCATCATATTTTATAAAATCGATAAAATAGCGGGATTGCTCTTTATCCCCTATATTTTATGGATAAGTTTTGCAACGGTATTAACCTATAATATATTCATTCTGAACTAATTTCCCTATTTTTAGGATGTGACTGTATTAAAAACACTCCTAACAATTATCCTGGCCTTTTTGACATTTTATAGCCATGCTCAAAAAGTGGGTTTAGTATTGAGTGGTGGCGGTGCCAAAGGTATTGCCCATATTGGGACTTTAAAAGCACTGGAAGAAAACAATATCCCAATTGATTACATCACAGGCACTTCTATGGGTGGCATAGTAGGTGCTATGTATGCTGCAGGGTATTCTCCTGCCCAAATAGAGAAAGTAGCGCTAAGCTCCGAATTTCAGGATTGGGTTAGTGGTAGATATAGCAGTGATTACAGCTTCTTCTTTCAAAAAAAGCCTTTGAACCCTTCAATTGTAACGGCAAAACTACTACTGGACACAAGTCTGAGGGTAAATTTCAGATCTAACCTTGTAAATGACATTCCGCTAAACTTTGCATTACTCGAACTGTTTTCGCAGGCATCAGCAATATCGAAAGATAATTTCGATAACCTCTTTGTTCCCTACCGATGCATGGTTTCTGATGTCTTATCACAAACCAGTATTACCGTAAAAAAAGGTAGTTTAGCCGAAGCCGTAAGGGCTACAATGGCTGTCCCACTGATATACCGTCCTATTAAACTTGATGGCAAGTATGTTTTTGATGGTGGACTTTACAATAATTTTCCGGCTGACATTATGAAGAAGGAGTTTAATCCTGATGTTATGATTGGAGCCAATGTTTCTTCCAAGACCTATAATGAATATCCCAAAAACAGCGATGAAAGATTAATGAACAGGCTGATGATATTTATGTTCCTTTCTAAATCAGATTCAACGCTTATTGGCAGCAATGGCGTTTATATCCAGCCCGACCTTAAAGAATATAGCGTAAGTAATTTTAGTCCCGTAGAAGCTCTGATAAAGCAAGGATACGATGCCACGATTGCCAATATGGCGCAGATTAAAAAGAAAATAAAAAGACGGGTGAACATTAATGAACTAATGGCAAGAAGAAATGATTTTAACAATAAAAAGCCTGATCTGATATTCAACAATGTAACAGTGACCGGTGTAAATACACAGCAAAAAAAATATATAGAGCGGCTTTTTAAAAGAGACCATGGTGGTTTTGACCTGAATGACATTAAGCAGGGCTATTACAAACTCGTTGCGGATGAAACTTTTGAAACGATTTACCCTAAAATATCTTATGATCCGGTATCAGACATTTATAACTTTGAAATAGTTGCCCACCCAAAAAAAAGTGTAAAAATAGATTTTGGTGGGAATATCTCAAGCAGACCCATTAGTAATGTTTTTTTAGGTGTACAGTACAGCATTCTGAACAGGAAAGCTTATTCCTTTGGGGTAAACCTCTATTCCGGACGTTTTTATGAATCTGCACAAGTAACCGCCCGCGTAGATTTCCCATCGCGTTTGCCTCTATTTCTAGGTGTAGATGTTACCTACAATCACTTTAATTATTACGAGACCAGCTCCATATTTATCGAAAATCCTCATCCCACTTATATAGAGCAATCTGATAGGAAAATTGACCTTAAAATGGGGATGCCATTGAATAGAAACACCCGGATCACACTGAGCTCTGCTTTTATCAACAACATTGATAACTATAGTCCAAACAATACCTTCTCCGTTGGCAATGTCCTGGAAAAAACAATATTAAATGGCTCAAGATCTAGCTTATCCTTTGAGCAGTATACCCTTAATCGTAAGCAGTATGCCAACAGAGGTCGTAATTTCCTGTTAAGCTTTAATTATTTTGCAGGTCGTGAAAGTTATACCCCAGGTAATATCAATGCACCTGCAGACTTGCTTGCACCTCCAAAAGTTGGGGTAAACAAACAATTCAGAGAATGGATAAACATTAAAATGAGTGAAGAAAACTACTTTTTAAAGTTTGGGAAATACACATTGGGCTATCAGGCCGAAGCAGTATATTCCAGTCAACCACTCTTCAGCAATTATTATTCAACCTTATTGGCAGCACCTGCATTTTATCCATTGCAAGACAGCAGGTCGATATTTTTGGAGAACTTTAGGGCAACCACTTATCTTGCCGGAGGCCTTAAAAATGTATATAGCATCAAAAAAAGTTTAGATCTCCGTGTTGAGGGATATCTCTTTCTACCCTACCGTGAGTTTGAAAAAGTTGGTTTTCAGGGTGTAGCACACAAAACTGCATTTAGCAATTGGCACTATGCAGGCACTGCCGGATTGGTTTACAACACACCATTAGGCCCAATAAGCCTGAGTTATAATTTATACGATGACCCCATAAAAAGAAATGGTGTTTTATTACATTTGGGGTACTTAATTTACAATAAACGATCTTTAGAATGAGACAAATTTATTTATTACTTGTCCTTTTGGTATTCAGCGGCACTGCCTTTGCCCAAAAAGCAGACATTAATAATTTTATAGTTAAGGAGAGCTTACTCAAAAACAGCAAACTTGCAATTATAGCTGCTGATTCTTTAGTCAACCCTTTAGAAAAGATCAATGGCACTTATACTTTTACAGTAAGCGGATTTACCCAATCTGTAAACTTTCATGATGGTGTGGCTATCCTGCCTTTACAACTGGAACGTTCTGCATTTGTATACATCAAGCATCAAAATGATACCGGCACACACAGTAAGTTGCTATATGTTTATAAAAAAGATGGCGACCTAAGTCCTTATGCCATCAACAGTATGTGGCTAATCATTATCCCAGTTCTGATTATATTTTTTGCCTTTGCTTTTAGAAAATTTATCGTTATAGCAGTGATTCTTTTGATTATCTATATTTATTTCAATCATAGTAACGGACTAAATCTGTCGACCTTTTTTGAAACTATATTTGATGGATTAAAAAGGATATTTTAGAAAGGCATTCCTATACCAAAGTTGTATTGTATAAAACGATAGGTATCTGGAGTGTTGGCTGCATCAAATGCACTTCTAAAGGCTTTCCCACCAGTCAGGAATTTGGTGATTACCCATTGATCGGAACCTGTAAATTGGGGGTCTTTAAGCTTTAACCCCACATCAAACCTAAATACAAAATACTGCACATCGTACCTAAAACCGGTACCTGTACCCAAAGCAATCTGGTTACCCAATGATTTAAAATCAAACCGTGATGCCTGTGAGCCACTTACAACATTCCAGACATTCCCGGCATCTAAAAAAATAGCACCTTTAAGTTTAGCACCAAAAAATTTATTTAACAGTTTATACCTATACTCCAGATTTGCCTCAATATGCAGCTCTCCAGTCTGGTCAAAGCCATAAAGTATCTTACGCTGGTTTTCATCTGTAATTGCTATCCCTCTATTGTAATTTCCCGGCCCTAAAGTTCTGGCCTGCCATGCTCTTACGCCACTCGATCCACCTGCGTAAAACAATTTTTCGAACGGAATACCTGTTGCTATGGAATTGCCATAAGGATAAGCAATTCCAGCATTTATCCTGGCTACAAATTGCTTATCACCACCTAGCCCTTTATACCAGCGCAGATCTATCTCTGGTCGTACATACTGATTAAATGGAACACCAAATATTGTTGAAGAGCCAAGCGAATCCAGCTTAGTATGAAACAATTTTGTTAAGCCTTGCAGCATGTTACCTGCGAGATCTATGTCTCCTCTGAAATAAACAAAACTTCCATTGCTAAGTAGCTTTTCGGCATTCAAAGTATAAGCATATTTGATACCCAATGTTACGTTCTTCCTTTCCAATAAAAACAGGTTTATTAAATTATCGTTGATTATGGGAAAGTTCACATTTGTGGAATCATTCTTATCAAAAAGTAAACCACCAAAACGGTACTCAAAGTTTAATGGTGTTATTGTATGAAATTTAGATCTGGTTTCACGAAACTCATAAGCAACTGAAGTAAGAAGCACCTTACGCTGGAAGAAGCCCTTCTGTAAAGCGTAAACATAACTTGCAGAGAAAATTGTGTGTGGCATACCACCACGATTTGGTTTAGATCGTGTAAAAGGAATCATCAAGCGTGGGACAGTTAAATTTGTACTCACCGAAAAATCACGCTGATAAACCTCGCTAAAAACATTGCCCTGTCCCAACCAGGCTTGTAAACCACCTTTTATTTGAAACTCAAACTTTTCTGCCCCTCTAAAGAGGTTATTATTAGTATAAGTATTACTCAAGGTAAAACCAACAGTACCACCGTTAAATGGCACTTCACCTTCAATCCTATTGCTCATGATCTTTTGCGGGATCAACTGAATTACCGGATCTACGGTGTTCGCACTATCCTTAGGTTTATTGTATTCAATCTTAACATTCTTTAAAACATTCAACTCATATAAACGATCGTACGTTAAGTTCTCATTCCCGATATCATACTGTTGTCCCGGTTGCAAAAAATTATATCTGGTAATCGGATTTCTTCTAAATTTCCCGGACATATCGGTAAACCTTACCCCCCTATAAATTTTATCGTTCATTTTTATAGTAGAATCCCGGGGAAAACCATCAGCATTTGGCGCAATAATAATATTTGCCTCTCCCAAATTGTATTGTAAGTGCCTTGGCTTATCTATAGGATTATCTATAATCATAGTAACATTAGCTTTATTGGCATTTAAGTTAGAGTCTACCGAAAATTTGATGTATGGACGCGAAAAATCGAAATATCCTTTTTGCTTCATCATCAGGTAAACTTGGTCCCGTTCATAGGCCAGGGAGTCATCATCATAACGCTTTCCTTCTCTCAAATGACTATACGCTTCCTTTTGAGATAAATACAATTCCTTAATTTTCTCATCAGGAATTTCGTAGATGATCTTATTCACAGAAAACACTGCTCCGGGATCTGCTTCAAAAAAAACTTCGGCACGCTTCTTTTTCACCTTTATATCAGACTTAACTTTTGCATTAAAATACCCCTTACTCATCAGGTATTTTTCAATCTGACTACGTGAAATTTCAACCAGTGTACTGTCTAAAATTGGGGGTGGCGATCCCAAAGGCTTAATATTGCTCGTTTTATAGCGGCCATCTTTAGTATTAAAAATATTATAAATCAAAACATTGACACCCAGCTTAGATGTGGGCCTGATATCCTTTTGTATATAATTAAATGCTTCTTCTTGAAATGCTTTTGGAATGTGCTCTATCTCTACCTTTTTTACAATAGATTGGTAGTCGGCAATGTATTTTGTTGATGAACATGCTGTAACAAAAACAATAATAAATAGTAATATTGCACGAAACAGAACATTTTTTTTATAATCGTGGTATGCTTTCAAAATCTCAGATAAGTTTTATAAAATCGTTACATCAAAAAAAGTACCGCAAAGAAAACGGAATATTTATCATTGAAGGAATAAAATCTATTGAAGAATTCATTCAATCCAATTACCAGATACACAGTATTTATTACCTGGCACAACACCACGCTTTGCTGCCTAATTTACCAACAAATATAAAGTTATTTGAAGTAAACAACGCTGAACTCGATAAGATTAGTGCCTTACAAACTCCACAAGGAATACTAGCCCTGGTAAATATCCCTAAGCCCCCGCTATTAAACCTGGCCGACTTAAAAAACTCCTTTACTTTGGTATTGGATGGTGTTCAGGACCCCGGAAATATGGGCACTATTATCCGTACCGCGGATTGGTTTGGTTTTAAGCAAATCATCTGCTCAAATAATTGCGTTGAAGTTTACAACCCTAAAACGGTACAGGCAACCATGGGTTCCTTAAGCAGGGTAAATATTTATTATGAAGAGCTCTCAATGGTACTAAAAAATATTAAGTTGCCAATATTCGGGGCGGTTTTAGACGGAAAAAGCATGTATAAAACGGATTGGGGTAACGAAGGATTAGTGATTTTGGGCAACGAAGGACAGGGAATCACGCCTGAAGTGATAAAATTAATCACAAATCCGGTAACCATTCCGCGCACTGGAGGCGCTGAGTCTTTGAACGTTGCGATATCTGCTGCAATATTGTGCGCAGATATTAGTAGAAATTTGCAGAAATAAATTGCATCCTAATATATAATTACTATTTTTGCAACCTGAATTTCAACAGGTCGAGTGGCCGAGTGGCTAGGCAGAGGTCTGCAAAACCTCCTACAGCGGTTCGAATCCGCTCTCGACCTCCAGATTTATTAATAAATAAAAAAAGATTGACATGGCAGTTACCAGATTAAAAAGAAAAGACAGAAGAAATAAAACTTTCGCAAAATTAGATGTGAAATTCTTAAAATTAGCTACTAACATTGAGTTAGGCAGCAGATCAAAACAATCTAGTAAAGATCAGTTGGCTAAAAACAACGCTGTTTTAGCTCAACTTACTGCAAAAGCATAACTTTCTTTTACAAATGCACAAAAAAACTCATCTGCAAAACAGATGAGTTTTTTTATTGATCATACTTTTTGAAATTGGTCATTACTTTACCAACTCCTTACAGATCTTTTTAACTATGCCAGGACCTTCATAAATGAAACCCGTATACAATTGAACCAACGACGCACCTGCATCCAACTTATCTTGTGCATCTTTTGGAGAGTGAATACCTCCTACCCCTATAATAGGGAAAGCTTTATTCGATTTATCTGACAAATACTTGATTACCTCTGTAGAGCGCACAGTTAAAGGCTTACCACTTAAACCTCCTGCTTCGCTGGTTATCTTTTCTGATGTTTTTAAGCCACTCTTGTCAATAGTGGTATTGGTAGCAATAACTCCGGCAATTCCAGTTTGCATTACAATCTCTACAATATCATCCAATTGCTCATTGGTCAGATCCGGCGCTATCTTTAACAGTATAGGTCGTGATGTATCGTTTTTCTTATTCCGTTGTTGCAGTGTATTTAAAAGGTTCATCAGTGGCTCTTTTTCCTGCAGCTCCCTCAATCCAGGTGTATTCGGAGAACTCACATTTACCACAAAATAATCTACTACACCAAACAAACGATCAAAGCATTTAATGTAATCGCTTACAGCATCTTCATTTGGAGTATTTTTATTTTTACCTATGTTACCACCTACAACAATATCGCTATGTTTACTTCTTAAAAGTCTTAACCTCTCGGCAAGAGTATCCACACCTTTATTATTGAAACCCATCCTGTTGATCAGCGCGCTATCTTCTTCCAGGCGAAACATCCTTGGCTTATCATTACCGGGTTGTGGCAACGGGGTTACGGTACCCACCTCTATAAATCCAAATCCCAGATTACTTAACGCCTCTATGTATTCGCCATTTTTATCAAAACCAGCTGCCAGTCCTACAGGATTTTTAAATTTAATCCCAAAAACTTCACGTTCCAAACCTTTAATATTGACATCAAAGCTGCTGCGTAAAATGGTTTTCCCAAGTGGAAAATGATCATTAAACCATTTCAACCTTTTTACAACAAAATGATGTACTTTCTCGGGATCAAACTGGAAAAATATAGGCTTAATTAATTGATACATGGCGCGAAGATAAGGAACGTTTTGATGTATCACAAAAGTACAGCTTCCATGTTTTTGGACAATATTTCACAGCTATGGCAAAAAAATGGCATAAATCCGCTTCCACCCCTGCTAAATTCCCACAAAATTGGCCGTAAAGTTGTACTTTTGCAGCCAAATGATTTCTATAAACGACTTAACATTCCTGCTGGGCTCTAGGGCATTATACGATGAAGCAGACTGGCACATTAAACCAGGGGAGAGAATTGGACTTATTGGTGCCAATGGAACGGGAAAATCTACCTTACTAAAAATAATTGTTGGCGAATACGCACCTTCTTCGGGTTCGATTTCTATGTCGAAAGACCTGAAAATCGGGTATCTGAATCAGGATTTACTTTCTTACGATTCACACCATAGTATTTTACATGTGGCAATGGAGGCTTTTGAGCGCCAAAACCAATTGCATGATGAAATTGAAGAGCTATTAAAAAAAATTGAAACAGATTATTCTGAAGAAGTTTTAAATAAACTGAGCGACAAGCAACAGGAATTTGAAGCTTTAGATGGATATAATATCGAATATAGGGCGAATGAGATTTTGGCTGGTTTGGGTTTTAGTACCCAGGACCAACTAAGACCGCTAAACACCTTTTCTGGAGGTTGGCGGATGCGGGTAATGCTTGCAAAAATCCTTTTACAAACCCCTGATATTCTATTGTTGGATGAGCCTACCAACCACATGGATTTACCTTCCATCAAATGGCTGGAAACTTACCTGCTTGGCTTTGAAGGTGCCATTGTAATCGTTTCTCACGATAGGTACTTTTTAGATAAAGTGGTCAATAAAATTGTAGAATCGCGTAAAGGTAAATTAACTCCTTATGCCGGTAACTACACTTACTATTTGGAAGAAAAGGCATTGAGAGGTGAAATCCAAAAAGGAGAATTTAAAAATCAGCAGGCTAAAATCAAACAGGAAGAGCGTTTAATTGAGCGCTTTAAGGCTAAAGCGTCGAAGGCCAAAATGGCGCAATCACGCATGAAAGCTTTGGATAGACTGGAACGTGTTGAGGATGTAGATGATGATAACCCAACAGTTAACTTCCAGTTTAAATTCTCTAAGCCTTCAGGGCGTCACGTTGTACGCATTGAAGAAGCCTACAAGAGCTATCCTAATGTAGAAATCCTGGAAAATGCTGAAGGCGTGATTGAAAAAGGCGACAAAATTGCTTTAATCGGTGCCAACGGTAAAGGTAAATCGACTCTATTAAGAATTATTGCCGGAGCTGAAGGATTTAAAGGGAAATGCGAAACAGGTCACAATGTAACCACTACCTTCTTTGCACAGCATCAGTTAGAATCCTTACACCTTGATAATACCATTTTAGAAGAACTACAGGCTTTTGCGCCTAAGCATACTGATACAGAACTTCGTGGTATATTAGGCTGTTTCTTGTTTACGGGTGATGATGTTTTCAAAAAAATCAGGGTCCTTTCAGGAGGAGAAAAATCGAGGGTTGCATTGGCAAAGTCTTTAACAACAGACTCTAACTTCCTGATTCTGGATGAGCCTACCAACCACCTGGACATACAATCTGTAAACATCCTGATCCAGGCTTTACAACAGTATGAAGGCACATTTATTGCGGTATCTCACGATAGGTATTTCCTGGATAATGTCGCCAATAAGATCTGGTTTATTGAGGATAAAGACATTAAAGAATACCCTGGTACTTACGCAGAGTATGAAGAATGGAATGCCAAAAGACCGCAACCTGTTGCTACCAGCATCCCTGTAAAACAGGAGAAAGAGGTAAAACCTAAGGTTGTGGAAAAAGCAGCTCCAAACATTCAGCAACAGCTCAAAAAACTAAATGATCAATTGCAAAAATCAGAGCAGGAAATTGCTGCTTTTGAACATAGTGTAAAAACCATTGAGGCAAAAATTGCTGATGAGGATGTTTACTCAAATTCTGGTAAATTAGCTGAAGCCAATAAAGAATATGCTACAGCTAAATTGTTGCTGGACAATGCCCAGAAAAACTGGGAAGATCTAGCTTCACAAATTATGGAATTAGAAAACAAATAAATGATAAAACGGATAGGATTGTTCTTTTTGCTGATATGCAGCATTCAAACTGCAGAGGCACAAAACCAGCAATTTGTTTATGACAATAAAGTATACTTGCCACAAATCAAAACTGTGCAGTGTTACAACGCTAAAAAAGAACAATCCATCCCTGTTATTACCTTGAAATCAAATGAACAGCTGGCTTTCTCTTTTGATGACTTGAATGGGGGCAGCAAAATATACTGGTATACAGTAGAGCATTGCACATCGGATTGGAAGTCATCCCGTCTCTCCCCCATCGATTACCTGGATGGCATTTCGGAAGACCGGATAAACGATTACAAATATTCTTTTAATACGCTTCAAAAATATACGCATTACCAGCTTTCCTTACCTAATTACCAGATTAAACCTAAAATTTCGGGCAATTACCTGTTAAAAGTTTACGAGGATGGTAACCAACAAAAACCTGTAATCTCTCAGCGTTTTTATGTGGTAGAAAACCTGGTTGATGTAGGTATAGAAGTTACCCCAAGCTCGCAGGTTCCCCTACGTTTCAGCAATCAGAAGATTAATTTTACCATCTTCCATAAAACGCCTATACAAAACCCATATACAGATTTGAAGGCAATAGTAATGCAAAATGGCATTCCTCAAACTGCCATTTTAAATACTAAACCTACTTTTATCAGACCGGGCTCATTGGTATACAATGAACTTACGGCTAACAATTTTACTGCAGGAAATGAATTTAGAAAATTTGATATCCGCAGCTTGCGTTTTAAAGCGGAGAATGTACAGAATATCATCAGAGATACAGTGATTGATGTGGTATTGTTTCAGGATGTAAATGCCAATAAACCTAAGTACACTAATCAGGTTGACGAGAATGGTAATTTTTTTATCCGCAATACCGAAGGCAGAGATAACAATACTGATGCCGACTATGCCAATGTATACTTTACCCTGAATGCAACTCCACCCAGCTCCAGTGGCGATGCTTACGTAATAGGCCGCTTCAACAATTATGTGATGGATGAAAGCAGTAAAATGACTTTCGAACCTTCTAAAAGAAGGTTTTACGGAAAGGTTTTACTGAAGCAAGGCTTATATGATTACAAATACGTTTGGCTGGATAAGGCGACTGGCAAAACTGATCTGGCTATTTTTGAAGGTTCATATTTTGAAACAGCCAATACTTACCAGGTATTTGCTTACTACAGAAAACCAGGTGCCAGATGGGAAGAGCTGATTGGCTACAGCAGCGTAAATACCCTAAGAAAATAGATCCCTATTCATCCTTTCCGCGGATGTCTGTCCATTTTTAATTACTTTTGCAGAAATTATGAGTACAAAAATAAAAAGCCCAAAGGACTCTTTCACCATAATGAATGAGTTGGTATTACCAAACGACACAAACACCCTTAACAATTTAATGGGAGGCAGATTGCTACACTGGATGGACATTGCAGCGGCCATTTCTGCCCAGAAACACTGTAACCGTATTGTTGTTACGGCATCGGTTGATAATGTTTCATTTAAGCAACCTATTAAACTTGGTGATGTAATTACCATTGAGGCTAAAGTAACACGCGCATTTAACACTTCGGTTGAAGTAAGACTGGATGTATGGGCCGAGAATATCCCATCAGGTAGCAGAGCGAAATCAAACGAAGCTTATTATACTTTTGTTGCGGTAGACCAAAGTGGCAGAACTATCCCCGTTCCGGAACTGTTACCGGAAACTGAGGAAGAAAAAGAGTTGTTTGCCGGTGCATTAAGAAGAAGACAACTGCGATTAATCTTAGGTGGTAAAATGAAGCCTAATGATGCTAAAGAGCTGAAAGCCCTCTTTTTTCCAGAATAATTGCTACTTTAGGAGCACATGACCACTTACACTACACTCATTATTTTAAGCGGACTGGTTATCTTCTCCTATTTGTTTGACCTAGTTGCCAGCAAAACTAAATTGCCATCCGTACTGTTACTCTTGCTTTTAGGCATTGGTTTGCGCGTGCTGGTAGACAACCTTCAATTGCATACTTTTGATTTCCTGACCATATTACCTACGCTTGGAACAGTAGGTTTAATTTTGATTGTTTTTGAGGGTTCATTAGAGCTCAAATACGAGCGGGAAAAGAACAAGCTGATAAAGGGAGCCTTTTTATCAGCTTTTTTTATTCTTATTGCTACCGTATCAGCAATTACCTTTATTATTTATCAGATTAGCGGAAAAGACCTTTATATCTGCTTTGCCAATGCTATTCCTTTTAGTGTAATCAGTTCCGCTATTGCTATCCCTTCTGCCGGAGCATTGAACAAAAAAGGCAAAGAATATATCATTTACGAATCTTCTTTTTCGGATATTCTAGGGATCATCTTATTTAATTTTGCGATCACTAATCCACAAGTATCAATTTCTTCTTTTACAGGGCTTGCCATGAGCACTACTTTAATCATTATTGTATCGGCAATTTCCTGTATCCTGTTACTTTATATCATGGGTAAGATTTCGCATCATATCAAATTCTTTTTGATCATTTCTATTCTGATCATGGTGTATGCAATCGGACAATCTTATCATTTATCTTCTTTAATTCTGATTCTTTCTTTTGGCTTGTTTCTTAATAATGCAGATACCATTAAACATGCCTGGTTTAGAAGTAAATTCATTTATAAAAACCTGTCGAATGATTTAACACAGCTATACCAGCTTTCTGCAGAAAGTGCTTTTATCATCCGTACGTTCTTCTTTGTAATTTTTGGGTTTACCATGAATATTTATGCGCTGAATGATCAGGTTGTGATTGCAAACGGATTGATTATGCTGGCATCAATATTTATCATCAGGTTTGTATACCTTAAGCTTTTCAGGAAAGAAAACAGCGGAGCAGAGGTCTTTATTGGTCCGAGGGGGTTGATTAGTATCTTACTATACTTTAACCTGCCACCAGCACTTAAAATACCGGAAGTAGGTACAGCATTTCTATTTATGGTCGTTTTGGGTTCAAGTTTGATTATGAGTGTTGGCCTGCTCTTAACTAAGAAATACATAAAAGCAGAGCCTTTTCAAGTAATATAGTTAAATATTTATTTACTATGAAGTTATAACCAGTATAAATATATCTCTCATCTTTTCTAAGTATTACATCTTTATTTTATGTATTGATTAGGAATTTATTCTATTTCTCATAATTTTTCACGATGTAATCTTTCCAAGCTTCGACAATAATTATTAAATCTTGTGTTGAAATCGAGAATTGGGGTGAGTTCGAAGTATAATCTGGACGATCATAAATTGCAGCGTTATTTGCATTTGCTACTATAGTTACTAGAGATTGAGAAGAATAGTCCATTTTACTTATTTCGCCATTCTTTAGAGCAATTAAAGCTTCCAATGTCTCAATTACATCTTCAATTTTTTGATCATCAGTTATAAACTGATCTAATAAGTTACTACTTGAATTCATACCAAAATAAATTCGGTTGAGTATGTCCCGCTTGAAGAAGTTAATTTTATAATTTTGTATTACACTCATATATACTATTTTATGGGAAACGCTGTTTTTATTCAGTAGAACTGTTAAATGATTGTACGTTTCCATTAACATAAATTTCGCATATACCACCATTACTCATTAGGTCATGGTACTTATTGCCGACACCTGTGTAAACTTTATTTGAATAAGCTAATGATATATTTTCGATTATATTTTTCTATCCCATTCATCCTTAAAACAAGGAGAGATTCCGGGTATATCTTCTAGTTAGTATCTGTTATTTTATTATTGCAAAATCCAGTTTAAGATTTTAGCTATATTTTTTGCGTCATCAACTCCTCTATGATGAGTTCCTTCTAATGGAATTTCTAATATGCCTAATGCACCAGCCATTCCCTGTTCATGCCCTAATTTCTTTTTCAATGCAAACAAAGTTTTAACATTAATATGAGAAGGCCCAAAAGGATATCCAATTCCGAGTTCATTACATTGACGTTGAAACTGCTTTAAATCATAAGCACCAAAACTGGCCCAGGCTCTACTTTGGGATAAATACTCTTTCTTTAAAATGCGACATGCTTCTTTAAAACTGATGCCTTCATTTTCTATCATTTCAGAAGTAATAGTAGTAAGTTCAGTGCAAAATGAGCTAATTACAGAACGTTCTGGTTTGACCAAAATCCCTCTGTTCATAGAGATTTCACCTGTATTTACATCAAGTAGACAAACTCCAATCTCAATGATGTCATTTTCCATATCAGAAGGATTCGGACCTTGCCAACATGTAGCTTCTAAGTCAACAACTAATATTTTGTCTAATGTTTTTGCCATATTTCAATTTGTTTTAGGACATTTCATACAATGATCATTGAAGCCAATGTGTTTGGAAATATAAAGGTTGTTCTAGCGTATTTTACAAGCTAGTTATTTAATTATTTCTACTGATTTATTTTTGGGGCTACATACCAGAGCGAATAAAATCTAATTCGAAAGAATTCATTGATCTAAAAGCAGATAAATACATTAAAGACCATTCAGAAGTGGCAGCCATGAGGGTATAAATCTGCTATGGCAATCAGCTTCCCATTTCTAAAATCTTATCAAACTCTTCAGCTTTTAATGGCATTACAGATAATCGACCTTGTCTAACTAACGAAATATCTTTCAGGCTTTCTTCTGCTTTAATCTGTTCAAGGCTTACCGGGTTTTTCAGAGATGCTACAGGAGCTAAATCCACTACTACCCAGTTCGCATCATCCGTTGTTGGGTCTTGATAAAACTCCTTTACCACTTTGGCTATACCTACAACATTTTTACCCTCATTGCTATGATAAAATAATACCAGATCTCCTTCTTTCATAGCTTTGAGATTGTTGCGCGCTTGATAATTGCGCACGCCATCCCAAAAGGTACGGCCATCTTTATTGAACTTTTCCCAGCTATATTTAAAGGGTTCGCTTTTTACTAACCAATGATTCATTTGTTTCTCTTTTTACTTCAACTTGTCTACCACAAAAATAACAAACTCAAACTACCTTTCACTATTTTTATAAAGACCTAATTCCTTATATTAGCTAGACAAAAAATACTTGATAAAAAAGAAGGGCATTCAAAGGAAAGACTTTCGAACCTAAAAGCCGAAGCAGAAAAAATGAAGCAAAGGGAATTGTAAATGAACACGAATGAACCAACTCCGGAAATCTTAAAAACTAAACAACATTTCGAAATTCTTGACGGGTTAAGAGGAGTAGCCGCACTAGCCATTGTATTGTTCCATTTCATGGAAATGGTGTATGACCCCAACAAAAACTTCATTGCACATGGCTTTTTAGCAGTAGATTTCTTTTTCTGTTTATCGGGATTTGTAATAGCTTATGCTTACGATGATCGGATCGGAAAAATGGGTATTAAAGAGTTTTTCAAATCCAGACTCATTAGACTACATCCACTGGTTATCTTAGGTTCTGTATTAGGCTTATTGGCCTTTCTGTTTGATCCCTTTGGTGGAACACCAGAAGTATATAGTGCCGGAAAAATCGTACTTATTTTCCTATGCTCAATCTTACTTATTCCTTATCCTGTAATTGCAGAGCGTTCATTTAACCTGTTTGGCCTAAATGCACCTGCCTGGTCCTTATTCTGGGAATATGTAGCCAATATTTTGTATGCTTTTATCCTTTGCCGACTAAATCGTCGCGTTCTGCTTATACTTGCTATAGTAGCTGCAGGCACACTTTGCTACGTAAGCTACCGTGCCGGGGGTAGTTTATTGGGTGGATGGGCTGGAGAAAACTTCTGGGACGGCGGGGCCCGTATTTCTTATTCATTTTTAGCAGGTATGCTCATCTTCCGTTTCAACTGGATCATTAAATCGAGGCTTGGCTTTATTGCCTTATCTGGATTACTACTCCTGGCCTTTGTTATGCCATATAATTCATGGAACTGGCTAACAGAACCAATGGTGGTATTGGTCTATTCCCCCTTAATTGTTGCCCTGGGTGCCGGCGCTAAACTTACAGAAGGATTGAAAAAAATATGTGTATTATCTGGAAAAATATCCTATCCATTGTACATGACACATTATGCTGTAATATGGGTGTTTTTAAACTATTACACCAGTCATAAGCCGGGGACACCACAATTGACACTTATTATACTTACAGGAACAATTCTTTTACCTGGAATTGCTTATTTGGTAATGGTATTTTATGATATCCCTGTTCGAAATTACTTAACCAACAAGAGGAAAAAGGCAAGCAATTTAGTGTAGCATCTTAAACAGCAACTCCTTTAGCAACTCCCCATCAGTGGTGTTACCGGTGCTGTCAACTCCTTTACTTTTCAAATCATACTCCCTAAGCAAACTAATGATATCGAAGGTTTTAGGCAAACTGAAACTGCGGGCAGCAGTTTCATAATCTTTTACAAAATAAGGGTTTACACCCAATTCCTTCGCTGCATCCCCTTTATTGGGTAAATAATGATATTTTAATATTTTGGTAAAATAAGCACTCAGATTGGCCATAACCATCACCATAGGATTGGCCTTAGGATTATCGGCAAAGTAATTGATGATCTGATTGCACTTCAGTACGTTTTTTACCGCTAGTGCTTTTTGCAGTTCAAACACATTGTATTCCTTACTGATTCCAATATTTCGCTGTACAATATCAGTATCAATAATAGTTTCTTTACTGATGTTTAACAGTAGTTTTTCTACTTCATTGGCAATTTTAGAAAGATCTGCACCAAGATATTCAGCCATTAATGCCGATGCTTGTGGTGCGATCTTATAGCCCTTTTCTTTTACCAGATCATCTATCCACTGAGCAAGTTTATAATCACGCACCAAATCCGACTGAAAAACGACTCCATTCTTATCAATCGCTTTATAGATCTTTTTGCGTTTATCAAAATTAGCATATTTATAACCCAGCACCAGAATTGTACTTGGCAACGGCTTTTCAAAATAACTAAGTACAAATTCAGCAGTTTTACTGCTACCCTCAGTTTCCTTAGCCCATTTTAAATCCTGCGCTTCCTTTACTATAATCAGCTGGTAATCAGACATCATCGGATAGCGCTTGGCCGCATTCATCACTGTAGCCATATCCGTATCCTTTCCATATAGAACAGTTTGATTAAACCCCTTTTCCATATCATTCAAAATATGCGCTTCCATATAATGAATAATCTGGTCTATATAATAAGGCTCTTCACCATGAAGGAGGTAAACAGGCTTAAACTTTCTTGCTTTAATGTCTTTGATGATCTCTGCAGCACTCATATAATGGTGTAAACTTAGATAAAAAAATTGTCTACTTTTGCACAAATGTCATTTATACCTACCCCACTTAACTTACCTGAGTATCCTTTTAAAATTACACTAAAGGAGACCCAACATTTTATATTTGATGAAGTAAGAAAAAAACACCTGGTATTAACCCCGGAAGAGTGGGTAAGACAGCATTTTATCCAGTTTCTGATTGTTAACAAAAAATTTCCCAGGTCTCTCATTCAAATTGAGGGCGGACTAAGCCTGAACAAGCTTCTGAAGCGGACCGACATTGTGATTTTTAATACGCTTGGCGAAAGGATTATGGTGATTGAATGCAAGGCACCTGCTGTAAAAATCACACAAGCTGTATTTGACCAGGCCGCCAGATACAATTCGGTACATAAAACAAAATGGCTGGTAGTAACCAATGGGTTAAAACATTGCTATGCCATTATAGATCACCAGGCTTCGCAGTTTGCTTTTATTGAAGAACTGCCGGAATATCAATTGCTTTAAGGTAACTTAGCCATACTTTAAGCAGAATGGCTAAGTTTTATTCAATATCAAATGACTTATTTTAATGCGGCTAAACTCTCTTCAATAATCTTTATTTTCCCTTCAGCATCAGCCTGTTTATTTCTTTCGTTTTGGATAATTTCCGGCTTGGCATTCTGCACAAAACGCTCATTACTCAGCTTCGCATTTACCGACTTCAGGAAGCCTTGTAAGTAATCCAACTCTGCATTTAAGCGTTCTATTTCCGCATCAATATCAATCGCTTCATTTAAATGAATAAAGAACTCATCATTCCCTACCATAAAACTTACAGCACCCTGAATCTTATCATTTACCAACTCAACCTGATTGATATTAGCCAATTTGAAAACGATATTTAACCACTTTTCGTAGTCCAGGGCAGAATTTACCTTAATAGCTAAAGGTAAAGCCTCTTTGGGAGAGATTTGCTTGGTATTCCTCACATTTCTGATCTCGGCAACCAGGGTTTTAATTACTTCCACCTCTTTAAGTAAAGCAGCATCAGCATTTCCAATTACAGGATAGCTAGCTACAATACAGCAATCCATTTCGCCCTTTTCGCCAAACAACTCATCATGCCATAACTCCTCTGTAATGAAAGGCATAAATGGATGTAGCAAGGTTAATATTTTCTCAAAGAAACCAATGGTCGCTTTTAAAGTTTCCGCATCCACAGGATGTTGATAGGTAGGCTTAACCATTTCCAGATACCAGGCACAGAAATCATCCCATACCAATTTATAAGTCGCCATCAAGGCTTCTGATAAACGATACTGCTTAAAGTTATCTTCTATCTCAGCAAGGGCTTCGTTAAAACGGTTCTCGAACCATAATATAGCCTGTTGATTTGGGTTTTCAAGATTTGCATCTACCTCCCATCCCTTTACCAGGCGGAATGCATTCCAGATTTTGTTGGCAAAATTACGCCCCTGCTCACAGTAGCTTTCGTCAAACATCAAATCATTTCCTGCAGGAGAGCACAACAACATCCCTACCCTAACACCATCAGCACCATATTTTTCAATTAATCCGATTGGATCAGGAGAGTTACCTAGTGATTTAGACATTTTACGACCAAGTTTATCCCTAACAATACCAGTTAGATATACATTAGTGAAAGGCTTCTGACCTCTAAACTCATGTCCTGCCATGATCATTCTCGCTACCCAGAAGAATAAAATTTCTGGTGCAGTAACCAGGTCATTCGTTGGATAATAATAATTGATATCCGGATTATCAGGATTTTTAAAACCATCAAACACCGAGATTGGCCATAACCATGATGAAAACCAGGTATCCATAACATCAGGATCCTGCTTTATGAAAGCCGACAATTGCTTTTTGCAACTCGCACTTTCTTCGGCAGTAAAAGAACCATCACGATCTCTAAGCTTTAAAAATTCATCCAAAGCCTCTTCTTTGGTTTTCGCAACTACCCAGTTCCCCTGATTATCGTACCAGGCCGGAATTTGCTGGCCCCACCAAAGCTGACGGCTAATGTTCCAATCGCGAACATTCTCCATCCAGTGACGGTAAGTATTCACAAACTTCTCCGGAATCAACTTCACATCACCATTCAACACATCTTCCAGAGCAGGTTTTGCCATCTGGTCCATTTTACAGAACCACTGCATGGATAGTTTAGGCTCAATAGCAGCATCGGTACGCTCAGAAAAACCAACCTGAGATTTATAATCTTCAACCTTTTCTAAGTGACCGGTTTCATCCAGCAATTTGGCAATCTTTTTCCTGGCTATAAAGCGGTCTTCACCTACCAAAACAACAGCAAGCTCATTCAGCGTGCCGTCGTCGTTCAAAATATCTATAACCGGTAATTTATGTTTTAAACCTAGCTCATAATCATTAAGATCATGCGCCGGCGTAACTTTTAAACATCCGGTACCAAAGTCCATAGTTACATACTCATCCTCAATAATCGGAATTTCGCGATTAATCAAAGGAACAAATACCTTCTTACCCTTCAGGTGTGTATAACGCTCGTCATTCGGATTGATACAGATCGCTGCATCAGCCATAATGGTTTCCGGACGCGTAGTAGCGATAGTCACAAAATCATCACCACCAGAAACAGTGTATTTGATGTAATATAATTTTTGGTTTACTTCCTTACGGATAACTTCTTCATCAGAAACAGCAGTTTTACCAGCAGGATCCCAGTTTACCATACGAATCCCCCTGTAAATCCATCCTTTTTTATATAAATGGATAAAGCTATCAATAACCGCATCAGACAAATCGTCCTCCATGGTAAAGCGTGTACGATCCCAGTCGCAACTTGCCCCTAGCTTTTTTAACTGATCAAGGATAATACCACCGTATTTCTCTTTCCACTCCCAGGCATATTTCAAAAACTCCTCACGACTAAGATCTGCTTTGTTGATGCCTCTTTCTTTAAGCATGGCTACTACCTTAGCTTCTGTAGCAATAGAAGCATGGTCGGTACCCGGTACCCAACAGGCATTTTTTCCCTGCATACGAGCTTTACGAATCAATACATCCTGAATGGTATTATTCAGCATGTGGCCCATGTGCAATACCCCTGTCACATTTGGTGGAGGGATTACAATTGTATAAGGCTCACGCTCATCTGGTTCAGAGTGGAAAAACTTTTTTGAAAGCCAGTAACTATACCATTTATCTTCTGTCGATGCCGGATCGTATTTAGTAGAAATGCTCATTATTTTTGAAAGTATCAGATTTTGAGGCGTAAAAATAAGGAAAAAAATACAGATGCTGTTCGCCTTGCCAAATCTTTTGCTGAAGGGCAAAATCTTTGCATGTCGGCTCACAGCACTGAATTTTTTTTGAAAAAAGAAAAGGGAGCAGTACTTGCTGCACTACCCCCTTCCTTCCTGTGACCAAAAAATTACCTTCTCTGAAACGTCCTGGCGTCTTTGCGCTTCTTCAGCGCAATTATGCAGACGTTGAAGAGAACGGTTATTTTTTCCCTTTTAAATAAAGGTCAAAATAATCAGTTACTTTCTGATACAGATGAACCCTGTCTTTGCCCATTACATTGTGCTCATGACCAGGATAGATCATATAGTCAACCTGTACACCTTTATCAACCGCGTGCTTCACAAAATCAACCGAATGTTGTTGTACCACTACCGGGTCCTGCAATCCATGGATTAACATTAATTTCCCTTTCAACTGATCAACTCTATTGCTCAGATAAGTTTCTGCATAGCCTTCAGGATTTTCCTGTGGCGTATCCATATAACGTTCAGTATACATGATCTCATAAAACTGCCAGTTAATTACCGGACCACCTGCTACTGCGGCTTTAAAAACTCCAGGATGCGTTAACATGAAATCTGTTGTGGCGAAACCGCCAAAGCTCCAGCCAAATAAACCCATATTAGCTGAATCTACATAAGGCTGGCTTTTCAGATAATCAACAGCATTCATCATATCTTCCATCTGTACACCACCGGCATGGCGGAACATCGACTGCTCAAATGCTTTACCTCTGTTGTCGCTACCTCTTACATCAACTGTAAGTACCACATAACCATTTTGGGCCAGGTATCTTGACCAGTAATCACCTGTACCAGCATTCCATGCATTGGTAATCAATTGTGCATGTGGGCCGCCATACCAGTAAACAATTACCGGATATTTTTTTGTCGCATCATAATTTTCCGGCTTGTATAAATTCATATACAAGTCGTCACCAGATTTGCTCTTAATCGTGAATATTGAAGAATTAGTAGTGGCATAAGCAGCCAAAGGATTTGCAGCTTTTAATAACACTTTGGTTTTTAAGTTAGCCGTTTCAACCAGCTGAATCACCCTTGGATCATTAGGTGTGCTATAACTGTCAATTACAGTATTACCAGAGGTACTTACCTGTGCATTATGTACAGCAAAGCCTTGGGTAATTCTCTTGGTTTTACCCGATTTCATATTCAATACATATAGATTTCTTGTAATCGGTGACTCTTCAGTCGACATATAAAACAACTGATCTCCTTTAGCATCAAAACCTTTTACATCCAATACTTCCCAGGGGCCTTTAGTCAATTGTTTTAACAATTTCCCTGTCGAACTGTATAGATACAAGTGGTTCCAGCCATCCCTGTTACTTTGCCAGATAAATTTCGAAGGATCGTTTTTCAAGAATAACACAGGCACCAATGGCTCCACATATTTCTCATCTTTTTCTTCAAACAAAGTCTTTACCAAATCACCTGTCACCGCATCATACTGATTTAGCTTCATGTGGTCTTGACCACGATTCAATACCGCGATATAAACATATTTATCGTCCGGACTCCAGGCAATATTCGTTAAATACTGCTCAACAGGTTCCCCTGTTTTTAAATAAACTACAGTCCTCGTTTCAGCATTGTAAACGCCTACAGTTACCTGATGACTTTTATCACCAGCCATAGGATATTTGATGTTCACATTGTGAGCAGGTCTTGTGGTCCAATCGATGATTGGATAATCAGTTACCATACTCTGGTCCATTCTGTAAAAAGCAAGCAGTTTACCACTATTGCTCCAGAAAATTCCTTTACTGATTCCAAATTCTTCTCTGTGTACAGATGAAGCATATACAATGTCCTTACTGCCATCCGTAGTCACCTGCTTTTTGTCAGCACCTTTAGCCACAAAAAGATTAAAATTGTCCAGGTAAGCTACGTAGCCCGCTTTACTTTCCTCAACATTAGTTTTACTCATTAAAGACTGATCAACAAGCACTTCTACTGTATTTTTAACAGGGTTAAGCGCTACCTTACTGCCATTAAGTGTAAAAATCCAGTTTGTCCCCTGATTAAATTGAATAACAGGCAACATTTTTAAAGTATCTTTTTGGGCAGTTCTTAATTTTTGGTTCAACAGACTTAAAGTAAGAAATGGTTGATCTTCTTTAGTCTTCGCATTACCACTTAACCAAACCGGAGCATTACCAATACGCTTAGCATATACATAATCTTCGGTTCCGTAAATAAATTGAATTTGAGATAGGTTTTCGGGTGCAAGTGTTGTCCGGGCATTCATCATCGCATCCTGCATAGTCAATTGTTTATTTTGGGCAAAGCCACAAAAAGCAATCGACACCAGGTGGATCAGCAGAATCAGTTTCTTCATTCGTATAAAAATTAGTTTGGACAAACTTATATAAAATGCAGCAAATAACATTGCATCTTGACTTACCTTTGTCGTAATGAAAACGATACTTACCGGTCTCCTCTTTGCCATGTTATGGGCCTCCGCTTCTGTTGCTACTAAGTTTGGTATCCTGTCAGCGCCACCATTAATGCTAGGCAACCTGCGTTTCTTTATTGCAGGATTTGTTCTGCTGGGCTTTTGTTATCTGATCAGCAGAGATAAGCAATACAGATTGCCCAGCACACAAGAATGGCGGCAACTTGCCATTTTTGGCTTTTTAAATACGACAGTATACCTTGGTATGTATGTGTTTGCAATGAAATATACTGCTGCCGGCATCGGCAGTCTGGCCACTTCTACCAACCCCTTACTCATCGTTTTACTATCCTCCTGGTTAATAGGGCGCAAACCGGAAAAAGCCGAAATTTTCAGTATCATTATTGGCATGGCCGGTATAGCACTTGCCACTTACCCACTGCTCAAAACCAGCAACACCAGTGTCTTTGGCGTAATCATCCTGATGCTAAGCATGGTTGCAGTTTCCTTTGCCAGTGTTTATTATGCTCAGGTTAAGTGGACACTACCTAACCTCTTGATCAATGGTTGGCAGGTAACACTTGGCGGACTATTTTTACTCCCTTTTACCTTTGCCATGAGCGATTTTTCTACCGTACAGTTTGATAGTCGCCTTATTTATGCAGTACTGTGGCTTAGTTTAGCTGTTTCCGTAATCGGACTGATCTGCTGGTTTTACCTCCTAAAAATAGATACAGTAAAAGCCTCATTATGGTTATTTCTATGTCCGTTATTTGGTTTTTTCTATGCATGGTGGCTATTAAATGAACCCATTACATTATACACAGTAGTAGGAACATTCCTGGTAATAACCGGATTGTATATCGGTCAGCGTAAAAAATTAATAGCATAAATTTCACACTTCGCACAATATTTTTTGTTAAAATATGTTAAATACATATAAAACGAGAAGAGATGAAGACGATAAATGTATTTTCTTTCACCGGTACCATCCTCAGGAAACTTGGACTCACCAAGATTTACTATTGGTTTAATAAGTAATAATTTCATTATACAAAATGCTTATTTGAGCATATTTATTACTTTTATGTAATGGTGTATATATGCACCTATACTAACTTTTATTTATGAAATTAACTTCAATAAAAACTGTTGCCGCCGTCTTAGGCGTTATAGCGGCCAGCTATTCAGCTGATGCACAATTGACACAAAAATTTATAGACCCTGCAAACATGGATCTTTCGGTAAAACCTGGTGATGATTTTTATCAGTACGCGAGTGGCACCTGGATAAAAAACAATCCCGTTCCGGCAAAAGAAACCCGCTGGGGCAGTTTTAATGCTTTAAGAGATTTCAATATCAATGCAGTAAAAGGTCTGGTAGAAGAAGCTGCGGCAGATCAATCTGCACCGGCTGGCTCCCTAAAAAAGCGTGTGGGCGATTTTTACAAGGCAGCTATGGATAGTCTCCGCATCGAAAAACTGGGTTACACGCCCATCAAACCTGAACTGGAAAAAGTTAAACAACTCAAAAATATTGAAGAGATATTGAATCATGTTGCCTACCTGCGTACAACTGGCGTTGCGACGCCAATGTTTGGCTTTGGTGTAGGACAGGACAGGAAAAACGTAAACAAATACCTGCCACAGCTTGGACAGGGAGGCACTACGCTACCCGATCGTGATTATTACCTGAAAGACGATAGCAGGAGTGTAAAAATCCGGGAAGCATACACCAACTATATGACCACCCTGTTTAAATTAACAGGTAGCAATACTGCAGAAGCTGCTAAAAAAGCAGCAACAGTGATGGCTATAGAAAAGCAATTTGCCGAAGCGCAAATGACCAAACTGGAAATGCGCGATCCCTATAAAACCTATAATAAGTTTACCATATCAGATTTTAGCAAGACCACACCGGGAATTAACTGGACTACGCTGTTTACTAAATTTCTGGTAAACGGGCAGGATACCGTACTCGTGTCTACACCTAAATTCTTTGTAAGCTTGGATGGCATGCTAAAAAGCATACCGCTCTCTAAATGGAAAACCTATCTGGAATGGAACATTTTAAAAAGTGCCGCACCAAATTTAAGCAGCCCATTTGTGAATGCTACTTTTGCCTTTAACCAGGCACAGACAGGCCAAAAAGTACAAACGCCACGCTGGCAAAGGATGTCGCAACTAACAGATGGTACCATTGGTGATCTTTTAGGACAGCTCTATGTGGCCAAATACTTTAAGCCAGATGCTAAGGTGAGGATGGATCAACTAATTGCCAATCTCAGAAAAGCCTTCGAAATCAGGATCAACAACCTCGACTGGATGAGCAATGTAACCAAACAAAAAGCGCTTGAAAAGCTGCATGCGTTTGTTCCAAAAATAGGCTACCCTTCAAAATGGAGAACATATGATGGATTAGTCATCAACCCGACTACTTACTTGCAAAACCTCCACAATGCCGGAGCCTGGGGCTACAAGGAAATGGTTGATCAGCTGGGTAAACCCGTAGACCGCACCCGTTTTGGTATGACCCCTCCTACAGTGAATGCCTATTACAGTTCTACGATGAACGAGATTGTATTTCCAGCCGGAATTTTACAATTCCCTTTCTTCGATCCAAATGCAGATGACGCCGTAAATTATGGTGGTATCGGCGCAGTAATCGGACATGAAATGTCACACGGCTTTGATGATACAGGCAGTCAGTATGATAAAGATGGAAACCTCCGTAACTGGTGGACTACGGAAGACCGCGACAAATTTAATGCAAAAACCAAATTGCTTGGGGAGCAGTTTGATGGTTATAAAGTACTGGATACCATCCCGGTAAACGGAAAATTCACCATGGGCGAAAACATAGGTGACCTGGGTGGTTTAAACGCAGCTTATGAAGCTTTTAAGATGACCAAACAAGGGCAGAGCACCGAAAAAATTGACGGTTTTACCCCTGATCAGCGATTCTTCTTATCATGGGCGCAGGTATGGAGGGGAAATATCTTACCTGAAACTGCGGCACAGATGATCAAAACAGATACACACTCGCCAGGTCAATTCAGAACTATCGGCGCCCCTGTAAATATGGATGCCTGGTATAAAGCATTTGATGTACAGCCAGGCGATAAATTGTATAAAAAACCGGAAGAGAGAATTTGGCTGTGGTAATTACTACAGCCTCTCTTCTATGGAAGCTACGCATACTTCGACTGTATTTTCTTAGACAATTTACTTAAAACCAATTTACGCGAATCGGCAATACGTTTTTGCAATTCGTTGTCAGGCATTACCTCCAGACTTTCCAGTTCAACCCATTGCCTACGCGCAAAGTGAGGGGCCTGCTGAATGCCATGCCTTGCCGTAAGCTCGTCAAAATCTTCAGGATCACATTTCATGCAAAGATGTCCATCCTCTAATGAAGCAAGTACAAAAATTTTCTCTTCTATCATAAAACAGAGGTGTTCCCATTTCATTCCTTCTGTTGCACCACGCAAACCGAGACAATAGTCCCTCAATGATTCTATATCCATAACAGGTAATTAATAAGCACTAAAGTTAAAAACTATTTTATCTAAGTTTGCAGTAATGAATAAGATCACTTTAACGGCCGACGGTTCCAACACCTTATACAACGAAAGCATTGGCGAGCATTACCACTCTAAACATGGCGCCTTACAGGAAAGCAAACATGTATTTATCGATGCCGGATTAAAACATGCCATTGCTACCTTCCCTGATCAGGAGATCAATATTCTTGAAGTTGGCTTTGGTACAGGTCTCAATTTTTTGCTGAGTGCAGCTTATGCAGAAGAAAATCAAGTAAAGCTTAATTATACCTCACTAGAAGCATTTCCGCTACAAATTGAAGAGCTGGAATCAACAGGATACAATAACTATGTACCAAAACCGATATGGGATGGAGTGGTTAACAATTACGGCAAAGCCTTACAGCAAACCGTAAACATCCTTCCCGATCAGCGATTAAGAATTGTACATACCTATCTGCATAGATATGAAACCGATCAACAATTTGACTTGATCTATTACGATGCTTTTTCCGTACAGCATCAGCCCGAAATGTGGACCGATGAAATTATTGCTCATGTTTGTCAGTTTCTCAAATCTGGCGGTATTTTTGTAACTTATGCCATTACCGGTAAGCTAAAGCGCGCATTAAAAAGCATTGGCTTTACGATAGAGAAATTACAAGGTGCTCCCGGAAAAAGGGAAATGTTAAGAGCTACAAAAGGATAAATTACCTAATTATTAACCCATCTATAAATGAAAGACATCTCCCGGCCATTTTACACCAAGTTAGCAATGGTGTTATTTTCGATTATTAGCCTGGGTTATCTGGCTATTCAGGGGCAAACGCTGTTAGCTCCTTTACTAACCTCCTTTTTATTGGCGTTGTTGTTGTTGCCGCTATGCGGTTACATGGAGCGAAAATGGCGTTTCAAAAGAAGCATTGCAGCCATTGTATCTGTAGTATTGATGATTGCTGTCATTTCTGGAATACTTTACTTCCTGATCAATCAGCTCACCGATCTCTGGAAAGACTGGCCATTATTAAGACACCAGGCCGAAACTGCTTTTCACGATATACAGCTTTGGATTTCCAGAACATTCAATGTCAACACACAAAAACAAATAGACTACCTTAAAAATAGTGCTAGCAATGCTTTATCAACAAGTGCTTCTGTAGTTGGAGCTACATTACTTACGGTATCCTCTACTTTTCTATTCCTCTTTTTTCTGCTTTTGTTTACCTTTTTTATCCTTAACTATCGTGCTGTACTTTTTAATTTTCTGACCTCAGTTTTTGAAGAAAAACATGCACAAAAGGTAGGCGAAATAGTAAGACAAGTACAATATATCATTAAGAGATACATAACAGGCCTGTTTTTACAAATGTTTATCGTTACTATATTAATGATATTCCTGCTCCTGGTATTAAATGTAAAATATGCTATTCTACTCGGTCTGATTACGGGGATTTTTAATGTCATCCCCTACCTGGGAATCTTTACCGCGTTGCTGATTAGCATACTCATTACCTTTGCCACTGCCGGAGCAGGTAAGGTTTTCTTAATTGTAGTTGCCTTCGTCTCTGTTCATGCACTTGATGGAAATATATTGATGCCCCTAGTTGTGGGTTCTAAAGTGAAAATAAACGCTTTATTTGCCTTTATTGGCATTGTAATAGGCGAAATGATATGGGGTATATCAGGCATGTTTCTATGTATCCCCTACCTTGCAGTACTTAAAATCATTTTTGATAAGGTTGACCCTTTAAAACCATGGGGTATTTTATTAGGAAGCGAAGAAAAACCCTTAAAGAAAAGAAGGGTATACCGTATTACCAAAAAAATAAAACTTGAAGAACAAGAATAGTAGAAAGTTATGGAAGAGAACAAATCCCCGCACATCCTAAACACATCAGCTACCTTACTTGGACTGTGCTTTATTGTGCTTACCTCCATCAAAGTATCAAAAATGCAGGATAGTACATTAATTGATGAAACTACGGCACTAGCCATTGTTTTATTTATGATCAGCTCCATTCTTTCCTTCCTTTCTATGCGAAAAGAAAAGACACTAAGTGACCGCTTAGAAAATTTAGAAAAGATGGCAGATTTTATATTCTTATTTGGCCTGCTGGTTCTTTTTTTAACCACAATGATGGTTACCTTTAACATCATAAAATAATTCTTAACAATGCCCAACAATATACCTCCAGTTACAGCAACAGAACCTTCATCAGCTTTCCTTAGATTATTGAATGTTTTAGATACCCTGCGTACGCAATGTCCATGGGATAAAAAACAAACTATGGAAACATTGAGACATCTTACTATTGAAGAAACATATGAGCTATCGGATGCGATTTTAGAAGGCGATCTTGAAGAGGTTAAAAAAGAATTGGGTGATGTAATGATGCACCTGGTGTTTTATGCACGCATTGCTGCTGAGACTAACGACTTTACTATCGTAGATGTGTTAAACAGCGTGTGCGACAAACTGATTAACCGCCACCCACATATTTATGGCGATGTAGAGGTTCAGGATGAACAGGATGTAAAACGCAACTGGGAAAAAATTAAACTCAAAGAAGGCAATAAATCTGTATTGTCCGGTGTGCCTGCCGGTCTTCCATCTTTGGTAAAAGCTAGCCGCATACAGGAAAAAGCACGTGGTGTTGGATTCGACTGGGAAGATAAATCTCAGGTTTGGGAAAAAGTTGAAGAGGAGATGCAGGAGTTTAAAGCCGAGTTTAATGTGGTCGACAACTCGGCTATTGATATTGAAAAAGCAGAAGATGAATTTGGTGATTTACTGTTCTCTTTGATCAACTATGCCCGCTTTATCAATATAAATCCGGAAAATGCACTTGAGAAAACCAATAAAAAATTCATTAAGCGCTTTCAATATCTCGAAAGCAAAGCCAAAGAAAACGGAAAGGAATTGCAGGATATGACTTTGGCTGAAATGGATGTCTATTGGAATGAAGCCAAGTTAAAAAAATAACCACTATCCATGTTTTTTCTTCATCGTCATTTTAGCCTTCTGCCCTATCCCATAATTATGGGTCTTTGAATTGCTTTCCTTCTTTTCATGGAAAGCACCACCACCTATAGGGCCTTCAACAACTTCTTTCTTGATTTTACCTGAAGCAGCCTTAACCGCTTTATCAATCACCAAATCTTCAGGTAAATCCATCACATCAATCTTTTTACCCATTGATTGTTCAATTTTCCTTACTTCGGCAAGTTCAAGGTCAGTTGCAAAAGTAATGGCAACCAGCTCTCTCTCGTCTTCTTTAACTACCCGTTTTAAAAATATTTCCTTCTCTTCAGGAACCTCAAAATGGAACATAAAATGAATACCGGAAAGATCAAAATCAGACGTCCCTTCATTGGCTACAATTAAAACTCTGGCCTCAGGTGTATCCTTAAAATCTTCGATATGATCAAAACCTTCCTCATCAAAAAACAAAGGATTTAGTACAGAAACCGCACCAGGCTTAGCAGAATGCAAGCTTTTACCTAGCTTTTGTGCAGTTAACCGGGTATTTACAAATACAATTACTTTATCAAATACCTCATCATCCCTTAATAAAAGGTTCAACAGGTTAATCTTTGTCTTAAAATTAGGTAGCTGGTATAATAAAAGCTCATGCGTTTCCGCTTTGCTATCGCCCAAATCCTCTACCTCAATTGTAGTTGGGAAATTCATAAACTGATCAATCATCAAGCTCAGTTTATCATGTACCACTGTCGTAAATATCAAGTGCTGCACTTTGCCTGCACTCCTGGCCAATTCGGCCACAGGCAATTGCATCCCTTGCTTCACAATCACTTCGGCATCATCAACAATAAAAATCTGCAGCCTATTGAGGTTTAAGCCCAGTTTAAGGTAAATGGCACGCGCCCTTGTTGGCGTAGCGACAACAATATCAATACCATCTAAAAGGTCATTGATATCATCTTCCATCCCTCCTGTACCGTATAAGCCGATAATCCGTAAGTTCCTGTTTTTACTCAATAACATAAACTCATTAATTACAGCTTCTACACGTTCCCCATCAGGTACCAGAATCAATACCTTAGGCGCTTCATCGGTACTGTATTTTAACTTCATTAAAACGCCAAGCACATAAGTCGTAGTTTTACCACAGCCTTCCGGACCAATAGCTATTATATCCTGCCCACCAATAATCCGCGACATTGTTTTTGCCTGAATTTCTTTTGCAGAGATGTATCCCGCATCATTCATTGCGGTGATAAGCGGCTTGCTTAGTTTTAATTTATCTAACGACACAGTATCTTTATTAATTAATGAATTCGCAAATTTACGGATTTTACCATGTACTATGGCCTTCTATCTATAAAAGATGAAAATCAATCTATTTAACTTTATAATTTTAGATTTGTAAAAAATCTGTTTACGATGGAAATATTGGTTATAGAGGATGAGCAAAGGGTAGCTGACCTGATTAAAAGAGGACTTGAAGAACAAGACTTTAGGGTTACACTTGCCTTTGACGGCGAGATGGGCAGGAAACTTGCCCTATCAAAACCGTACGACCTGATCATTACAGATATTATTTTGCCCAAAATAAACGGATTGGATCTGTGTAAAGAAATCCGTTCCGTATATCCATTCATCCCGATCATTATGCTTACCGCCTTAGGTACTACTGATGATAAAGTAGAAGGCTTTGATGCCGGAGCCGATGATTATCTGGTAAAACCTTTTGAGTTGAGGGAGCTACATGTCCGTATTAGGGCACTGCTAAAAAGAAATAACTCAGCCGTAAAAAACCAAGGCTTTATTTTAAAATATGCAGATCTGGAACTGAACAACCAAACAAAGACTGTGACCCGTTCCGGAACAGAAATTAGCCTCACCCCAAAAGAGCTAAAGCTGCTCGAATACATGATGCGCAATAGCGAACGGGTATTACCACGAACAGAAATTGCCGAAAAAGTGTGGGACGCACATTTTGATACAGGCACAAACTTTATCGACGTTTACATCAATTACCTGAGAAAAAAGATTGATAAAGATTTCGCCACAAAACTTATCCATACCAAACCCGGACAAGGTTTTATATTTAAGTCAGAATGAAGATCAGGAATAAATTAACCTTACTGTTTACGGCTATTATAGCCACACTCCTATTGGTTTTTGCCATTACGGTATATTTATCGTATAGTAAAAACAGGGAAGATGAGTATTATAAAGAACTGCATAAAATGGCCATCACTAAGGCCAACCTCTTGCTCGATGCAAAAATAGCCCCCGAAGTACTTCAGCTCATTTATAAAAGAACAGCCAGCGACTTATACCCTGAAGAAGTCGCCATTTACGATACGCAATTTAACCTGCTTTATCACGATGCCGTAAAAGTCGATAAAGTAAAAGAAACCAGGGCAATGATTGATGAGATTGTTAAAAACAAAGAAATCAAGTTCAACCAGGCCGACCTGCAAGTGGTCGGTTTTCTATTTCGTCATCAGGGAAAAGACTATGTGATTACAGCTGCAGCAAAAGATATTTATGGCTTAAATAATTCCAGAACTTTAAAATACACCTTACTCATAGGCTTTTTGTCTACCATTATTTTACTATTTATTACCGGCCGCTTCTTTGCGAAACAAGCACTAAAACCGGTATCCGACTTAGTAAGTAAGGTCGAAGAGATCAATGCCAAAAGTCTGGACTCCAGGGTAAATGAAGGCAATGGAAAAGATGAAATCGCAGAACTTGCCATTACCTTTAATCAGATGCTCGATCGTCTGGAAAACTCTTTTGATACTCAAAAGCAATTTGTTTCCAGCATTTCTCACGAGCTGCGTACCCCTTTAGCAACCATGCTTGCCGAATTAGAACTATCTCTTCAAAAAGAACGCGCCCCTGCAGATTATCGTGAAGCCATTAGCCATGCTATTGAAGATGCTCAGAAGCTAGCCCGACTTTGCAATAGTTTACTCGACTTTGCCAAAGCCAGCTACCACCCTTCTGAAATTAGTTTTAAGCCAGTTCGACTGGACGAGGTTTTAATGGACTCAAGAAGTCAGCTTCTTCATCAAAATCCAACCTATAAAATCAACCTGATCTTTGAAAAAGAAATTGAAGATGATGATTTTATCTCTATTAAAGGAAATGAATATTTGCTTACCGTGGCCTTTATGAACGTAATGGACAATGGTTGCAAATTTTCGAACGATAAAGAATGCGTGGTGGCCATTACCTATCATGCAGATAAAACCATTATCCGTTTTCAGGATAAGGGAATTGGTATTTCTACAGAAGAGATCTCACGCATATTCAAACCCTTTTATCGGGGAGAAAATAACAAATATGCAAATGGAAGCGGCATAGGCCTATCGCTCTGCAAAAAAATTGTAGACCTTCATGGAGGTGAAATATGGGTTTCTTCGGTTCAAAATGAAGGCACAGTTTTCACAATAGAACTTCCACATCTATAAACTACCATATCAATTCTAATGATTTTCTAATAAAATTCTAACCCTGCCCTAACCTGGGTTTGAAATGCTTATGTATACTTTTGCCGCACATTAAAAAACAAACAATGGATTCTGGTCCGAATTACAACAAAATCACATTTTTTTAACCTCCCTGCAGATTGATCACGCATTTTTCTGTTAGGAAAAATGCCGCAATCATGAAACTGATCCAACAAGTCGCAAAAAAAGAAATTCAGGAATGCTTAACATTACTGAACAGCCATGAAGAAGGGTTGACAGGCCGCATCGTCCACCTCAAAAGAAAACAATTCGGCTTAAACGAAATACAACACAACAAAACGCCATCCTGGTACATACAACTGTTTCAAGCCTTTCTTAATCCATTTATTGCCGTATTAATTATCCTTGCTATCATTTCTTTTGTCATGGATGTGGTACTTGCTGATCCGGCAGACCGTGATTATAAAACAGTAATTGTTGTTGCTGTGATGGTATTGCTAAGTGTACTGCTGAGGTTTTGGCAGGAATTTACCAGTAACAATGCTGCAGAGCAGCTTAAAAGCATGGTGAAAACTACGGCAACAGTATTGCGCAAAACATCCGGAAAAAAAGAAATAGCGATCAGCGAATTGGTACCCGGTGATATCATCTGGTTAAGCGCTGGGGATATGGTACCGGCAGACTGCAGAATCCTACAATCTAAAGATTTGTTTATCAGTCAGGCAATGTTAACCGGCGAATCCTTTCCTGTGGAGAAAAAACATACCGAAGTTACCGATACCGACCAAAAGGGAGTATTAGAGCTCGATAACATTTGCTTTATGGGCACCAATGTGGTGAGTGGCACTGCAATGGCGGTAGTAGTTTGTACAGGTAGCCAAACCTATTTTGGAGCCTTAGGTAAAACGCTGACCGGCAAACGTGCTGAGACCAGTTTTGATAAAGGTGTGAACAAAGTAAGCTGGTTGCTCATCCGCTTTATGTTGGTTATGGTACCGTTGGTTTTCTTAATTAATGGCATTACCAAAGGCGATTGGATGGATGCTTTACTCTTTGGAATCTCTGTAGCCGTAGGCTTAACTCCCGAAATGCTACCAATGATTGTAACTGCCAATCTGGCTAAAGGAGCCAGAAACATGAGCAAATCCAAAGTAATTGTTAAGCGATTAAACGCCATTCAAAACATTGGCGCTATGGACATCCTGTGTACTGATAAGACAGGTACATTAACCATGGACAAAATTGTACTGGAAAGACACCTCAATGTTTGGGGAGATCAGGACGATGAAGTACTAAAATGGGCATACCTTAACTCCTACCATCAAACCGGCTTAAAAAATCTATTGGATGTAGCTGTTTTAGAGCACATAGAATTACACGACTACCTAAAAGTGGAAGAAGATTATCAAAAACTCGATGAGATCCCTTTCGATTTTCATCGCAGGAGAATGAGTGTAATCTTACAACAAAAAAATGGGAAACACCTGTTGATCTGCAAAGGCGCAGTAGAGGAAATGCTTGAACTTTGCAGCCATTCATTTGAACCAGGAGAAGATCATCAACTACATATAGAGCAGGATAAAATAGTAGCAATGGATGCTAAAATGCGTGAAATTGTACTAAATACCTCCAGGAAACTAAATGAAGAAGGTTTAAGAGTTCTACTCGTTGCCATCAAAGAGTACGACCAACGCCCCCTAAATTATGGCGTTGCTGATGAATCAAATATGGTTTTAACTGGCTTTATCGGCTTTCTCGACCCGGCAAAACCATCTGCAAAACCTGCAATAGAAAGTTTACAAAAACTGGGCGTAAGCATTAAAGTACTTACAGGAGACAATGAGGTGGTAACCAAAAAAATCTGCAGAGATGTGGGTATTCCTGTAAACCATATTGTGCTTGGATCTGAACTGGAAAAACTAAGTGATGAGGAGTTATTGGAACAAATAGACCAGATGACCATCCTGGCTAAGTTAAGCCCGATTCAAAAATCAAGAGTTGTTAAACTACTCCAAAGAAAAGGTCATACCGTAGGCTTTATGGGTGATGGTATCAACGATGCTGCAGCCTTAAAAGATGCTGATGTGGGCATTTCTGTAGACACTGCAGTAGATATTGCCAAAGAAAATGCCGATATCATTTTACTGGAAAAAGACTTGATGGTGCTTAGAAAAGGAGTTATTTACGGACGCCGTACATTTGGTAACATCATTAAATATATAAAAATGACGGCCAGTAGCAATTTCGGAAACATGTTTAGCATGATAGGTGCCAGCGCATTGTTGCCTTTCTTGCCAATGCTGCCAATTCAGATTTTGATCCAAAATCTATTGTACGACATTTCACAAATTTCTATCCCATGGGATAGCATGGATAAAGAGTTTATTGAAAAACCACAAAAGTGGGATGCCCGTGGGATCAGCAGATTCATGATTTTTATTGGTCCTATCAGTTCCATTTTTGATTATGCAACTTTTGCCCTGATGTACTTTGTTTTTAAAGCAAACAGTCCTGAGCACCAAAGTTTGTTTCAATCCGGTTGGTTTATAGAAGGGCTATTATCACAAACATTGATTGTACATATGATTCGTACCCGAAAAATACCATTTATTCAAAGCTGGGCAGCAGCCCCCGTTGTTGCATTGACCAGTTTGATTATGGTAATCGGTATCTTAATACCTTTTTCACCTTTTGCTGCCACACTTAAATTACAATCATTACCTTTAAGTTATTTTCCATGGTTGGTAGGAATTTTGTTGAGTTACTGTTTATTAACTCAGACTGTTAAAAACTGGTTCATTAAAAGATTTAATCAATGGCTCTAAACCTATAAAAATCCCAATGAAAATAACGACTCTAAGCCTACTATTGCTGGCGCAAATTATCGATGCTCAATTTACCAGGGCACAACAAACTGATACGGTTAAAAAGAGCAACTGGACTTATCACTTTCAATTTACGGCAATCTCACAATATCACCCTGGTTTTAAAGCACTATATAGTGGAAGAAATAGTTTGGCTGATACGGCAGAGATTGCTGCAACAAGCATAACCTCTACCCTATTTTTGGGTAGAAGACTTTGGAAGGGGGCTGGCGTATATTTTAATCCCGAAATGTCTGGTGGAAAAGGTTTAAGCTCTGCTGTTGGTGTGGCGGGAGCATTAAATGGAGAGACCTATAGGGTGGGGAACCCACAGCCATCAATATTTATTGCCCGAGCTTATTTTCAGCAGGATTTTCCACTAGGAAACACTGATTATGTAGAATTGGAAGATGATGGGAACCAGATCGCAGGTAAAATCCCCAAAAACAGGATCACCATCACTGCCGGAAAATTTGCGATAAGTGATTTTTATGATGACAATAAATACAGCCACGATGCCAGAGGTCAGTTTTTTAACTGGGCACTAATGTCAAATGGAGCCTGGGATTACCCTGCAAATACCAGGGGATACACCATAGGACTAGTGGTAGAAATTGTAAAATCAGACTGGGCACTCCGTTTATCAACTGTTGCTGTGCCTCGCGTCGCCAATGCCCCTAACCTGGAGTATAAGCTAAGTAAGGCTCATTCTGAAACCATTGAAGTAGAAAGAAAAAACATCTTCAAAAGACCAGGTTCATTGCGCTTACTAGTTAGCAATACCTATTCTAAAGCCCCATCTTATGCAGAAGGTATACAAGCCCTTCGAGACAACAATACATTTATTCTAAACGTAATATCAGGAAATGCTGAAAATAACGTTTACGGTGGCCGCAAATATGGATTTGGCTTTAGTGGAGATCAGGAACTGACCAATGATCTCGGAATTTTTGGAAGAGCCGGATGGAATAATGGAAAAGACGTAACCTGGGCATTTACAGAAATCGATCATACCTTTAGCCTGGGGCTATCCCTTATAGGATCCAAATGGAAAAGAAACAAGGATGTATTTGGGCTGGCGGCAGTAAGCAATGGGATATCCAGGGCACACAGAACTTTCCTTGCTGATGGCGGATATGGGTTCATTATCGGCGACGGAAGACTAAATTATGGGAATGAGATGATTCTGGAAACCTTTTATAATGCCCAACTAACAAAAAGTTTCTGGCTTACCATAGACTATCAATTTGTAAAAAACCCTGCATATAATAAAGACAGAGGGCCTGTAAACGCATTCGGTATTCGCGGTCACGTGGCATTTTAAGCTCATATAACACAGCCCTTTCAGCAAGACAATTCAATCGCAATAATGCCATTCTGAGACTGTTAACATAAATTTAACACTCATATAACATAAAATTAGGAAATAATTGATCTTCAGAAAACCTGATTCCCCTCCAAAAAACCCTATTTGGCTAAAAAAACACACTTTTCACCCCCTTTTTAATCAAATCTTAATACATCGTTAATTCAAACATACATTAATGTAAACTTAATATTAACATCACGTTGCGACCCTTTTTTTGTAGAAAAATAAGATCAACGCAATGAAAAAAATTTTTACTACTCATTTACACCGCATTATCCTGATGTTTTTGGTATTTGCGGCATTTCAAGTAAACGCGCAAGTAACCACGTCCAGTGTTAATGGAAAAGTTCGCGATGCAAAAGGTATCGCTGTTCCCGGAGCAAGTGTATTGATTATACATGTACCAACAGGAACAAGATATGGTGCTATGACAAGTGCCGAAGGTGCATACCGGGTAAATAACCTAAACCCAGGTGGTCCATATAGAATCACGGTTAGCTATATCGGCTATACCAAACAAGAAAAAGAAAGCATCAACTTAAGTTTAGGTGTCGACCAACGACTTGACTTTACGTTACAAGACGAAGGTATGCAACTTGGCGAGGTAGTGATAGCCGGGGCACGTGGCGGAACCAAAATAGGTACCGGTACACATATCGGCGAAGAGCAGATCAAATCAATGCCTACAGTAAGTCGCAGCTTAACCGATGTAACCCGCTTAACTCCACAAGGTAGTAAAGACAACTCTTTTGTAGGTACTAACTTTAGATACAACAACGTAACTATTGACGGCGCTATTAACAACGATGCGATTGGCTTTAGTCCTTCTTTAGGTGGACAAAGTGGTAGCTCAGGTATGCCAGGTAGCAGCACAAGAACCAATCCGGTTTCTCTTGATGCCATACAGGATGTACAAGTATTACTTGCCCCTTACGATGTAAAAATCGGAAACTTTACCGGAGGTAGTGTGAATGCAGTAACCCGTTCCGGATCAAATGATGTAACAGGATCTGTTTATGGTTATGGCCGTAATGCAGCAATGATTGGCAGAAACAAAATTGGAGATAACGCTAAAGAGCCTTCTGCTTTTCATGATTATCAAGCCGGTTTCAGAGTAGGCTTTCCAATCATTAAAGACAAATTATTTTTCTTTACCAACGAAGAGTTAACCCGCCGTCAGGACCCTGTGATTTTGGGTGCAGGTTCACCGGACATGAAAATAATTACTGCTGACGAAGCAAACCAGATTACCAATTACATGAAAACCAATTATGGAATTGATCCGGGAGCTTCTGGCAATTATAACATCTATTCTAAATCAAACAAGTTCTTTAACCGTTTAGATTGGAACATTAACGATAAAAATCAGTTAACAATCCGTAACAACACCATTAGATCTACAGCTACCAATTTGGAGCGCGATCAGGCCAACTTCAGGTTTGGTGGTATCGATTATAAACAAACCAACAATCAAAGTTCTACAGTTGCAGAGTTAAAAAGCAGGCTTTCTAATGATGCTTCCAATAGCTTAGTTATTGGCTATTCAAACATCCACGATTTCAGAAATCCACTTTCTAACCCTGCTATTCCTCAAATTGAGATCACCTCACGTGGTGGTACCATCTTCCTAGGCACTGACCGTGAAGCGAGTATCTTTAACATGAAGCAAAAAACGTTTGAATTTACAGACAACTATACCCTTACCAAAGGCAAACACACCTTTACATTTGGTACACACAACGAGCTTTACAACATTACTTATGGTTTTGTAAATGCATGGAATGGCCGTGTAGCTTATGGCTCTGTATCCGACTTTTTGGCCAACAAACCAAATCGTGTTCGTACCAATTTTAACTACGCTGACAACTCAAGGGATAACATCATGGCTAACCCTCCTGCAGAGTTTAAAATAAACATGTTTAGTTTGTATGGTGAGGATCAATTCCAGGTAACCGACAAGTTTAAATTGACTTATGGCATCCGTTTTGATTTGGCAGACATGCCTAATAAACAACCTTTAAGTGATAAAACAACTAATGCTCCGGTTGATCCTAATTATGGTACGACCTATACTTATACCCTTCCAAAAGACATTAAAAACGATTTCCTTGGACAAGTACAGGTTTCGCCACGTGTAGGTTTTCACTACGACATTAATGGCGATCAGAAAGCGATATTACGCGGTGGTAGCGGATTGTTTACAGGTCGTGTTCCTTTCGCATGGTTAGGTTATGCTTACTACAACAACGGCGTAACTTATGGTGGATTTGATAAAAAATACACCTACCCAGGAGGCGGACCTGTTGCAGGCTCAGATCCAATTAAAGATGCTTTAAATGGAAACGGAGAAGCCGGATTTGTAGCCAAACAAGGTGTAAATGTAAATGATGCAAATGGTCCAACTCAAGTCGATCTGATTGACAATAATTTTAAAATGCCTAAAACCTGGAGAACAAGTTTAGCATTTGATTATAAAACCGATGATCAGTGGAAATTCACTATAGAAGGTATTTACACTAAAGTAATCAACGATCTTAAATTCCAACAAGTTAACTTGGTAGATGCCGTGATATACTACCCTTACGATGTAAATCACCAACAGCCTATCTACCAAAAAGTAAATGGCACTCAATCGATCAATCCTAAATACACCAATGCTTATCTATTGTCTAACACAAGTCAAGGTTACCGTTACAGCTTAACAGGTCAGGTGAGCAAATCCTTCCCTTTTGGATTAGACATCATGGGTGCTTATACTTACGGACAATCTAAAGACATTACCAACGGTATCCGTAACTCAATGGAATCTAACTGGCAGTTAAACCAGGCATTGAGTCCTAATGAGCCTGGATTAGCTTTCTCTAACTTTGATATCCGTAACCGTATTGTTTCTACAGTGAATTACAAATTGGCATGGGATAGCCAACATAAATATGTTTCAAACTTCTCATTGTTCTTTAGTGCACAATCAGGCTCTCCATATTCTTATGGTTTGTTTAACACTACCATTAACGGAACAGGACAAAACGTAAGCTTAATGTATATCCCTAAAGTTGGCGAAACAAGTAAATTCATTACCGATGCTGGTCAGGCAGCTGCCTTTGATGCCTTTATTGATGGTGACAAATATTTAGCAACAAGAAGGGGTCAATTTACAGAACGTAATGGTGCACGCACTCCTTGGAATGTACAAGCCGACTTCCGTTTCTCTCAGGACATCTTTGTAGCTGGTCATGGTGCGAAAAAACAATCGCTTACGATTACTTATGACATCGTAAACTTAACCAACTTGCTGAATAAAAATTGGGGAGTTCAATACTTCTCGCCAAACACTTATAACTCTATGGCAAACATAGGCTTGAAGGCAGTTACAGGAACTGGATCAGCAACAACCTATCCTAATTACACATTTGATCAAGCCAACACAAGTACATATGCAAAAGATTTCTTTGCATCACGTTACCAAATGCAGTTAGGCTTAAGATATAGTTTCTAAACTGTTCAAATTGAAAGAACAGTTTTAATTAAAAAACTCTTTTAGTTTAAAAATGACCGGGTTTGCAGTTATGCAGCCCGGTCTTTTTTTTTATAACCTAAAGAATCTGTAAGTTTATATTTTGTAAAGTAAATAGCGATGATGAAAAAACTTATACTCAATTTATTTCTACTTGCAGGATCTGTTAGCCTATACGCTCAGGATGCTGTTGATTATCAAATGCCTCCAAAAGAGATGGCCGATCTGTTATTAGCCAAACCAACACCTGCAGTTAGCGTAGACAATAAAGGCGATTGGATGCTGCTAAGCGGTCGCAATTCCTACCCATCTGTTGAAGAACTGGCCATGCCCGAATACCGCATTGCCGGTCTCCGTATCAACCCCAACAATTACTCGCCAAGCAGGCAAACCTATATCAACAGTTTTACACTTAAAGACATTAAGACTGATAAAAATTTTACCGTTACTGGTCTTCCTGCTCCGTTATTTGCCGGAAATATAAGCTGGAGCCCGGATGAGAAAAAGATTGCTTTCACCAATACCACTCAAAAAGGTGTAGATCTCTATATCATTGATATTGCGACAAAAAAAGCAACTAAAATCAACAAACAATTCCTGAATGTGGTCCTTGGCACAGGCGTAATCTGGGTAGATGGAAACACTTTACTGTACAAAGTAGCCACAAAATCTGCCGATGCAGCGCCTAAAAAACCTTTAATGCCTAAAGGCCCAACCGTGCAACAAAACTTAGGCAAAGCAGCCCCCAGCGTAACCTACCAGGATTTAATTAAGTCGCCATATGATGAACAATTGTTTGAATTTTTCGCAACTGCTCAATTGGTAAAAAATAAAAATGGTGTAGAAACACCTATTGCAAAACCTGCAATTTATTCGAGTGTAAGGATCTCTCCTGATAAAAATTACTTACTGATCAGAACGCTCAAAAAACCGTTTTCCTACCTTGTCGCTGCCAGTGGCTTTCCTTCAACCCTTAGCATAAATGATTTAACAGGCAAAGTGATTAAAGTTGTTGCTCAGCAGCCATCAAGCGAGGGCCGGCCTTCCGGTTACGACAATGTACAAAACCTGCCGCGGGGTTATGAATGGCGTAGTGATGAACCTTCAACAATCATCTGGGCGCATCCTTTGGATAGTGGATTAATTAAAAAACAAGTAGATTTCCATGATGCGGTATATGCTTTAAGCGCACCATTTAATGGAGAAGGTAAAGAACTTTTCAAAACCCAAATGCGCTATCAGGGAATTATCTGGGGAGATGCCACTCTGGCACTGGTGGAAGAAGGACTGCGTAGCAAGCAAAAAATTAAAATCAGTCGCTACAATACAACAACCGGTACCTTAGAAACCCTGTATGAACGCAACGAGACTGATGCTTATAATGATCCTGGAGAGCCTGTCACCGCTAAAAATAAATATGGTCGCCAGGTTATTCAAGTGCTTAACAATGGAACCCAGCTATTGATGAACAATACAGTTGGCTCTTCACCAAAAGGTGATTTACCCTTTCTTGCGCGATTTGACCTGAAAACCAAAAAGAATGAGATCATTTGGCGTTGTACAGAAGGGACTTATGAGTATGTAGCCGATGTACTGGATGCAAATAAACTTGTTTTATTAACGCGAAGAGAATCCCAAAAAGAGGTTCCCAACTATTTCATCAAAAATTTAATACTCCGCATCGCTGACCGTCAAATTACCCATTTCACTAATCCTTATCCACAATTGGAGGGGGTTACTAAAGAAAAAATTGCCTATAAGCGAGCAGATGGCATCGATTTAACCGGCAATTTATATTTACCTAAGGGTTATGATAAAGCCAAAGATGGTCCCCTACCAGTATTGATCTGGGCTTATCCACGAGAATTTAACTCTGCAGCAGATGCCGCACAAATCAGGGGTTCTAAAGATCGTTTCATCACCGTTAGCTGGGCATCCCCTATTTATTGGGTTACCCAAGGCTATGCTGTATTGGACAACGCTGAGATGCCTATTGTATCCGTAGATGGGAAAAAGCCTAATGATACTTTTATTGACCAGCTAAAACTAAATGCCGAAGCTGCAATCAACAAACTGGTTGACATGAAGGTTGGAGATAGAAATCGGATGGCTATTGGTGGCCACAGCTATGGAGCCTTTATGACGGCCAACTTATTGGCGCATACCAATTTGTTTAAAGCCGGTATTGCACGCAGTGGTGCTTACAACAGAACATTAACCCCTTTTGGTTTCCAAAACGAGGAACGCACTTATTGGGAAGCTCCACAGTTATATTATGAGATGAGTCCATTCAGCTATGCAGACAAGATTAAAACGCCTTTGCTGCTGATACATGGCGATTCTGACAACAACCCCGGAACTTTCCCAATCAATAGCGAACGTTTATTTAATGCCATCAAAGGTTTTGGTGGTACCACCAGATTTGTATTTTTACCTTACGAATCACATAGTTATAGTGGCAAAGAAAACATACTTCACATGCTTTGGGAAATGAATACCTGGCTTGATAAATATGTAAAAAACGCAAAATAATTTGTTTTAGCATTTATCACTAAAAATTTTCGGTTATTTACATCTAATTTAATACCCCGAATATAAATGAGCTTAAAGAGTGTGGTACTGGGCAAATCTTGCCCGGAGTTTATCCGAAACGAGACCATAGGTGATATTTTCAGAGCAACCGTTAAAAATTATGGCCAAAAAACGGCCATGATTTTTAACGAGCACTCCATAACCTATGCTCAATTGGATCAGTGGAGTGATGAAATTGCAGCTTATTTACAATCAAAAGGCATTGGTCCGGGTCATTCCGTTGGCTTATGGTGGCCACGTAGTCTGGAATTACCAGTAGCCATTCTAGGTATTGTAAAATCGGGTGCAGCTTATGTTCCGTTAGACCGGGAAATGCCTGCCGAGCGGGTTCATATAGTGATGCAGGAAGTGGGTGCGGATGCTTGTTTCAGTGATTCGCTTGAAGAAATTCACTGTCCGGTATACCAAATTCCGGCCTTTCAGGAAAGCGCTGCACATACCTCCTTTCCAATTGCTGCATCGCCCGATGACAGGGCTTATGTTTTATATACATCAGGCAGCACGGGTAAACCGAAGGGTATTCCCATAAGTCACCGTCAAATTTGTCACCTGATCCGTTCAGAACAAAGTGTAATTAACATCCTGCCCGAGGATAAAGTTTACCAGGGCTTCTCTGTTTCTTTTGACATGTGGTGCGAAGAAACATGGATCAGCTTATTTGCTGGGGCTACCTTATGGATAGCCGATGCAATAACAGCTAAATCCATTGATGAACTGAGTTATATTTTAAGGACCGAACGCATTACCATCTTACATGCAGTCCCAAGTTTGCTGGCTGTAATTGATGATGATATACCCACCATCCGGCTCATTAACGCTGGTGGCGAAGCCTGTACCACCCAGGTGTTAAATCGATGGAGCAAACCCGGATACAACGTCTTTTACAACAGTTACGGGCCTACAGAAACCACGGTAACCTCTACGATGATTGCCTTAAGGCCCGGCGACCCAATTACCATTGGCAATCCACTGCCTAATTATAACCTTGCAGTGGTGGATGATTTATTTAATGTTGTACCAATGGGTACACAAGGACAGCTGATTATTTCTGGCCCAGGTGTATGTGATGGTTATGTAAACAGACCCGATCTTACCGCGGAGAAGTTTTTGGATAAACCGGAACCTCTTCAGGGTATCATACCCGGCGACAGGATTTATTTGAGTGGCGATGCAGTAATTATGCATGAAGATGGTAGTGTAGATTTTAGAGGCCGTTTAGACGATCAGGTAAAGCTTAGGGGATACCGCATTGAGCTAGGCGAGATTGAAATAAAATTACATGAACTCCCACAAGTATCGGCTGCCGCTGTAGCCTTAAAAAAAGATGTTAATCAGCAAGATCAGCTGGTCGGTTATGTAACCTTAAAAGCAGGTGTTGATTTTGATGAGCATCAATCAAGAATAGAACTGGCAAAAGTATTGCCTCCATATATGGTCCCGCTGGTAATTGTGGTGATGGACAAAATGCCAAGGCTTCCAAGTGGAAAAATCAATCGCAAAGAACTGCCTGTGCCGCAGGTTTTGTTAGAAATGAAAGCGGAAGAGCAAATTGTCATCAACCTTGATGATCCGCTGGAAACACGCGTATTGGCAGGATTAAGATACTTATTTCCTGGCCGGGAGATCAATACCGATGCCGATTTCTTTATGGATCTTGGCGGCCATTCTTTACTCGCTGCATCCTTCTCTTCCTGGCTTAGAAAAGATGGTGGTGTAAAACAGGCTTCACTAAAGGACATTTATACCCATCGTCCTATCAAAAATCTAATCTCGACATGGGAACTTGCAGAAGAAAAAGCTGAAAAAAATAAGGATAAAGAAAAAGAGCCTTTTCATAAGGTATCTTCCCTACGCTATTGGCTTTGTGGCATTGCTCAAGGCTTCTCATTATTGGTTATTTATGGCCTGTTTGCAGCGCAAATATTTGTACCCTATTTAGGCTATTATTATGAGTTGGCAAAAAGCGATACCGATAAAGGAGATACCATTTACGCGATCATTACTGCACTGTTATTGTTCTGTTTTATTGCCCCAACATTCTCTTTATTAAGCATTGTGAGTAAATGGCTCTTATTGGGCCGTACTAAGGAAGGTGATCACCCTTTATGGGGAACTTACTACTTTAGGTATTGGCTGGTAAAAACCATTCAATCATTGGTACCTTTACAATTTATGAATGGCACCCCTCTGTACCCCTTCTACTTACGTTTAATGGGTATGAAAATGATACCTGATGCTCAGATCAGTGCCATAACTGTTGGTATGGAGGATTTGATAGAAGTAGGTAGTGATGTTAGCATCAGCTCTGGCGTAGTATTAAACAATGCCTGGGTAGAAAATGGTCTGCTCAAACTTAGAAAGATCAAAATTGAGGACCATGCCTATATTGGTACCGGATCTGTAATATCAGGGGGTGCAACCATCGAAGCTTGGGGCGAGCTGCAAGACTTAAGTCATTTACAGCAAGGCATGGTCATTAAACCCGGAGAAGTATGGAAAGGGAGTCCGGCCGAAAAGATTGACAAAAAATTGCCCGAAGAGCTCCCACAGCCACTACATGTTTCCAGCTTCACCAGGAAATCTTATGGCTTCCTTTATAGCCTGCTACTGGTTATTTTTCCGATTGTAATTTTAGCTCCGCTTATTCCGGTGATCCAAATTATAAACTACATGGATAACCAGACGGCGGATTATAATTTCAGTTATTTCGTGAATATTCCGATGCTAACGATATTATATATCTCTCTTTATACCATCGAGACTATCGTTTTATCGAGATTGTTATTGTACAATATTAAACCCGGGACTTACCCTGTATATAGTAATGTATACGTACGCAAATGGTTGTCTGATCAATTGATCTCCACTTCACTGATTGTATTGCATCCCTTGTTCGCATCGGTTTATGTATCTGGCTTTTTTAGGATGTTAGGTGCTAAAATTGGTAAAAACACTGAAATTTCAACAGCAAGTAATGTAAGTCATACCATGCTCGAAATTGGTGACGAATCTTTTATCGCCGATGCAGTAACGCTTGGTGAAGAAGATATTCGTGCCCAACGTCTGATACTGGACAAAACCTACATTGGCAATCGCAGCTTTGTGGGCAACAGTGCATTAGTACCTCAGGGTTATAAATTAAATGATGATATGTTGATTGGTGTATTGTCTACCCCACCTACTACAGAACAATTACAAGCAACTCCTGCAAGGGATTGGTTTGGTTCACCCGCCATTTCCTTACCAAAAAGGCAAAGTAGCGGCGACTATCCGTCATCTTTAACCACCAACCCTTCAGCTGCAAGAAGAGCAGCAAGATTTATCATTGAAGGTTTACGAATCATTTTACCGGAAACGGTTATCATTTGCTGTAGTATCCTCTTTATTGCCTATTGCCATGATCTCGTTAAAGACCGCAACCTTTTGCAGATACTCAAAGAAGTACATAAGCTACCTCTGTACTACCTATTTTATATGGGTTTACCGGCCTTGCTGATTACCCTGGTGTTAAAATGGACTTCGGTAGGAAAATATAAGAAGGAGCAAAATCCAATGTGGACGAATAAAGTATGGCGCAGTGAGGCCAATACCACTACTTACGAGGCGCTGGCTGTTCCATTTTTACTGGAATACATGAAAGGCACTCCTTTCCTTCCTATGATGCTTCGCTTGTTTGGTGTTAAATTTGGCAAACGGGTCTGGCTGAATACCACTGACATCACAGAGCATGATATGGTAAGCATTGGTGATGATACGGCTCTTAATGAAGACTGTGGTCCACAAACACATTTGTTTGAAGATCGTGTAATGAAAGTAGGTGAAGTAAGAATTGGCGCAAGATGCACCATCGGATCCAGATCGATTATTTTATACGATAGCGAGATAGGTGACGATGTAAAAATTGAACCATTGTCATTGGTGATGAAGGGCGAAAAGCTCGCTGATGGCACCGAATGGACTGGTAGTCCAATAAGGTTAACTTAAACCTTTTACTTAAACCTGATCGCTTTTAGTGGGCTAATCCGGCTAACCAGCATGGATGGCAGTATCAACACCAGGATACAAATCACAAATGTGGTCAGGTTTAAGATCAAAACATCAGTAAAGTGAATTTCTATAGGTACATACGATAAGTAATAGGATGCCTGATCTAACTTATAAATGCGCGTGTATTGTTGTAAAAACCCTAGACCAAGCCCGAGCATGTTGCCAAGCAATAAACCAAAACCTACAAGGTAAAGGGCATTGTATAGAAATATTTTCATCACACTGTAGTCTGTCATACCAAAAGCTTTCAATATGCCAATCATATTAGTTCGTTCAAGTATCATGATCAATAAAGCAGTAATCATGTTAATCACCCCTACTACCATCATCAGCACCAACAACACTTTTGTATTGATGTCCAGTAAGGACAACCAGGTAAAAATTGCAGGAAAATAATCGGAAACGGATTCAGATTTCAGGTTCAGTTCCGTATTCTCATAAATATGATCAGATACAGCTTTTAACTTAGAAAAATCTTTAATTCTGATCTCAATACCACCAATCTCATCAGGCTTCCAATTGTTTAATCTTCTGATAATGTTCAGATCGCCAATTACAAAACCTTTATCAATTTCTTCAACACCAATGTCATAAATACCTACAATTTTAAAAGGGCGTTTACGTGGTGGGTTCTGTACAAAGTACATGATAAAGTCATCACCAACTTTAAGTTTCAACCTGTTGGCTGTAAATTGAGAGATCATAATTTGCCGTGTAGCCTTAGCGCTATCTGCAAAATCGATCACCTTACCACTCAGCAGGTGTTTGCGGATGTAATTCCAGTTAAAACTCTTATCTATCCCTTTAAAGTTAATCCCTTCGACCTCATTATTGGCCGAAATAATTGCTGGTTTTGTAGCATAAGATTGGTAAAAATCAACTTCAGGATTATTTTTAAGCTTCTCTATCGTTTCCTTATTAGGCACAAAAGGCAGTTGTTCAAAAGAATTGTTTAAGCTGTATTTAAAGATCCTTACATCTCCGATATAGCCTCTTACCTTCTCCTGTATCTCCGTTTTAAAGCCTTTTATAATGGCAACAGAAAGCATCATTACCGCCAGACTTAGCATTACTCCTGCTATAGCGATACGAACAATCAACTTAGAAAAAGTACGCTCCGATTTTATGGCGATCCGCCCTGCTATGAAATATTCTGTATTCAATTTTTTCACCTGCTATTCTGCTGTAAAAGTGCATTTTTTTAAATTAAGATTTTAATAAAATTTAGATTATGAGACTAGTTTAGTATTTATTAATTGCTCATATCCTTCACTTAGATGGTCTCCTCCAAACAATCTGACCAGTTTGAGGTTTATATCTAAAAACAAAACAATTATGGCAAAGTCAACTATTGAAAAAAAGATTGATAGCAAAGTAAAATCTATCCAAAATCACATTAAAAAACTGCAAGATGATTTGATGCACTGGCAAAAAATTGCGAGTGATTATGAGACAAATAGAGAAACCATTGAATCAATTCTATCCGTGCATAATGCACCAGATTTAGCTGATGATAAAGGAAGTGGCGGTGATAAAACTGGAAATGGAAGAAAGCGAAAACGGTAATCCCTTCGCTTTTATGGTGTGACTGATTTACCATTTTTTATTACCTTTAGCGTTGTAGATATTAACAAAAAAGGTTTTTAAATGACACAATCCTTAACCCGCCTCCTCAACGCAGTCTTATTATCTTTCCTGCTTCAAGCTTGCAGCTCGTCAACTACCGTTGCTTTTAATCCGGCTGTTCCTAATCCGTACAAAGTAAAAGCAGAAGAAATTGATAAGCCTAAAAATGGGAAGTTACTTACAGGTGCCGAACAAACAGAGCTGTATGTACCTTACTTAAAAGGCAAACGTGTAGGCATGGTGGTTAATCCAACATCGATTATAGGCAAAGAAACTACAGTAGACAGTTTACTGAAGCTGGGCATAAACATTGTTAAAATATTTGGACCAGAACATGGTTTTAGAGGAAACGCCAGTAATGGGACACATGTTGATGATGAGATCGACACTAAAACAGGGATAAAGGCCATTTCGTTATATGGAAAGCACTCCACCCCTACCAATGCGGAATTGGCAGATGTGGATGTTATGGTATTTGACATACAGGATGTCGGTGTGCGTTTTTATACATACATCAATACCTTACAACACGTAATGGAAGCCTGTGCTGCCAATAAAAAAGAAGTTTTGATATTGGACAGACCCAATCCTAACGGTTTTTATATTGATGGGCCTATACTTGACCCACAATTTAAATCGGGTATAGGGTTAAAACCTATCCCGGCAGTACATGGATTAACTGTTGCTGAATATGCTCAAATGTTGAATGGGGAGAACTGGTTGGACAATAAGTTGAAATGCAAAATTAAAATCATTAAAGTGGCTAATTATACCCACGATACACCGTATGAACTACCTGTTAACCCTTCACCAAATTTAAATACACCACAATCTATTTTGTTGTACCCAAGCACTTGTCTATTCGAAGGAACATATTTAAACTATGGCAGAGGCACACAGTTTCCATTTACTATTGTAGGTGCCCCGGCATTAAAAGGTAAATACGAATTTTCTTTTACCCCCGTAAGCCTTAAAGGAATGTCGGAAAGCCCGTTGTTTATGAACCAGGTTTGTTATGGTTTAGACCTTAGAAATTATGACACCAACATTTTCAGGGAAACCAAACAGCTCAACCTGAGCTGGATGATAGAACTGTATAATGCTTCACCAAACAAAGCTGACTTTTTTAACTCTAGCTTGAGTAAAGAAATGGGTACCATTGAAAGACTTATTGGTGTTGCTGATTTCAGGAAGCAAATCATTGCTGGAAAATCAGAACAAGAAATTAGGGCCAGCTGGGAACCGGGACTCAATCAGTATAAAAAGATGCGCAAAAAGTATTTATTGTATCCTTAAGTATCTTTAAACTAAAAGGGCCCTGCAAAATTCTATTGCAGGGCCCTTTTAGTTTTAAATCAGCCTTTATTTGGCTTCAGCTAACTTTTTATCTTCAGCAACAATTTTCCGTTCAGGTTTATAAATTGCACCTGTTGCAAAATCCACAATAGCACCCGGCCAAAACAAGATAATATCTGCAATTAATGCTACCGGCCTAATGGCACGGGAAGGCTCTCCTTCTCTTGGTGGTGTACGCTGAGCTGTGGTTACTTTACCTCCAAATACGGTAGCGCAGCTGGATAAAATGCAAACGACTAATGCCATTGCAACAATACTTGTGTGTTTTTTCATTTTTGTGTGTATAATTATATTTAAGTTATTTCTCAATAGTTAACTTCAACAACAAACCTGTTGACATTACATTTCTATCAGTATTACTGATAAATAAGGGAAAAGAATAAGAGACTAATGTGCACAGCGGCAACATTAAAGAAAAACATTTGGTCATGAAAAGTCGCTAATTAATGATCATTATTTTAACGATAAACAACGGTCAATACAAATGTTATAATTTAGTTTTAAATAAACAATACCTTATTCATACTATTTACCAATCTATTATCCCCCATTTCGACCTCAATTGCGACAGAATGGTAAAAACCCATAAAATTTTTAGTTATTTTGTCACCATTAAAACAATCAAAAAGATGAAATTAGTTTTTATGGGTACGCCCGATTTTGCTGTCGCTTCTTTAAATGCTTTGGTACAAGCTGGATTTGATGTAGTGGGTGTGGTTACCGCAGCCGATAAGCCTGCTGGTCGTGGTCAAAAAATTCATGAAAGTGCAGTTAAACAATATGCAGTTGCAAACGGACTAAAAGTATTGCAGCCCTTAAAACTAAAAGATCCTGTATTTATTGAAGAACTGAAAGCTTTAAATGCCGACTTACAAGTAGTAGTGGCTTTCAGAATGCTACCTGAAATGGTGTGGAATATGCCAGCCAAGGGAACCATAAACCTACATGCCTCATTATTACCTCAATACCGTGGTGCAGCTCCAATCAACCATGCCATCATTAATGGCGAAAAGGAAAGTGGTGTAACTACCTTTTTCCTAAAACATGAGATAGACACAGGGGATGTCATTTTTTCTGAAAAAGTAAATATTGCCGATGATGACACAGCGGGAGATCTGCATGACAAGTTAATGAATGTTGGCGCCGGGCTACTGGTAAAAACGGTACAAGCTATTGAAGCAGATGATTACAAAGAACAACCTCAACCACAAAGCAATGAACTTAAACATGCTCCAAAAATATTTAAAGAGCATTGTCTGATAGACTGGAATCAGCCCACAGTTAAAATCTATAACCTGATCCGCGGATTAAGTCCATACCCTACCGCTTTTACCCGTCTCCAGGATAAAACCCTTAAAGTTTTTAAAGCTGAGTTAGAACAAGTACAACCAGAAATTGAAGCGGGTGCCTTTTTATCTGATGGTAAAACTTATCTGAAATTTGCAGCCAAAGACGGCTATATTAAGTTTACAGACTTACAATATGAGGGTAAAAAGCGCATGCAAGTTGATGAGTTTTTAAGAGGTATGCGATTGTAAACTTATAAGTTCATTATCCGTCCCAGGTACAAACTATTCGCAGCTCTTTTTCTATCATCAGAGACAAAAGAAATATACACCTCAAGCGGTTCATAATGCATCTGCGGTGTAATTTCAAGGATATCATACCCCTTCATTCTCCGCGCTCCGCTGTTTTTAAAGGCACACGTTTTACTTTCTGGTGCATAAGCTAATAGCATGACCTGATCAATACTGTAAGGCCATGAAATCCCGGCACCATCCCAACTAAACTTTAATCCTTCCGTTACAAATTCGACGGTAGGATTTATTGGCTGAGGCAAATCCCCGATGCTAATGACAACTTTGGGATAATCAACCTCCACATCCGGATAAAATCCTTTAAGGGCATGAGGTTTATTATAGGATACAGCCAGGTTGTGGTAGTTTTTCTTAGTTCCTGCAGCTTTAGGATTAAACCCGGTTTCCAGCAAACTATCCATAGATCTCAAAAACTCCATGATCACTTTCATTTGCAGCTTATTATTCAGCTGCTTGTTTGTTAAAGGCTTATCATTTATTCCAATTGTCCTAAGGACTTCTTGATCATTCAGAATGTACCCCACCAGGTTTCCTAATTTACCCTTTACTCCTCCCATGATGCCATTTTTTAAAATTGCCATAATACATCGTTTTTGATTGTTTTACATTTCAGCTAACTGTTTTATAAAAAACACTACCCAAACAAAAGATCTCAATAGCAGAAAAAAATAAGATAAATGGGGAGAACCTGAGACGGCCACACTGCGCCATTCGGCAGGCTGCAGCCCCGGCAAGGCCCCAGCAACACCCCAGCAAGGCCCCGTCAAGGCCCCCAGAACCATAGCGTGTTAACGGCTACTTTTCAGCGCCCAAAATCCCTTTAATAATTTTGTTTTTCCTTTGTATCATATCTCATTAATGAGCTTGTTTTAAATATGATCTAAAGTAAAAAAATAAAAGATCAGGCGCCAGTCCCTAATAGTACGGTACATTCCATCTAAAAAGCATAGAAAACCCAATCCATTAGCCCCTCAGGGCATAATAATTTTATTTAAAAAAAATGATTTTATTTCAAAAAAGGTAGTGATATGATATAGATTTTAGATTAAAAGCTGTTCAGCTTTACACTTAGCAATTTAGTCATCTCATTAAAGTAACGTTTACGGCCATAGCCCATAACCCAACGGATACCACTAATGGCATTGGTAATGAATACCTCTTCCGCAGCTTTTAATATTTCAGGGTTAATCTGCGCCTCTATTACAGGAATATCGTGTGCTTTAGCCATGCTCATCACCACATTACGCATTACGCCAGCCACACAGCCCTCAGACAATGCCGGAGTGTAGATCTTTTTATCGTAAACCACAAAAATATTAGAACTGATACTTTCGCATAAAAAACCATGCTGATTTAAAATGAAGGCATCATCAAGGCGCTGCTGTTTTTTATACAGCCCGGCCATTACATATAGCAAAGAATTGCTGGTTTTATAATTAGAAAGGCTATTTACGGGCTTGGTCAATTCATCAAAAACATCAATGATCAGCCCCTTTTTATTCAACTCGTAGTCATCTTCTTCAAGTGCTGAAGCCTCTAAAACATAACCAGATTTGTTAACATTTGGTGTATAGAGCCCATCACCGGCCCGGTAAACCGAAAGCCTGAAACGGACATTATCTTTTAATTTGTTTTTTTTGCAAAGCTCTGCAGTTTTTTGCTTCAAAAAATATTCATCAAGCAAGGCACTGCCGTCCATTTTCAGGGCCAACATCCCTGCTCGTAATCTATCCGCATGTAACTCGGCAAATTTAAGCTTGCCATTGCACATGCGCATCGTCTCAAAGAGTCCGTCGCCATATTTAAATCCACGGTTACCAGCCGTGAATATTGGGTGATTGATGGCTACAAACTCATCATTATGTAATATGTATTCTTGCATTTATCTGTGCCAGCGCATTAGGTAGGTTGTACAATGTAATTTCTCCACTTATTCAATGCCGAATCGAAATCGGAAGGCAAAGGTGCTTCAAATTCCATATATTTTTTAGTCCCCGGATGAATAAATCCTAAAGTTTGTGCATGAAGTGCCTGACGTGGCATAATATCGAAGCAATTTTGTACAAATTGTTTATATTTAGTAAAGGTAGTACCTTTTAAAATTTTATCCCCGCCATAGTTGGCATCGTTAAATAAAGGGTGCCCAATGTGCTGCATATGCGCTCTGATTTGATGTGTACGGCCAGTTTCCAGCTGACAGCTAATTAAAGTTACATAACCTAAACGCTCTAATACCTTATAATGTGTTACAGACCACTTACCTTTTTCTTCATCGTCATATACATCCATTACAATTCTGTTTTTTGCGCTTCTCCCTATATAACCCTTAACCGTACCATCTTGTTCTATATCTCCCCAAGCCAGGGCCACATACTTGCGGGTAATGGTATGATCAAAAAACTGTTTAGCCAGTTTGGTCATGGTCATCTCGTTCTTGCTAATCAATAACAATCCCGAAGTATCCTTATCGATACGGTGCACCAAACCCGGTCTACCTTCGTTACCTGGCAATTGCGGAAGCTGTTCAAAATGAAAAGCAAGCGCATTGACCAGTGTCCCGGTATAATTGTTAAATCCTGGATGTACCACCATGCCGGCAACTTTATTTACCACCAGCAAGTCTTCATCTTCATATACAATATCCAACGGAATATCCTCCGGATAAACTTCAGTATCACGTGGTGGATGTGGAAATACAATCGAAATCTCATCTGCCGGTTTTACCTTATAGCTGGGTTTAACCGTTTTCTGATTAACCAGGACATTTCCGGCATCTATAGCATTTTGGATACGGTTACGAGATGCATTCTCCATACGGTGCATCAAAAATTTATCTATGCGTAGCAAAGACTGCCCTTTATCAACAACTATGTTAAAATGCTCGTATAAATCCTGCTCTTCTGGTTCCGGCCCGGTATAACTGTTTTCCATTTAATTTCTATTACTGCTCATTGGTAATGGAACTTGCTGCATTTTCAGCTTTGCAGGTTCCATGCTGCAAAACTAATCTTTAACTATTACATATTTAAAAAGAAATTGGTCTGCTTTTTGTTAAGTTATGTATCAGATCTAATAAAACACCTTATGAAACAGTTACAAACCACTCGATATACGATGTATAAAGAGCACAACAGTTTCATAATTAATAAAAAGAGAAACCTACAACTATGAAAAACTTTACACAAAATGTTAAAATCATTTTAAATTTCTTTCCATACCTCCTCAAAAAGATTTATTTCAAACAATAATACCTAAGCAAAGGCGTCTATATTTGCAGCAATGTTTATAGATACGGCTAGTCCACTTCAACAGTTAAAAGATTTTTCAGGGCATCAGGTTCTGGTAAAAAGGGATGATTTAATTGATCCTTTTATATCAGGCAACAAATGGCGTAAGCTAAAATACATTCTCGCGTCTGCTAATGAGCAAAAAAAAAGTCATCTGGTGACTTTTGGAGGTGCTTATTCTAATCATTTAGTTGCAACTGCTGCTGCCTGCTCAAGAAGTGGTTTAAAAAGTACAGCTTTTGTGCGTGGGGATGCTATGGCTTGTATGCACAACGAAATGTTGATGTTATGCAGACTATTTGGCATGAACCTGATTTTTACTGACAGGTTAAGCTATAAAGACAAAACATCATTATTTGAAACTCAATTTGGTGGGGATCAAAACGCTTTTTTTATTGATGAAGGTGGTGCCAGCCCTGAAGGCGTTAAAGGTTGCGCCGAAATTATAGCTGAATTACCAACAGATATTGATCATTTATTTTGTGCGGCAGGAACCGGGACTACTGCTGCCGGCTTGTTAACCGGCATACACCAACTAGGATTAAAGACAAAACTACATGTTGTACCTGTTTTAAAGGGCGGCGATTTTATTGCCGATGAAATTTTAAAATATACAGATCGCACAGATCAATTGGTATTACATACCAATTATCACTTTGGTGGCTACGCCAAAACAACTCCCGATTTAATTGATTTTATAAAAAACTTTACCTCAGCAGAAGGTGTACTGATAGACCCTGTCTATACGGCAAAAATGTTTTATGCGATTGGGCATTTACATGCCAGTGCGTACTTTAAGCCTACCGACAAAATCGTGGCTTTGCATACCGGAGGTTTACTTGGCTTAATGGGAATGAAAGATAAATTTATGCAGGATTAACGAGCTCATCTGGCAGATCTAAACGAGCTACACCGATCCTGTCATCGGCCATACCATAATACACATCAAAACGGTTAGGGGTACCCAGATCATCCCTTCTATCTATCCCTGTAGGAAATACAACATTAGAGATCATACCGACTTGCTCTTCGGGAACATCTGGCGACAATACCGGCTCTGGCGATCGATATAAAACTTTAGTTGGCTGTTCTTTATCCAGTATCATTACACCTGCAGAATAACATAGTTGTCGATTACCACTTATGGATAGCTCAGCTTCACTTACCCCATGATATACCATCATCCAACCATGTTTGGTCATTACCGGAGGGGTTCCGGCGCCTATTTTTAAATTTTCCCAATTAGCTTGCGGTATAGCCAGCGGGTGGTTAGACATAAATTTAGGTAAATATCTGTATTTATATTTTCTTGACCTGATATGGCAATAGGATATCCAGATACATTCATGATGTTCTCTAATATCCCGGTCAAACGGACGCTTCATAATATCCTCAGGATCAGTACCCGGAAACAATGGCCGATGAAGCATAGCGAAGGACGGATGGCCGGTACGACTTATAACAGGTTCGGGAAATACACAGGCATCTTTATTATTGATGTTATTGAACTCTATGTGTTCATAGGGGGCAAATGTGGCAAGCCCCAATCGTTCCCAATGCATCAAATCTCTTGAATAAGCCAGCGCAATACGTGGTCCTGCTGATGAAAATGCAGTATAGGTCATCACATAAACCTTTGAGGATTCGACAAAAGTAATCCGGGGATCTTCGCAGCCCCCGCCCCCATTTGGGCGCTTCTCATAATCAGCCTCAGGTTCTAGCGCAATGCCCAGACGCTCTACACCAACAGGATCACCGTGCTCATTAAAACGAACACGGACAATGCCTATGCGGGAATAATTATTTTTAGCTACCAGTCTCGGAAATAAATAAAGCGCCCCATCAGGTCCTCTTGCGGCCGCAGGGTTCAGTACTCCTTCAACTTCCAGTTCATTGCCCGGTTCAGGAGTCATGATCGTTCCAATACGTTGTAGCTTAAATGGATTCATGCCAGGTATCTTTAGGATTTATATCTAAACAGGCAATAATGGCTTCTATAACACTTTCCGTCTCCCTGGGATCCCTTACTTGTATACAAACAACTCCCGTTGTTCGGGCAGGATGATCGTTCCCCCCTTCAAAAAGCGCATCTCCTATAAATATCATATCCTCAATTGGGATCTTAAGTATTTGACGCAGTTTATGAATTCCGTAAGCTTTATCAATACCGGGCTTGGTAATGTCAATAGAAGTTGCACCACCCATTTGCACAGAAAATTCCGGGAGAGTCTTATCCAATTCTGCTTTTATTATTTTCCGCCTGGCAAAATCGGGGTCCCAGTTTTTCTTGGCGTCAAGTGGTGCTTGCTGACCCAGGGCCGAAAAGGTAATCTGACTGCCCCGATCCTCAATCTGCTCGCCCCAGATTTGAGCTGTAGCAAATACAGCATTTTTTACTGCAGCATTAAGGTTAGTGATGATTTTGTTTTTTTCATCAGTCGTAAAGTTTTCGGCATACAATTGTTTCCAATCCAAATCGTACTGATAATATTTAGTACCGCAGGTGGGTAAAATTGACAGGTTACTCAAGTTTGCATCTGTGGACAAGCGAGATAATACTTGCTTTTGGAATTGCGGCCAGGCGCCACCAGATATAATGGCTACTTTGGCTACATGAAGCAGTGAACCTAAAAGTTTAGCCATTTCGGGTTCCAGCGCGGCCTTACTTTCTGCCAAAGTGCCATCGAGATCAAATATGATAAGCTGCTTCATTACCTGTTGATTTTCACTTCCATGGTTGAGCTATATTCGGCCCTGCGGGCCGCGCTATTGCAGGCTGCTCTAAGACGAAGCATTTTCTGCGCTGTCTCTAAATTTTTCTCATCACCTTTCCAGATTTCTAAAGCAGGCTGCTGAATCGCTCGTGAAAAAGAGAATGTTAAAGGCCATGGCATCATTTGTCCGTATCTAAGCTGCATCATATTTAAACGCTCAGAGGCTAGCTGATAAGATTGCCCCCCGGATAAAAATGCAACACCTCCCACCGCTGCAGGTACTACTTTCAGAAAAGAAGTAATGGTCTCTGAGGCGATTTCTTCTATATTACGTTGATCAGAACAGTTTAACCCAGGCAAAATCATGTTAGGTTTTAAAATCATACCTTCCAACAAAACCCTTTGGTGATATAACTCATTAAAAACTGCATGTAATACATCCCGGGTAACCTCAGCACACTGCTGAAGCGTATGGTCTCCATCCATAAGCACCTCTGGCTCTACAATGGGTACAATTCCGGCTTCCTGACAAAGCGCGGCGTACTTACCCAGTGTAAATGCGTTGGCTTTTATACAAGTTTTTGTAGGTATCCCATCACCAATGGTAATCACTGCACGAAACTTGGCAAAACGTAAACCCAACTTAGCATAGGTAACTAAGCGTTCACGCATACCATCCAGTCCTTCTGTAATTTTCTCATCGGGGAATGCAGGTAAGGCTACTGTCCCCTGATCCACTTTTATTCCAGGAGTAATTCCTTTATGTTCCAGTATCTCCAGAAATGAAGTACCCTTTTCTGTTTTTTGATAAATCGTTTCCTCAAAAAGAATAGCACCACTTATACTTTCTTCTAAATGAGGCGTAGTTACAATCAATTCCCTGTATTTTCTCCTAAACTCTTCCGTTTGAGGTATCCCCAGTGCTTTAAACCTTTTGTTACAGGTCCCCAGACTTTCATCCATCGCTAACAGTCCTTTATCGCCCGTCATGAGCCTTTGGACGATATTTTTAAGTTCCAATTCGTACATAATGGTATGTTTAATTAAACAGAGGATTTAAGCTCCTCCAATATTTTTTTAGTGCTCAGGAAATCCTGGTGATGAACACTTCTGATTCCTAATTTTTGCGCTGCCTGTGCCAACATAATCCGATCATCAAAATACACACATTCTTCTGTAGACACCTGGGCAATTCCCATCGCGAGTTTAAAGATCCCGGGATCCGGCTTACGCATTCCTACTTCGCAGGATGAAATAAAAGCATCAAAGCAATCGTGTAAACCAAACTTCTTAATCCGGTAATCATTGAGTTCCCGACCTTCGTTGTTGAGCGAAATGATTCTGAAACCACAGGTTCGCTTCCAGTCTTTGAGCCATTGCAATAATCCCGGCAATTCTTCAGACTGCGCAAACATGAATGTCTTAAAGTCTTCTTTTGTAAAATCTCTTGGGTGATTAAATATTACGGTATCGAGATAATCATCTAATGTGATTTTACCGATCTCGTAAACATTGAAGATAAAATTATGCAAGACTTCCATTTCTGAATGATCGAGGCCGAACAACCGGGCAGCTTCTTGCCGGGACTGATGTCCCCAGCCATTGTTTAACAACACCCCTCCAACATCAAAAAAAACAGCTTTTATAGTTCCCATATCATCTACCTGAATAATGCTAATGCTCTTTTCACAACATTCTCTACTGTAAAACCATATTCGTTCAATACCGCCTGGCCCGGAGCAGATTCACCAAATTTATGGATGCCAATTACATCACCTTCATCGGTTACATACTTATGCCAACCTAATGGAGATCCTGCTTCTACTGCCAATCTTTTCCTTAAAGTTTTTGGAAAGATCCTTTCTTTATAAACCTCATCTTGTTTTTCGAACAATTCCCACGAAGGCATACTGATCACCCGTGCGGCAATATTTTTCTCTTTCAATTGTTGCTGTGCATTTAATAACAATTGAACCTCCGAACCCGTACCTATCAATATCATCTGTGGTTCTTTTTCAGATTCTGAAAGTATATAAGCTCCTTTTTCAAGTTCTGTAGCCCTGGTATATTTTTCCTGATCAATCACCGGTAATTCTTGTCGGGTTAGAATCAATGCAACCGGACCACCGGAATGTTCGAGGGCAATACGCCATGCATTGGCTGTTTCATTGGCATCTGCCGGACGGATCACAGTTAAATTGGGAACAGACCTCAAACCGATCAGCTGTTCTACAGGTTGATGAGTAGTGCCATCCTCCCCCAGACCTATACTATCGTGTGTATAAATAAATACAGGCCGGATTTTCATAATCGCTGCCAACCGAATAGGTGGCCTCATGTAATCTGAGAATATCAGAAATGTAGCTCCATAGGGAATGATGCATTTACTGAGTGCCATCCCATTTAATATGGCTCCCATTGTATGTTCTCTAATTCCGAAGTGAAAAATACGACCGCTGTGGTTCGCTGCAGAAAATGAATCATATTTTTTCAGATCTGTATCTGTTGAGGGAGAAAGATCGGCCGAACCGCCCATTAAATGGGGCAAATCATCTGCAATTGCATTCAGCACTTTTCCTGATGCTTTACGGGTTGCTATTTTTTCTTCCCCTGCTTTAAAAACCGGTAGTTTTTCTTTCCATCCTTCAGGCAATTTACCGCTGCTTATCAGTTCGTATTCATGTGCCAGCTCAGGATGCTTTTCTTTGTAGCGTTTGTACAACTCATTCCATTCCTGCTCTTTTTTAATCCCTCTGCGCCCTGCTTCACGATAATAATTCAAAACCTCAGGAGGTACTTCAAAATATTTGTCAGGATCAAACCCAAAGTTTTCCTTTACCAACCGCACCTCACCTTCACCCAATGGAGAACCATGCGCAGCAGCGGTATCTACTTTATTCGGACTACCATAACCAATATGGGTTCGCACCTTAATCAATGAAGGGCGCTCAGTTTCTGCCTGGGCATTTTTAATGGCCGCAGAAAGTGCTGCGATATCATTTCCATCTGCCAATACCTGCACATGCCAGCCGTAGGCTTCAAAGCGTTGTGCAACATCTTCATCAAAGGCCAACTCCGTATTTCCTTCAATGGTAATGTGGTTATCATCATATAAATAAATGATATTGCCCAGCTGGAGGTGCCCTGCCGTAGAGGCAGCTTCAGAGGTGATGCCCTCCATCATATCTCCATCACTACAGATGGCGTAAATCTTATAATCAAACACGTCAAAGCCTGGCTTATTGTAACGGGCAGCCACATGTTTTTGAGCAATGGCAAAACCTATCCCATTGGCAAAACCTTGTCCCAAAGGTCCTGTAGTCACCTCAATTCCGGCCAACAAGCCATATTCTGGATGTCCGGCAGTTTTGCTGTGTAATTGTCTGAAAGACTTGATATCATCAAGGGTAATGTCGTAACCGGTGAGGTACAGAAAACTATATTGTAACATACAAGCATGACCTGCAGACAATATAAAACGGTCGCGATTCGCCCATTCGGGATTTTTTGGATTGTAGGTCATACTTTCGGTCCACAGAACATGACCTACAGGTGCAAGTCCCATTGGTGTTCCCGGATGACCTGAATTTGCTTTTTGTACAGCATCAGCGGACAATACACGAACAGTATTGATGCCCAATTGTTGGATAGAATCAGTCTTCATTTGATAGTTTTTCACGTTCCCGGCTAGTGTCTTTCTTCATATTTATGGGTAGTACACCAGCCATTTCGCCAATAACATTTACCAGTTCAGTTCCTGTAGGAATTACAATTTTAGCATTCGACCGCAGCGAGTTCTCCACAGTTTCCAGTTTTCTTAACAATTGTGCATTGCCAACAAAATATTTATTGGCAGCTTCATTAACCAGCTTAATTGCTTCGGCATCGCCTTCGGCATGTAATATTTTTGCCTGCTTTGACCCCTCTGCTTCTTTTATCTTTGCCCGTTTTACACCGTCTGCAGCAGTTTCTGTTGCTGTAGCATAGTCAATAGCTGCGATCTTTTCGTTTTCTGCTTTCACGACCTTATTCATGGTCTCCTGCACATCTCTAGGTGGGTCTATTTCTTTTAGTTCTGTACGTACAATGATAATCCCCCAGCTTGCAGTTTCATTTCGCAGGGTATTGTGCAATTCGGCATTGATCTTTCCTCTTTCACTATTTGCCGATCTTAAAGTAAGCGTTCCTATAATATTACGCAATGTGGTACGTGCAAGGTTTACAATTTGCAATTTGTAGTTGTTTACATTGTATTGGGAACTTTTCACGCTTTCTTCGGTTTCTATTACCCTGAAGTAAACCTGTGCATCTACACTTGCGTTAAGGTTATCATTTGTAATAATTTCCTGTGGTTGTGCATCAACCATTTGCTCGGTGGTATTTATAATGTATATTTTATCTATAAAAGGGATAATCCAATGAAATCCGGGCTGTGCAAATCTGATGTATTTCCCAAGCCGCTCTATCAGTCCGCGATGTGTTGGCCGGACTATTTTCACCCCCATAAAGAATAATATAATTATTGCAATGATGATGATTGTACCTTGTGTTCCCATTTCCTTTTATATTTAAATTGTATGTTCTGCCTAAGCATGAAATCGCATCAGAAAAGCATTCGTTTGAGTGATTATCAATAGAAAATCAATTATTTAAACACTGGAAATCGGGTAATTGTTTTAGATAACCAACCAGATGATACCCGGGCTAAAAATATCCCGCAGAAAAATTACAGCAACATTTGCGTAGTTACTGATACTAACTTTTGTATCTTGGTATTTCAGGCCGACAGATAGAAATTTATGAACAGCGATAAAAAAGTGTTACCAGCAGAACGACGCGAAGAACTACTCAGCATATTAAAAATCCGTTTTGAGAAAAACATGAACCGTCATAAAGGTCTTGAGTGGGCTAAAGTGCAAACAAAGCTGGAAGCTAATCCTGAAAAAATGTGGTCTCTTGATGAAATGGAAATCACTGGCGGTGAACCGGATATTGTTGGTTATGATAAAAAGGCAGACGAATACATTTTCTTTGATTGTTCAGCGGAAAGTCCTAAGGGCCGCAGAAGTCTTTGTTACGACAGGGAAGCATTGGAGGCCAGGAAGGAATATAAACCGGAAAATAGTGCGATTGATGTGGCAGCTGCCATAGGTATTGAACTTTTAACGGAAGCACAATATCGGGAGTTACAACAATTTGGAAAGTTCGATACAAAAACCTCGAGCTGGTTGAAAACACCTGCTGACATTAGAAAACTGAAAGGGGCCATTTTTGCTGATTACCGTTATGGCACTGTCTTCGTTTATCATAATGGTGCAGAATCTTACTATGCAGCCAGGGGCTTCCGCGGTTCACTAAGGGTTTAAAATTTTATACACAGGAATGAGAAAAATCTTTTTTTTCGCTATAGTATTGTCATTTACGGTGAGTGTTAAGGCGCAATATGTTAGTTTGAACGATAACGAGGTCCAGAAACTGAAAGCACTTATCGGTGCTGATACCCACGCTAAACAAATGTACGCCAATTATCAAGCTATTGCTAATGCTGCCATAAATGAAACTCCACAGCCTATTGACACTATACAAAGCGAAGGTTTATTAAAAGGTAATCCAAAAAAAACTGCTACAGCTAATGCTTTACGTGATGTGGGCAAAATGTACGCGCTTGCCATTTGCTATCGTGTTGAGCACAAAAAGAGCTACTTAGAAAGCCTGGCTTCGTATTTAACTGCCTGGGCAACAAACAACACGTCGCGCGGCAATCCTATTAATGACACGAACCTGGAAGACGCTATTGTAGCTTACGACCTGGTAAAAACATATTTACAGCCAAAGGATAATGCATTAACAGTTAAATGGCTGGATCAAATCGCTAATGCGGCAATAACAATGCATAGCAAATCATTAAAAAAAGAAACATCTTATAACAACTGGCGGTCGCACCAGCTAAAAATAGTCGGATTAATAGCCTACGCCATTGATCATGCCGGGTATAAAAAATATGTAGCCGAACATTTGAAAGAGCAATTGGAGAAAAACCTGTATGCGAATGGTTCAGGTGTTGATTTTAAGTTAAGAGACGCGCTGCACTACCACGTTTATGACTTAGAGCCATTGCTTAGACTGGCCATTGTTTTAAAACGTGCTACCGGAGTTAACGTATACAGTGCAGTATCAGCGTCCGGGTCCTCTATCCAAAAATCTGTTGAATGGTTGTTGCCTTATGTAACCGGCGAAAAAACTCATGCTGAGTATGTAAATTCTACTGTTAAATTTGACCAGGCACGCGCCCAAAATGGCGAAAGTGCCTATAAAGCTGGTAATTTATGGAACCCTAAATCGGGGCTTAAAGTAATGGCCTTAGCCGCTTATTTTGATCCGCAATACAACAGCACCATTAAAGCTGTTACAGGTACAACTAATGAATATAGCAGTTGGCAATTGGTGTTGAATAAGGTGATGATGTAATAACATTGGTTTTCCTTTACCGCCAGGTAAAGAAATCTGAATCTTTCTTGCTGTTCCATTTTTCAAATATTAAGTTTTAATAAGTATGGGACCTTATCTCGTTTGATACAGTTATTTATATACAATATCTGATTGAAGACGATAAGATATAAGCGACAAATAGCACTATTTTTCGGTTGATAACCTTAGATAATAAATAAAGGGTTCATAGCTAATAAAATACCTTGGTCGACAGAATAAGGTTTTCCGTCGACGACATTAGCGTTGAGCAGATATATGTTGTTGTTTAGTACCGGTGCTGATGTATATCTCTCCAGTTTATCAACTAATTTAAAATTATGAAAACAAAATTTGTTATGCTCACTGTCTTTGTCTTGCTATCGCTGTGGGCATGTAAAAAGCCGTCTGGAAATATACCTTCTGCGCCTTTTACATCTGGAGCAGATATTGAAAAACCATTGGTAAAGACTATTTACTGGCCATTATTGGGGGTAACTGGAATTTTTACACGTAATGCAGACAGTACAGTAAAAAGCATCAGTTACTCTGGAGTACGCATTCCCACTCAGCTTGAATTTAGTTATGATCGTTTTGGGCTTTCCAAAGCAGAGGTTTCAAACTCACTTGATGGAAAGTTTCTGTTGTATGATGCGCTCAGCGGAGAGCTTAGCACCATGATCAAAGCTATAAAAACTGGGACAGGTTACCGGAATTATGCCAAAGCTACATTCGACAACTCCGTTTCTGGTCGACTTGAATCATTGAATTATTATACCGTGAATGAGGCGGGCAGCATATTGTCATATACGAGCAGTTATGCATATAATACGAATGGACTCCCTGAAAAAATAACGGTAATTGATAAAAACAATAATAAACGTGTTATAGCCTTTGAAGGATATTCTGACGAGGTAGTTTTTGAACCGATATGTTTTATTGATTTTGATATGGGGGAATTTTTCTCTATCTACAACAATAGTACTTTAGCACTGCTATCAAAACTGCACAGGTTTCCCGGGCGGCTGAAAATTACAGATTATAGGGGAAGTCAGGTCAGCCGGGAGAAGCTGGTTGAAACAGATTTTACTATTAGTTCTAAAAAGCTTGTGAAACAGATCATTAAGATTACCGGATCAGAGTTTCCAACTCCACAATACAGCGAGTTGCATTATGGATATTAACTTATTGTGGTTAAATTTAATAATCAAAGACTATGTATTTATGAAGCAAATTGAAAATATGCTTTCTGGGTTATGCCTGATGTAGAAGTGAGATCTATTCTCCTTTATAAGAATGCCCATTGTTTTACCACTTATGATGATGAAGATATGTTTGTGGCCATCCTTGAACTTAATTTGAACAATGCCTGGTAATTGCTGCATCCATTTCCTTTTGTATGGTATCAGCGACAATTAACCTTGTATTAAAATGATTGGCCCCCTTCACAATTTCAATGTGGATATGGGCATTAACAAGCTTTATTTTATCACGGAACGCCATTACGGAATTTTGCAAAAGAAAATTGTCATTTTCTCCGGCATAGATCCTGATTTTGTTGCCAGCATCTTTTTTAATTTCATGCCAGTTTTGCTGAACATAAAGCGCCAAATCATAGGGCTTCCACGAATTGGCAACTGCTTTATTGATCTTGCCTGTTAGGGGGTTAAAAAGTGGTTGTGGTCTCTTGTCTTTTCCCGGCACACCAAATTCGGCTTCAAAAGACTGTGTTTGTCCACCATCTCCTTCCAGCTGTTCTTTTAGGGACATCTTTTTTAAGGTAGAGGTAGCTTTACCGTTGATGATGAAAATCCCTCTTTCATTTTTTTGAGGGGTATAAAAATAGTTGTCGTCTTTATAGATATCAATGCCGGTAAAGCTGCTGAAATCTACAGGGTCCGGTGAAGTTGCCCAGCAACCGCCAAATTTATCAGGAAAGTGCAGGGCGAGCCAGATGGCCCCATAACCGCCCGAACTCTGCCCGGTGATTAAACGATGCTTAGTTAATTTACTTATACTGAATTGGTTTTCGAGATAAGGAATAAGCTCTGTAACCAAAGCTGTTCCCCAGGGACCGTTCACCCTCGAATCAACAAATGCATGTAAACCATAAGGTGTTTGTGTTTCAGGATTTAGAAAGACATATATTTTTTCTTCACCCTTGCCTATACCATACGCATTTTGCTGTCCTTTGTTATAGACATTGTGATGTGTACCTCCCCAACCGGGTATGACATAAACTACAGGATATTTTTTATCAGAGTTGCTTTGGTAAGAAGGAGGTAAAACCACACCAGCTTTCATAAAAATAGGTTCACCCCTAAATTTTGTTAATAGATCAGATTTTAAAACCACTTCTTTAACTAAATCACTTTGTTTAAATATTCTTTCAGGAAAAACGTTAGACAAGGTTAACGTGGGCAAAGCCGTCACGCCATAATCAAACATAGCTACCACTTCCGTTCTGGTATATAAATTGCCAGGTGCATTATTTCCCCGCTCCTTAGTATTGGTATCCAGTATAGCTACCAGTTTATAAAAACCCCTTTTCAAAGAATCCAATGGTTTTAAATAGGAAAAAGACGCATGGTCTAAAGTCTGGGTTTCGCCTGCTTTCCAATTCTTAACTGTAATGGCAAAAGCTGGGGTATCTTCCTGTACCTGTCCAAATGGTTTGCTGGTATCAGCCTGTGTATAAACCATTAATCGACCTGTATAAGGGCCTTTTAAATCTTCCGCAAGTTTAACCAGAATTTTATTCTGTGCCTGTATTCTAAGTGTGAAGAGAGAAAACAGGAGGCATAACTTCAATATATATTTCATAATGACAAATCGGATTTTAAGACGGGAAACATTATATGGGGATATTAACCATTAATTCATATGGTAATTATTCTTGAAAGGGCATACATGAACCAATTGTTTTTTCATTGCATATATTATTAATATCTGCAAATTTGCCAAACACGCAATAAGGTATAAAGCATTGTAGACAGACCGCCAATTATGGTAGACAAACTGCATAATTTTAATCCGTTATTCAATGTAGCTATGCAGATAACAACAGGGCACCCATCCTGGGTTTGTTATCTGCCGAACCGGGCATACAGATCGAGGGTTTATCTCTTGCAGAGCATATTCCCGCACCTCCCCCAAAAAATCAAATCAATTACCCCTGGCGAATTATCCGCTCTATAGGGACTGGGCTTTTCTTATTATTTGGCAGTCATTACGCTGGTTTATTTGATCATCACTTTTAAGATATGGAAAGGCAATTAAGACCGAACTGAAGAATGGTTCTAAAAAATAAGTAATACATGAAACCTAACATCTATCAGATAGAATATCCAATTATCCCTGTATTTTTCCGGTTTCAGGAGTGGAAGAAGACAAAATTTCGTAAAAAAATTAATCCACATTTGTTAGACCAAAACCAATTTTATTACAAAATCATACTTTAAACTGTTTAAACCAAGATTTTGCATAAACCCTTGAAATAGTGCCTGTATTTGTTAATTTGGCGGTTTTCGTTACATTTGGAATATACCAAAACCAAATACTATGTATCAACTAACTGTAGCTCCTGACAAGGTAAATGAAATTCTAAGTAAACACATTTTGGCTGATGGGTTTGATTTAACCTACGATATGGAACAAAGTCAAGGTGCTTATATTTACGACTCTAAAAACAAACGTACCCTACTCGACTTTTTCACATGTTTTGCTTCAGTTCCTTTGGGTTATAATCATCCTAAAATGATTAATGATGAAGGTTTCAAAAAGAACCTTTTACAGGCTGCTTTAGCCAACCCATCTAACTCTGATGTATACACTCAACAGTATGCGCAATTTGTTGATACCTTTTCCAAACATGGTATACCAGATTATCTGCCTCATGCCTTTTTCATTGCAGGTGGCGGACTAGCAGTCGAAAACGCTATAAAAGTAGCAATGGACTGGAAAGTACAGAAAAATTTTGCCAAAGGATATAAAGAAGAAAGAGGTTTTAAAGTATTACATTTTGAAAAAGCCTTTCATGGTCGCACGGGCTATACCTTAAGTTTAACCAATACCCTTCCCGATAAAACCAAGTGGTTTGCTAAGTTCGATTGGCCAAGGGTTTCTGTACCTGTGGTTAAATTCCCTTTACAGGATGAGAATTTAAAAGTAGCCATCGAAACTGAAGCCATTTCTATTGCCCAGATCAAACAGGCTTTTGCGGAAAATAAAGATGATATCTGTGCAATTATAATTGAACCCATACAATCTGAGGGGGGTGACAATCACCTGCGTGAGGAGTTTTTAATCCAGCTAAAGGCACTTGCGGATGAGCATGATGCTTTTCTTATTTATGATGAGGTGCAAACAGGTGTGGGACTAACCGGAAAGTTCTGGTGCCATCAGCACTTTAGCGAGAAGGCTCGCCCGGACATTCTTGCATTTGGCAAGAAAATGCAGGTTTGTGGGATATTGGTAGGACATAAAGTAGATCAGATTGAACATAACGTATTTAACGTTCCTTCCCGCATCAACTCTACATGGGGCGGTAATTTGGTTGATATGGTTAGATCTTCTCAGATTCTGGATATTGTTGCCGAAGATAACCTATGTGAAAATGCAAGAATTGTTGGCGATTATTTAAAAATAGGTTTGCAACAATTAGCCGCCAAATATAGTATTATGAGTAATGTTCGCGGTCGGGGCCTGCTTTGTGCTTTTGATTTTGCAGATAAAGCTACCCGCGATGCCTTTATACAAAAAGGAATGCAGCACGACGTGATGTTTTTGGGATGTGGCAATCAAACTATTCGTTTCAGACCCGCACTGTGTATCGAGAAAAAACATATTGATGAGGGCTTAGCCATTATGGACCGTATATTACCGACTTTATAATGGGCAATATAAAATTAAACACTTTACTATCCATACTGGTTATTGCCTTAATCGTATGGATGGTTAAGGGCACATTCTTGCAACCTGGGGTTAACGATTTGAAAGGTGGCTTTAAAGAAGTTGCGCATTACCGTAATGACAATAATACGGGTCCTATTCAACATGTATTTTCGGTGACCGTAAAAGATACAGCGGCTACCGAGCTAGAGACATATGGTAATTTCATGCCGCATCATAAAGGAGGAAATACCAAAGTATATTTCTTTTTAATAGGCACTGAGGTACCAGACAAGCTTTATGCAGGAAAAATCAACTTTGATCCGCAGTACAATCCATATTGTATTGCACTTTACGAAAAGACCGCAATGGGCAATACCAGTATAAAAAAGTATCCTTTTAAAAAACTACCTTAAGTTAAACAGGTTATCTACCCCCAATAATTTACGGGAAGTAAAGCCTTCTCCATAGGTAGCACCAACAGCTTTACCAAATTCCCGGGCGCGGCCAATAACACTTTCAAAAAATTCCGGCGAAGAAATATAAGTATCAGGTTCATCCAGTTCAGGATTGAAAAACTGTGTTTTAAATGCTTTGATAGCGGCTATTTTAGTTTCAAAATAGGGTGTAATGTCAATAATTACATCAGGTTTGATGTAGCGGTCCTGAATATACTGGAATATCAATTTTGGTCGCCATGCATGTTGTGCTACACCATCAAGTTGTGTGCTTATTTTAGACAGCCCTGATAAAAAACAGGCATCATTGGCTAAATCTGAAGCCCGACCATGATCAGGATGTCTATCGTGTAGCGCATTAGTTAACACAATCTCCGGCTGGTATTTGCGGATCATTTTAACCACCTCCAGCTGATGAGCTTCATTATTTTCAAAGAAACCATCTCTAAACCTCATGTTTTCACGTGCATGTAATCCCATAATCACCGCCGAATCGGCTGCCTCCTGGTCACGCATTTCAGCAGATCCACGGGTTCCTAACTCCCCTCTTGTAAGATCAATAATTCCAACTTTCTTTCCTAATGCGATATGCTTTAAAATAGTTCCAGAGCATCCCAGCTCTGCATCGTCCGGATGGACGGCAAGGACCAATATATCTAACTTCATACTATAAAAAAATTAAAGTAACCGCTGTATTTTCTTCTTTACTTTAGAGGAAACCGGCTTTGTAAATGGGAAAAAGTAATCGACTACTTCCCCATCTTTATTAATGAGGTATTTATGAAAATTCCACCTTGGTGTGGAAGTTTGTGTAAGAAATTTAAATAATGGGTGTGCATGTTCACCACGCACCATGATTTTCTCAAATACAGGGAACTGCACACCAAAGTTTACTTCACAAAAAGTGTTAATGGCTTCGCCTTCTAAAGGTTCCTGTCTCCCAAAATCATTTGATGGAAAGCCTAGAACTTCAAAATGTTCTGGGCCAAATTCATCCCTAAGCTGCTGCAGTTCCTTTAATTGAGGGGCAAAACCGCAGCCGGATGCAATATTAACGATAAGCAATACTTTGTTTTTATAGTCGGAAAGCTTCTTTTCAGTCCCATTAATGAGCTTCACCTTAAATTGGTGTACACTTTTAGATTGATTAGACATAGTTCTATTGATAAAACCCGGATGAAACAATAATAGACTCAATGTCTCTATCGTCCTGAGGGCTATATGTACTTTTCAGATTATGGCCTACTACTCTTGCTACAGACTGGTAGACAAAGGCAGTAACACCACCCTTTGTTTCTTTGATAATATCGTAAGTAGTTCGTCCCAACTCACGGTCTATTAATTTGGTTAAAATTTGTCCCTGAGTAATGGTTAGTTCTTTGATCTCTCTATTAAACATCTCCTTTATCTCTTTATCACATTGTTTAACCAATTTTTTTTGCTCCCTTTTGTCGCCGGTTACGGCAAGGTCACGCTCTAGTTGCTCATATCTTCTTTTAGCAAATAAAGCATAGGGCATCACTTTCATTACATTATATCGTAATCTGTTATAAGCTGTCTGATCCGCCTGAGATTTGAAGATCCTCATCCCATAGATCACTACTTCATTTAATGGTATCCATGGAATCATTTCTCCATCTACATTCGTTGAAGCTACCCTTATTGTATCATTTTTTCCCATTACCGGCATTTTTACAGGCGTAGAACTCACCTGCGCTTTGGCGGAAGCGCCTGTAATCATGACAATTAAAGGAATAAACAACCTATAAAAATTCATAAATTTATAACTACTTCAAAGTTAAGCCTAATTTTATATTTTTGTTTCATTACTAATCTAATATACCCATTTCAGCATAAATAGGTGTATTTTTTACGTAAATAATACAAAAGAACCATTCATAATTGTCAATACATGACAAACATTTATTTGGTAGAATTATTGTATATTAAAGGGATAACGAAAATATAATGAAACCATTATGTCTGATGGCTTCATTAGAAGTAAAAAAACAAATACAAAACGAATGAAAAACGCATTAGTGATAGATTTAGAAGCGGAGAAACAGGAGATACTGAAAAGATACCGTGCCCTTTTGCGTGCCTGTAAACCAACCATGCAGCGTGGTGACAAGAAGGAGATTAGAAAGGCTTTTGATATGGCCCTGGAAAGCCATAAAAACATGCGGAGGAAATCAGGAGAACCTTATATCTACCATCCAATAGCCGTAGCACAAATTGCAGCCGAAGAAATTGGACTGGGAACAACTTCGATCGTTTGTGCACTATTGCACGATGTGGTAGAGGATACTGACATTACTTTAGAAGATATTGAACGTGAGTTTGGTAAAAAAACCGCTAAGATTATTGATGGACTGACTAAAATATCCGGTGTCTTTGATTACAACAGTTCCCTGCAGGCAGAGAACTTCAGAAAAATGCTGCTTACGCTTGCTGATGATGTAAGGGTGATCCTGATCAAACTGGCCGACCGCCTGCATAACATGCGTACCATGGATTTTATGCCAAGGCAAAAACAACTCAAGATCGCCTCAGAAACCATTTATCTGTACGCACCCCTTGCCCATCGACTTGGTTTATATGCCATTAAGTCGGAGTTGGAAGATCTTTCCATGAAATATCTGGAACCTGATACTTATAAATACATTGCCACGCAATTAAATGAGAAAAAAGCGGAAAGAACGCTGTTTATCAAAAGGTTTGTGGAACCAATAAACGAGATTCTTGCCGAGCAAGGACTGACAGCTGATATTTATGGTCGTCCAAAATCCATACATTCCATATGGAACAAGATGAAAAGTAAAAACATTCCATTTGACGAAGTATATGATCTTTTTGCGATCAGGATTATTCTGGATAGTCCACCCGAAAATGAAAAGGCCGACTGCTGGAAAGCCTATTCCATCGTAACTGATCTTTATCGTCCTAACCCCGACCGCTTACGCGACTGGGTGTCGTCGCCAAAAGGAAATGGCTACGAATCATTACACACTACTGTAATGGGTCCTAAGGGACAATGGGTTGAGGTACAAATCCGTACACAACGGATGAATGAAATTGCTGAAAAAGGTTTTGCGGCACACTGGAAATATAAAGAATCGAGCAATGACAATGGCCTGGATCAGTGGATCATGAAGGTAAGGGAAATGCTGAACAATCCTGAAGCCAATGCTTTAGATTTTCTGGACGACTTTAAAATGAACCTTTTCTCGGACGAGATCTTCATTTTTACCCCTAAGGGTGCTTTACTTCAATTGCCACTTGGTGCAACGGCTTTAGATTTTGCTTTTGAGATCCACACGGATGTAGGTGCAAAATGTATTGGTGCTAAAGTAAACCACAAGCTGGTTCCTTTATCGTACAAATTACAAAATGGGGATCAGGTAGAGATCATTACTTCCAGCAAGCAATCCCCTAAGGAAGATTGGCTAAACATTGTAGTTACTGCCAAAGCCAAGTCTAAAATTAAATCCTCATTAAAAGAGGAAAAGAGAAAAATAGCAGAGTTAGGTAAAGAAACACTGGAGCGCAAAATGAAGTCGCTAAAGATTACTTACAATACCGACAACTTAAATAAGCTAAGTTACTTCTTTAAATTGCCTTCTACGCAGGAGCTTTTCATTGCTGTAGCAAAGGGAAAAATCGAGTTAAAGGACTTAAAAGATTACCTGGCCAGCGAAAAAGAAATAGAAAACCGCGGCGCTGAAAGAAATGACCATCAGCAAATTGATGCTTTATTGAACAAGGTAAAAGGTCCTGAGTCGGACATTTTATTAATTGGTGAGGATCTGCAAAAGATAGATTATACTTTAGCAGCTTGCTGTAACCCCATTCCCGGTGATGATGTTTTTGGTTTTGTAACTGTTAATGAGGGTATAAAAATACACCGTACCAATTGCCCGAATGCTGCACAGCTGATGGCCAATTATGGTTACCGTATAGTAAAAGCCAAATGGAACAGACAAAAAGAGCTGACCTTCTTAACCGGTTTGCATATTATCGGTATTGATGATGTTGGTTTAATCAATAACATCACTAAAGTTATATCAAACGATTTTAAAGTAAATATGCGTTCTATAACTGTAGATACAGATAATGGTATTTTTGATGGATCAATAATGATCTTTGTAAATGACAAAGAACACCTGGATAACCTGATTAAAAATCTGTTAGAAGTGAAAGGTGTAACGGGCGTTACTCGTTTTGATGCCTAAAAATAACAATAAATCATAGCGTTTATATAAAAAAATGATACCTTTGAAAGGAGTTTAAAAACTATGTCGACAAACCACAACAGCGAGTTGGTTAGGAAAATATTCGAAGCCTACCTCGAAAATAAAAGTCTGAGAAAAACACCGGAACGTTTTGCCATCTTAGAAGAAATTTACTCAAGAGATGACCATTTCGATGTAGAGACCCTCTATATCCACATGAAAAATCAAAAATACCGTGTGAGCAGGGCTACGGTATACAATACTTTAGAGTTATTGGTTTCATGTGATCTGGTTACCAAACATCAGTTTGGTAAAAACATGGCTCAGTTTGAGAAATCTTATGGCTATCATCAACATGACCATATTATCTGTATTGATTGTGGAAAAGTTGTAGAATTCTGCGACCCGCGTATCCAGCAGATACAAAGTATGGTTGGTGAGCTATTAAAGTTTGAGATCAAACACCACTCTTTAAATCTTTATGGCGTTTGTTTCGATTGTGCCGCTAAAGCTGCGATGAACAATCAGAATGCTGACATTAAACATGCAAGTTAACCAATATAATATTTCCATTTTTAAATTTAAATAATGACGCAAGTAGACGTGCTTCTGGGCCTGCAATGGGGCGATGAAGGCAAGGGAAAAATTGTTGATGTACTCAGTCCACAATATGATTTGATAGCTCGTTTTCAAGGCGGTCCGAATGCCGGCCATACTTTAGAGTTTGATGGCAAAAAGTTCGTTTTAAATACTATACCTTCAGGTATCTTCAATGAAAAAACAATGAACCTGATTGGAAATGGTGTGGTAATTGACCCCATCATTTTAAAAAGGGAATTAGATAACCTGAAAAAAGCAGGTCATGATCCTGTAGCCAAAGGCAAACTGGTAATTGCCCGTAAAGCACACCTTATTTTACCTACACACCAATTGCTGGATGCAGCAAATGAACAAAAAATGGGTAAAGATAAAATAGGTTCTACCTTAAAAGGAATTGGTCCGACTTATATGGACAAGACCGGTCGTAATGGACTAAGGGTTGGTGATACGACCTTACCTGATTTTAAAGAGCGTTACAACAAGCTTGTTGAAAAACATAAAGAAATACTTTCTCATTATGAGTTTGAATATGATCTTACAGAAAAAGAAGCAGCCTTCTTTGAAGCGATTGAATTCATCAAAACCATACCTCATGTAGATAGTGAGCACTATGTAAATGGCTTCCTTAAAGAAGGAAAAACGGTATTGGCTGAAGGTGCACAAGGAACATTATTGGATGTAGATTTCGGTTCTTATCCTTTTGTAACTTCTTCAAACACCACTACTGCCGGTGCATGTACCGGTTTAGGTATTGCACCTAATAAAATCGGTCATGTTTATGGTATTTTTAAGGCTTATTGTACCCGTGTTGGTGGTGGTCCTTTCCCTACTGAGCTGGACGGTGAAGTTGGAGAAACCCTACGTCAAGTTGGTCATGAGTTTGGTGCAACTACCGGACGCGCTCGTCGTTGCGGATGGATTGACCTTCCGGCATTAAAATATGCAATTATGCTGAATGGGGTAACTGAGTTGATCATGATGAAAGCTGATGTATTGGATGGTTTTGATACCATTTATGCCTGCACGCATTATGAGCACAATGGTGAAACCATTGATTATATGCCATACGACATCATTTCTGTGAAACCGACACCGGTTTTAAAAGCAATTGATGGCTGGAAAACAGATGTAACCAAAGTAAACAAAGTAGCAGATATTCCAGCTAAGCTAGCTGATTACATTGCTTTCCTTGAAAAAGAACTGGAAGTGCCTGTTAAATACCTTTCTGTTGGACCAGACAGGGTACAAACACTGGAATTAAACTAAGATTTTTTAGATTAAAATACGCAAGGGCTGCTTCATAAATCATGATGCAGCCCTTTTTATTGGTGCTACTCTGATCCTTATTTTCTACATTTGCGCCCAATATGAACGGCAGGGATATACATTCTTTTAAACAAAAGGCACTGGCATGGGCTGCTTCTTTCGAAGTGTGTTGTGTGCTCGACTCCAATGGTTACACAGATCCCTACGGTAAATTTGATTTGCTCCTTGCTGCCGGCACCAAAGCGGAACTGAATGCTAAATCCGTAAACAAGTTTAAGGAGCTTAAAACATTTTACGAGCAACACCAAAACTGGATGTTTGGATTGCTTGGCTATGATCTTAAAAATGAGACAGAGCAATTACACTCGTCAAAACCGGATTACATTAACTTCCCTGAACTATTTTTCTTTGTTCCTCAATACCTGATTGCGATTAAGGGAGACCAAATAAAGGTAATTATTGGCGATCCGGGACTGATAGATTTAATCGAACATACGGAGCTTGATATGACAGCTATCCTCAACGGGGATAAGCAAAATATTCCTATACAAAACAGAATTTCTAAAGAAGTGTACCTTAAAACTGTTAAGGCCTTACAAGAGCACATTGCACGTGGCGACATTTACGAGGTTAACTTTTGTCAGGAGTTTTTTGCCGAGCACGCGGTGATCAATCCTGTTTTAGTCTATCATAAGCTTAGCGATGTCTCCCCCACTCCATTTGCCGGATTCTTTAAAATAAGAGATCAATACATCCTATCTGCAAGCCCTGAAAGGTTTTTATGTAAAAGAGGCAACAAGCTCATCTCTCAGCCTATTAAAGGCACTGCAAAGCGCAGTGCAAACGCGAAGGAAGATCAGCAGATTAAAGATGCATTGAGGGAAAACACAAAAGAACAGGCCGAAAATGTAATGATTGTAGATCTGGTACGTAATGACCTTACAAAATGCGCCGTAAAAGGAAGTGTAAAGGTTGATGAGCTTTTTGGGATTTATGGTTTCCCCCAGGTTTTCCAAATGATTTCAACCATTAGCTGCGAGCTCAATCCGGATATACATTTTATAGATGCCATAAAACACACTTTTCCGATGGGTTCCATGACCGGTGCGCCGAAGGTAAAAGCAATGAAACTGATAGAAGCACATGAGTTTAATAAACGAGGGGCTTATTCAGGTGCTTTTGGCTATTTTAGCCCTGAAGGTGAATTTGACTTCAATGTCATCATCCGCAGCATCTTGTATGATGCGGGGAAACAATATTTATCCTTCCAGGTTGGCGGGGCGATCACCTATGTTGCTGACGCAGAAGCCGAATATGAAGAATGTATGTTGAAAGCTTCAGCGATTATTCAAACGCTGAAGCCATAAAAAAGATCACCTTAAGGTTTATAATATTTCATTGCCTCTGGGATATCCCTTTGTATTTGTGCAATACGTGTAGCATCACTAGGGTGCGTGCTTAAAAACTCAGCTGGTTTCTGACTTCCGGCAGAAGCTGTAGCCATTCTTTGCCAGAAAGCAGTAGCATTTTGAGGATTGTATCCGGCCATAGCCATAAAGATCAGGCCCAATTTATCTGCTTCCAACTCCTGATTACGTGAATATTTAAGCATCACTAATGGCGTACCTACGCCATACAGGGTATTGAACAAAGACTGAGTTTTAGGATTATTGGATAGCGCAGCACTTCCAACAGAGCCAAGTCCCTGAGAAACCATTTCCTGAGACATACGTTCTGCACTATGTCCTGCAATAGCATGCGCAATTTCGTGGCCCATTACCGTAGCCAGACCTGCATCATCTTTGGTAACGGGAAGAATACCGGTATACACCACTATTTTTCCACCAGGCATACACCAGGCATTCAATTCTTTACTTTCTACTACGTTTACCTCCCACTGGTAATCCTTAATCAGGTTACCATAGTTGTTATTGTTCATATAGACTTTTACGGCAGCAATGAGCTTATTGCCTATCATTTTAACCCTTGATGCCTGTGCATTTGATGCAGACAATACCGCACCTTTATTTTCGGTCAGGAATGTAGTATAAGCCTGAAATGCCATTGGTAAAACCTGGTCATCACTTACCAGATTCAATCTACTACGCCCTGTTAAGGGAACAGTAGAGCAAGATGAGCAAGCTAAACCAATTACGGTTAGGCCTGCAATGAATACTTTTTTCATCAATTTTTAGTTTAATTCGTTTTCTTCTTAAACAGGTATACTTTGGATTCTTTACCTTTTAACAGTCTTTCCAGGTTTTTTTGATGTGTCACTAAAATGAGTACACAAACGCACATTCCATATAAAACCTCAGATTTTATTGATGAATGTAACACAAACACAATGCTTAACGGGAAGGTAAAACCGGCACATATTGAGCCTAATGAAACGTAATTTGTAATCAATAACACCGTAATGAACACCAGAACACAAAGCATTGCTGCCGGGAAGTTAACTGCCAAAATCATTCCAAAAAGAGTGGCCACTCCCTTGCCACCTCTAAAACCGGCAAATATTGGGAATAAATGCCCCATAACGGCTGTAACACCAAGAGCCAGTTCGTAATTAACGAACTGTGCAGAATTTTGCGGACCGGTAACCGACAATCCGATGAAATAGGCCAACTTGGTTGCGGTATACCCTTTTGCGATATCTATAGTCATTACGGCAATACCGGCCTTTTTACCCAACACCCTGAAAGTATTGGTTGCACCAGCATTTCCACTTCCATACTCTCTTACATCAACACCATAAAATGCCTGTCCCAGCCAAACTGCGGTAGGTATAGAACCAAATAAATAGGCTAAAAGAACCGCCGAAATAGAATAGATAGAAATCATAACCTAACAGGCTTTTAAACTCATGTCTAAACTTTTAACAGAATGTGTTAATGCGCCCATAGAGATATAGTCTACGCCGCAGGCTGCATATTCTGTTACATTTTCTTCTGTAATACCGCCAGATGCTTCTGTAATATACTGTTTATTAATCTTATTAACGGCTGCTTTCAGGTCGCTGAAACTAAAATTATCAAGCATGATCCGGTTTACATTTCCGGTTGCAAGTACCTGATCAAGTTCTGAAAGATCCCTGACTTCAATTTCGATTTCTAATTGTTTACCCTTCTCTTTTAAATACTGATTAGCTGCATTAATGGCATTGGCAATTCCTCCGGCGTAATCAACATGATTGTCTTTGATCAGGATCATATCATATAAACCAATTCTGTGGTTTACACCACCGCCAATACGCACTGCCCATTTTTCCAGATACCTTAAGCCTGGAGTAGTTTTGCGGGTATCTAACAATTTGGTAGAATAGCCCGAAAGCATTTTTACAATATGGTTGGTTTTGGTGGCAATACCACTCATACGTTGCATGCAATTTAACACCAAACGTTCGGCAAGCAGGATAGATTGTGCGTTCCCTGAAACGGTTAAAGCAATATCGCCCACCTTCACTTCGGCACCATCGTTAATATATACCTCTGTAATTAAGTCTGCATCTACCTGTTTAAAAATTTCGAGCGCAAGCGCTACTCCAGCTATGATACCGGCTTCTTTTATCAGTAATTTTGCTTTGCCCTGAGCATTCGCAGGGATGGTTGAAAGAGAGGTATGATCGCCATCACCTAAATCTTCGACAATAGCATTTTTTATAAATTGGTCTATGACTTGTTTATCCAAAATTAATATTTAAACCCAAAAATAGCATTTTTACTATTATTTATCAGGCTCTATCCTTAATTCTGTAATAAAAAAAGCATTTGATGATTTTTTTAAGGTAATGGAAACCCTGAATTTCCCATTCTTTGTATGTAAAGAAAGTATGCCAAACCTGAAATTTGGGTTGGTATTAATGAGATGAATCACCGATGATTTAACAGGCGGATATTTAATAAAAAAATTTCTTAGAATCTGTTCAGCCTGAGCTTTAGAGTATACATCTTCCTCGTCGATGATGATTAACTCTACAGAAGAAGAGAAGCTTGCGGCGATCTCTTTTGCATTACCAGCCTTAAAATGATTAGATAAATTGTCTATAATATCGCCTTGAAGCGTATAAGAGGAAAGAAATGGAGTAAAAAAAACAAATAAAAAAAGTAAGGGCTTTATCATCTCTGTATACTAAATGAAGGAGCCCGCATAAATTATGCCATTAATAGATCATAAAAAAGAAATTGGTTCAAAAAAAAAGGCACAATAGACTTATATTTGCTAAGTTCAATAAAACACTAAAACAAAGCGAACCACGAATGAACAACAAAAAAGTAGTACTACTAATTCTTGATGGCTGGGGATATGGAAAACAAGACAGCTCTGATGCTGCTTATGCAGCCAATACCCCATTTTTTGACTCCTTAATCCAAAAATATCCGAACTCAAAACTTGAAGCGTCTGGTGAAGCTGTAGGTTTACCTGCGGGACAAATGGGGAATTCTGAGGTTGGGCACATGAACCTGGGCGCAGGAAGGATTGTGTATCAGGAGTTGGGAAGGATCAATAAAGCGATCAGCGATAAGACCCTTCATCAAAACCCGGTGCTACTTGATGCTTTCAGCTATGCTAAAGACAACCATAAAGCAGTTCATTTTATTGGATTGACTTCTGATGGAGGCGTTCATGCGCACATCAACCACTTAAAAGCTTTATGTGACGCTGCGACTGAACAAGGCTTAAAAGATGTATTTGTACATGCCTTTATGGATGGAAGGGATACTGATCCAAATTCGGGGCTTAATTTCATTAAAGATCTTGATCATCACCTGCAAAATACTTCTGCTAAAATTGCCAACTTAATTGGCCGCTATTATGCAATGGATAGAGATAGTCGCTGGGAAAGAGTTAAACTGGCATACGACCTGCTTACTAAAGGTGCTGGACAATCGACAAGTGATCCGGCAGCTGCTATTGAACAATCTTACAAAGACGGAATAACTGACGAATTTATAAAACCTATAGTAGTTACTCAGGCAAACGGGCAACCTGTTGCGACCATACAACCAGGCGATGTGGTTATTTGTTTTAACTACAGAACAGACCGGGGAAGAGAAATTACAACGGTACTTACCCAAACTGATTTCCCTGATTTTGGTATGCATAAATTGCCGTTGTATTATGTGACCATGACCACTTATGATGAGAGTTTCGAAAATGTGAAAGTCATCTTTACAAAAGACGACCTTTCGGAAACGCTGGGTGAAGTATTGGAAAAACACCATAAAAGTCAGATCCGCATTGCAGAAACGGAGAAATATCCACACGTGACTTTCTTTTTCTCGGGAGGCCGTGAGCAGGTATTTGAAAATGAGAAAAGGATCATGATTCCTTCTCCAAAGGTTGCTACTTACGACTTACAGCCGGAGATGAGTGCTGCGGGAATTACGGAAGCCATTTGCAAAGAACTGGAAACCGGAGGGGCGGATTTTGTATGTTTAAACTTTGCTAATCCTGATATGGTTGGCCATACAGGCGTTTTTGATGCTGTTGTTAAGGCGGTTGAAACAGCAGACCGTTGTGCGGAGCTGGTAGTAAACAAAGGAATTGAAAACGGATATTCGTTTATCATCCTTGCCGATCATGGTAATTCGGAATTTATGATTAACAATGATGGCTCTGTAAATACCGCCCATACAACTAACCTTGTACCTTGTATTTTAATAGATAAGGATTATACAAGTATAGCGGACGGTAAACTGGGTGATATTGCTCCTACCATCCTGAGTATAATGGACATTCCTAAACCGGCAATCATGACCGGTAATAGCCTGGTATAATGAAAAAAACTTTTTGGCTATCTGGTATCGTTTTGATTTTTTACAGCTGTAATCCGGCTGCAAAAAATCAAAATGATACTTTAAATTATTTTGACATTAAAGGCTATTTTGAAAAGGAAGCATTGCGACTTAACAAAAACAATCCATTGCTAACGAAAACGGTAGTGGTAAATGGTGCTGCCGAAACCAGAAAAATCCATATTCCGGACTGGAAAAAGGAGTTGTCTATCTTTTCTGATGCAGAAATTAACCGAAGTGCATGGAAAGGTCTGTTTGGCACAACAAAAAACAATGAACAGGAACTTTATACTTCCGACAATGAAAAGGTACCGGTAAAGGAAGTATTGATCACTAAAAGAAATGGCCGCGTATACGGTATCCGGATCCTGGTAAAAAACACCAATATGCTTTACAATTCTGCAGATACACTGTCTTATTATCCTGATAGTCTATATCAGATAAATAAAAAGCAGCACATCAAATTGATGGCTGCAAAGAATTATAGCATTACAGGAAAATTCAAGTAAGGAGCAGTTTATTTCAAACTGGTAACCTGTGCTTTTACATAATCAATCAAAGAAAGAATATCTTTTCTCTGAGGCTGAACCAATAAAACTTTCTGAAAATCGGCAATAGAATTATTAAATAAAGCTACACAGCCTGTTTTCTCTGCTTTGGTTTTAATCTTATAAGATTTATAAATCGCATAATCTTTATAAGCCAGTGCCCTATTTTGTAGTAGCTGAGTATCTTCTTCCCCATTGATTTCTATTGCCTTCGTGAAATCTTTAATTGCTGCCTGGTAAAAGCTCTCACGCATATTGTTTAAAGATTCCTTAGGGTCGTTCGCTACATTTTGTCTGGCTTTACCACGATAATAATAGGCTGAATAATCTGAAGGTTTTATAGCAATTAAACGACTGTAAGTATCTATAGAGCTTTCAAAATCACCACATTGAAAATAAGAATAACCCAACATTTTCAACACATTAACGTTATTAGGGCTCTTTGTATCTGCTTTTTCCAGTTGACTCACGGCACCTTTGTAATCCCCCTTCATCATAGCCTGCATGCCTAGCTTATCATAACCACTATTTTGTGCAAAAGTGGTGGATGCAGAAAAAACAAATAACATTAAGATTGCTTGCTTGAAATAGTTCATTAACTTTTGTTTAAAATATAAATGTATTTAAAAGGTTAGATATAGACAACTATCATACCATTTGCAAATATCTAACTTAAACGCTAAATAATTCAAATTATGATCTATTAATTAATTATTATTGAGGCATGACTTTTTAACAGGGAAAGGCCGACAATTTCATTTTGGCACAGGAGTTGAAAATATACCAGTAGCATACAATTAATAATTTTTAAACGACATGCTGTCAGATTGTCGTTTTTATTTAAGAAAGACTTATTTAATGAGTAAACGAGATCAATTCGATTTTAGCAACGCACTACCTATCATAAACGAAGACACTGAATTCTTTCCATTGATGTCCCAACAGGATGAAGATGAAATGAATAACGAGGATACTCCAGGGGTTTTACCTATTCTTCCACTTAGAAATACTGTACTTTTTCCGGGGGTTGTGATTCCTATTACTGTTGGCAGAGATAAATCCATAAAACTAATAAAAGAAGCTTATAAGGGCGATAGAATCATTGGCGTAGTTTCTCAGCGCGATGTTTCTATAGAGGATCCTACATTTGAACAGTTAAACAGTGTAGGTACAGTAGCTCATATCATTAAAATGTTACAAATGCCTGATGGCAACACTACTGTAATTATACAAGGCAAGCAACGCTTCCGTTTATTGGAAGAGGTACAGTCTGAGCCCTATATAAAAGTAACCATCAGCAAGTTTGAGGAATCCAAGTTTAAAGCTGATAAAGAATTTAAAGCACTAGTGGCCTCTATTAAGGAGATGTCCAGCCAGATTATTCAGTTATCGCCAAATATTCCCAGCGAAGCCGGTATTGCGCTTAAAAACATAGAAAGTACTTCTTTCCTGATCAACTTCATCTCCTCAAATATGAATGCGGATGTTGCTGATAAGCAAAAGATGCTGGAAATGACAAATTTGCGCGAACGTGCAATGATGGTAATGGAATTGCTGACACTTGAACTTCAAATGCTTGAGCTGAGGAATCAAATTCAGAGCAAAGTACGTGTAGACCTTGATAAGCAGCAAAGAGATTATTTCTTAAATCAGCAGCTAAAAACTATACAGGAAGAATTGGGAGGCAACTCCACAGACCTGGAATATGAAGCCCTGGAAAGCCGTGCTAAGAAGAAAAAATGGGAGCCTCAGGTTGCCACACACTTTAATAAAGAACTGGAGAAATTGGGTCGCATGAACCCTGCGGCTCCTGATTATTCGGTACAGATCAACTACCTTGAGCTGTTGCTTGACTTACCCTGGAATGATTTTACCAAGGACAATTTCGACTTGAAACGTGCGCAACGCGTGCTTGACAAAGACCATTTTGGACTGGAGAAAGTAAAACAGCGCATTATTGAGTATTTAGCAGTGCTGAAACTTAAGCGCGATATGAAAGCTCCTATCCTTTGCCTGGTAGGCCCTCCGGGGGTTGGAAAAACCTCCCTTGGAAAATCCATTGCCAAAGCCCTAAACCGTAAATATGTACGTATGGCTTTAGGTGGTATAAGGGATGAAGCAGAAATCCGTGGACATAGAAAAACTTATATTGGTGCCATGCCGGGCCGTATCATTCAATCTATTAAAAAAGCAGGTGCTTCTAATCCTGTATTTGTATTGGATGAGATTGATAAGGTAGGATCAGATTTTAGAGGCGACCCTTCTTCTGCCCTATTGGAAGTATTGGACCCTGAGCAAAACAGTGCTTTTAATGATCACTATGTAGAAACGGATTACGATCTGTCGCACATCTTGTTTATTGCCACCGCTAACTCACTCAGCACTATCCAACCGGCATTGTTAGACCGTATGGAGATTATTGAGGTAAATGGTTATACTATCGAAGAAAAGATAGAGATTGCTAAAAAATATCTGTTGCCTAAGCAAAGGGATATACATGGTGTAAAAATTAAGGACATTGCTTTAAAGGGTGCTTTAATTGAAAAAGTAATTGAGGATTATACCAGGGAATCGGGTGTGCGCGGACTGGAAAAAACTATTGGATCACTCGTAAGAGGCGTGGCAACTAAAATTGCCATGGAAGAAACCTATGATCCGAACCTTAATCAGGATGATGTTCAACGTATCTTAGGTGCTCCATTGTACGACAAAGATCTGTATGAGGGGAATGAAGTTGCCGGTGTTGTTACCGGATTGGCATGGACACAAGTAGGTGGTGATATTTTATTTATCGAAGCCAGTTTAAGTCCGGGTAAAGGAAAGTTAACCTTAACGGGAAATCTGGGTGAGGTAATGAAAGAGTCGGCCATTATTGCGCTTGCTTATTTACGCGCCCATGCCGAACTTTTTGGGATTGATTATGCCTTGTTTGATCAGTTTGATGTGCACGTTCACGTTCCTGCGGGCGCTACTCCTAAAGATGGCCCTTCGGCAGGTATAACCATGCTTACCGCGCTAACGTCGGCCTTTACACAACGTAAGGTAAGATCTAATTTAGCGATGACCGGCGAGATTACACTTAGAGGTAAAGTGTTACCTGTAGGGGGCATAAAAGAAAAAATACTTGCCGCAAAGCGTGCGAATATAAAAGACATCATTTTATGCAGATCAAACAGGAAAGATATTCTTGAGATCAATGAGAGTTATATCAAGGATCTTCATTTCCATTATGTTTCTGAAATGAAGGAGGTGATCGATCTTGCTTTGACTAAAGAGAAGGTAAAAAATCCACAAAATCTGACCGTTAAAATTACACCTGCTACGGACAATGGCTAATTGTTTAGCAGACAGAAAAAAATAATAGTTAAAAAGCGTTCAGAAATTCTGAACGCTTTTTCTTTTAAAACTAATACCAATCTGATAACTTTACAGCATAACCAGCAATTGACGGATGAAAAAATTACTTCTTGCCCTAACTACAATTTCCCTATTGAGTATCAATTCTTATGGGCAGACTTATAAAAACGAATTTGGATTCCGCAGCGATAATGATTCATACCTGGCCCAAGGTTCTGACCGCTATTACACCAATGGTTTATTTATAAATTTTAGAAGGGCATTGGACCAGCAAACCTTAAAAGCAGGATTAGAAAAAAAGACTTACGAAATTACTGTTGGTCAGGAAATATACAATCCGTACTCAGGATACGCCCCGGATCCAGCCAGACAAGACCGTCCATTTGCGGGTTATTCATATGTGGGTGGGACATTGAACTGGTTTTATAGCAACGAAAGTATTTTAAAAGCGAGTGCAAAAATTGGTACCACAGGTCCGAACTCTCTTGCTGAAGACGCACAGGAATTCTTACACAAGACAGCGGGCTTTTATGAACTTGGAGGCTGGGAGTACCAGATCAAAAATGCAGTAACATTAAATCTTTCTGCTCAATATACCAAACTGTTACACCGTTCTTCAAATCTTGCTACAGATTTTTCTTTTGAGGGCTATGCCAATGCGGGAACTACATTTAGTGGGGCCGGTGCCGGTATTTTATTTAGAGCGGGTGGTCTTAACCAGCTTTTCAACTCTGCCTATACCAATGCTGTAATTGGGAATAATCCAAAAACCAAAGCGCTGGTAAAAAGAGAGGTGTTCTTTTATGCAAAGCCTCAACTAAACTTTGTGGCTTATGATGCTACTATTCAAGGCAGTATGTTTAACAACAATGATCCCATTACTTTTGGTATAAAGCCAATAGTATTTGCTCAGCAGGTCGGCTTCAATTACAGTTCACAGCGGTTTACTTTTGATTTTGGAATGATCTTTAAAACCAAAGAGGTAAAAAGTACAGCGAGAGCACATCAATATGGATTGATCAGCCTATTTTATCGCTTTAACTAGTATGCATTAGCCAACGCTAATTTTAATCTAACTGAGGGCGTTTTCTCGATTCTTTTTTAGCGGATACTGATTGTTTATCGGCAAGCCTTTTTCTAATCACAGCTTTAGGAATTTTGGTAGTTTTTCTCTTTTTCTGTACATGCAAAGCTGATTTAAGCAAAATGATCAACTTGGCAATCGTCTTTTCCTTATTTAGTAGCTGACTTCTGTCTTCCTGCGACACGACATGAATATTCCCCTCCTGATCTATACGTCCTGCCAGTCTCTCTGTTAATAATGTCCGCTCGTTATCCGTAAAAAAGTATGCCTCAGCTATGTTAAAGATCAATTCAACCTTACTGGAAACCTTATTTACATTTTGTCCGCCTTTACCCCCACTACGTGAAGTTTTGAATGTAACTGCTTTTAATATATCTTCTCTGGTGGGTAACATGGTGCAAACATAAACATATGTTGAGTATTTAATAAAAATTTCACACTAAACAATTCCCCAAAATATTAACTTTGCTGCCCTATGAGAAAAAACCTCGTTGTAGCTATAGATGGCTATTCATCTTGTGGAAAAAGCACCCTTGCCAAAGCACTGGCTAAAAAGTTAGGCTTTATTTATATTGACAGTGGCGCTATGTACCGTGCAGTGACCTTATATTTTATTCGTAATCATGTTAAAGTAAATGATCCTGAAGCAGTAACCTCTGCTCTTGGTCAGATAGAATTGAACTTTCACTCGCAGGACTACCAATCGCACATTACACTTAATGGCGAAGAAGTATCCGAAGAAATCAGGCAAATGCCGGTTTCTGAGAATGTGAGTGAGGTTTCGGCGAACAAACAGGTACGTAAGGAAATGGTAAGACAGCAGCAACGTATGGGAAAATCCAAAAACATAGTGATGGATGGACGTGATATCGGGACGACTGTATTTCCTGATGCTCAGGTTAAATTTTTCATGACTGCTGATCCAAAAATAAGAGCTGAACGCCGTTTTAAGGAGTTACAAAGTAAAGGTGATACTACCACGAGTTTAGAAGATGTTTTTGAGAATCTTGCGCATAGGGATTATGCAGACACTACCCGTGAGGAAAGTCCACTAACCCGGGCTGAAGATGCGATTATCCTGGATAATACTAATCTTACAGAATCGGAGCAACTTGACTTTGCACTGGATATGGTGCATCAGCAATTGCCTTAACTTTCTTTTTGTTTATTTTTTGGAACCGATTCTATAACCGATGCTTTTTCGCTCCGGACGAGAGTCTTCCTTCTTTTCTAAGAATTCATCCAGGTATTTAAATACCAGTTCAATATTTTTATTCTGGTTATCTACTTTATTTTTGATGGAGGCTATCTCAAGACGAAGTTCTATATTGTCTAATAGCACCTGTCTAATTTGAATAAATACCCTTACAATTTGAATATTCACTTCGATTGCCTTATCACTGTTCAATACACTAGCAAGCATAACCGCTCCATGTTCAGTAAACACATAAGGCAACGCTGCTGAATATTTCATAGGAGCATGATGTGAAAACTTCAGAATTATCATTTCTTTTTCTTCTTTTGTAATCTGAAACATGAAATCATCTGGGAAACGTTTCTGATTTCGTTTTACCTGTTCATTCAATCGTTTAGTTGTCACCCCATAAAGCGCTGCCAAATCTCTATCAATCATTACCTTTTTATCACGTAATATGATAATCTTATTGATGATGACTTCATCGGGTATACCTACGATTGATTTGTCTTTTGCCATGTCTTGTGTTTGATTTGAAAGGTGGTCGCATTTTGCGACTACCTCAACAGTGTAATTCTGTTATCTTTATTTATCTACAAGTATCTTCCATAAAAACAATTGTAATATATAAATATAGTACAATAAATATTGAACAACAAAACTAAAATTATTAATAATTTAATTATTTTAAATTAAACGATTCACAATATCAAATAAACATAATCACAACAACCTTATCACCTCCAATTAGTTAAGCTTAAACAAAATGAGGACTCCTGCAATACAACAAGTCGATCTCTCCATTTCTCTGCAATTATTTGGTTACAATAACCAACATAACCTAAACATTACATTTCCATGTTTTAACATAAACACCGGATTAATACTTTTGTTTAACAATTTTGTCAAACTCAAGTTTAATGACCAGCAGAGACACAGGTACTGAACAATTAATTAAGAATACTGCGAAGCGTCTTTTTTTTGCCGAAGGCAAGTTACACGCTACTACACAAGAGATTGCGGATGCAGCCGGGGTAAATCGTACGCTTGTAAACTACTATTTCCGATCAAGAGATGCCTTATTTGATCAGGTGTTTAATGAGGCTCAGGATACCCTCTTTAAAATGCTTGACGAGGTTATGGAATCTGATATGCCATTCAAACAAAAAATTGAGAATCTCATTTCGGTATTCCTTAAAGAGGCTCTGCAATTCCCCTACCGCGAGCTGTTTCTCATTACAGAAATGAACAGACATGATGTAATCAATGCAAAAAAAGCAAGAGCTCAAAAAGTAAATGCTTTTTTAGAAGAGATACAACAGGAAATGGAAAAGGGAACCATAAAAGCTATGAACCCAAGACATTTCACCATCAATCTTTTTTCTCTAATGGCCTACCCATTAGTTACCGCTCCCCTAAATAAAATACTATTTGGTATGAATGATGACGACTACACCGCCCTGATGGAGGAACGAAAACAATTAATATTTGAACTTATATTCCCTTAAACACTACGATATATAAATATGAAAACTAGAATCCATTCTCTTTATTTATTACTTCCTGCATTATTGATCATTGCTTCATGTGGAAATGGCGATCAGAAAAAGGCCGGTCCACCTGCCCCTCAGGTACAAGTCTATCCTGTTGTTGCCTTAACCGCCCAATCTACCTCCTTAGAAACAGACTACCCAGCAACGTTAGAAGGGATTCAGAATATAGACATCAGACCGAAAGTTGACGGCTTTATTGAAAAAATATTTGTTGATGAAGGTGCCACCGTTAAAAAAGGTCAGCCGCTTTTTAACATCAATGCTCCACAATACGAACAGCAGGTTAGAACCGCAGCAGCTGCAATAAGCAGTGCCGAGGCTGATGTAAATGCTGCACAACTACAAGTTAACAAAACAAAACCACTGGTAGAAAAAGACATCATCAGCAAATATGACCTTGATGCAGCCATCCTAACCCTGCAAAGCAGAAAAGCAGCATTGGCACAAGCCAAAGCAGAGCTGGTAAATGCAAAAGTAAATCTGGGCTACACCCACATCACCAGCCCGGTTGACGGAGTAATTGGAAGCATTCCCTTTAAAACAGGAAGTTTGGTAAGCAGCAGCAGTGCCAGTCCACTAACAACAGTTTCTAACATATCTAAAGTATATGCTTACTTCTCTTTAAATGAGAAACAACTTTTAGAGTTCTCCCGTCAATATAAAGGGGCAAATCTGGAAGCAAAGCTGAAAAACATACCGGCTGTTTCACTGGTACTTGCCGATGGAACAACTTATGCAGAAAATGGTAAAGTACAATCTATAAATGGATTGATCAATACAGGCACAGGTTCTTCAAGCTTAAGAGCTACATTTTCAAACCCGGTAAACCTTTTAAGAAGCGGTGCAAGTGCATCCGTACGCATTCCTCAACACCTGGAAAATGTAATCCTTATCCCTCAAAAATCTACTATCGATTTACAAGGTAAAAAATTCGTGTATGTATTGGACGACAAAGGGTTGGTTAAAAACACTGAAATTGAAGTCATGGAATTAACTAAAGGTAACTTCTATGTAGTAACCAAAGGACTAAAAGCCGGTGATAAAATCGTACTGGAAGGCTTCCAATCGTTGAAAGATGGTGCAGAGATTAAACCTGAAGAGAAAAATGCAGATTCAGTTTATGCCGACCTTAACAATAAATAATCTGGTTTTTACAACCTGCTGAAATAGAATATATGTTTAAGAAATTTATAGAAAGACCAGTTTTATCAACGGTAATATCCATTATCATTGTAATACTCGGGGTATTGGGTTTAATTACCTTACCCGTATCCCAATATCCGGAAATTGCACCACCAACAGTACAGGTATCAGCTTCTTATCAAGGTGCGAATGCCGATGTGGTACTGAATAGTGTGGTTATCCCACTCGAAGAGCAAATTAACGGTGTGGAGGACATGACCTACATGATCTCATCGGCAAGTAATGATGGTACAGCCACCATTACGATCAACTTTAAATTAGGCACTAACCCTGATCTGGCAGCAGTAAACGTACAGAACAGGGTAGCGAGAGCCAGTAGCTTATTGCCAGCTGAGGTTACCCGTGCAGGTGTGACCACAGCAAAAAAACAAGCCAGTAATGTATTGATATTCGGTATTTATAGCGACAGTGCCTCTTACGACCAGAAGTTTTTGCAAAATTATGCCAATATCAACCTGATTCCACAAATCAAACGCGTGAATGGAGTTGGTGATGCCAGTGCATTTGGATTGATGGACTATACCATGAGGATCTGGCTTAAACCTGATGTAATGGCCACTTATGGATTGGTACCCAATGATGTGAGTGTAGCACTTGCTGAGCAGAATATTGAAGCTGCTCCAGGCCAGTTTGGCGAGCAGGGCGACCAGTCGTTCCAATATGTGCTAAAATACTCAGGACGTTTAAAAAATGAGACTGAGTTTAGCAATATCATTATCAGGACTGCCGCCAATGGTCAGCTTTTACGATTGAAAGACGTCGCCAGAATTGAATTGGGCGCACAGAGCTACTCCAGTTCTGTACGCTTCAATGGCAAACCTGCATTAGGTATTGCCATTAACCAAACGGCAGGTTCAAATGCAAAAGATGTAATCGAAAGTTCCATAAAAATTCTGGATCAGGCTTCGCTCAGCTTCCCTAAAGGGGTACACTACACCTCATTGGTAAACGTGAATGATTTCCTTGATGCCTCCATAGAAAAGGTAATCCATACCCTGATCGAAGCATTTATTTTGGTTTTCATCGTAGTATTTATTTTCCTTCAGGATTTCCGTTCTACCTTAATCCCGGCCATCAGTGTACCTGTTGCCATTATCGGTACATTCTTCTTCCTTAGTTTATTTGGCTTTACCATTAATCTACTTACACTTTTTGCATTGGTACTGGCCATTGGTATTGTGGTGGATGATGCCATTGTAGTAGTCGAGGCCGTCCACGCCAAGCTCGATCATGGCTACACCTCAGCCAAAAAAGCTACTGTTGATGCCATGGAAGATATTACCGGTGCCATTATTTCCATTACCTTAGTTATGGCAGCCGTATTTATTCCGGTAAGTTTTATCCAGGGTTCATCAGGAGTATTTTATAAGCAATTTGGTTTAACCCTGGCCATAGCGATTATACTTTCGGCAATTAATGCCCTAACATTAAGTCCTGCACTTTGTGCTTTGTTACTGAAACCTCATCCCGAAGATCTTGGCAAACCTAAGAACTTTATGAAGCGTTTTTATGCCGCATTTAATGCTTCTTTCGATGCGATGACCACGAGATACAAGCGCTCAGTAAGCTTTTTAGCAAGAAGGAAATGGATAGCAGGTGCCGGAATTGCCCTATTTGCTGTAGTACTTGTCTGGATGATGAATACCACTCCAAAAGGTTTTGTGCCTAACGAGGATTTGGGTACTATTATGTCCGACATTTCATTACCTCCGGCTACTTCACAGGAACAAACAGCTATCGTCATTAAACAGATCGATAGCATCGCCCATACCATCCCTGAGATCAAGAATTCCTTAACAGTAGTTGGCCGAAGCATGATCAGTGGTACTGGAAGTTCTTATGGTATGGTAATTGGAAAACTAGTGCCCTGGAATGAACGTAAGCGTGATGTAAAAGCAATTATTGGCGAATTGTTTGCCAAAACTGCTAATATTAAAGGCGCCAGAGTCATCTTCTTTGCCCCTCCTACTATCCAGGGATTTGGTACCAGTGGTGGTTTCGAATTCCAATTACAGGATAAAACAGGTGGTGACATTAACAAATTCAATACCATTGGAAACGAATTTCTTGCCGCATTGAGTAAGAGAAAGGAAATTCAATATGCATCAACTTCATTTAACCCTAATTTCCCTCAATACCAGATTGATGTAAATGTAGCTACAGTAAAACAAGCCGGATTAAGCGTTAGTGATGTACTGGGTGTATTGCAAGGTTATTATGGAGGTGTTTATGCATCCAACTTTAACAAGTACGGAAAGCAATACCGTGTAATGTACCAGGCAGATGCGCCTTATCGTGCCAATCAGGAAACACTAAATAGCATATACGTTAGAAATTCGAGTGGACAAATGGCTCCTATCAGCAATTTCATTACCTTGAAAAAGGTATATGGACCACAGGCGATATCACGTTTCAACTTGTTTACCTCTATTTCCGTAACCGGAAGTCCTAATGCCGGATTCAGTTCTGGTGATGCTCTAAAAGCAGTACAAGAAGAAGCTGCCATCCATTTACCTGCAGGATATGGATACGAATTTTCGGGTTTATCCCGGGAAGAGATGTCGAGTGGCAGTCAAACCATATACATCTTCCTGCTTTGTGTAATTTTTGTCTACTTCTTACTTTGTGCCCAATACGAAAGTTATATCCTGCCATTAGCAGTACTTATCTCATTGCCAATTGGTTTAGCAGGAGTATTTATTTTCGATAAAATATTTGGTGTCGACAACAACATCTATACCCAGATCACACTGATCATGCTGGTAGGTTTGCTTGCAAAAAATGCCATTTTGATTGTGGAGTTTGCGGTAGATAGACGAAGAAAGGGAATGAGCATCGTAAGTGCGGCCATTAGTGGTGCAACAGCTCGTTTACGCCCGATCCTAATGACCTCTTTCGCCTTTATTTTAGGATTATTACCATTAATGCTATCTACCGGAGTAGGTGCAGCAGGTAATAAATCAATTGGTACCGGAGCCGTAGGTGGTATGCTTATCGGAACCATATTCGGGATTTTTGTAATCCCTACCTTATTTATTGTATTCCAAAGTCTACAGGAAAGCGTAAGTAAGAAATCGCCTTTTGATGAAGGATATGGCCCAATAGAGGAAACCATTGCATTTCCTGAAGTAGACACCCGCGAACATTAATTTAAAAAACATGAACACCAGATATCATAAATATTATTTCATCATTGGCTTTTCCATACTGAGCTTAACGGCCTGTGTAACGAAGAAATACGAGCGTCCTGTCTTAATCAGCAATGATTTATACCGCGGCAATACCAGCACAGACAGCACTACAATTGCTACGGTACCCTGGAAAAGCATATTTGCCGATCCAGAATTGCAGTCGCTCATTGAACAAGGGATCAATGGAAATCTTGACCTGAAACAGGCCATTGAAAGAATTAAAATTGCCGAAGCTACGCTACTACAAAGTAGAGCAGCTTTATTGCCAAGTTTAACAGCCGATCTTTCGGCAACCGATGCTAAGCAATCAAAGGCATCATTAAACTTCCCTCCGGGTATCAATATCAATACCGAAACTCAAACTTACAGGGCGCAGCTGGGTACCAGTTGGGAGGTCGACATTTGGGGCAAGCTGAGCAGTGCAAAGCGCTCGGCCTATGCCTCATTACTACAAAGTGATGCCGCAAAAAGAGCTGTACAAACGCAATTAATTGCCAACATAGCCAATGGTTATTATAGCTTACTGGCACTGGATAAACAATTATCCATTACCGAGCAAACCATCAAAATCAGACAGCAAGATGTCGAAACCATGAAATCCTTAAAAGAAGGTGCAGTGGTAAATGGAGCAGCCGTAGTACAAAGCGAGGCCAATTTATACGCAGCACAGGTAACACTTCCTGATCTGAAAAGAAGCATCAGGGAAACTGAAAATGCGTTAAGCATCCTTTTAGGAAGAGGCCCTGGAAAGATAGACCGCACTACACTTGATCAGCAAACCACATACAGCAATTTACAAACCGGTGTATCGGCACAGCTGTTGCAAAACAGACCCGATGTACAGGCTGCAGAATTTGCTTTCAGGGCTGCATTTGAAAATAAAAATGTAGCTAAAACCTATTTCTATCCTGCTTTAACCCTAACTGCAAATGTGGGCTTATCGAGTTTGAACCTGCAAAACTTTTTTAGCAATTCATTATTCTATAATTTAATTGGGGGTATTACGCAACCAATATTTAACAAAGGACAAAACAAAGCCCGCTTAAAAACTGCGGAGGCGCAACAACAAATTGCATTCTATAACTTCCAGCAAAGCCTGTTAACGGGTGGGCAAGAAGTATCTGATGCACTTTTTGCTTATCAGACAGCAACCGAAAAGGAAAGCACAAGAGCAATGCAAATTGCCTCCTTAACCAAAGCAGTTGATTTTACCAAAGAATTGCTGCGCTACAGTTCTGCAACAAACTATACCGATGTACTTACTTCTGAGCAAAGTTTACTGGCAGCTCAGCTAAGCAGTATCAATGACAAACTCCAAAAATTACAGTCTGCTGTAAATTTATACAGAGCACTTGGCGGTGGTTGGAAATAATTTCTTAGCTAACAACTAACCACTAACGAAAAGGTATACGATTTTACAACGTATACCTTTTCTTTTATCAGTTCTTTTTACCTAGCTTCATCTTCTAATATGATTAAGCTTTATTTTATCTGATGAATATCCTTATAGTTGAAGACGAAAAAACACTGGGTTTAGAAATAGCCGAATTTTTGGGCAAAGAAGGTTACACCATTGAACATGCCTGGAAGAAATCATCTGCCGAAGAAAAAATCTTCGTAAACACTTACGATTTTGTTCTGCTCGACCTTAGCTTGCCTGGAGGCGATGGTTTTGAACTTTTACACCAGCTAAAGAAAATACCGGGTCGCGAAGATGCCGTAATTATACTTACTGCCCGCGGCGATGTAGACGATCGCATTAAAGGCCTCGAAGCCGGTGCCGACGATTATCTGCCCAAACCTTTCTCTTTAACAGAACTACTAGCCAGAATGCACGCGATCATCCGCCGTAAACATAAACTCGTGATGAATGAAGTAAATGTTCATGACTTTTTACTGGATATTAAAAACCATAAGGTGAGTTTTAGTGGACAGCGTATTAGTTTAACCAATAAAGAGTTCGAGATTTTTAATTACCTGGTATTGAACAAAAACAGGGTAATATCAAGAGTTAACCTTACCGAACATGTTTGGGGTGATATATTGGAGGTAAATTCTGACTCAAACTTTGTTGATGTTCATGTAAAAAACCTACGTAAAAAGCTGGCCGCTCATGCAACAATAGATTGGTTTGAAACCGTTAGAAGTATTGGTTACCGGATTAATTTTTAGCTCCCTTAAAGGCCCAGGTTTAGCAACAATGTACCTATGAAATTACAATTTAAACTCGCTTTATACAATACGCTAACCAAGGTTGCTATTATTACCGGACTGGGTATCGTGATAGCGGTTTCCATCAACCATATCTCTATAAGTCACATTCAAAAGCGCCTTTTACAAAAAAAGATCAGGCTTATTGCCAACCTTTCTAATATAGAGGTAAACGATCTGCTACTACAAAAAACATTTACAGACTATAACCTGCTGCGTGAGGAATACATCATTCTTAAAGAGATAAAAAAAGAAGATCATCCCATAAAGCAGAAGTTTATGCAGGAATTCCGTAGTATAGAAGGAAAGCAGGAAGAATTTCAAATCCTGATCACCGACTTTAGTTACGAGGGAAAGAGCTATAGACTCGAACTTGGTGAAACCATGTCCACCTTAGCCCAATTGGAGCATACCATTTCCATGTTTACTTTCGGGATATTGATTGCAGCTGTTATTCTTACCTTAATTATAGACCTCGGCTTTATGCAGTTTTTGCTGGCCCCTTTCTATCTGATTATTGATCAAAAACTGAATAAGGTAAATGATCCGATTAATTTTAATTATCAACCTGTAAAAACCAGTACCGACGATTTTAAAATACTGGATCAGAGCATCAGCGTGCTGATGAATAAAATCGCTACGCTTTTTCTTACCGAAAAGGAGTTTATTGCCAATGTATCTCACGAATTGCTTACCCCTATTTCCATCCTCAATACCAGACTCGAAAACCTGTTAAATGATGAACAGTTAAGCCCCGAAGGAGAAAACAAATTATTTGCTTGTTTAAAAACACTAAACCGACTAAAAGCCATCATAAATAGTTTGCTGCTGATTTCGAAGGTTGAGAACCAGCAATATGGTAAAACCGATATCATATCGGTAAAACATACTGTAGAAGAAGTACATGAAGAGCTGGAGCATCGGCTATTGATGATGAAGCTTAAAATGCATATTAATCTTACGGATGACTATGCCTTTACTGGAAATAAGTCACTGTTCCATACCTTGCTGATGAATTTGATCAACAACGCGATAAAATATAATAAGCGATCCGGTTCAGTAAATATTTATAATGAACCTTCATCGGAAGGTTACACCCTTGTGATTGCCGATACCGGTCTTGGGATGGATCCGGAGGTAGTGCAAAATGCCTTCATCCGTTTTGAAAAACTCCAATCGGAGAAAGAGGATAGTCATGGATTAGGCCTCGCCATTGTAAGAAGTATCGCAGCCTTTCACGACATCCATGTTGATATCACTTCGCAAAAAGGTACAGGAACGAAAGTGCGCATTATTTTTCCAAACTGAATTTTTCTTCATCAAATCTTCATACAGTCTCCGCAACTTTGATCTAACAAAAAACACTAAATAATTTATAACATGAAAAGAACAATTTTAGCGCTAGCATTAGTTGCAACAACTTTTGGCGCATTCGCACAAAACACTACTCCAGCTGCCAAAACTGCAACTGCGAAAACTGCAACTACACCTGCAACTGCTACACCTGCAACTGCTGAAGCTGCAAAACCTAAACACAAAAAAGCTGTTAAAAAAGCTGCTGAAGCACCTGCTACTGCTAAAACTGATGCAAAACCAGTAGAAGCTAAAAAAGCTGGTAAATAGTAATCCGTTAAGTTTTTAGTTGAAAGGCCATTTGTTATAAAACAGATGGCCTTTCTTTTTTGATTCACAGGCATTTAGATCATTTGCCGCTTATTTCTCTGCTTTACGTGATGAAATCTGTGCAATTACTTTACAATCTGTTCTAAATCAACAACATTTATCTGAAATTTCTTTGCTGGAAAAAGAATAATTCCTATATTTGCCGTCCCTCACGGGAAAAGGAGATTTAATTTTAATGGCTAAAAAACAAGTAGCAGAAAAAGAACTAGAGGCTAAAAAAGCCGAATTACAAGGCGCAGACGCTCGTCTGGCTGAGAAAGAAACCATTGAGTCAGAAGCTGATTCAGTGTCGATCGAACAGATCAAATCATCATTAGCAACTCCAGATCAAGATTTTGACTGGGATGCAGACGACAAAGCATTCGGAAATTACAGTGACGCAGACCGTAAGAAGTTTGAAGATATGTATACCGATACTTTCAATCAAATCAACCAAGGTGAAATCATCAGCGGTACCGTTGTTTCAATCAACAACAAAGACGTAGTATTAAACGTAGGATTTAAATCTGACGGTTTGGTATCTACTTCTGAGTTCCGTGATACACCTGATTTGAAAGTTGGCGACAAAGTTGACGTTTTCGTGGAAGCCCCTGAAGATGCTAACGGCCAGTTAATTTTATCTCGTAAAAGAGCTAAAACCCAAAGATCATGGGAGTCTATTAATGAGGCTCTTGACAATGACAGAATCATCAACGGATTTGTTAAAAGCCGTACTAAAGGTGGTCTTATCGTTGACATCATGGGTGTTGAAGCTTTCTTACCTGGTTCTCAAATTGACATCAAACCTATCCGCGATTACGATGTATACGTGGGTAAAACAATGGAATTCAAAGTTGTTAAGATCAACCACGAATTTAAAAACGTAGTTGTATCTCATAAAATCTTAATTGAGGACGACTTAGAAAGCCAAAAAGTTGAGATCGTATCTAAACTTGAAAAAGGTCAGGTATTGGAAGGTACTGTTAAAAACATCACTGACTTCGGTGTATTCATCGATTTAGGTGGCGTTGACGGTTTACTTCACATTACTGATATTTCTTGGGGCCGCATAGAGCATCCAAAAGAAGTATTGAGCTTAGATGAGAAAATCAATGTTGTTGTTCTTGACTTTGATGACGAGAAAAAACGTATTGCTTTAGGTTTAAAACAATTGACTCCTCACCCTTGGGAATCTTTAGATGCTAACTTAGCTGTTGGTTCTAAAGTTAAAGGTAAAATTGTTACTGTAGCTGATTACGGTGCTTTCTTAGAAATCATTCCTGGTGTTGAAGGTTTAATCCACGTTTCAGAAATGTCGTGGTCACAAAACTTACGCAGCCCACAAGAATTCTTGAAAGTTGGCGATGAAATCGAAGCTGAAGTTTTAACTTTAGACAGAGAAGATCGCAAAATGAGCTTAGGTATTAAACAATTAACTCAAGATCCTTGGCAAAATGTTGCTGAAAGATATCCTATCGGAAGCAAACATACTGCAGTAGTTAAAAACATGACTAACTTCGGTGTATTCGTGGAAATCGAAGAAGGCATCGATGGTTTAATCCATATCTCTGATCTTTCATGGTCTAAAAAAGTTAACCACCCTAACGAATTCACTAAAGTTGGTGATACATTAGACGTAGTTGTATTAGAATTAGACGTTGAAAGCCGCAAATTAAGCTTAGGTCACAAACAATTAGAAGAAAACCCTTGGGATACTTTTGAAACTATCTTCACTTTAGATTCAATCCACCAGGGAACTGTTGTTAAAGTAACTGATAAAGGTGCTGTTATTGCTTTACCTTATGGTGTAGAAGGTTTCGTACCAACTAAACACATGGCTAAAGAAGATGGTAGTACCATCAAAGCTGAAGAAACTAATGACTTCAAAATCATTGAGTTTAACAAAGATGCTAAACGTATCGTTGTTTCTCACGCCCGTATCTGGGAAGAGGCTAAAGCTGAAGCTGTTGCTGAAGAGAGAAATGCTAAGAAAAAAGAAGCTAAAGCTTCTAGCAGTGCAGTGAAAAAAGTTAAAGATTCAGTTGAAAAATCTACATTAGGTGATTTAGGCGTGCTTGCACAATTAAAACAACAAATGGAAGGTGAAGAAAACAAAGCCAAAAAAGGCGAGTAATCTTTAAAGCTTATATATTAAAAGCATCCCCTAACCGGGATGCTTTTTTTTTGCCCCTCTTTTTGCTATTTTGCGACATGATGAAATCTTTGTTAACATTCATATTTGGCCTGCTGATCATAAACAACACACAAGCTCAGCTACCGGCAATTATTCCTCAGCCTGTTCAAATTATAGCTAAGGATAAAGCATTGCCTTTTGTATTAAAAACAAATACTCAAATTATTGCAGTAGATTCACTTTCCACTAGCGCTTCCTTTCTGAAGAACTATTTAAATACTTACTATGGTATTGATTTAGCGAATAACCCAGCCTCTGCCAGTACTTCAAATACGATCAAGATCGCGGTTAACCCTGGAGTGACTGAAAATCCAGACGGCTACAAACTGGTGGTCGACAACAAGAACATTAACATTACTGCAAGTTCTGCTCGTGGAGCTTTTTATGGCATTCAAACATTAATCCAACTGCTGCCAACTACAACATCAAAAGATAACCTGGCCATTCCCTCCGTTGAGATTTTTGACTACCCCCGCTTTGGTTACCGGGGTATGCATCTTGATGTAAGCAGACACTTCTTTGATGTGGCCTTCATAAAAAAATACATAGACTATCTGGCCTACCATAAACTAAACAACTTTCATTGGCACCTAACTGATGATCAGGGCTGGAGAATAGAGATCAAAAAACATCCTAAGCTGACCAATATCGGTGCATGGCGTAATGGAACCATTATAGGTTTATACCCGGGGACAGGTAATGATGGCCTTAGATACGGTGGATACTATACTCAGCAGGAAGTTAAAGATGTCATTAAATATGCGGCAGACCGATACATTAATGTCATCCCCGAAATTGAAATGCCAGCACATAGTATGGCCGTATTGGCTGCCTACCCACAGTTTGGTACCGAGCCTTCCAAAAAATATGAAGTGGCACAGACCTGGGGAATCTTCAATAAGTTGAACAATGTGCTCCAACCTACCGAGCAGACTTTTAAATTTCTGGAAGAAGTATTAACGGAAGTTATGGCTCTTTTTCCATCCAAATACATCCATATTGGCGGTGACGAAGGTTCAAAGATCTGGTGGAAACAATCAGCAGTATCGCAGCAGATCATGAAAGCGAACGGAATAAAAGATGAAAGTGGACTGCAAAGCTTTTTCATCCACAGAATAGAAAATTTTGTAAACAGGAAGGGCAAAACCATTATTGGCTGGGATGAAATTCTAGATGGCGGTCTGGCACCAAATGCTGTTGTAATGAGCTGGCGTGGAGAAAAAGGCGGCATTGCTGCTGCCAAACAAAAGCATAAAGTAATCATGACACCGGAAGACATGATGTATTTTAACCATAGTCAGTTTGTGAAAGATGATTCACTGACTGCGGCAAAATATCTTCCACTAAAAAACGTATACGATTACGAACCTGTACCTTCGGTATTGAATACTGAGGAAGCTAAATACATTTGGGGTGGACAAGCAAATTTATGGTCTGAATATATTGCCAATCCTGCGAAAGTAGAATACATGCTTTTCCCGAGACTAGATGCTTTAAGTGAGATTTTATGGAGCCCTAAAGAGAAGAAAAACTATCCTGATTTTCAGAATCGGTTAAAAACCCAATTTAAAAGGTACGACCTCATGAAGATAAATTATAGTAAACGATATTTAGTAAACTAATGAATATATGCCCATAAATATTGAAATCATAAATTCAAATACATAACATATTTAAGGACAAGCTGCTACATTAGCATTTTGTACTTTTTAAATTTAAAAGCATCTTTATGTATTTGAGGTTCCAAATTTTGGCTATATTTGCATAATCTTTAAGTCAATGCAAAAACGAACACTGCTAGACGGTCAAAAATTCCAGATCACAATTAAGCGACTTTGTCATCAATTAATTGAGAATCACAACGATTTTTCTAATACTGTTTTAATTGGTATACAGCCACGCGGCAGTTACTTTGCCGATAGAGTAAAACACGAACTTTCAGAAGTCCTGAAAAAAAGCGCCATTAAGAAAGGTAATTTAGATATCACTTTCTTTAGAGATGATTTTAGACGGAAAGATGGGCTCGTTTCTGCAAGCAGCAATACCATAGATTTTATTATTGAAGGCAAAAACGTAATCTTAATTGATGATGTATTGTGGACTGGGCGGACTATCCGTGCTGCGCTTGATGCACTATTGGCATACGGAAGACCTGCTAAAGTAGAATTACTGGTGCTAATTGACCGACGCTTTTCAAGACACGTACCCATTGAGCCGGATTATATCGGATTACAGGTAGATACGCTTGACTCGCAACAAGTGCGGGTGAGCTGGAAAGAAACAGAAGGAGAAGACAAAGTTATCTTAATATCAGAAAGCAATAAATAATATGGCAGTAGAAAAATTATCAACCCGACATCTTTTAGGAATCAAAGATATTAACCGGAATGATATCGAATTAATCTTCGAAACTGCAGATAATTTCAAAGATGTAATTAACAGGCCAATAAAAAGGGTCCCTTCGTTAAGAGACATCACTATTGCCAATATATTTTTTGAGAACTCTACCAGGACCAAACTTTCATTTGAACTGGCTGAAAAACGCCTTTCGGCCGACGTAGTTAATTTCGCTGCATCCTCTTCATCGGTAAGTAAGGGTGAAACCCTGATTGATACGGTAAACAACATTCTAGCCATGAAAGTGGACATGGTGGTCATGAGACACCCTTATGCTGGTGCCGGTCAGTTTTTAAGTAAACACATCAAAGCCCAAATCGTTAACGCGGGTGATGGAGCTCACGAACACCCTACACAAGCTTTACTGGATGCTTTCTCTATCCGCCAGAAACTTGGTGATGTAGCAGGTAAAAAAGTAGTGATTGTAGGTGACATCCTCCACTCCAGAGTAGCCATTTCAAATATCCTTTGCCTGCAAAAACTAGGTGCAGAAGTAATGGTATGTGGCCCTACAACCTTAATCCCTAAGCACATTGAAAGTCTAGGTGTAAAAGTTGAACACGATTTAATCAAAGCTTTAAATTGGTGCGATGTAGCCAATATGCTACGCATACAACTGGAGCGACAAGACATCAAGTATTTCCCTTCTTTAAGAGAATATGCGATGATGTACGGACTAAATAAACAGATCCTGGACAATCTGGATAAAGAAATCATTGTAATGCATCCAGGCCCTATCAACAGGGGTGTGGAGATTACCAGTGATGTAGCTGACAGCAAGCAATCTATCATCCTTGAACAGGTTGAAAATGGTGTAGCGGTACGCATGGCCGTACTCTATCTATTAGCTGCTCAGAACGACTAAAAAGCCGGTTCAGCACAACATCAATCCCATAGAGGATGGATATTTTTTAAGAATCAATACGAACTTTCTTTAAAAATCGTTAAACCTGTGTTATCAACACATGTTAATTTCTTATGTTAATAAGACCCAATACTATATCTATATTAGTACCAACCATATTTGAAATCAGATGTCAAAAAAATACTTTTTTATTCCGCTACTGCTAGCAGGGGGCTTTACGGCCGGTTACGCGCAAACGAGTGTACTCGTGAACCTGAACAAGAACTACCAAACTGGTTTGGAACTACTCGATAACGAGAAATATGTAGCTGCGGCGCAACAGTTTAGACTGGTGGAGCAGCAGAGACAAAAGCCAAGTACCCAACCAGAAAGCAATGCCGAGTTGTCAATGCTTAAAGAAAATGCCAAGTTCTATGCTGCCGTTTGTGCCTTAGAACTCGGTAACAGGGATGCAGAAAGCTTGTTTCAAGACTTCATTAAAAATTATCCCCTAAATCCAAATACGAAACTTGCTTACTTCCATGTAGGTAAATCATATTTTGCACAAAAAAACTACCAGAAAGCACTGGAATGGTTTGAAAAAACTGACCCTTCTACCCTTTCCGGTAAACAACGACTAGAGTATCAGTTTAAACAAGGATATGCCTATTTTGAACTGAAGAACATAGAAAAAGCAGAACCTTTATTTGAAGCGGTGAAAAAGGAAAAATCACCTTTTCAGGAAAGTGCTACCTATTACTTTGCTTATATCAATTACCTGAACAAAGAATATAAAACTGCACTAAGCAATTTTGAAAAACTAAAAGGATCACCTACTTACGAAGCAAGCTACCCGTATTACATTACTTCTATGTACTACCTGGATGAGCGTTATGATGACGTGATCAATTATGCCATTCCTATTTTAAAGACCTCTAAGCAACAGTATGAAGCAGAAATGCTGAGCCTGATTGCAGCTTCTTATTTTGCGAAATCTGATTATGCAAATGCCGAGAAGTATTTCAGAGATTTTTATGCAAAAGATAAATCAAACAATAAGAATAACCTTTTTATCTATCAGTATGGTTATTCCTTATTTGAATTGAAAAAATACAGTGAATCGGTAAGTGTATTGGAGAAACTGGATACAGATGACATTTACCTACAAAGCGGGATGTATACATTGGGTCGCTCCTTCCTGCAGTTAAAAAATAAAGAAAAAGCCAGAAGTGCTTTCTTCAGGGCTTCAAGACTTGATTTCGATAAGGTGATACAGGAAGAAGCCTGGATCAACTATGCCAGATTAAGTTATGAGCTTGATTTTAACCAACAAGCACTGGAAGCCACTCAAAATTTCTTAAAGCAGTTTCCGACCTCACGGAAATTAAATGATGCCAAAACACTGCTTGGAGAAATCCTCCTAACCAGTAAAAATTATCAGGCCGCGATAGATATTTTAGAGCCTATTCAAAATAAATCGGAAGGAGCCAAAGAGGCTTATCAAAAAGTAACTTACTTCAGAGGACTTGAATTTTATAACGAAAGAGCATTCCCAAATGCATTATCGATGTTCCTTCGCTCAGAAAAATTCCCTCAGGATGAAGAGATTCTTGCATTAAGCACCTACTGGAAAGCAGAAGCCTGCTACGAACTCAGAAAGTTTGGTGAAGCGGTAAAACATTTTGAGACATTTTTGGCTATGCCGGGTGCCAATAAAACCGGCGTTTACAATTTCGCAAATTATGCCCTTGCCTATTCGGCTTTTGAAGATGAGCGCTACGGCAAAGCAGCTACTTATTTTGAGCGTTTTTTAAAAGGCAATGATAAGGATCAGAAAACAGTAAATGATGCGACCATCAGACTAGCGGATTCTTATTTTGTAAGCAAAAGCTATGCTAATGCCCTGGTAAACTACAACAAGATTATTAGTAGTAAGGCTACAGGTGAAGATTACGCTTTATTTCAACGCGGTATGATTCAAGGTCTGGAAAATCAAAATGATGCGAAGATCAGTACCATGCAAAGCCTGCTTAAACAATTCCCTACCTCAAATTATGCCGATGATGCAGGTTTTGAAATGGCCTATACTTATTTCAATAAAGGCGATTTGGACAAATCGAAATCAGATTTGATTAGCCTGGTAAGTCAGTACCCTAACAGTAGTTATGTACCGCGTGCATTGGTAACCATCGGCTTGGTTCAATACAACCAAAACCAGGATGATGCAGCCCTGGAATCATTCAAAAAAGTAATCAGAGACTATGCAAGTACTGAGGAGGCTAAACAGGCTTTAGGATCCATCAAGAATATTTACGTAGATAAAGGAGATTCTCAAGGTTTCATTGCCTATGCGGGCACTACCCCACTGGGTAATTACTCATCGGCAGAACAAGACAATATCCTGTTTCAGGGAGCAAACAACTTATATCTAAAAGGCGATGCGAAAGGGGCTTTTGAAGCGATCAATGCTTACTTTGATAAGTTCCCTAAAGCCATACACGATAAAGAAGCTAAATTTATCAGAGCAGAATCACTGGTTAAATTAGGTCGGCCTAATGAAGCTATTCCTGACTATGAATATATTTTGAACGACTGGACAAGTGATTATACCGAGCGTTCGCTGGTGAGCATTTCCAAACTTTTCCTTGATCAGAAAAAATACAATGAAGCCATTGTATACCTGAAACGACTGGAAACAACGGCTGATTACAAAGTGCATTATACTTACGCGTTAAACAATCTTTTAAAAGCTTACAATGCGTTGAACATGCCGGATGATGTATTGAAATATGTACAGTTGATTAAAGAGTCTGATAAAGCTTCTGAAGAAGAGAAAAACAGTGTGGACCTGTACGCAGGTAAAGCTTACTTATTAAAAGCAGATACAACACTCGCTGTAAAATCATTTAACAACGTAGTTAGCAAAACCAAAACGCTTGCTGCTGCCGAGGCTAAGTATAACCTGGCAGCTGTACAATATGCTAAACGCGATTATAAAACATCAACAAAAACTTGTTTTGATTTGATTAATAATATGCCTTCTTATGATTATTGGGTAGCTAAGGCTTTTATATTACTATCCGATAACTATGTAGCCTTAAAAGATAATTTACAGGCAAAAAGTACGCTATTGAGTATTATAGATAACTACGATGGCAAAGATGATATTGTGCCTACTGCCAAAGCGAAATTAGAAAAAATTAAATAAGACTAAGCGACATGAGATTGACCAAATTAATATATACAACCCTATTTTTTATTGCAGCAGGTACCCTAAACACTATCGCGCAAGACAAAAAAACGACCGAGAAGAAAACGGAAGAGAAAAAAACAGAAGATAAAGCGGTAACCGAGGAAATTGAAGTGGTAAGACCTTATAAGCCTGTTTTAGCAGAAGCCGTTAAATTAAGGAGAAGTCCTGATTTGAATGATGTTAAAACTTATAAAGCAAAATTCAATTACAGCTTAACCGATAGAAAACTTGAATTAAACTCGGACATCAATAAACTACAGGCCCAACAGCTGGCAGCAGAAAAAGAAACGGAACTGATTAACAATTACGTTAAAGGCGCTTTCGGTTCTGCATCAACAACAATGGCTGAAGCCTATATCAATATTGGTAGAGATGAGGCTTTACAAGCTGGTGCATTTTTCAGACATTTCGGGCAATCAGGAAGTCTAAACAAACAAAGTGCAAACCAGCAACAGCTAAGTGTTTTTGGTAGAAGCATTGGCGACCTGGTAACTTTAAGCGGCCGGCTAAACTTTCAAAGGAACGGATTGTACTTTTATGGGATTGATAAAAACAACCCTACTTTAAATCCTAATCCAGAAAAACAGGCATTAAGCTTTCTTGAAGCCGAAGGTGAACTGGTAAATAAATTCACCAATGATCCTGATGCCTTAAGCTATGCAGCTAAATTAAATGGATATGTATGGAGTGATAAATTCGATGCTAAAGAAAGTTCAATTATATTGAATGGTTACCTGAACAAACGCATTAGCAGTCTCAATTTAGGTCTTGCGGCCTCAGCAGAATTTGGCAATACAAAAGATGCGCTTACTAATGTAGGCAACAACCTGCTTAGGTTAAACCCATACATTAAGCTGCAAGCCAATGGCGTTAAGATTAATGCAGGAATCAATTTTGTACAGGAATTTGGAACAGTTTCCTCAACCAGAATATTCCCAGCTGTAACCGCAGATTTTACCTTGATACCTGATTACTTAGAAATTTTTGGAGAAGTAAAAGGTGATGTGAATCGCAATTCCCTAAAACAACTGACCGATGAAAATCCATTTTTGAATAGCAACATATCCATCAAAAATTCAATAGAAAAACTAAGCATCAGTGGTGGTATTAAGGGAACAGGTGGTCCCGGATTTGGCTATAAAGCCAGATTCTATCACAAACGCATCGAAGATATGGCTTTGTTTGTAAATGACTTTGCCCACTTTAACAAGTTTGATGTGATTTACGATTTTGGTACCACAAAACTGACAGGTATTGAAGGCGAATTATCGGTACAGGTGAGTGATGCCTTAAAATGGACAGGTAAATTGAATTTTGAGGATTATAAACCTGCAGCAGAAACACAAAGCTGGTTTAAACCACAATTGCGTTTAAGTTCTGATTTAATGTATGCCATTACCAAACAAATTACATTAAATGCAGCTGTTGCCATCCAGGACGATAGCAAAGCAAAAGTTTACACTGCTGCTCCTGCAAATCCTTATATCATTCCTGATCTGGCCAATGAAACTGTAGTTACAGTGAAAGGCTTTGTAGACCTTGGTGTAGGGGCGACTTATAAGATTAACAACAAATTTTCGGCCTTTGCCAGAGTAAATAATTTGCTAAATACCAAGTACAGCAAGTATCTATATTATGAGGCAATTGGGCTGAATATATTTGGCGGTGTAGCCTATTCGTTCTAATGCATTTCAATTAATAATTGCTTGGTACGGAATTAAAATTTAATTTTACCAGAATGGATATCTTATCATACCTGACAACACTTATAAAAACCCACAAAGAAGTGGGAATTCCCGGACTGGGAACCATTTATAAAAGGAAATCTCCTGGGAGGTATGATATAGATACGCATTCGTTTCTGCCACCAAGCTATACATTAAGCTTTACTTCTGATTTAAAGGAACAAACACTCCTTACAGATTTGATCAGCAAGAAAAAGAATATATCAGTAGATGCAGCAACTTATTTTGTTGAACAATTTTCTCAAAATATACTGGATGAACTTTCCGGTCACCAGGAATCTGATTTTGGTGACCTGGGAACTTTCTCAACCACAATGGGCAGCCTAACCTTTATTCCTAAGCAGGAAAGCAATCTGGGTTTCGATTTTTACGGATTACCAACGGTTAAGGCCGACCTGAGCAGTAAGGAAGAAGAGTCTTTACAAGCTGCAGAATTACCTGAGAAAGAGGAACAGCCACATGTACCTGAGGCACAATTAGCACTCGAAAATAACAATGCTGATCTGAGTGATGGCGCTCCGGAAGCCGAGGATCAGCCTTTGACTGATGATGTACTTATTTCTCATTTGGAGAGTACAGAATTACCTGAGCAGCAACAAGAAGTAGAACACGATGAGCAGCCTGTATACGAGGAAATAGCGGAAGTTGTACCTGGGCCTCAAGTTGAAGAAGAAAAGCCGCCGGTTGTTATCGAAACTCCTGAAGTTGTAAAAGCAATTGATGTTAAGGAGCCTGTTCCTGCCCTTGAAAAGACTCAACAAAAAGGATCTACTCATTTTGAACTGGATTATACAGATCCGGAAAAACTGGGTGTGCCTGCATATCTGAAAGTAATTATTGCCCTTGTTGGCATTATCGTACTTGCCGGAATTATTTATTTGGCAAAACCCGAACTGTTTGATAGCATTATTAAAAAAACTTCCCCACCACCTGTTGTACAAACAGATACGGTACCAGCTATTAATGATAACAAACAAATAAAAATAGACTCTATTGCACAGGCTGACAGCATCAGAAAAAGTAATGAAAAAGCCATTCTTGCTGTAGACTCTGCTAAAAAAGATTCAGTCATAGCTACCAGGAAACCTGTAGAAAAACAGGAAACAGTTTCTTATGAAATTATTGCGGCATCACTACTTAATCAAAAGGAAGCAGATAACTTCCTTGCTGACATGAAGAGAAAAGGTATCAAGGCAAAAGTTGCCGACATGCCAGGCAAAAGAGTAAAAATCAGCATAGGTTCATTTACTGATGAAGAAAGTGCGAAAAAAGAACTTGAAGTCCTGAAGAAAACAACAAAAATCCCAGGAATTTACATTTACACAGTTAGACACACAAACAATCCTAAATAATTATGATCGCATTAATTCAAAGTGCCACTGATACCATTAAACAACTTACCGATACCGCAAACGCGCTAAATCAGGCCGTTACTCCTCCTGCCCCGGAACTACATTTTATAGATCTATTGTTAAAAGGAGGCTGGGTAATGCTTCCACTTGCTTTTTTAGCATTTATGGGCCTGGTTATTTTTGTTGAAAGATACATTACCATCCGAAAAGCATCTAAAACAGAATCCAATCTGATGCTTCAGATTAAACAATACATACACGATGGCAGATTAGACAATGCAATTGCCTTATGTAAAAACAACAATTCTCCATTGGCCAGAATGTTGGAAAAAGGACTAAAACGTATCGGAAGACCAATTAAAGATATCGAAGCTGCTATTGAGAACAATGGTAAACTGGAAGTCTCCAAGCTGGAAAAAAACATCGGTGTACTTGGTATTATTGCCGGTATTGCCCCTATGCTTGGTTTCGTGGGAACTATTATTGGAGTAATTACCATTTTCCATGATGTTTCCATTAAAGGAGCTATTGAAATTGGAACCATATCAGGCGGTCTTTATACTAAAATGATCACCTCTGCAACCGGATTAATCATTGGTATCATTGCCTATGTATTATACCACATATTAAATATGATGGTTGAACGCATCATCCTAAGAATGGAAACTGATGCAATTGAGTTTATTGATTTATTAGAGGAGCCGGGTAAATAATGAATCTACGCAAAAGAAATAGAGGGACAGTAGAGGTTCATACCTCTGCCCTCAACGACATCATGTTCTTTCTACTGCTGTTTTTTCTATTGGCATCAGCCGTAGTTAATCCGCAAGTAGTAAAACTATTATTACCACGTTCTGAATCCGGACAGCAATCTTCGGCACAAAAAACCGTTACCGTATCTATAGATGAGAAGCTAAATTATTTTGTAGATAAACAAAAGGTTTTATTGGATCAGATGCAACCTATGATAGAAGCTTATCAGAAAGCTTCACCGGATCTGACCATTGTGCTTTATGTTGCCAGAGGTGTTTCTATAGAAAATACCATGCAGGTATTTGATGTAGCAAACAAATTGAAACTGAAAGTTGTACTTGCTGTAGAACCTAAGAAATAATGACCTATCCTAAAGAAGAAAATAATTATCCTAAGGCAGTAGCGATATCAACCGGCATCATGGCGGTCCTGCTTGCCTTAAGCTTTTTTATTGCCATTGGTACCTTTAAGCCCGAAGTTGAAGCAGGTATGGGTGGTATGGTAGTCAATTACGGGACTTCTGTAGAAGGTATGGGAACGGATTATACCAGTATTGAAGAACCGTCTGCCGATCCTGATGCAAACAAACAAGCACCAGACAAAGTGGTGGTTACCAAACCTACTCCTCAAGTATCTACTGCACAAACCAGTGATAAGGACATTGTAACTCAAAGTACCGAAGATGCGGTAAGTATCAAAACAAAAGCAACTAAAAGTACCTCCACACCAGTTGCTACTTCAACGGAAAGTAAACCTGCGCAACCAACTATCAATCAGAATGCGCTTTATAAAGGCAAACCCAATAAAGGGACAGGCGGTGGTGATGGAACAGGTGAAACACCCGGTAATCAAGGAAGTGTTAACGGCGATCCACTCGCCAACAATTATGGTGAAGGTGGTTCCGGTTTTGGAGAAACACCAATCGCCTTAAGGAAATTTACCAACCTGGTAACTCCACAGGATGATGGACAAAAAACAGGAAAAATTGCAGTAAGGATAAAAATTAATAAAAGCGGAATTGTTATCGATGCCACTCCAGGAGTTAAAGGAACAACACTAAATGACAGAGAGTTATGGCAAAAGTGTAAAGATGCCGTAATGGGAGCACGCTTAACACAGTCAGAATCCGCTCCCGATGTTCAAATTGGTGTAGTTGTTTTCAACTTTAAAGTGAAATAATTCGTTCGCTTTGGTAATTTTGCCTGCTCAGGCTTTACAAATGAATTATAAGCAAACAATTGACTATTTATACAGCAAGTTGCCAATGTTTACACGCGTTGGCACTGTTGCTTTTAAAAAAGATCTCCACAACATAGTCGCCATGTGCGAAAACCTGGGGAATCCACAAACCAGGTTCAAAACTATCCATGTCGGAGGCACAAATGGCAAAGGATCAACATCTCACATGTTGGCCGCTATTTTTCAACAGGCAGGCTATAAAACAGGTCTATACACCTCCCCTCACCTCAAAGATTTCAGAGAGCGCATCAGAATCAATGGAGAAATGGTTGCAGAAGACTTTGTTACTGATTTTGTAAATCAACAACAGTCTATCATCGAGAAGATCAATCCCTCATTTTTTGAGGCTACTGTAGCCATGGCCTTTTCTTTTTTTGCTAAAGAACAAGTAGATATTGCCATTATTGAAGTAGGATTAGGTGGGCGTTTAGACTCCACAAACATCATTACCCCCGAGCTATCAGTCATTACTAATATCAGTCTTGATCATACCAATATACTGGGCAATACACTGCCCGAAATCGCTGTAGAAAAAGCAGGTATCATTAAACCAGGCATCCCCGTTGTTATTGGAGAAAAGCAGCTGGAAAGCGCGCAAGTATTTATTAAAAAAGCAGCGGAGACTGAAAGCAGGATATTTTTTGCAGATCAGGAACTCCATGTTGCAAATACAAGCAGACAAAAGGAATACCTCAATACATCAGTATACAAAGGCTTCGAACTTCTTTATAAGGATCTTGAACTTGACCTTAATGGTTTTTATCAATTAAAAAATGTGCTCACCGTTCTACAGGCCATAGCCATTTTGAAAGAAAAAGGATATAAAATAACTGATGATCATATTTATGACGCATTGAAGCATGTAAAAGATTTAACAGGACTTCAAGGCAGATGGCAGAAATTAAGCGAACATCCGCTTATCATTTGCGATACGGGACATAATATAGCCGGTATTACTGAGGTCATGCAAAACATCTATACAACTGATCATGAGCGCTTGCACATCGTTATTGGAATGGTAAAAGATAAGGATATCAGTGGTGTTTTGGCATTGCTACCTGTCCATGCTGATTATTATTTCTGCCAACCACAGCTAGAAAGAGCACTACCAGCTGTAGATTTGGCTGCTCAAGCTAAAAAATATGATTTAAATGGTCAGACTTTTGACACCGTTGCTTTGGCTGTTCAGGCTGCTAAAAGGAATGCAGGAGCAAATGATCTTATTTTCATTGGTGGCAGTACATTTGTAGTAGCCGAAGTGCTATGAAATCTTTACATAATGGTAAAGAATACTTATCATCAAGTATTTATATTTACCGCTAATCACAAAAACACATCATGAGAAAAACTTACCTATTATTTACTGCGCTTATTCTGATCAGTCAGCTGTCAACAGCTCAAAAAAAGACGGTAAAAAGCGGATCAAAAGAAACTTCTGCTGAGATAAACAGGCCAAAAATAGTTGTAGGTCTGATTATAGACCAAATGAGATGGGACTACTTGTACCGATACTACAGCAGGTATTCAAATGGAGGCTTTAAAAGATTAGTAAATGAAGGATTTTCTGCCGAAAACACATTAATTCCGTATACCCCAACAATTACAGCTTGCGGACACTCCAGCATTTATACGGGATCAACTCCTGCCATCAATGGTATTATCGGAAATGACTGGTATGATGCCAAGTTAAAAAGAAATATGTATTGTGCAGAAGATACCACTGTAACAACAGTTGGAAGTAGTACAATGGCTGGCGTGATGTCACCAAAAAACATGTTAACCACTACCATTACCGATGAGCTTCGTTTAGCGACAAATTTCAAAAGCAAAGTAATAGGCATCTCACTTAAAGATCGTGGCTCTATCCTGCCTGCCGGACATTCAGCCAATGCTGCTTACTGGTATGACGGACAAACCGGTGATTGGATTACCAGCACCTATTATATGAAACAGCTGCCAGCATGGGTTCAGGATTATAACAAACAGAAAACTGCAGATCAGTTTTTTGCAAAAAACTGGAATACCCTATACCCTATTAATAGCTACACCCAAAGTACTGAAGATAACAAAATCTACGAAAGGAAAACCAAAGGAGAAGAAACACCCACTTTCCCACACCCGCTAAAACTTTACATAGGCAAAAATTACGAGATCATTAAAAGTACGCCTTATGGAAATACTATCACCCTTGATCTGGCCAAATTAGCTATCTCTGCGGAGAAAATGGGACAAAATAATACGACAGACTTTTTAGCGGTGAGCTGCTCGGCAACGGATTATGTAGGTCACCAATATGGTCCAAACTCTGTAGAAGCTGAAGATACTTATCTTAGACTAGATAAGGATCTGGAAGATTTCTTTAATTATTTGGACAACAAATTTGGTAAAGGAAATTACCTGTTCTTCCTTTCAGCTGATCATGGTGCAGCACACGTTCCTGGGTTTATGACTGAGCACAAATTACCTGGAGGAACCTTTGATGAAGGTGCAGTCCTTAAAGACTTGAATGCAGCAATAGAAGAAAACTTTAAAATTAAGAAAGCCATAACAGCTTCTGCAAATGGTCAGTTTTACTTTAACCGCGAAGCCATAAAATCAGCTAAAGCAGACTTTGATGCTATAAAATCTTTGGTTATTGATATATTAAGAACCAAAGATGAAGTCTTTGATGCAGTTGACCTCAGCAAACTTGCAACCACAACCTTACCAGAACAAATTAAAAAATCCCTGACTTATGGGTATAATGCCCGCCGAAGTGGAGATGTATATTATATATTAAAATCGAATTACTTTAGTGGAGGTAAAACAGGCACAACCCACGGCGCATGGGCACCCTATGATTCGCATATACCATGTGTATTTATGGGCTGGAATGTGAAAGCCGGAAAAACCAATAAACAACATTACATGACGGATATTGCGGCAACATTAGCTGCCATGTTACACATACAAATGCCTAGCGGCTGTATTGGCGAACCAATTACAGAGCTTACACATCAATAAAAGGAGCTATTATACCATCTTTAAAGGCTGTTCTGGAACAAAAACCAGAACAGCCTTTTTGTTTACCTCCTTAGTGTATTTGATAAGCCTGTTTCTACCTAGCTCCTCTCAGTTTTTGTTACCTTTGCATACCGATTATAAAACCTATTATGGAGCAAATTGAAATTTATAAACCCAAACATAAAATCCGTTTTGTTACTGCTGCTGCACTTTTTGACGGGCACGACGCAACAATCAACATCATGCGCCGTATCCTGCAATCCTCAGGAGCCGAAGTCATACACTTAGGACATAACCGTTCTGTTGATGAAGTGGTAAACTGTGCAATTCAAGAAGATGTTCAGGGTATTGCAATGACCTCCTATCAAGGTGGTCATATAGAATATTTCAAGTATATGTACGACCTCCTTCAGGAACGTGGTGCAACCCATATTAAAATATTTGGCGGTGGCGGTGGTGTAATATTACCCTCAGAAATCGAAGAACTCCAGGCATACGGCATCACAAGAATATATTCTCCCGATGATGGCCGTAAAATGGGTCTGCAAGGTATGATCAATAACATGCTGGAGCAAACCGATTACATCACTACAAAATCATTAAACGGAGAACTTAAATCTATTCCTCAGAAAGATATTAAGAGTATCGCCGCTGCCATTACTGTAGCAGAAAATGATCCTGAAGCTGCTCAGAAATTTGTAAACGAGCTCAAAAAACTAACTTTAAGCAATCAAGCCCCAGTATTAGGTATTACAGGAACAGGTGGTTCAGGAAAATCATCTCTTGTGGATGAGTTGGTGAGGCGATTCTTAATAGAAGTAAAAGATAAAACCTTAGCAATCATATCTGTCGACCCATCCAAACGTAAAACGGGCGGTGCATTACTGGGAGATAGGATTCGTATGAATGCCATCAATAACCCACGTGTATATATGCGCTCGCTGGCAACCAGACAAGCCAATCTCGCATTATCTAAAAATGTACAGGAAAGTATTGACATCTGCAAAGCAGCCGGATATGATCTCATCATTGTCGAAACCTCCGGAATTGGTCAGTCTGATACCGAGATTACCGAACATTGCGATGTGTCTTTATATGTTATGACTCCGGAGTTCGGCGCGGCAACCCAGCTCGAAAAAATCGATATGCTTGATTTTGCGGACCTGGTAGCTATAAATAAATTTGACAAAAGAGGTGCCCTTGATGCCTTAAGGGATGTCCGCAAACAATATAAGCGCAATCATAATCTATTTGATGCCAAAGATGAAACCATACCGGTATTCGGGACTATGGCTTCACAATTTAATGATCCTGGCATGAATAACCTGTTTACTTCATTAATGGATAAGATTGAAGAAAAAACAGGTGTTAAATTTGATGCGCAGATGGAACTTACAGCTGAGCAGTCAGAAAAAATATACATCATTCCGCCAGACAGGATCAGATACTTAGCAGAAATTGCTGAATCCAGCCAGACTTATAATGAATGGGTTGATAAACAAAGTACCATTGCCCGCAAGTTGTATCAATTGCAGGGCGTAATTAAATTATCACAAGAAGAGCTTACCGTAAAAAATATTCCAGCAAGTAAAAACCTTACTCAGACACTGGAGGATGTATACAAGCACCTTGAAGAGCAATTGGATGGAGAATGCAAACGCTTGCTCCGTCAATGGCCGGAAACCAAGCTAAAATACAAGCAGGAGTTTTTCGTTTACAAAGTAAGGGATAAAGAAATTAAACAACCCTTGTTCTATGAATCCTTATCGAAATTACAAATTCCGAAGGTATCATTACCTAGATATGAAGACTGGGGTGACATCCTTCGTTGGCTTTTAACGGAAAATGTACCAGGAGAATTCCCCTATGCGGCTGGAGTATTCCCATTAAAGCGTGAAGGAGAAGATCCTACACGTATGTTTGCCGGTGAAGGTGGTCCGGAAAGAACCAACAAAAGATTCCATTATGTATCCTTGGGTCAACCAGCTCACCGTTTATCTACAGCCTTCGACTCTGTTACCCTTTATGGTGAAGATCCACACATCAGGCCGGATATTTATGGGAAAATTGGTAACTCAGGTGTAAGTATAGCAACTATTGATGATGCTAAAAAACTGTATTCAGGTTTTGACCTCTGTGCACCTTCAACGTCTGTTTCCATGACCATCAATGGTCCTGCTCCTATGCTGTTAGGTTTTTTTATGAATGCAGCCATCGATCAGCAGTGCGAAAAATACATCATTACACATGGATTAGAAAAAGAAGTTAGCGACAAGATAAAGGACATTTACAAAGCCAAAGGACAAGAGCGGCCGACTTACAATGGCGCACTTCCTGAAGGAAATAATGGCCTTGGCTTAATGCTCTTAGGCGTTACGGGCGATCAGGTTCTACCTGATGATGTCTACGACAAAATACGAGCACATGCCATTAGCACGGTTCGTGGTACCGTTCAGGCAGATATTCTAAAAGAAGATCAGGCACAAAATACCTGTATCTTCTCAACAGAGTTTGCTTTAAGGATGATGGGCGATATCCAAAGTTATTTTATTAGCGAGAAGGTGCGCAATTTCTATTCGGTATCCATTTCAGGCTATCACATTGCAGAGGCAGGCGCAAATCCCATTTCACAACTGGCATTTACATTAAGCAACGGCTTTACCTTTGTTGAATACTATTTGAGCAGAGGGATGAATATAGATGATTTTGCGCCTAACCTATCCTTCTTCTTCTCTAATGGCATTGATCCCGAATATTCTGTTATTGGTCGCGTTGCGCGCCGTATATGGGCTAAAGCCATTAAAAACAAATACAAAGGAAATGACAGATCGCAAAAGTTAAAATATCACATTCAAACATCCGGGCGCTCACTACACGCACAGGAAATAGACTTTAATGATATCCGTACAACCTTGCAGGCTTTATATGCCATCTACGACAACTGCAATTCACTGCATACCAATGCTTATGACGAAGCCATTACCACGCCTACCGAAGAGTCCGTTCGCAGAGCGATGGCGATTCAGTTAATCATAAACCGTGAACTGGGTCTCGCCAAAAATGAAAACCCTTTACAGGGAGCTTTTATAATCGAAGATCTTACCGATCTGGTAGAAGAAGCCGTACTTCAGGAGTTTAAACGAATTAACGATAGAGGAGGTGTATTGGGTGCAATGGAAACCATGTACCAACGCGGCAAAATTCAGGAAGAAAGTCTCTACTATGAAACTTTAAAACATACAGGAGAATACCCTATTGTTGGAGTTAATACTTTCCTGAATAAAAATGGTTCTCCAACGATTGTCCCTGGAGAAGTTATTCGAGCTACAGAAGAAGAAAAACAATACCAAATTACTGCACTACAATTATTCCAGGATAGAAATTCTGACAAGGCTGATGCTGCATTAAAGAATCTTCAGAAATCTGCCATTGCAGGAGACAATATCTTTGAACAACTGATGGAGGTTTGTAAAATATGTTCACTGGGTCAAATATCCAATGCACTTTACGAAGTTGGTGGTCAATACCGAAGAAATATGTAACTGAGGCATCAGTGTTATAAAACAAGAAAGGCTGAATAATTAATTATTCAGCCTTTCTTGTTTATTGATATCTTTTAGTTAAGCATGTATCCAGCTAAACTTATATTCCATTGTTGGAGCTTTCATACGATCTGCAACGCGCAACAATCTCGAAGGAAGTGCCATGATGTAATCACGAGCTCTTTCTCCAGCCTCGTTTAAATCACGCATACTATCCAATTTCCACTCTTCGATTAACTGCTGCATGATTTCTACATAATCAATAGCTGTATAAACACCTAGACGTTGAGCTGCATCTGTGAAATGTCCAAAAGTTTGTCCGATCTTCAAGCCCATCTCACGAAGGAAATGCGCCGGCATCACAATCTTCTGACGCATCATATCTTCAAAAGCGATCATTGCTTCATTAGGATCTACTTCAAAGATTTTACTCATAAAATCCTTATAAGCTTTTGCGTGACGAGCCTCATCCGATGCAATTACACCACACATTTTAGACAATAACGCATCTCCATCTCTTTTAGCCAATGAAGCCACTCTTCTGTGCGATATATTTGTAGCCAATTCCTGGAAGCTGGTATAAATAAAGTTTCTATAAGGATCATGACCTGTACCTATATCAAAACCGTCAGCAATCAGATATTGCGTAGAGATTTCCATCTGACGCATATCTACACGACCTGAAAGATAAAGATACTTATTCAGTAAATCACCATGCCTATTTTCTTCTGCAGTCCAGTGACGTACCCATTTCATCCATCCTCCTTGCTCATTCCTTGAAATTCCATCCACCATACTCAACCATGATTCATAAGTTGGCAAGGCTTCCTCAGTAATGGTATCACCAATTAAAACTGCTACCAGATCATAAGAAAGATCATTGGCCTTTTCACGTAGTACTTTTATATCCTGGAAAAATGTTTCGCTTGTAGAATCTGGCAAGAAATCAGCCGGTTGCCAATTTGTGTCAATTGGTTTTAAGTAAGTCTCCATCATATCAAGCATATAACCTTCTATGTGCAACATTACTTCCCTTCTTTTCTCTGCGAAAAAACTCATTCGTTTTATATTTTAAATTTTGTATCAAAGATAACCAAAAAATGCACAATCTACGGCATTAGCATTATTTTATTCGCAATTATTGACCTAAAACAAAGGTAATTGCATCCCCAAAATGTTTATCAACAATTGCCTTTTAAGCTAAGTGTATTTCCAATCTTCAATTATTTGATTTCTATTGATTATAAGACCATATTAAGCCATCAAAAGACAGCGATGTATCCTCTTAAAAAGAACCTTAAAAAAGGGTTATAAACAAGAAAAGCCTTTCAGTTTCCTGAAAGGCTTTCTTTTAAGATTTGGCACCGACCTACTCTCCCACGTGTTACCGCAGTACCATCGGCTCTGGTGGGCTTAACTTCTCTGTTCGGAATGGGAAGAGGTGGACACCACCGATATAGGCACCTAAATATTTTTAAGTATTTAGTTATATATCTCTCGATTAATTACACTAAACAAATGACATATTATTGAAAGAAGTTAAGTTTTGAAGAACAAACAACAGTGTTCTGCTCTTGAAAGCTTCGGATGATTAGTATTACTCGACTTTGATCTCACAACCTTTACATCTGTAACCTATCAACGTAGTAGTCTGCTACGGTCCTATATGGAATTCTCATCTCGTGGCTAGTTTCGCACTTAGATGCTTTCAGCGCTTATCTATTCCCAGCGTAGCTACTCTGCAATGCCCCTGGCGGAACAACAGATTCACTAGAGGCTAGTCCAACCCGGTCCTCTCGTACTAAGGTCAGCCCCACTCAAAATTCCTACGCCCACAACAGATAGGGACCGAACTGTCTCGCGACGTTCTGAACCCAGCTCGCGTGCCACTTTAATCGGCGAACAGCCGAACCCTTGGGACCTTCTCCAGCCCCAGGATGTGACGAGCCGACATCGAGGTGCCAAACCTCCCCGTCGATATGAGCTCTTGGGGGAGATCAGCCTGTTATCCCCAGCGTACCTTTTATCCTTTGAGCGATGGCCCTTCCATGCAGAACCACCGGATCACTATATCCGTCTTTCGACCCTGCTCGGCTTGTTTGCCTCACAGTCAAGCAAGCTTATGCTATTGCACTCCTCATACGGTTACCAAGCGTATTGAGCTTACCTTTGAAAGCCTCCGTTACCTTTTTGGAGGCGACCACCCCAGTCAAACTACCCATCAAACAATGTCCTTAGCTGTGCCAAGTTAGACACCGAATACAGAAAGGGTGGTATTTCAACGTTGACTCCACAACACCTGGCGATGCCGCTTCATAGTCTCCCACCTATCCTACACATCCTGTATCCAATGTCAATGTTAAATTGTAGTGAAGGTGCATGGGGTCTTTCCGTCCCGTTGCGGGTACCCGGCGTCTTCACCGGGACCACAATTTCACCGAGCTCATGGCTGAGACAGCGCCCAGATCGTTACACCATTCGTGCAGGTCGGAACTTACCCGACAAGGAATTTCGCTACCTTAGGACCGTTATAGTTACGGCCGCCGTTTACTGGGGCTTCGATTCAATGCTTCTCATTGCTGATGACATCCCCTCTTAACCTTCCAGCACCGGGCAGGTGTCAGGCCTTATACTTCATCTTTCGATTTTGCAAAGCCATGTGTTTTTGTTAAACAGTCGCCTGGGCCTTTTCACTGCGGCTGATATTGCTACCAGCGCCCCTTCTCCCGAAGTTACAGGGCCATTTTGCCGAGTTCCTTAGCCATGATTCACTCGAGCGCCTTAGAATTCTCTTCCCGGATACCTGTGTCGGTTTGCGGTACGGGTTTTTATAACCTGAAGCTTAGCGGTTTTTCTTGGAAGTCTGATTACCTGCACTATCCACGCCCCCGAAGGTTTGCGGTACTATCAGCGTTCAGCTAGACCGGCGGATTTGCCTACCAGTCCATTACCTACAGCCTTCAACGATCTATTCCGTCAGATCGCGGCAGTGTCACTACTCCGTCCCCACATCGCAGTTATAAAAAGTACGGAAATATTAATCCGTTGTCCATCGAATATCCCCTTCGGGTTCTCCTTAGGCCCCGACTAACCCTGATCCGATTAGCGTTGATCAGGAAACCTTATCCTTTCGGCGGGCAGGTTTCTCGCCTGCCTTATCGTTACTTATGCCTACATTTGCTTTTCCAGAAGCTCCAGCACAACTTACGTCATACCTTCGCTGCCGCTGGAATGCTCCCCTACCGTAATATTAATATTACCCATAGCTTCGGTGTACAATTTTATGCCCGTTTATTATCCATGCCCGATCGCTCGACTAGTGAGCTGTTACGCACTCTTTAAATGAATGGCTGCTTCCAAGCCAACATCCTAGCTGTCTATGCAATCGGACCTCGTTAGTTCAACTTAACTGTAACTTGGGGACCTTAGCTGATGGTCTGGGTTCTTTCCCTCTCGGCGCGTGACCTTAGCACCCCGCGCCTCACTGCCGTGTATATTAAATAGCATTCGGAGTTTGTCTGGATTTGGTAGGATTTGACTCCCCCGCACCCAATCAGTAGCTCTACCTCTATTTAACTCTACCACGACGCTGTTCCTAAAAACATTTCGGGGAGTACGAGCTATTTCCCAGTTTGATTAGCCTTTCACCCCTACCCACAGATCATCCGGAAACTTTTCAACGTTTATCGGTTCGGTCCTCCAGTACGTGTTACCGCACCTTCAACCTGTCCATGGGTAGATCACAAGGTTTCGCGTCTACCTCCCCTGACTATACGCCCTATTCAGACTCGCTTTCGCTTCGGATCCGTGTCTGAAACACTTAACCTTGCCAGAGAAGAGTAACTCGTAGGCTCATTATGCAAAAGGCACGCCGTCACGCCACCTGGACGCTCCGACCGCTTGTAAGCACACAGTTTCAGGTTCTATTTCACTCCCCTGTTCGGGGTTCTTTTCACCTTTCCCTCACGGTACTGGTTCACTATCGGTCTCTCAGGAGTATTTAGCCTTACCGGATGGTGCCGGCTGATTCCCACAAGGCGTCTCCGACCTCGCGGTACTCAGGATACTACTAGACTAATGGTACTTACGTGTACGAGGCTTTCACTCTATATTGCCAGGCTTCCCATCCTGTTCCACTTCATTGCATTATAATCATATCGTAGTCCTACAACCCCAGTCATGCCGTAACATTACTGGTTTGGGCTCTTTCCCTTTCGCTCGCCACTACTCAGGAAATCATTATTATTTTCTCTTCCTCTGCTTACTTAGATGTTTCAGTTCGGCAGGTTTGCGTACATTGTACAACTAGTCTTCAACTAGCTAGGTTTCCCCATTCAGAAATCTCCGGATCAATTCATATTTGCTAATCCCCGAAGCTTATCGCAGCTTATCACGTCTTTCATCGCCTCTGAGAGCCAAGGCATCCCCTGTGTGCTCTTAATTACTTTCTTCTCTCCATACCCTTTTGCGCGCATATGGAAATGCTTTTTTGATTGTCATTTGATCTTCTTCAGATCAAGGATCAAAGAGCAAGGATGAAGGATAAAAACCGAAGTCTTTATTCCTGGATCTTTCATCTTTTATCCAATTAATAATCTGTTCCAATCAAACAACGTCTCTATTGTTGTTTGCTCTTCTTTTTTAACTTCTTCCAATATGTCAAAGAACTTTTCTATCCCGGGTCACTTTCCTTTTGGGTTGGTTTCCTATTTACGTGCCTTTTGTAACAGACACCGGTGATGGTGGAGAATAACGGAGTCGAACCGTTGACCTCCTGCGTGCAAGGCAGGCGCTCTAGCCAGCTGAGCTAATCCCCCGTAAGATTCAATCTTATGTAGTCCCGAGCAGATTTGAACTGCTGACCCCTACATTATCAGTGTAGTGCTCTAACCAAACTGAGCTACGGGACTATATAGTCGTAAGTAAGGTTTATGAGTACTGATTTCTCATTTCACAAATCTTCTTGCCTACTCATGTCCCCTTTCTTCAGTATGGAGCACTAAACCATGCTTCATCCTATGGGTGTTTCTTTTTTGAGATCTTTCGTCATTTATATCATTCAGCGTAGCGAGTAGTCTGAACTACTCCAGAAAGGAGGTATTCCAGCCGCACCTTCCGGTACGGCTACCTTGTTACGACTTAGCCCCAGTTATCGGTTTTACCCTAGGACGCTCCTTGCGGTTACATACTTTAGGTACCCCCAACTTCCATGGCTTGACGGGCGGTGTGTACAAGGCCCGGGAACGTATTCACCGCGTCATTGCTGATACGCGATTACTAGCGAATCCAACTTCAAGAGGTCGAGTTGCAGACCTCTATCCGAACTGTGAATGGCTTTTTGAGATTCGCTTGCTGTTGCCAGCTTGCTGCCCTCTGTACCATCCATTGTAGCACGTGTGTAGCCCCGGACGTAAGGGCCATGATGACTTGACGTCGTCCCCTCCTTCCTCTCTGTTTGCACAGGCAGTCTGTTTAGAGTCCCCACCTTAACGTGCTGGCAACTAAACATAGGGGTTGCGCTCGTTGCGGGACTTAACCCAACACCTCACGGCACGAGCTGACGACAGCCATGCAGCACCTAGTTTCGTGTGATTGCTCACTCATCTATCTCTAAATGATTCACTAACTTTCAAGCCCGGGTAAGGTTCCTCGCGTATCATCGAATTAAACCACATGCTCCTCCGCTTGTGCGGGCCCCCGTCAATTCCTTTGAGTTTCACCCTTGCGGGCGTACTCCCCAGGTGGAATACTTAACGCTTTCGCTTAGCCGCTAACTGTATATCGCTAACAGCGAGTATTCATCGTTTAGGGCGTGGACTACCAGGGTATCTAATCCTGTTTGATCCCCACGCTTTCGTGCCTCAGCGTCAATCACACCATAGTAAGCTGCCTTCGCAATCGGTGTTCTGTGACATATCTATGCATTTCACCGCTACTTGTCACATTCCGCCTACCTCTAGTGTATTCAAGCTCATCAGTATCAAGGGCACTGCGATGGTTGAGCCACCGTCTTTCACCCCTGACTTAATAAGCCGCCTACGCACCCTTTAAACCCAATAAATCCGGATAACGCTTGGATCCTCCGTATTACCGCGGCTGCTGGCACGGAGTTAGCCGATCCTTATTCCTTCGGTACATTCAGCTTATTACACGTAATAAGGTTTATTCCCGAATAAAAGCAGTTTACGACCCAGAGGGCTGTCTTCCTGCACGCGGCATGGCTGGTTCAGAGTTCCCTCCATTGACCAATATTCCTTACTGCTGCCTCCCGTAGGAGTCTGGTCCGTGTCTCAGTACCAGTGTGGGGGGCCATCCTCTCAGATCCCCTAGTCATCGTCGCCTTGGTGGGCCGTTACCCCGCCAACTAGCTAATGACACGCATGCCCATCTTAATCCTATAAATATTTGATCATTACACAATGCTGTGCTGTGATTTTATGCGGTGTTAATCCGAATTTCTTCGGGCTATCCCCCTGATTAAGGTAGGTTGCATACGCGTTACGCACCCGTGCGCCACTTTCATAAGGAGCAAGCTCCTTAATCTCGTTCGACTTGCATGTATTAGGCCTGCCGCTAGCGTTCATCCTGAGCCAGGATCAAACTCTCCATTGTAAAATGTTTTGTTTGAACGCTGACCATTCTTAACTTGTATTAATAATAGTCTTATTCTAATTATATATTGTCTAGTTAGATTCTGACTTGAAAAAATAGCTTCGGTCTCATGTACTTTGAAATCGTACTATCTTACCTCGCTACGCTTTATAAATGACATCTCTTTAATGAACTTCTCGAATCGCCTCGCGGGTCATCTCTATATTTCTTCGTTTCCTATTCTCTGTTTCGTCCTGGTCTTAATGTTCCTGGTTTCAGTTTCGAATCTTCAACGTTTCAATCTTTTTTATTTCGTTATCAAACTCCGTTTGGTAACTCCCGTTCTGTTTGGGATTGCAAAGGTAGAAATCTTTTTAGCATTGTCAAACTTTTTGTTAAAGTTTTTTCTTTTATTTTCCGAGCTCTTTAAACACTCTAAAAGAAATACCAATCTCTACTTTCAGCTCCTCAAATCAACCTTCTTCCTTATCCTTCTCACTCTTTCCCTTCCTCCGAAGCGGGTTGCAAAAGTAGGAAAATTATGCGCCTCCGCAAACTTAAATCAACTATTATCGAACTTTATTCTCTAACTACCTACAACACAATCAGAAAAACTGAATGGTATTTTAAATCCCATATATTAAATAGCCATTTGATCCGATTTTAACGCTTTATACAAATACCTTTCAAACAGAATTGTTCTGTCATTCTTTTCATTTCTCAATAGCCAGAGCAAATTTCGAGTAGATATTATCATATTTTACTTTCCGGCGCCAGTCTCCAATATATCGATTTGAGCTGAACATCAAAGCTAACCTTAAAAATTAGGCTAAAATGAGGTTAACCATCCATATCCGCATTAGTTTAAGGCCATAAATAAACCTAACATTAAAATCATGCACATTTTAAGGTCAAAAGAATTCTTTTTGTATATTTGGTTATGGCATATCCACTAAATCCCGATAGAAACAAACCATGGAATGATCTTCCATCACTTCCCATAGATAAAGAGTTGTATGAGGATATTCAAATATTCTCCCTTCTGGGAAATGCTAAAGCTGCACTCGGCAGATTACAAGGTCGTAGCATTGCTATTCCTAATCAGGGATTATTGATCAACTCTATAAGTTTACAAGAAGCCAAAGCATCGAATGCTATAGAAAATATCTTTACTACGGATGATGAACTTTATAAAGCCTATAGCGAACAACAGACTAAACAACAAGAAGGCCCAGCCAAAGAGATATTAAACTACAGGGAAGCCTTATGGTTAGGTTACGAGTATTTACAGGGCGAACAGTTATTTGATGACACTTATTTTATAAAGATGTACAGAACCGTCAGCCAGTTTAATGATGGCATAAGGTCCCCTATAGCACAAATCTATATCAAAGAAGGCGGCTCCGGCTTAAATGCGGGTAAAGCATCTTACACTCCGCCACGTGGTCCAGGTATTATAGAAGCAAAACTTAGCAATCTCATAGATTTTTTAAATGATGATCAGAAATATCCTCTAGATCCGCTCTTAAAAATGGCCATTGCTCATTTTCAATTTGAAGCCATTCATCCTTTCAGAGATGGCAATGGCAGAACAGGAAGAATATTTAATATTCATTACCTTACCAAAAAAGGCTTGCTTGATTATCCTATTCTGTTTTTAAGTCGTTACATCATGGACAACAAGGAAGATTATTATTCCACACTCTCTGGAATTGCCCAAAAAGGCAATTGGAAAAACTGGCTTCTCTTTATGTTAAAAGCCGTTGAAGTAACAGCCAACCTTACTTACAATAAGATCAATGATATTATCGCAGCTAAAGATGCCATCTTAGATGCCGTTATTGCTCAGGGAAATATCAATCGACCAGAGTCTCTGGTAAGCACCTTATTTACGGAACCCTTTACTCGGGTAAAACACCTTACCGATAGAGGTTTTTATGCAGAGAATACAGCACGTAAATATCTCGATGAATTATCAAACCTTGGAATTCTCGAAAAAAGGATGATACAGGGGAATAGCTATTACCTCAACCTGGAACTATACAGAATTCTTTCAGAATAATCTTAAAATGATATAAAACAAGAAAACCCGATAGCCAATTAGACTACCGGGTTTCTTTTAAGATTTGGCACCGACCTACTCTCCCACGTGTTACCGCAGTACCATCGGCTCTGGTGGGCTTGACTTCTCTGTTCGGAATGGGAAGAGGTAGACACCACCGATATAGGCACCTAAATATTTTTAATATCTTTTAATCAGCAAAGTTCTTCATTTTAATAGAAAAGCCAATAGTCTATTGACTACCGGCTTTCATTAAGATTTGGCACCGACCTACTCTCCCACGTGTTACCGCAGTACCATCGGCTCTGGTGGGCTTAACTTCTCTGTTCGGAATGGGAAGAGGTGGACACCACCGATATAGGCACCTAAATATTTTTAAGTATTTAGTTATATATCTCTCGATTAATTACACTAAACAAATGACATATTATTGAAAGAAGTTAAGTTTTGAAGAACAAACAACAGTGTTCTGCTCTTGAAAGCTTCGGATGATTAGTATTACTCGACTTTGATCTCACAACCTTTACATCTGTAACCTATCAACGTAGTAGTCTGCTACGGTCCTATATGGAATTCTCATCTCGTGGCTAGTTTCGCACTTAGATGCTTTCAGCGCTTATCTATTCCCAGCGTAGCTACTCTGCAATGCCCCTGGCGGAACAACAGATTCACTAGAGGCTAGTCCAACCCGGTCCTCTCGTACTAAGGTCAGCCCCACTCAAAATTCCTACGCCCACAACAGATAGGGACCGAACTGTCTCGCGACGTTCTGAACCCAGCTCGCGTGCCACTTTAATCGGCGAACAGCCGAACCCTTGGGACCTTCTCCAGCCCCAGGATGTGACGAGCCGACATCGAGGTGCCAAACCTCCCCGTCGATATGAGCTCTTGGGGGAGATCAGCCTGTTATCCCCAGCGTACCTTTTATCCTTTGAGCGATGGCCCTTCCATGCAGAACCACCGGATCACTATATCCGTCTTTCGACCCTGCTCGGCTTGTTTGCCTCACAGTCAAGCAAGCTTATGCTATTGCACTCCTCATACGGTTACCAAGCGTATTGAGCTTACCTTTGAAAGCCTCCGTTACCTTTTTGGAGGCGACCACCCCAGTCAAACTACCCATCAAACAATGTCCTTAGCTGTGCCAAGTTAGACACCGAATACAGAAAGGGTGGTATTTCAACGTTGACTCCACAACACCTGGCGATGCCGCTTCATAGTCTCCCACCTATCCTACACATCCTGTATCCAATGTCAATGTTAAATTGTAGTGAAGGTGCATGGGGTCTTTCCGTCCCGTTGCGGGTACCCGGCGTCTTCACCGGGACCACAATTTCACCGAGCTCATGGCTGAGACAGCGCCCAGATCGTTACACCATTCGTGCAGGTCGGAACTTACCCGACAAGGAATTTCGCTACCTTAGGACCGTTATAGTTACGGCCGCCGTTTACTGGGGCTTCGATTCAATGCTTCTCATTGCTGATGACATCCCCTCTTAACCTTCCAGCACCGGGCAGGTGTCAGGCCTTATACTTCATCTTTCGATTTTGCAAAGCCATGTGTTTTTGTTAAACAGTCGCCTGGGCCTTTTCACTGCGGCTGATATTGCTACCAGCGCCCCTTCTCCCGAAGTTACAGGGCCATTTTGCCGAGTTCCTTAGCCATGATTCACTCGAGCGCCTTAGAATTCTCTTCCCGGATACCTGTGTCGGTTTGCGGTACGGGTTTTTATAACCTGAAGCTTAGCGGTTTTTCTTGGAAGTCTGATTACCTGCACTATCCACGCCCCCGAAGGTTTGCGGTACTATCAGCGTTCAGCTAGACCGGCGGATTTGCCTACCAGTCCATTACCTACAGCCTTCAACGATCTATTCCGTCAGATCGCGGCAGTGTCACTACTCCGTCCCCACATCGCAGTTATAAAAAGTACGGAAATATTAATCCGTTGTCCATCGAATATCCCCTTCGGGTTCTCCTTAGGCCCCGACTAACCCTGATCCGATTAGCGTTGATCAGGAAACCTTATCCTTTCGGCGGGCAGGTTTCTCGCCTGCCTTATCGTTACTTATGCCTACATTTGCTTTTCCAGAAGCTCCAGCACAACTTACGTCATACCTTCGCTGCCGCTGGAATGCTCCCCTACCGTAATATTAATATTACCCATAGCTTCGGTGTACAATTTTATGCCCGTTTATTATCCATGCCCGATCGCTCGACTAGTGAGCTGTTACGCACTCTTTAAATGAATGGCTGCTTCCAAGCCAACATCCTAGCTGTCTATGCAATCGGACCTCGTTAGTTCAACTTAACTGTAACTTGGGGACCTTAGCTGATGGTCTGGGTTCTTTCCCTCTCGGCGCGTGACCTTAGCACCCCGCGCCTCACTGCCGTGTATATTAAATAGCATTCGGAGTTTGTCTGGATTTGGTAGGATTTGACTCCCCCGCACCCAATCAGTAGCTCTACCTCTATTTAACTCTACCACGACGCTGTTCCTAAAAACATTTCGGGGAGTACGAGCTATTTCCCAGTTTGATTAGCCTTTCACCCCTACCCACAGATCATCCGGAAACTTTTCAACGTTTATCGGTTCGGTCCTCCAGTACGTGTTACCGCACCTTCAACCTGTCCATGGGTAGATCACAAGGTTTCGCGTCTACCTCCCCTGACTATACGCCCTATTCAGACTCGCTTTCGCTTCGGATCCGTGTCTGAAACACTTAACCTTGCCAGAGAAGAGTAACTCGTAGGCTCATTATGCAAAAGGCACGCCGTCACGCCACCTGGACGCTCCGACCGCTTGTAAGCACACAGTTTCAGGTTCTATTTCACTCCCCTGTTCGGGGTTCTTTTCACCTTTCCCTCACGGTACTGGTTCACTATCGGTCTCTCAGGAGTATTTAGCCTTACCGGATGGTGCCGGCTGATTCCCACAAGGCGTCTCCGACCTCGCGGTACTCAGGATACTACTAGACTAATGGTACTTACGTGTACGAGGCTTTCACTCTATATTGCCAGGCTTCCCATCCTGTTCCACTTCATTGCATTATAATCATATCGTAGTCCTACAACCCCAGTCATGCCGTAACATTACTGGTTTGGGCTCTTTCCCTTTCGCTCGCCACTACTCAGGAAATCATTATTATTTTCTCTTCCTCTGCTTACTTAGATGTTTCAGTTCGGCAGGTTTGCGTATTATATACGACTAGTCTTCAACTAGCCAGGTTTCCCCATTCAGAAATCTCCGGATCAATTCATATTTGCTAATCCCCGAAGCTTATCGCAGCTTATCACGTCTTTCATCGCCTCTGAGAGCCAAGGCATCCCCTGTGTGCTCTTAATTACTTTCTTCTCTCCATACCCTTTTGCGCATATGGAAATGCTTTTTTGATTGTCATTTGACCTTCTTCAGATCAAGGATCAAAGAGCAAGAATGAAGGATAAAAACCGAAGTCTTTATTCCTGGATCTTTCATCTTTTATCCAATTAATAATCTGTTCCAATCAAACAACGTCTCTATTGTTGTTTGCTCTTCTTTTTTAACTTCTTCCAATATGTCAAAGAACTTTTCTATCCCGGGTCACTTTCCTTTTGGGTTGGTTTCCTATTTACGTGCCTTTTGTATTAGGCACCGGTGATGGTGGAGAATAACGGAGTCGAACCGTTGACCTCCTGCGTGCAAGGCAGGCGCTCTAGCCAGCTGAGCTAATCCCCCATTAAGATTCAATCTTATGTAGTCCCGAGCAGATTTGAACTGCTGACCCCTACATTATCAGTGTAGTGCTCTAACCAAACTGAGCTACGGGACTAGATGTCTATACTGCAGTATGGAGCACTAAACGATGCTTCATCCTATGGGTTTTTCTTTTTTGAGATCTTATCGTCATTTATATCATTCAGCGTAGCGAGTAGTCAAAACTACTCCAGAAAGGAGGTATTCCAGCCGCACCTTCCGGTACGGCTACCTTGTTACGACTTAGCCCCAGTTATCGGTTTTACCCTAGGACGCTCCTTGCGGTTACATACTTTAGGTACCCCCAACTTCCATGGCTTGACGGGCGGTGTGTACAAGGCCCGGGAACGTATTCACCGCGTCATTGCTGATACGCGATTACTAGCGAATCCAACTTCAAGAGGTCGAGTTGCAGACCTCTATCCGAACTGTGAATGGCTTTTTGAGATTCGCTTGCTGTTACCAGCTTGCTGCCCTCTGTACCATCCATTGTAGCACGTGTGTAGCCCCGGACGTAAGGGCCATGATGACTTGACGTCGTCCCCTCCTTCCTCTCTGTTTGCACAGGCAGTCTGTTTAGAGTCCCCACCTTAACGTGCTGGCAACTAAACATAGGGGTTGCGCTCGTTGCGGGACTTAACCCAACACCTCACGGCACGAGCTGACGACAGCCATGCAGCACCTAGTTTCGTGTGATTGCTCACTCATCTATCTCTAAATGATTCACTAACTTTCAAGCCCGGGTAAGGTTCCTCGCGTATCATCGAATTAAACCACATGCTCCTCCGCTTGTGCGGGCCCCCGTCAATTCCTTTGAGTTTCACCCTTGCGGGCGTACTCCCCAGGTGGAATACTTAACGCTTTCGCTTAGCCGCTAACTGTATATCGCTAACAGCGAGTATTCATCGTTTAGGGCGTGGACTACCAGGGTATCTAATCCTGTTTGATCCCCACGCTTTCGTGCCTCAGCGTCAATCACACCATAGTAAGCTGCCTTCGCAATCGGTGTTCTGTGACATATCTATGCATTTCACCGCTACTTGTCACATTCCGCCTACCTCTAGTGTATTCAAGCTCATCAGTATCAAGGGCACTGCGATGGTTGAGCCACCGTCTTTCACCCCTGACTTAATAAGCCGCCTACGCACCCTTTAAACCCAATAAATCCGGATAACGCTTGGATCCTCCGTATTACCGCGGCTGCTGGCACGGAGTTAGCCGATCCTTATTCCTTCGGTACATTCAGCTTATTACACGTAATAAGGTTTATTCCCGAATAAAAGCAGTTTACGACCCAGAGGGCTGTCTTCCTGCACGCGGCATGGCTGGTTCAGAGTTCCCTCCATTGACCAATATTCCTTACTGCTGCCTCCCGTAGGAGTCTGGTCCGTGTCTCAGTACCAGTGTGGGGGGCCATCCTCTCAGATCCCCTAGTCATCGTCGCCTTGGTGGGCCGTTACCCCGCCAACTAGCTAATGACACGCATGCCCATCTTAATCCTATAAATATTTGATCATTACACAATGCTGTGCTGTGATTTTATGCGGTGTTAATCCGAATTTCTTCGGGCTATCCCCCTGATTAAGGTAGGTTGCATACGCGTTACGCACCCGTGCGCCACTTTCATAAGGAGCAAGCTCCTTAATCTCGTTCGACTTGCATGTATTAGGCCTGCCGCTAGCGTTCATCCTGAGCCAGGATCAAACTCTCCATTGTAAAATGTTTTGTTTGAACACTGACCATTCTTAACTTGTATTAACAATAGTCTTATTCTAATTATATATTGTCTAGTTAGATTCTGACTTGAAAAAATAGCTTCGGTTTCATGTACTTTGAAATCGTACTATCTTACCTCGCTACGCTTTATAAATGACATCTCTTTAATGAACTTCTCGAATCGCCTCGCGGGTCTTCTTTATATTTCTTCGTTTCCTATTCTCTGTTTCGTCCTGGTCTTAATGTTCCTGGTTTCAGTTTCAAATCTTCAACGTTTCAATCTTTTTTATTTCGTTATCAAACTCCGTTTGAAAACTCCCGTTCTGTTTGGGATTGCAAAGGTAGAAATCTTTTTAGTATTGTCAAGCTTTTTATTAAAACTTTTTTTCTTTTATTTTCCGAGGCTGTTAAACGCTCTAAAAGAAATAACAATCTCTAATTTCATATCCTCAAATCAACCTTCTGCTTTATCCTTTTCACTGTTTCCCTTCCTCCGAAGCGGGTTGCAAAAGTAGGAAAATTATACCGCTATCCAAACCTATAACGAATATTATCGCGATTTCTTCTATAACTACCTACAATACAACCAGAAAAACTGAAGGGTATTTTAAAAGAGCAGGATCAGCGATACAGAATAGCGAGACTGGTATATGTAATGGTAGTATATATGGATACCAGGAAGCTGTCTATTGCTAAAAAAACTTTAAGTTATGGCTCGGTGGTACGGCTTAAGGCTAACAGGCACCTGTAAAATACAGCTGATCCCTTGACAAGGTATAAGACAAAGAGATAAGGCAACCATATGAAGTCGTAATTATTTAATCTTTTTTAGATCCTTTTTAGGACGTTGCTAGGTCCTTGCTAGGTCAAAATGACCTAACAAAGCTTTAAAAAAAATCAAAAAAATATTATACCATGTTTTCTTTAATAGGAGCTTATATAAATATCCATAAGTCAACTCAAACTTGATGATGTTAAAATATTAGCCCACAAAAAAGCCCTTATGATATTGCTATCAAAAGGGCCTATCTATAATTAAAATTGAGTATTAAAAGTTAAAATACGATTTAGCATTGTTGTAACAGATGTCTTGTACCACCTGTCCAATCCACTCCGTATTGTCCGGCAATTCACCTTTCTCTACGTCTTCTCCAAAAAGATTACATAAAATACGTCTGAAATACTCATGACGCGGGTAAGAAAGGAAACTCCTTGAGTCGGTAAGCATACCTACAAAACGGCTCAACAGTCCCATATTAGACAACGCATTGATCTGTTTAATCATTCCGTCTTTCTGATCAAGGAACCACCATCCCGATCCCCATTGCACTTTTCCTGCAACAGTTCCATCGTTGTAATTCCCAATCATAGTTGCCATCAACTCATTATCGGCAGGATTTAAATTATACAAAATGGTCTTAGCCAGTCTGTTTTGCGAATCGAGGTTATTTAAGAACTTAGAAAGCTGTTTGCCTTGACTAAAATCACCGATCGAATCGAAACCTGTATCAGGGCCTAGCTGACTCAACAACCTGTTGTTGTTGTTTCTTAAAGCACCCAGGTGATATTGTTGTACCCAGCCCTTTTCATGATCCCAAAGTGCAAACTCGAACAACATTGCCGATTTAAATTGCAGTACCTCCTCTAAAGTTAAAGCAGCATTAGCTCTGATCTTCGTAAAAATAGCTTTAACCTCTGCTAAAGTGTAATCTTCGGCATAAATCTGCTCCAAACCATGATCTGAAACAGTACAGCCATTCGCTGCAAAATAATCATGACGCGATTTCAAAGCCGACAAATAGGTATCCAAATCATTAATCTCCCCTCCTGTTAATTCTGAAAGCTTATTAATATAAGTGTTTAATCCGGCTACATCATCAGCATTCATTGCCTTATCCGGTCTAAAAGCCGGTAGCACTTTAATATCTACACCATCATTCTTGATTTTCTGATGGAATTCCAAACTATCAAGTGGATCATCAGTAGTACATAAAGTCTCTACCCTCATTTTGCGAAGTAAGTTCTGAACAGAATACTCCGGAGTTTGAAGTTTAGCAGTACATTCATTATATATACGTTCTGCATTATCGGCCGACAATACTTCATGTATATCAAAGTAACGCTGTAATTCCAGGTGGGTCCAATGGTATAGTGGGTTTCTTAAAGTATAAGGAACAGTTTCTGCCCATTTCTTAAATTTCTCAAGGTCTGTTGCCCCCCCGGTGATATAGTATTCATCCACACCATTTGCGCGCATGGCACGCCATTTATAATGGTCGCCCGCCAACCAAACCTGTGTAATGTTTTCAAAGTTGATGTCATTTGCAATTTGCTCCGGGATCAAATGATTGTGATAATCAATCACAGGCATTTGCTTTGCATAATCATGATACAGCTTCTCAGCTGTTTTGGTTTCTAATAGAAAATTATCGTCTAAAAAATTCTTCATCTAACGCTGTTTATATATAGTATATATATGTTCATTATTATATCAGGTTTCCTTACAAGGAAACACCTCTTTTCCATGGAATAAAATCATCCTGAATATGGCGTACTGCACTAACAGTAGTTGTACCGCTCGCTACACCAATTACATAATCTAAAATTCGGCTACCTGCCTGTTTAATGGTTTCATCGCCATCTATAATAGGTCCTGTATCCAAATCAATGATGTCGCTCATTTTGTTAAACAGTTTGGTATTGCTCGATATCTTAATCACCGGAGCGATAGGGTTACCAGTCGGTGTTCCTAATCCTGTTGTAAACAGCACCACGTTAGCGCCCGATCCTACTTCAGCTGTTGTAGATTCTACATCATTACCCGGTGTACACAATAAGTTTAACCCAGGTTTAAATACTTTCTCAGGATAATCCAATACGGCAACAACCGGAGAGGTCCCTCCTTTTTTAGCCGCACCCGCAGATTTAATGGCATCTGTAATCAGACCATCTTTAATGTTACCAGGTGAAGGATTCATGTCAAAACCGGAACCTGCTTCAGTAGCTCTTTTGCTATAAGTTTTCATCAAATACTCGAAACGTTCGGCATCTTCTTTATCTACACAACGGTCGCTCAGGTTTTGTTCTACACCACAAAGCTCAGGGAACTCTGCTAGGATTACCGATCCACCAAGCGCCACCAATAAATCAGATGCATAACCAATTGCAGGATTTGCTGATATTCCGGAGAAACCATCAGAACCACCACATTCGAGACCGATACAAAGGTTACTTAATGGGGCAGGTTTCCGCTCGTTGGCATTAGCCTGTATCAAGCCGGCAAAAGTTTGTTTAATTGCCTGGCTCAACAGTTCCGATTCTTTACCTATCGTTTGCTGATCCAGGATATAAAGCGGCTTATCAAAATTGCGGCTTCTTTTTTCTATTTCTTCTTTAAGGATACTTACCTGTGCATTCTGGCAGCCTAAGCTTAACACCGTCGCACCAGCAACATTTGGATGCGTAATATAACCGGCCAGCAAACCACAAAGGGTTTCAGAATCCTGACGCGTACCACCGCAACCACCTGTATGGGTTAAGAACTTGATGCCATCCACATTTGGAAACATGCGATTTTGCTTTGCTACACTTTCGGAATAGGTAAGCTGGGCATTTAAGATATCATTTACGCTGGCGCCTTTTTCATAAAGCGACATCAATTCTTTGGCTTGCGATTGGTAGTTTTCATTTCTACCATAACCAAGATTATTCATCAATGCTTCCTGTAATACTTCAAGGTTTCTGTTTTCACAAAAAACCATCGGTATTACCAACCAGTAATTAGCGGTACCTACTTGTCCATCGGTACGGTGAAAACCATTAAAGGTCCTGTCCTTCCATTCCGAAATATCGGGTTTCTCCCAGTTGATGTGTGCATCAGTAGCATTAAACTCCGTAGCAGCGTGTTTAATATTACTGGTAGTGATGATAGAGCCTACAGGAATATCTATTTGTGCTTTACCGACTAAAACGCCATACATAATCAACTGATCGCCGGCCGATAAGTCCATAGTGGTAAATTTATGTTTTGCAGGTACATTATCTGTCAGCAAATAAGATTGGTCTTCGTAAATTACCTCTTCCCCTTTCACAAGGTCCGTAAGCGCAACCAGCACATTATCCTTAGGGTGAACCTTTAATATTTTTTGCTTCATTATTTTGATACTTGTAGTGATTGATCAATGCCAGCCAAAGCATTGGCTACACCATTTTTCAATATATTGTTATAATTCTCTTTTACAGTACTGTTAAAGCCATCAAGAGCAGAAAGATCAGTCCCCCATAATCCATTGTTGGCCAGCACTAAATTTACATAATCCGCATCACTTTGCTGGGCAGCTTCATAAAAATATGACGCTTCATCATCAGTAATCAGGTATTCTCTTCCTTCGTAGTTTCCAAAATACTGATTGCCTTCTTTTCTTGCAGCTTTCATAAACAACAGAAATGCAGCAAAACCTAAAGCAATATGTGCAGGCACTTTATTGTTGATTTTATAATAGTTTAGCAATACCGGCAGTACCCTTATTTTCATTTTCATGGTGTACTGGAAGGTAATGTTGATCCATAAATGCTCAATATTAGGATTTGCAAAACGATCTATTACCGTATTGGCAAATGCCACAGCCTCCGCTTCAGCAACATCATAAGGTATAGCACCCACGATTTCCTGCATCATCAGTTCTTTCACATAGTTGCGGGTAGCTTCATTATTCATCGCTTTCGTAACCGTATCTATGCCAGACAAATAGGCTATACCTGAAGTAAGGGTATGTGATCCGTTTAGCAAACGCACTTTCAGCTCTTTAAAGATCTCGATATCGGGTCTTACAATTACCCCTTGATCAGCAGCTTCCAGTCCCAACAGGGCCGAAACCTTCTCGTCGCCTTCAATTGCCCACAAGCGATAAGGCTCAGCCATAATGATCAGTTCATCAGTATAACCAAGGGCAGTTTCTAGTTTTGCCAGCGCCGCTGCATCAGGTTTACCCGGAACGATACGATCTACCAATGAATTACAAAAACGAATATGTGTGCTCAACCAGGCTGTAAATGCAGCATCTAATTCATTAAAGGCTACAAGTTCAAGTACTATAGCTTCCAGTTTCTTTCCATTATCAGAAATTAGCTCTGTAGCAATCACGGCAAGGTCAGCAACTTCTGTATTACCCAAAGCTTTATATCTGGCATACAATACTGCCAACAACTTAGCCGGAAATGATACCGGTGGTTTTTGAGCTATACTTTCTTTTACCAATTGTATCCCTACTTCTGTGGTATTAGATACGATAATGTTTAATTCCGGAGAACTGGCAATTTCCAATATTGTATTCCAATCCTGATCGGCAGTAAGCACGCGGCTGATCGCTGATGAGATGATATTTTCTTCAACAGGCTGTCCGTTTTCAATTCCTCTTACACATATCGTATATAAACTATCCTGTTCATCAAATTCTTTTGTACCGCCTTTACTTGTCGATTTGACCACTGCCACTCTACCGTTAAACAAGCCATTTCTGTTGGCTTTATCTATAAAATAATCTGGTAATCCTCGCAATAGCACACCTGTTCCAAATTGCAATACCTTTTCAGGAAGGTTAAATAGTTCTTCTTTTGGAAGGATCAAACCGACAGCGTTAATGTCGGCTAAAGTATTTTTTGATAAGTTCATATTCAGTTTTTATACGGTCGTAAAACAAGTCTACGTAATTATTATAAGTTAAAAATGCTGTTTCAGCGTAATTATTTACGCAAACGTTCTCGATAACGATTTCGTTATCTACCTAAATCGTTTTTAACGAGGCAGGGTATTTCTTCAGCAACGGGTTTGTTGGCCAGGTCCCATACCAGGCATAGCCAAAACATCTTTCAGATCAATGTGACGCTTGTTTTCATGATCGTCTTATTTATTTTTTATTTGCAAGACATTCGCATTGGCGCCATGACCGAACTCAGCTTGTGCCTTCGCTTTTGTTGTATTGGTTTCTGATAACATAATATCAGCATTTTTATCCCCATTTACTCTGAACAATAAATCTGCATTGCTATATTTTATGTTTTTCAATCCAATAGACTTCCCATTTTGGATATAGATTAAAGGTTGTGCATTTTTTATCTCCAGATGGGCATTAGAAATATGTATATTTTTTGCTTCCTGTATGTCGATTCCTGCTTTAGCTTTAATGATTAAATTATCCAGATAAATGTCACTGATGCTCATTTCCGGCAAACCTCTAACAAATACAGCTTTCCGAGCACCATCACAAACTATATTATTTATATAAAACTGTCTAAACACCGGGGTTGCTTCGGTAACAGGTAATAACTGCACTTTCGGGGTTTCTCTTGTTTCTCCTGCCAAGGGCACCGGATCAACGGCAGCATAATACATATCAAAAAGAATGGCTTCTTCGGCAATGTCTTTCATATTGATGTTCTTCGCATAAATGTTTTCGACTACACCACCACGACCTCTGGTCGTTTTAAAACGCAGACCAATATCAGTACCTATAAACGTGCAATCTGATACAAATATATTTCTTGCTCCACCTGACATTTCGCTACCAATTACAAAACCACCGTGTGCATGGTATACTGTACTGTTGCGAATAATTACGTTTTCTGTTGGCATACCGCGTTTACGTCCAGCTTCATCGCGACCTGATTTTATACAAATACCATCATCTCCTACATCAAATGTGCTACCTTCTACCAATACATTTTTACAAGATTCCAGATCCAATCCATCACCATTTTGGGCATACCAAGGGTTTTTAGCATATACGTTTCTAATGATTAAATCTTCTGTCATTAAAGGATGAAGATTCCATGCCGGCGAATTCTGGAAGGTTACGCCTTCCAGCAATACACGTTTACATCTGGTGAGCACCATTAAATTGGGGCGTAAAAAATCCTTTATTTCAGCATAAAAAGCAGCATTCTTTCCCTTAACCACCATACCGGGATCTTTCATTTTAGAACCTTTAAGTGATTTTTCTGAGGGATACCAAATCTTCTTATTCTCACTCAGCACCCCACCAGATGCCAACAAGTCTTTCCATTGGCTTTCGGTAAGTTTATCTTTTTTCACCATTCGCCATGCTTCTCCTGCGCCATCGATAATGCCCGAACCGGTAATGGCAATATTTTGTTGACCAATGGCCCATATTGGGGATTGGTTACGCATTTGAGGTATTCCTTCCCAACTACCTTCTACTAATGGATATTGATCAAAATCTTTGGTAAACTGTAGCAATGCATTCTTCTTCAGGTGTAGGTTTACATTACTTTTCAATTCTATTGGTCCCGTAAGCCATAGCCCTTCCGGAATGAGAACTACACCACCTCCACGCTTATTGCAATCAGATATAGCTTGATTTATGCTATTCGTATTTAAGGTAATCCCATCATTTTTCGCACCATATTTAAGAATGCTTATGGTATCATTTTTAAAAGAGGTTGTAGCAATTACCGGTAGATTATCAAAAGAATACGCCTTTGAGGCATTTTTATTTTGCGCAGTGGCATTAAACGACAACACAAATAGTGGCACAGCGCATATAGCAGACACTAATTTTTCACACTTAAACATAAAACTTATATTTGATTTTTACTCAATAAAACAAGTCTACGTAGTTTTGTATAAGATTTAAACTAAAAAGCCGAAAATAACTGCGCAATCGTTGCCAAAACCAAATAGGGATATACTTCAAATTTATTGCACAGGTTGCCAACCCTTAAATATTTGTGTAACGGTATACTCCTTAGCCTCTTGATCGCTGAGCTGATGAGACCAACTTACTCTTTTTTCAGGTTGTGCTCCTATTCCTTTACTCTTATATTCTGCATAGAAAGCTGTTTTCTCATTACTTTCTTTGCCCCAGTTGTGCCAACCCTCCGCTTTTATTACAGCTCCGAGTTCACAGTTTAAGAAAACAGTTTTTGCAGCCGGGCGCCATGGTCTGCCTAAATAAACTGAACCATCGGGCGCGGAACCATTGATTTTACAGCTCATAAATACGTAGCCGTATTTGGTTGTATCGGGTGTAGAAGCTGCAGTAACATAACCCGGTTTCTTGCAGAAAATTTCACATTTATCAAAGATTACTGTAGCAGATCCGAATATAAAATCTACAGTACCGCTGATGTAGCATTTATAAAAGTATTGCCTGCTTCCTTTTCCATAAGTATATAGGGTATCCTGAAAACCCAGCATCTTACAATTTAGGAAGCGGGCCTTATCTCCTGCAATCCAAAGGGCTACAGCCTGACCAACAGGTCCGGCACTATTCTCAAAGGTGATATTTTCGGCGGTAAAGTCATCACCGTAAATGAAGAATGACGAAGATCCGGTAGTACCAATATCTTTGCCAAGACTGTCTTTCTTTTGCGCGTAGTCATCATAGGTAAGTATCGTTTTATCGGTACTTTCTCCTAACATCCTTACTTTCCGTTTAGCAGCTGAGAGATTTAATTTCTCTTTATACACTCCATTTTTTATGAATATAGTAGTCGTTGTATTTTTAAAATCAGGAACAGCATTTATCGCTTCCTGTATGGTTTTAAAATTTCCACTTCCATCTTTTGCCACCACAAAATCTGCTTTTTGGGCAAAAGCAGTATAAAAATAGAGTAGGCAAGTAAGGCATAAAAGTAATCTTTTCATTTCGGCGTATAAATTTAGTTAGTCTTTCAACAACAAATTACATTGTTTTAATAATAGATTTTTTAAGTCCAACTGTTTAATTTGTGCAATCGTTTGCGATATCATTGCTTTCCGGAGTTAATATTATAAGAATAACCTTATATTGCATCTTATTTAGTTTTTATGTTCGAGCCACCTACCTTAAAAGATATCGCGAATGCCTTAGGACTATCCACTTCTACAGTATCCAGGGCCTTAAGGGACACTTACGAGATTAGTGCCAAAACAAAAAAACTGGTATTTGACTATGCTGAAAAGATCAACTATCAGCCCAATCCCAATGCATTAAGTTTAAAAGAACGAAGAACAAAATCTATTGGTGTAGTAGTCAGTGAAGTTGCCAATCATTACTTTTCTCAGGCCATCAATGGCATTGAATCTATTGCCTACGACAGGGGGTATCACGTTATCATTACACAAACCCATGAGTCGTACGCCCGGGAAAAAATAAATATCCAACATCTCGCTTCCCGTTCTATTGATGGTTTGCTGATCTCTCTTTCTGCCGAAACTTCAGATACGGCTCATTTAAAGTATTTACATGAAAGGGGTATGCCGATGGTCTTTTTCGACAGGGTTCCTAATGACATTCATACGCATAAAATTACGGCTAATAATGAACTGGGGGCATTTGATGCTACAGCTCATCTGCTCAAATCAGGCTACAAAAAAATTGCCCACCTTACCAGTTCCGAACATCTCTCTATCAGTATTGAGCGCTTACGTGGATATACCACTGCTCTGAATAAATATGGCATTAATGTTAATCCTGATTATATCAAACATTGCCCTCATGGCGGTATGTTTCCGGAAGAGACGGAGCAGGCTGTGTTGGAACTGATCAATCTTAAGGATAAACCTGATGCAATTTTTATAGCGGGCGACCGCTTATCTATTGGTTGTCTTGAAGTGTTGAAAAAACTAAACATCAAAGTTCCTGAGCAAATTGCACTTGCAGGATTTAGTAACTCTGATGTGCTGAACCTATTTGAATATCCGATTAGTTCTGTTAGACAACCGGCATTTGAAATGGGTGAAGCTGCAACAGAAATGCTGCTGCAGCTTATTGAAAGTAAATATCCTATAACCGAATTTGAGAATCGGGTGATTGACACTGAATTGTTTACCCGTAACTAACCTCTTATTTGGTAACTAACTTACCATTGATCGTTACATTTTCTAGTTTAAGATCTTTCACATGATCTATTTTCATTGGTGTTTTTACGCCACGAATGTTGCAGTTGATCATTCTTAGGTTTTCAACAGGTGATTCTTTATAGGCATTTACAAAAATTGCGTAATCGCCGCCCTTTTCTACGTCCACGTTTTCTACCCAAACGTTTCTTATCACCGGCATAAAGCTACCTGGCTGCTCATAAAACATATTACATGTAACTGCCGCATCACGATAAGCACCTACTTTAATGTCTTTCATAAATACATTTTCAATAATACCACCTCTGCTAGAGCTTGTTTTCAGTCTTAAAATCCGGTCTAAGTTTGGGCTATCCATGATGCAACTGATGGCAAATATGTTCCTGGCTCCTCCTGAGATTTCGCTGCCAATTACCACACCACCATGTCCATCTTTCATCTCACAATTCTCTATAATGTGATTTTCGGCGGGTTTCCCAATTCTGCGACCATCCTGATCTCTTCCCGATTTGATAGCTATGCAATCATCACCTGTATCAAAATAGCAGTTCCTGATCAATATATTTTTACAAGACTCTGGATCAATACCATCCGTATTGGAACCATGCGCAATAATCCTTAAATCTTCCATCGTTACATTTTCGCACAATACAGGATTTACATTCCACATTGGTGAATTAACCATTTTTACGCCAGAAATCAGTATGTTGTTACAGCTATAAAGCTGGATAAAATTTGGACGTAAAAAACTGCCATCACCAAATACCCTGGTTTTAGGATCAGTTTGTTTCCTATTTAATTCATGTAACAGATCTCTTGCTTTAACTTGTTTTGATGGCTTACCAACATTCCATGAATACCAATCTTTATAAGTTGCATTACCGTCTAATATTCCATTACCTGTAATGGCTATGTTTTTCTGACCATAAGCATAAATCAATGCCGAGTAATTCATCAGCTCCATGCCTTCCCATCTTCCAAATACAATCGGGTAGTCCTTAGGATTTACGCTAAAAGTGATCTTTGCATTATCAACCAGATGCAGGTTTACATTACTTTTTAAGTGAATTGCACCTGTTAAATAATTACCCAAAGGAACAACTACTCTACCGCCACCATTTTTAGCGCAATCGGCAATTGCCTTTTTAAAAGCTTCAGTATTCAACGTTTTTCCATCTCCTTTTGCACCATAACTAGTGATTAAAAAATCTTTAGCAGGAAAAACCGGAGCATTAATCTGTTTTCTAATCAGTGCCATTTCCGCTAATGGCTCTGCCGTACTTTTCCAAATTGTTGCCGGTTGTTGCGCAGCTGTGTCCAAAACCAACATTGCAAAAATTGTTGCCAGAAAGCCCCTAAGCTTATACTTAGCATTTGTAGTAAAACTCATGATTGTACCTAATTAAAATAAAAATATCTGTTACTATTTACCATTTCTCTTTACCCAAGCCGGATACACCTTTTCGAGTACTTTTTTGGGCCAGGTCCCATACCAGGCATAGCCATTACGCCTTTCATAACCAATATCTTGAATTGAATATTTCACAATGCCATCCCGATCGCAAAAGAAAGGTTTGTTCGTTCCGATCTCATAATACCTTGCCCATATTGTGGATGCATCATCAGCCACCAACTGTCTATCTTTTCCTTTCTCTGTACCTGGTGCCGGCACTTCAATAATTTTATATCCTACAATTTTCACCGTCTGAAACCATTCTACAGCTGCATTTATGGCATCCTTGATTTCTCTTGAAGGATTTGGCTGGCTCATTAGAAATTCAACGATTTCATCGCTTTCGGAACCACTTATAGAAGGTAACTCATAGGCTCTGGCCTTTGCAGGTTCTAATGTTCGCTCATCATATTGCTGACACCAGGCGGTAAGCTTACCGTTTACTTTGATCTGTGTTTTTAGAATGCAGTCAATCCCCTTTTTTATAGCATTGGCACTTGGCTCGATTAGCTTCTCGCTAACCACTTCAAAGTCATTTTGTTTGAGGACTACATCTTGCAATACATTCAATGCGTTGATCATCGCATTGTCGTTATAGGTAATATGAGCTCTATAAAAACGCTTATCAGGATAATACTGCGGCCATCCACCATTTTGATATTGCGCTTTTAACAAATAGCGAATACCATCTTCGGCAGCGGCAAGATATTTTGGATTCTTGTCCTTTTTATAGGCTTTAACCAAATACCTGATTTCCTTGGCAGTCGCACCGTTATCAATATTTGCATCATCTTTCCTTGCTTCGGCTGCTATCTCAGATTTTTCGCTATCCGAAAACTCGACATCATATTTAAAGGCTTTGCCTTTGAATTGCTTAGACCAGCCCCCATTCCCACGTTGAAACAATAGCATATTATCTGCCTGCAGATCCTGGGCATTAACCTGCACAAAACACAGGCAGGCAACACCACTTAATACAATCTTTGTTATATTTTTATACGATTTCATTGCTTGTTTTTTCAGTTAATAATGATTTTAAATCTCTGATAGTGGGTTCCAGTTGTCTGCCCCGCCTAGTATGTTTTTAAGTGTATAGGATTTTATGTCTTTCGCGTTTAACTGGTGTGACCAACTTACACGTTCTTTTGATACTGCACCGGGTCCTTTATTTCCAAATTCTGCATAATAGGCTGTTTTCTCTTTATCCGGAAACATAGCATCTCCTTTCCAGGGATTCCAACCTTCAGGAGTGATGTGGTTGCCTAGCTCACAGTTTATAAAAACCGTTTTTGCATAAGGGCGCCATGGCCTACCCAGGTATACTTTTGTAGCTTTTTCGGCTGCTTGAAGAGTACAGTTAAAAAGTACAAAGCCAAATTTCTGATTTGGCCTGGTAGCCGCCGCAGTTATAAAGGAGTTGACCAGGCTATTGATTATGCAGTTTTGAAAAACTACAGTAGCTTCACCAAAGATAAAATCTGTAGTGCCCTCTATATAGCAATCCTGGTAAAACTGACGACTTTTCTCTGTTGCTGCATAAAGCGTATCCTGAAAGCCCAATAACTTACAGTTTTTGGCCACAAATCGGTCGCCCTCTACATGTAATGCCACGGCTTGCCCTACTGGGCCGGCAGTATTGGCTATGGTAAGGTTCTCTATACTTACATCATTTCCCTGCACCAATACGGTATAAGAAGTATAAGTAGTAAACTTATCTTTACCAAAGGCATCTTTACCTTGTGGATTGACCTTTCCTGAGAAATCATTATTGGTGATGATTGTATTTTCTTTATCTTCTCCAATCAGGGAGATACTTGTTTTCCAGGATGGGATAACCAATTTTTCATTATAGATTCCTTTTTTAATAAAAATCTTTACCCTTTTCTCCCCTAAATCACGTACTGCATTTACTGCTTCCTGTATTGTTTTATAATTACCGCTCCCATCCTGTGCGACAGTAATTTCTTTTGGGAAGATAGCTCCCTGTGCCAGAATTTCCATCGTACAGCATAAGATGCATAATACAATGAGTGCCTGCGTCTTTAACAAATATTTCATTGCCATTTATATTATAATTTTACTTAGCCGGCTCTATTCTAAACCAGTCGAAATCGGCATATCCTGAATCATTAATTTTAACTTCTCTGGTGCAGAACAGCCCTATTTTTGCCCCTATCCATTGTCCGGGTGTTGCAATAAATTCGCTCCCTGCATCTTCAAATTTTTTCCCATCTACACTATAGCTGAATTTGCACTTCCCTCCTTTGCTCACGTTTACACGCAAGTACAGCGAGGCTGCATTGAGCTTGGTTAGCGTTGTTTCTACTTCTTTATTTCCCTTGTGGGCATTTTTACAAACCGCATAGACCAGGTAATTGCCATCCTTTTTACTTTTAATGGAGAGGTTAGCATAACTCTGTCCCATGATAATCAATCCTGCCTTTTCATTCTCAATTTTTGCATTGGGTGAAAAAGTAAGCTTTGTTGTTGCTTTAAATTCTTCGGTTGGGAATTTCTGCAACAGGATATTGGGCACATCCCAATAATTCTTTGCACTGTCCGGTACCTGATCTGAGTATAACCTTAATGCACCTTTTGTTACATTCATAAACGACCATGTAGCTTTAGGATTTGCTTGCCATTGCCATTGTAACCCCATTGCTCTGGTATCAAACTCATCGCTTTCTGCAGGAGTTTCTATTGGATAAACTTTACCGACATTCGGCTTTTTATAAGTCATTACAGGCTCTCCAACTCCATCGCCATCTTTATCAAGACCTATAACCGGCCAATCATTTATCCATTTCATGGGTTGCAGGTGTACAACTCTGCCATAAGCATCTTTGTCCTGAAAATGCAAGAACCAATCCTCACCTGTTTGGGTATCTACCCAGGCTCCCTGGTGTGGACCATTAACGGTGCTTTTACCTTGATCCATTACTACTCTTCGTTCGTAAGGACCATATATATTTTTGGAACGCAATACCAACTGCCATCCTGTAGAAACACCACCTGCCGGTGCGAAAATATAGTAATAACCATTGCGCTTATAAAACTTCGGGCCTTCAATGGTTGGGTCAGTTTCATGTCCGTCATATACGATCGTACCTGCGTCAAGCGTTTTCGTTCCCTCTGGATTAAGTTGTTTTACAGCAATGATACTTTTTATTCCTGCCCTGCTTCCTGCATAGGCATACGCCAGATATACTTTACCATTGTCATCCCATAAAGGGCATGGATCTATCAGACCTTTACCTGCTTCAATCAGCTCGGGGTCAGACCAGGGTCCTTGCGGATTCTTTGCCTTGGTTACATAAATTCCAAAGTCAGGGTCTGGATAATAAATATAAAACTCATTGTTATGATAACGTATTGCAGGAGCCCATACGCCGTTACCGTGTTGGGTTTTAGCAAAATGATCAAAAGGAGGCTGGCGTTTTAGCGCATGGCCAATGATGCGCCAGTTTACCAGATCTTTGGAATGGAGAATTGGCAATCCAGGTACCGCATCAAAGCTGGAGGCGACAAGGTAAAAATCATCTCCAACTCTTATTGCATCCGGATCAGAATAATCGGCATCCAGAATTGGATTCTTGTAAGTACCATTGCCCTGATCGGCTACCCATACTTTTGAAACATAGTTTTTACCAGCCCCAATGGATTGGGCACTAGCCCCTAGAGTGGCGCTACATAAAAATCCGCCTAGAATTAAATACCTAATCATAAATTACTATCGTTTTACAACTCGAGCTGCAAGCTCCAAGTTCAATTTTTTAAGTTCTGCCAATACCAATTCAGCCATCCTCCTTGCTCCATATTCATTAAAGTGAGTATTATCATCTACTCCTGCCGGATAATTTGGGTGCTGGCCGGGCTCTAGTTTATTAAATAACAGTTTTGAATTTTCTACACCCATCTTTTGCAATAATGCCATACTTTCTTTATCAAGGTCTATCAATGGGACATTCATTTTTCCAGCCACATTCCTAACAATTTCTGAATATACCTGGTGGCTTTCCTGCACATTGCCATTTGCATCAAAACTACGACGAGCAACCGGTGTAATCAGTATGGGAAAAGCACGAACCTTTAGGGTTTCGCTTACATATTTCTCCAGGTTCGTTTTAAATTCATCTTCTGTAGTATAGGTCTTTTTTGTTTTTACCTCATCATTATGACCAAACTGAATAAAAACATAATCACCCGCATTTAAACTATCGGTTACAGATTTCCAACGCCCCTCAGTAATGAATGACTTAGTGCTTCGACCATTTTGCGCGCGATTATCAACAGTTACTGATTCATCAAAAAAAATAGCAAATGGCATTCCCCATCCTGTTTCTGGGTATTTGGAGATTAGTTTTACCGACATTGTAGAATCTCCAACCAGATAAACTTTAATTTTTTTGGCTGGAGTCATGAAAGACATTAGCAGGATAACACTAAAAAAGGCGGCAAATCTTAATTTATTAAATAGGCTCATCTATAATATTATTTATTTGTGCAATTGTTCTTACTTTACCTGATTAGTGGTTATCTCCTTGACCAGACTGTTGATATAAACCTCTATATTGGTATAACCTGTACTTAAATCTTTACCACTTGCATTCGCCGTTTTAGGATCTAACCCATTTTCAATTTCCCAACTATCCGGCATACCATCTCCATCTGTATCTGTAAGCGAGGGAGTAGAATTTAAAACCGGCCATCCACCCACATCGGTTTGAGAGTCTATAATTCCCAATTTTCCTGTTTTTGAACCACTATAGGTAACCGTACCGTCTTTAACTTCTTTCATGATCCTAACATCTATAGGGTCTCTCTTAAAGCTGGCACCACCATATAACAAAACAGCATTATAAGCTTGTACGGCAGTATGTAAAGTGATTGCTTCTGCTGCAAAAGCGGCTGACATTTTTGCCAGTGCGAAATTAGCGTCGCCCAATCCGGTTCCTTTGTCGACTCCAGTCCAATTACTTTGGGTTACCGTTGGGTTGCCATCCATGTAATTATCTGCAATATAGAACTTGCCAAAACCAGGGCTAAATTTAACCAGGTCAGTTTCCATATAAATCTCCATGATCCGGCTCTTTTTTGAAGAGGTTGTGCCCGGACCGGGTTTATAATAATTTGCTATCATGTTATATTCGCCATTCTCTCCCCCATAAGCACTGTTACTTCCCCAATTGTAGATTACATTATTACGATAATCAACTTTGTCAATTCCAAAAGGACTACTACCAGTTCCGGTACGATTTCCGCCATCAAAACGTGCATTTCTACTATTGTGGTTTGCCAGGAGATTGTGATGAAAACTAGCATTTGTTCCTCCCCAGATTGCCCCATAACCATGGTCGTCTTTTTCATGAAAAGATTTGTTCAAACTTTCTGAAAGGATACACCATTGCATGGTAAAATTCTTATTGGCATAAAAAGAAGAGCATTCGTCTATCGACCAGCTCATTGAGCAATGATCAATGATGACATTTTGGTGGTAACGTCCCCAAAGTGCATCTTGCTCATTTTTAGTCAAATCCCCCATTCTAAACCTCATGTAGCGAATAATCACATTATCAGCATCTACATTCATTTCATAGTCTTGAATACAAATCCCATCACCGGGTGCGGTTTGTCCGGCAATAGTGACATTTCCATTTTTAATTTGAAGTTTGCTATTTAATTTAATATTCCCTGAAACTTCAAAAACGATAATACGAGCTCCGCTTTCGGCTAATGCAGCTCTTAAACTACCTACCCCTGAATCGTTAAGATTGGTAACTTTAATTACTTTCCCGCCGCGTCCGCCTGTTGTATTTTTTCCGTAACCTTCAGCCCCTGGGAAAGCTAAAGCAGTTTCTGTAACGGGTGTAGGAGTTTTTATTACCGGGTTAGGATTATTTACAATAGGCTCCTCTTCCTTTGAGGTTGATTTTCCTTTTTTACAGCCAAAACCAATAATAAAAAAAAGCAAAGAGAATATTATATCCTTTTTCTTCATAACAATTAAATTCTAAATACGCGGATATAGATTAGGCTTTAAAAATATAACGGGATGTAAAATTGCATCCCGTTATACATTTAAAACTAGAAAGATTATAATCTCCATCTCGGATCACCTGCAGTAGATTTACCTGCAAATCCGTCATCTTTTATTTTGAAATTTTTGCTGTCCGGTGCTACGAATAGACTTGAACTTGGACCAGCATAATCTATGATGCTCGGAATGGCATTACCTGCAAAAATGGCATCTGAAGTTTTATAATTATTTGCTACGGTTGGAACTGTTGCTGACCTGATACCTCTTCCTGTTGCTAAAGGAGATAGTGTTTTTCCAACAATATTATTTTTAAATGAAAAACCATTAGTAATAGTTTGAGCATTATAATCAATAAGATACCTGGTATCACCAACAACATTATAAAAAGTATTATTTTCTATAGTCACTGACAATGAAGGTGCAGAACTATGAATAATCAATCCGTATCCAAGACTAGAGAAAGTGCTATTGGTTATTGTAATGTTATTAATTTTGCCATATTGAACGTTAGAATTGATAAATGCATAACTACTACCATTTGCTCCTATATCATCAACAATACAATTATTTACAATAACCTTGTTAATTGTCATTATACTAGTAGTCTGAAGCCGTAGAGGAGAATTCGTAAAATGATGAATGTTACAGTTTTCAAAAGAAACCTCATCCATTGTTGTAGCATTACTTTGATTGATGAGATACGCGCGTTGAGCGGTAGTTTCATTACCATTTGCGTAACCGGTTACATCCACGTTCTCGAAATGCAGTTTTCCACCAGTTGTTGGAAGTGTAATCAGATTAATTGAAACAATAGGTTTTGTAGCAGCAACCTCACCAATAATACTGATGTCTATTCCACCCGGTAGCGTTATTCCTCCATCGGAATTGTATTTGGTACCTTCCAATATCACAAATCTTGTACTTTTAGTAGCTGCCTGGATCATCCCTGCAAGATCATCTGTTGCAGCAACATAAACAACGTCAGCTCCGGTAGGTAGTTCAGCAGGAGTTGTAAAAACTTTAGTCCCCCTTACTGCACTGTTCAAAAGTAAAGTTGCTGTATAAGTTACTTTCGGTGTTAAACCAGATATGACTACTTCACCTGCTGCAATTTCTGCTGCAGTAACGGCGTGTACGATATTTCCTGGTGTAATGGTTAAACTAGTAGCATTTTGACCAGCTGGCCAATTTAAGGTTACAGATCTTGATGTTAATTTTCCAGCAGCAATATCCTGAAAAATCTGTTCCGCTTCTGTCTTAACTGCTGCTGTTACCCATTTAGAATCAGTAATGCCATCACCAACCGCTTTGACTCTTACATAATACTGAGTATTACCGCCAAGGTCGGTAACTGTATAAGGCACTTGATCAAAGGTAATGTTACTAATAGTTTTAAAGGGTGTACCTGAGAAATCTGCATTTTGAGATACCTCTACCGTATAAGAAGTTGCATTAATTACTGCTTTCCAGGTTAACTTTACCCCCGTCTTGTTTACTATAGTTGTGCTTAAACCTGTTGGTGAAAAAGCTCTGTCTACATTAAGCGTGGAGATTTCGGACATTACGTCGTCTTTACAACTTGAAAGACTAAAAACAGCTAACAAGAAGAAAACACCTATTTTTATATTTTTGATATTCATATCATTATGAATTTTACTAGTTCAAATTATCGTTATTTAGCATTTTATTTGAGCTCTCTAGAAACGTTTTCCATATTGGCCAAAACTGCTGTTTATTAGGATCTTTTACATAAAGTGCATCCCAGAAAGTAGCAGCATCACCACTAGAGATCATAGTCCAGGTTTTTGAAGTATAGCCAGTTAGTGCTGCACCCTGAGTGTCTGTATCGCCGAAGTTTAAACCATAAATATCAACAGTGTAACCATCAGCACCTGTTTTATAATAAATTTTAGCTGGAAGATTGGCGTACTTACCTTGTCTTTTCTCCAGTTGCTCTAGTTTAACTTTTGCTTCTGCCAATTTTGTCCCCAGTAAGTTCCAACGTATCAAATCTGCCTTTCTTAACATTTCTCCAGTAAATTCTAAGGCTCTTTCATTTACAATTGCATCAAAAAAAGTAGATTTAGAGGCAGTTGCAGTCGTCATAAACGCAGTAACCTTTGCCGCATTATTAGGGAAAGCCCTGTCACGGATCATTTTTAAATATGGAGCCGCTGCACCTGGACCATCCAGTTCATTGACTGCCTCCGCTGCCATTAATATAACATCTGCATAGCGCATGTACATCCAATTTAAGCCATCATCATTTGTTGAAGTAACCACTCTTTTCATCCATTCGTAACGGTATTTACCAAAATACAAGCGTCCTAATGCAGAAGGTACCTGTATACCATTTGTCCATTCATATGGCGCTACAGTAACTGCCCTACGTACATCATCTTTGTCATATTCATACAACATAATTGGGTTTGGTCCATCTGTACCACCTTTGTTCTGCAATGTCCATTTATCAGTAGTGGTATGTCTGATGCCCAGATCAAAAATCACCCGGCCTCTACCATCACTAAATGGAATCTCCCACATCGATTCCAAACCTGCGGCTCCTCCTTCTTCGTTTAGTTTTCTAAATACTTCTTCAAATCCAAGTAGTCTTAACTTTCCACTGGCAATGATATCCAAACATTCTTTCCTTGCTATGGCATACATTTTATCACGGGATAAATCAGGATCTGTGCTTAAACGTACAGTTTTATCTAAACGTTGAGCATAACCACCAGCTGCTAAAGCCAAACGAGCCCTTAAACCTTTTGCAAAAGCTTTATTCACATGTTCAACGGTACTGGTTACGGCTGTTTCATTTGGCCATGGTAAGTAACCCGCTGCCTCATCTAAATCAGCTAAAAGTTGTTTGTAAATGACATCCCTGTCATTTCTTGGCAAATAGATAGTTACTGCACTGATCGGTTCAAAACGAGCAGGAACATCTCCCCATCCTTTTATCAAATCATTATACAATACTGCTCTTAGGGTTAAAATTTCACCCAATATTTGCGCCAATTCCGGATTACTTTCAACCTTACCAAAAGCTTTTAAGCCACGTATCGCTAAATTTGCCCTTTCAATGGCCTCGTAAAACTTTGCCCAGGCATTGTCAGCTGTATTCATTTGACCATTGTCGTCATTGGTATTGTAATTAGACAATCTTGCTTTATCGTCATTAATAGCCTTTAAGCTATTGTAAACTTCTGCATCATTGTTCAATCCGTAATAAACCAAAAACCTACCACGGTAAGAATTGGTTTCACCAAATGATTGTAGGATACCGGTTACTGCTCCTCTCGCTAAAGCAGGTGTAGAAAAAATAACAGACTCATCAAGGGATGATTTTGTAGGCGCATCCAGTGCATTTTTACAGCTACTCAGCGCAGTGAGTACCGTAAGGATGAATAATATATTGATAATTTTTTTCATTTTCTTTAATTAAATAGTATCCCTAAAAATTAACATTCAAACCAAAAACAAACGACCTGCTTTTCGGATATGCAGAATAATCAACTCCCGGAGTCAATCCTGTGTTACGTCTAGTAGAAACTTCAGGGTCAAAACCACTATAGTTTGTTAACAACCATAAATTATAACCAGAGGCATATACTCTTAATTTTTTCATTTTTAGTTTAGATGATAGTGTTTGAGGCAAAGTATATCCCACTGTTACGGTCGACAGCCTTAAGAAAGACCCATCCTCTATAGCCCAATCACTCAACACAAAACTTCTCATATATGGGGACCATAACGTAGTATTGGCATTCATAGCAGTAAGTTCGTCAGGATCATTACTTATGGTTCCATCAGCACGTAGATTGGTCCAACGACTTCCCGTTGCCATTGTAGAAATCATATTTCTTGAATTGTATTTACTTGTAGATGTATACTCTATTTTATTAGCATTATAGACGTCATTACCATAACTCCAGTTAAAAAATGCTGCAATATCAAAATTGTATATTCTTGAATTGATAGAGAAACCACCTGTGTGTAATGGATTGGTATTACCAATAACTGATTTATCGGCATCTCCAATTTTCTTATTCGCATCATTTTCATCAAGTTTCTTAAGCTTCATGGACCCCGGACGTAATACACCAATCACCGGACTTGCATCGGCTACCCCAGTTTTAAGCGTCCAAACACCTTTAACTGGATCAAAGCCACTAAAGTCAGATACTTCATACCTACCATCATTTTTATAACCATAAATACGCCCTAATGCAGCGCCTTCTTCCACTAAATAATCAACACCAATTTCCGTTGAAGCCCATCCAGAAATACCGGGGATATTTTTAACAGATCCAAGCGAAATGACTTTGTTCCTGTTAAAACTAATGTTGGCATTTACAGACAGATCAAAATTGGTTGTTTTCATTGCATTCCAGTTTGCAGAGAATTCCAAACCTTTATTTTGTGTTTTTCCAATATTTCTGAATTGGATATCATATCCGCTACCGGGAACAGGGTATTGAATCAATAAATCGTGGGTACGATTTAAATACGCATCAATTGTACCTGTGAGTTTATTATTGAATAAGGTAAAATCAATTCCTATATTTTTGGTAACCGTGGTCTCCCATTTCAGATCTGGGTTAGACATAATCTTAGATGGTGCCCAATAATTATTATAACCATTTACCCATACAGTAGCATAAGATTGAAAAGATTGAACCGTTTGTCCTGTCAGGATAGCATTATTACCAACGCTACCATAACTTACTCTCAATTTAAGATCAGTCAACCAGGATTTGGTATCTGTCATAAAGCCTTCTTGTGAAATCCTCCAGGCACCGGAAACAGATGGAAAATATCCCCATTGATTTCCAGGAGAGAATTTTGAAGAACCATCAGCCCTAAATGTTCCACTCAATAAATATTTACCTTTATAATCATAATTAGCCCTTCCAAAAAACGACAACAACTTATCATCAGGAAAGAAAAAATCATTCACAAAAGCAGCGTTACCTTGTGAAGACAAAAACCTTGCATTCTGAAAAGTAAACGTCGTAGGAAATCCCTGGACAGTATTAGTTAAGAGACCCTCATCAATTTTGATAAACTCTTGCCCAATTAATACATTCAAGTTATGGTCTTTTTTTAACAACTTATTAAAACTATAATTTAATGTATTCGTGTTCCTTATGGTATTCCTGATTGTATTGGTAAAAATTATAGCAGGAGCGCTTTGGTTACCAGCAGAAGCATTATTTCTTACATAATAGGTTGTATTACCATAAAAACGATCCTGATCATTTCTATAGCCGTCATAGCCTACTTCAGAGCGTAACTTTAAATTATCAATTACTTCATAAGTAAGTGCAGCACTTAAATTATAAGCTTTACGTTGAACATATTGATCATTGTCAGAAATTGAAATCAATGGATTATATAGATTAAACGAATCATCCGTTTCTGTAGTGGTGGTTAAACCACCTACAGGAATAGGGGGATAAATCATTGCATACTTTAAACGTGAGTCTGAAGATGATTTTTCATTTTGTTCATTAGCTCCCCCTCCTTTAGTTTTGGTATCCGCATAGCGAACTCCAAAATCAAGCGCCAGCTTATCATACAATTTATGATTCAACTTAAAGTTAACATTTTGTCTTTCATAACCAGAAAGCTGCATAATTGCTTTGTCTTTAACAAAGTTATAGCTAAGACTATATTTCGTCTTATCACTTCCACCACTAATGCTTAAATTCTGATTAATGGTAGTTCCTGTACGGCCAAAAATAATGTCCTGCCAGTCGTTTGCCGGCACATTGGCATATAGATCTATATCCTGGTAATTACCAAAATATTTTGTATAGGTATCAGGTGATTTATCCAAAAGTGCCCTTTCATATTGCCAGGTTACATAATCCAAAGGCGATAATACATCTAGTTTTTTGGCCAGTTTTCTTGTTCCGGCAAACAGGTTATAATTGATGTTTGTTTTTCCAACTTTACCACCTTTTGTAGTGACTAATACTACCCCATTTGCACCTCTTGATCCGTAGATAGCAGAAGAGGAAGCATCCTTCAATACATCAATAGATTCAATGTCTTGCGGTGCAATATCAGCAATAGAAGGTACAGGAAATCCATCAACAATATAAAGCGGTGCGTTACTTTGAGTAATAGAACCTCCTCCCCTTATTCTTACCGTCAGCTCAGCATCAGGAGAACCCTCTGTTGTTTTAATGTTTACCCCTGGAACACGACCTGCAATTGCTTCTAAAGCAGAAGAAACCGGCGCAGCAGCAATGACATCAGCTCCTACAGAAGAAACTGTACCTGTTAAATCTTTTTTCTTTACAGTCCCATAACCAACGTTGATCACCACTTCATTTAATGAAGCAATATCCTCTTCTAATGTGAAGTTAATTTTGGACTGGGTGCCAACTGTAATCTCCTGCGATTTGTAACCAATATACCTTGCTACTAAAATGGTATTTCCAGAAGTAGGTACAGGTATTTTAAATTGCCCCTTTTCGTCCGTACTCACTGTCACTTTGGTTCCTTTGATAGAAACACTTACGCCAGGAATAGTTTCCTTTCCGGATTTATCAGTTACCTTACCGGTAACTTGCCGGATTTGCGACCATGCAGTACTGCATATAAGCAATAGCATAAAAAATGGAAGTAGTAATTTATTCATAGTTTATATTTAGTTACTTTTTATAAACCAAATAAGCTATTCATTCATGCATCTTAGCAGATTGCTAGGCGATTCCGTTCAGGAAATACTCGAATGGTTTAATATTTGGTTATTTTTTTAAACAAATTTAAATAGGAAAGGCATTTCTGAGGTCTAAATTTTGACCAAATACATCCAAAAAATATCAATAAAGCCTTTAAAATGCATTTTTCATGGTTAATTAGTTTTTAAGACCTTTGATTTTAAATATTCCGAAGGGGACACTCCATATTCTTCTTTAAAGCAGGTACTGAAATATTTGGCACTGCTAAAGCCCACCGCATATGCTATTTCAGAGATGTTATGACCATTCGCATCCAGGAATTGTTTAGCCCGTTTCAGGCGCATTTCCCTGACAAATTCTACAGGTGCCAGATGGGTCAGACTTTTAAATTTCTTATAAAAGGTAGTACGTCCCATACCTATTGACTCTGCTACTGTATCAATATTGAACTCTACATCGACCATCCCATTTTCAACAATATCAATAATCTCTTTCAAGAAGGTTTCATCCCTGGAAGTAATCACGATTTCCCCAGGGTTCAGTTCAACACTTTTCTTACTAACTAAAAGTGATTCGAAAATCTTTCTGCGCTGTTTTAATAAGTTATCTATCGAAGCCAGAATAAAATCTGTTTGGAAAGGTTTAGTAATGTAATAATCAGCTCCATATTTTAAACCTTCTATTTGATTTTCAACTGAAGATTTAGCGGTCAGCAATATCACAGGGATATGACTGGTAATAACATTATTCTTTAACCTATCGAGCATTTGTATCCCATCGAGTTCAGGCATCATTACATCGCTTAAAACAAGGTCAGGAACTAGTTTAAGTGCCATTTCTAATCCTTCAAAACCATCCTTAGCTTCCACTACTCTATAAAATTCCTTTAACTGATCTGCTAAGAATTTTCTCAATTCATTGTTATCATCTACCAGAAGAACCAACGGCATATCTTTATTACCCGGTTCCAGGGGTACTGGTTCTGTGGTAGAAATCACCTCGAGCGGTTTACTCAATACGGATTTGACAGATCCCGGAGTATCTAATACAATATTTTCTCCGGCCTTAAAATGATCTTTTCCTAGTTTGAGCATAAGGGTAACCGTTAAACCTCTATCAGGATTATTTTGAGCCTCAATTTCACCATGATGAAAACCAACAATTTCTTTACAAAGTGCTAAACCTATCCCGGTGCCCTCCAAATTGCTACCTGGTGCTTTATCCACCTCATAATAAAGCTCAAATATATCGTTCAGCTTATCGGGAGAAACTCCTATTCCCTGATCTACAACGCGTATCGTAAAATGATCTTCTCCTGGAAGCTGATTTACTTCTATCCGGATGACCTTATTATTTGGTGTAAACTTGAAGGCATTAGACAATAGGTTATAAATCACAATATCTATCTTCTCAGAATCTATCCATGCGTATAACTCCTTAACATTAGGTAGCACCAGCAATTCGATCTGCTTCTCTCTGGCTACTTCAGAGAAATAGGTAGCAATATCTTTCACCAAAGCCACAACCTCTGTACGAGTTATCTTAAGATCCATCTTCCCACTTTGCGCCTTTCTAAAATCTAAAAGCTGGTTGATAAACCTCACCATACGGTTTGCATTTCTACGCACCACATTGATATATTCTTGTCCTTTTGGAGATAGATTCTCGAGACGGGATATCTCTTCAATAGGATTTACAATTAGTGTTAATGGAGTACGTAACTCATGGGAAATATTGGTAAAAAAGCTCAACTTCAACTCTGTCAACCTTTGTTCTACTGCAATTCTGTTACGCAATCTGATCATTGTAAATACAATTCGTCGGGCAACTCCAATTAAAATACCGAACAAAATAAGATACAAGATGTAAGCCCAGGCTGTACGCCACGGTGGTGGCGCAATTTTTATAGAAACCGTTTTTATGGGTAAATTCTCATACAGATCAGCATTCAGACTTTTCACTTCGAACACATAATTACCTGACGGTAAGTTTGTATAAGTTGCCTTGCGCTGGTTTTTAACATTATGCCATTCGGTATCAAAACCGTTTAAGCGATAAGCATAGATCTGTTTATTACTTGACCGATAATCCAATACTGAAAAATCTATACTAATGATGTTCTCATTATATTTAAGCTTAATTTCTTTTGTATCATTGATGTCAATGCGCAATGGAGAACCTGCTTCACCTGGATTTACATCCTTATTATTAATCTGAAGGTTGGTCAACGCCATTTTAGCTTTAATCTTTTGGTCTGTAATGGCAGCAGGATTAAAAGTGATATACCCATTTATACATCCAAAAAGCAAATCCCCATTAGGGAGCTTTAAGCTGGAACCTTCCGAAAGCCCTGTTTTTGGCAGTCCGTCATAAGAATCATAATTTCTAAATCGTTGTTGTTCAGGGTCTAATTTCGAAATACCATTTTCAGTTCCAAGCCATAAATTGTGCGCATTATCCTCCACAACACTTAAAATATAATCGCTGGGCAGACCATCTTCTTTGGTATATACTTTAAACTTTAGTCCTTTATCTGATAATTCAAGCGCTTTGTTTAATCCGCCACCGGAAGTAGCCACCCACATCCTATTCTTACTATCTTTATAAATATATTGGGCATCATTATTACCCAAGCTGGTCTTATCACCGGCCACTTTACCATAGCTTTTAAAAATATAATCGTTTGGATTGCCTTTGTCAGGATCAAATATTACCAATCCATTGGTCGTAGCGATCCATATTTTCCCTGTGCCATCCTCTTCCAAATGCCTTGCTTTCCAAGAACCTACCGGATAGTTTTTAAAAGAGTTGTGGCTGTTCACAAACCGGATATTGTCTCCATCAGGTACAATCAAGTTGATTCCATACTGATAGGTAGCCACCCAAATCCGTCCTTTTCGATCTTCCAGCAACGAATAGATCAGGTCACTACTCAAACTATTTACATCATTTTTCTTTGCCTGATAATGGGTTAGCTTATATTTAAGTCCGGTTTTATCAATTGGTACAGCTCTAAACAGGCCATTCCCCTTTGTCCCCAACCACATGACTCCTTTTCGATCCTGCAGCATGTTATAGACTGTTCCAATACCACCTGCCGGTTCATTTATAAAAATATCCTTTACCTCTTTCCCATGGTCGAAAACATACAATTTACCCGATTTTGAGGTCAACCATAAACGTTTATACTGATCACTGAAAATACCCCTGATCTCATTGTCCGATTTATTTAGGGTATGTGCTACCAACAACCCATGTTTAAAATCATTGGCCTGAAAAATAATCTTGTCTATTCCCCTATCCCGGGTACTTAACCATAGCACTCCTGCGGGATCAAAATAGCTGTAGGCAACGATATTTGAAAATTGATGATCTGGAGATCCCGGTTTATTGTAAAAGTACTCAATCACATCAGCAGTCCGATTATAATACCCAAAGCCTCCACCTTTCATACTCATCCAAACCCTACCATTGTGGTCTTCAAAAACTTTGTATTCCTTGGCGATATTATAAAAATTAGCATCATTCTCCTGAAAAAAGTACTTAAATGCACGCGTAACCGGATTGTACTTAATGAGTCCATGCTTTTCGGGTTCAATCCACAATAAGCCGGTCTTATCTTCGTACATGGACAACATTGGTCCTATTCCTGGCATTGAAGCCCTCACATTTTTCAGATCAGAAATATTTGTTGAGATCACATCTCTACCCGCTGTAGCATACAAGACCTGCTGATTTTTACTAACCAGCAAAGCATTTATCCTATTATCCGCTACTTTTTCCTTAAAAAACTGACCTGAAGATTTATCGTAACGAATTAAATATCCATTGCTTGTACCAAACCATAAATTCCTGCTGTCTTCTGCCATGCAGGTATAAGCCATTCCTTTTGCAAAATCTACATCCAGACTTTTATTTTTGTAGTTACCCAACTGATCAAAGTGAAGACAGGAAAGTCCACCTTCTGTACCAATCCAGATACTTTTTTGCTTATCCTCCTTCAAAAAATTAACACGGTTTGATGGTAACTCGAAGCCGTCTTTCTGTCCAATGCCATAGCTGATAATCTCTGGCTTATCGGCTCCAGTATTCTTCACCCCGAATACTCCCTGATCCAAAGTGGTTAACCATACAAAATCCTTCCCTGCCAATTCAATTCCACTAAATAAGATGTTTCGAATTTTCTTTTCTGCAAGGAGGTTTGATATTGCCAGAAATTTTTTACGCTGCTTATCAAACCTATATACCTGATTGTCGTATACCTCTAACCATAAAAAGCCATGTTTGTCTTCTATAATGTTATCAACTCTGTTGATTTTTAAGCTGGAACTATCGCCCGGGCGGGTTTTATAGGTGACAAAATTATGCCCATCAAATCGATTAATGCCATCCCAGGTCCCAAACCACATAAAACCATCACGGTCTTTAAGGATATTCATCACCCCATCGTGGGATAAACCGTCTTCAGTTGAATAATGCTCTATCTTACATTTGATCTGTGCGATACCATTTACTGTTAAAAACAGCAGCAAAATAATACCATGCAGCCCTATTCTTCTAAGCATAATGCAAACTTAATACATACCAGATTATAATTGGTGTTACAACAAGATTAAATACTATGTGTCAATAAAAAAAAGATATGACCGATTAAATGTGTGCAATCGTTTTCCATTTCTAAACATCAACAAACGGATTTTGATCAAGCTTATTATATCTACGTGTTTTTTATCTGTATAATACCTGTTTGATACATATACACACACGTAAAAATGCCTCCTTCTGTATTTATTTAAATTTATTCTAAATAAATTTGGTGATATAAATTACTCGCCTTACATTTGCCGAAGTTAGAATTAATCTAAATAAGCATATGAAATATATATACGCGTTTTTTATTATCATTACCCTATTTTTATTTGACCAAAGGACTTTTGCCCAACAAGGTCCTTCTCAACTTGCATCAGCTTCTGTAAGAGGCGGCATTAAAGGAAAAATCAGGGCTAATGACGGCAAACCAGCCAGTTTTGTAACGGTTCAAATTGTTGAAAACAATAGGAAAACATTATCAGACGAAGAAGGTAAATTCAGGTTCAACAACTTAAAGGGTGGTGAATACACTTTGAAAACATCTTATGTTGGTTTGAAGGTTCAAACTCAAAAAATAACGGTAATTGAAGGACAAACCGCATATGTGGAGTTTGTGCTTTCTGAAACTTCTGGACAACTTGACGAAGTGGTAATTGGTGGCTACCAAACTCCTAATCAAAAACCTGTTAGTCTTGGTAAAATAGCTATTGCCCCTAGAGACTTACCACAATCGGTTCAAATCATAGGTACTCAAATCATTGAAGATCAACAAGCCAATCGCTTAGCTGATGTTATTAAAAATGTAAATGGTGTTTCATTGGGTGCTAACCGCGGATCTGTTGGTGAAAACTTTTATGCTCGTGGTTATAGCCTTGGTGCAAACAACGTACTTAAAAACGGAGCCAGAACTACCATTGGTGGTATGCCGGAAGCCAGCACTTTAGAATCTGTAGAAGTTCTTAAAGGTAGCTCAGCTTTACTTTATGGTGGCGTTAGTGGTGGTGCCGTGGTAAACATGGTAACCAAAAAACCTAAGTTTGAGTATGGTGGTGAAGTTTCTATGCGTGTAGGGAGTTATGATTTCTATAAACCAACACTTGATTTGTACGGCCCGGTATCTAAAAATCTCGCTGTTCGAGTAATCGGAACTTATGAAAAAGCTGGTAGCTTTAGAGATAACGTAAAATCTGAAAGAATTTATGTTAACCCTTCGTTGCTCTATCAAATTAGTGACAAAACTGATTTACTCATCCAAGGTGACTACTTGAAGAGTGACTATACTCCTGATTTTGGTATCGGTACTATAGATAACAAAATATCGCCGCTTGGAAGAAACGTATTTGTAAATACAGATTGGGCTTATAATAAAACCAATACCAGCACTGCACAGGCTGTTTTAAATCACAAGTTTAACAATGACTGGAAATTGAACGTTTCTACATCCCTGCAATCTTATGATAGAAACTATTTCTCTAGCGAACGTCCTTTTGTAAAAGCAGATGGTATTTGGAATCGTGCACTTACCAGGTCTAAAATAAATGAGCTTACTTTCAACGAACAAATCAACTTAACTGGAACATTTAAAACAGGTACTTTGGCACATACCCTATTGGTTGGTGCAGATGCTGATCAATCGAGAACAAAAACAGGTGGCTTCAGCAATCCGAATACACTAACTGCTGCTGATAAATCAAAATACTATGACCAGGTTAATTTACTTGATCTATCTTCATTCAATATCCCTTCAAACTTTAATGCTCCAGAAACAACTTTACTAACCAACACTGAAGCTCCTATTTATCGTGTGGGTGGTTTTGTTCAGGACATGGTTGCCGTTAGTGAGAAGCTTAAAGTTTTAGCTGGTATCAGATGGACCTTTCAAAAAACGCCAACAACTACTATAAAAACCCCTGCTGATGGTACAGAAACTAAGGGTACAACTGCTGATAAAACAGACAAAGCCTTTTCTCCTAAAGTTGGTATCGTTTATGAACCATTGAAAGCAACTTCTATCTATGCAAGTTACGCCAGCAATTTCACTCCAAACGCAGGTACAGATGTAGCTACAAACGCACCAATGAGGCCGTCTATTATTGATCAATATGAAGCTGGTATTAAAAATGATTTCCTTGATGGAAAACTATCAGCGAATGTTACCTGGTACAAAATTGTTAACAACAGATTTGCACAAACGGCAGAATTAAACCTTCAAGGGGTACCTAACGGCGACACCAACCTGAAAGAGTTTACAGGAAAATCAGCAAGTGATGGCATTGAGGTTGACATTTCAGGAACTATTATTGAAGGTTTAAATTTCATCGCTGGATATAGTTACAACTATATGCGCTACACCAGTACGTCAGACACAAGAATTTATATAGATCCAAATACTAATAAAGAGACCATCATCAGTGGAATTGTGGAAGGCGAACGTTTAGTTGGAACAACTAAAAATACAGCAAACGGAAGTCTATTCTATACTTTTAGTAGTGGCGCTATTAAAGGCTTAAAATTAGGTGCATCAGCATTTTATACTGGTGATCGCAATGGCGGACGTAACACGACTAAAGCAGGAACCTCAACAGGGATCATCCCTATCAAAGGCTTTACCACTTTTGATCTATCAGCTGGTTATGCTTACAAAAAATTCAGTATCCTTGGTAAACTATCAAACATTACCAATGAGTTGAATTATTACATCCACGAGAACTATAGTGTAAATCCTATTCCTCCGAGACAATTTATGACAACAGTAGCATACAAATTCTAAATCGATATTGCTATCCCTATAAAACCGGGCTATCTGTAAAAAGGTAGCCCGGTTTGCATTTAATCGACTTTTGCTGAGCCTTGCAACGACCTAACAAGTCTTGCAGTGACCAAACAAATTACCTTCTCAGAAGCGGCCTCAGCGTTCTTCGCTCCTTCTGCGAAGTAATGCAGCCGCTGAAGAGAATGGTCATTTGTTAAATTATGTTAACGCCTTGCTACCATCAAAGCCTTTACATAGCTTAGCATCCTGTTATTTTTAATTGACGTTATCGTATTATTACCTTATCTTTGCAGAATGTTTAAAATTAAACACGTACTACTATTAAGTTTCACCATCATAGCCCTGACTATTGCGGGCTGCAAAAGCCAGTTTGAAAAGATCAGATTGAGCAATGACGTAGCCAAAAAATATCAAGAGGCTATGCGGTTGTATAACAAAAAGAATTACGCAAAAGCGTTAATCCTCTTTGAAGACCTTTCTCAGAAATACAGGGGTAGAGCTGAAGCTGAAGAGCTGAACTATCACTACGCCCTAACGTTATATAAATTAAGAGATTACACTACTGCAAGATATCAGTTTAAATCATTTGCCGATACCTATCCTACGAGCAAGTATGCTGAAGAATGCAGGTATATGAGTGCATATTGCTATTATCTGGATTCACCGGCTCCTACTCTGGACCAGGAAAACACCTATAAAGCGATTGATGCCTTACAGCTATTCATCAACTTTTATCCTAAAAGCGAGCGTGCGGCTGATGCGGCTAAATACATTGGTTTATTGCGTGCAAAGCTGGAAGATAAAGCTTATACCAATGCGAAGTTATATTATGATCTAGGTGGCTATGATATCACTAACTACAAAGCGGCTGTAATTGCTTTAAAGAACGCACAGATTGATTTCCCTGACATTAAATATGCAGAGGAAATGGACTATCTGATTATAAAATCACAATACGCATATGCAAAAAACAGTTATGAGACACGTCAGGAAGACCGTTTCAATGAAGCCATTGTTTATGCAGACGAATTTATTGAAGCTCATCCTAAAAGTAAATTATTAGAGGATGCTAAAGCTTTGAAGAAAGCTAGTGAAAATAGTATAGAAAATGTAAAGCGCTTTCTTGCTGAGCTTTCAAAAAATGAGTCAAAATACAAAGCTTTACTGGAAAAAGAAGCTAAAAGAGACAGTATTATCACAAAAACCCCCATCAAATAATGAATACTAATAAACCCGCTGTACCGAATACTACGGTTACCAGAAATGTTAATGATCTGGATCAGAAAACGCAAAATATTTATGAGTCTTTAGTTATTATTTCTAAAAGGGCTAATCAAATTTCTAATAACATGAAAGAAGAGCTACACGGCAAATTAGCTGAGTTTGCTTCTTCTAACGACAACCTGGAAGAGATTTTTGAAAACAGAGAGCAAATTGAGATCAGTAAGCACTATGAGCGCTTGCCTAAGCCAACCTTAATTGCTATTGATGAGTTCCTGAATGATAAGATCTATTACAGAAATCCTGCTAAAGAACAACAATAAGATTACGCATAGGGGTTATTTGCATCAATGCATTCATTAAAACCATGCTAAAAAATAAAAAAATAATTCTTGGCGTTTGCGGCAGCATTGCAGCTTATAAATCGGCTATACTGGTAAGACTATTGGTAAAGGCTGGCGCAAACGTTAAAGTAATTCTTACAGCCGATGCGGCAAATTTCATTACACCGCTTACCCTGGCTACCCTCAGTAAGAATCCTGTTTACACTCAATATTTTGAAGAAGAGACCGGTGTTTGGAGCAACCATGTTGAATTGGGCCTTTGGGCAGATTTTATGGTCATTGCCCCTGCCAGTGCCAACACCTTAGCTAAAATGGCCGGAGGGTTGTGCGACAACTTGCTTACTGCCGTCTACTTATCGGCGAAATGTCCTGTCTTTCTTGCTCCGGCAATGGATCTGGATATGTGGAAACATGAAAGCACTCAACACAATATTGATAGATTATTATCCTACGGAAACCAGGTTATTAAACCTGGCAGCGGTGAACTGGCAAGCGGTTTATATGGGGAAGGCAGAATGGCCGAACCGGAGGAAATCGTTGCTTTTTTAGCAGATGCCGTAAGTGCTTCGACTCCCTTATTGGGAAGAAAAGTAATGGTTACTGCCGGACCAACTTATGAAGCTATAGATCCTGTTCGTTTTATTGGAAATCACTCCTCAGGGAAAATGGGCTTTGCTATTGCGGATAGATTTGCCAGTTTAGGTGCTGATGTAACCCTAATTACTGGCCCAACTTCAGAAAAAAGCATATACCCTATGAAACGCATTGACGTAGTCAGTGGCGCTGATATGCTGGACGCCTGTAAAGCTGAATTTAGTGCTGCTGAAATTACAGTAATGAGTGCTGCTGTCGCAGATTATACTCCTGTGCAGAAAGCGGATCAGAAGATCAAAAAAACAAGCTCCGAATTTAGTCTGGAGTTAAAAAAGACTGAAGATATATTGGCTACTCTGGGACAGCTAAAGAAAGCCGGGCAAATATTGGTTGGTTTTGCTCTGGAAACGCAAAATGAGGAAGAATATGCCAAATCAAAGCTGATAAAGAAAAATCTGGACCTTATTGTGCTCAATTCTTTGAACGATAAAGGGGCCGGTTTTAAAATGGATACCAATAAAATAACTATATTTAATAAAGCTGCTGAAAAAACAGTTTTTGAAATGAAGTCGAAAACAGAGGTGGCAAACGATATCTGTAATGAAATATTAAAACTGGTTAAAGCATGAAAAAACGCTGCTCTTTTATTTTCCTCATCTTTTTTTTCTGCAGCACTTACAGTATGGCGCAGGAATTAAACGCCAGAGTACAGGTATTAGCCCCTACCGTTCCCAACATCAATAAAAGAAACCTTCAAAACCTTCAAAATACCATTAGGGATTTTTTAAACAACAACAAATGGAGCAATGAAACTTATACACCTATTGAGCGCATTGCGTGTAATTTTGTGATCACAGTAACTGCTTGGGATGGGGGCTCTGGATATAAAGCCGAAGCACAGATTCAATCGAGCAGACCGGTTTACAATACCGCATATAACAGCACATTGTTGAATATAAGTGACAAGGATTACGATTTTAATTATAACGAAGGTCAATCTTTAGATTTCTCTGATCAGAACTTTATCTCCAATTTGAGTTCTCTGCTGAGCTTTTATGCTTACACCATTATTGGCCTGGATAAAGACAGCTTTAATAAATTGGGGGGCACACATTTTTACAATAAAGCTCAGAATATTTTAAACGTTGCCCAGGTATCCGGAAACAAAGGTTGGAAGGCTTTTGATGGCTTAAAAAATAGGTATTGGCTCAATGAGAACTTGCAAAACAAGAGTTTTGAGGAACTGAGACTGTTTATTTATGATTATCACTTTACTGGCCTCGACCAAATGCAGGATGATCCAGCTAAAGGAGCTAAAAGAATCATCGAGCTATTGTCGGCCTTAAAAATGGACAAGCAAAAAATAGGTTCTATATTCCCTAATATGTATTTGGCTACCAAAGCTGATGAATTGGTAAACATCATCTCTGCGACTGGCCCACAGGATAAGATCAAAGCATACAACCTCCTTTCTGAAATTGACCCAGCCAATATCAATAAATACGAAGGCCTAAAAACTGCCCGTTAACTGCTTAATTATAGTATATTAAAAAAATATGTCGAATTATTTTTGATCTACGAACATATTCGTATATTTGATTACGAAACAATTCGTACAAATATATTATGGCAGCCACAAACAATCTTAAACCTACGGAAAGCGAACTCGAAATCTTACAGATCCTGTGGGAAAAGGGTAACTGTACGGTGAGGGATGTCCACGAGATTTTAGAAAAGAACAAAGATGCGGGCTATACGACTACGCTGAAACTTATGCAGATTATGCTGGAGAAAGGTTTGGTTGCCCGCGATGCTACTTCTAAAACTCATGTCTACCGCGCCTTACTGAACCAGGAAAAAACGCAACAGCACCTGGTTGATAAAATGATAGACAATATTTTTAATGGCTCAGCAGCACGTTTAGTGATGCAGGCCCTGGGGAACCATACTGCAAGCAAGGAGGAGATTGATTCAATAAAAAAATATTTAGATGGACTAAGTAATCAATAAAAAATGGAAGCAATTGTAAACAATCTCATCAAAGCTACTGGATGGAGTATTTTTCATTCCTTATGGCAGGCAGCAATTATTTATGGACTATTGTTATTTCTGGTTGCGATTTTACCTCGCATAACCGCGAAATTAAAGCATAACCTTGCTTATGGAGCCATGTGTATCATGTTCGCTAGTTTTGTCATCACATTTTTTTATACATTTAAATGGCCTACTACCGGAAAATCAGGTATTACAGTAGATGCTGGTCATCAAATCATCAACAGTAAGTACTTATCTGTTTTTTCTGAAAGCCTTAGCAGTCGTACAGAGCAGTTTTTCCCTTATCTCGTAAGTACTTATGCAATTGGTTTGCTTTTTCAACTAGTCATTCTATCTGTTGGCTACAGAAAACTTCATTTATTGAAGCAATCTGATAAGAAAGCTGTACCGCTGGCTTGGCAAGCAGCTTTTGATGAGCTCTTTACTAAACTAAATCTGCGTCAACAAATTGGCTTCTATTTATCTGAACATGTAAATATGCCATTGGTAGTCGGTTATTTTAAACCCGTTGTTCTTTTTCCAATCGCCCTTGTTGCACAGCTCGATATTAAACAAGTTGAAGCTATCTTAATCCATGAACTTTCACACATTAGAAGGAACGATTACCTGTTAAACCTCATTAAAACAGCCATAGAAACGATAATGTTCTTTAATCCTTTTGTATGGCTAAGCGGCAAGTTTATCAACATTGAACGTGAACATGCTTGTGACGACCTGGTGCTTGAACTTACAGGAACTCCGTTAACCTATGCACACGCGCTTTTAAAACTGGAAATCCTTAAAGATAAATCCACTCCTGCCCTTTCTATGGCCGCATCGGGTAAACAACAGCACTTGTATCAACGTATAAAAAGAATTACTGACATGAAAACAAATTACAGGAATGCAAAACAACAACTTTTTGCGACTATGCTCGCCGTAGTTGCTATACTTTCATTGGCGTGGATCAGTCCAACAAAAACAACAGCAAAGGATATTAAACCTATCCAGCTTGTGATTACTAAAAAATCAGATCAGTCTCTTACCATTATTTCTCCTTCTTCAAATGCCAAGTATATGGCATTGAAAATGAACATTGATACCTCAAAGAAAAAACATAAGACTAAGATCATATGTCTTGATGGGAGCGGCATCAAAAAAAAATGGAATGATACTACTGGGCTAGCCCATGATTTTCAATTTAACATAGACTCCACCATTACCGCAAGCCTTGCTTTCTTAAAATCACCGAAATGGCAGGAAGATGTTAAAAGAATGGCAGAAAACTTTAGTAAAAATTTCGATGCCAAGGTTATAGAAATACATGCTAAAGACTTTCAAAAAGATGCGGAAAAAATTGAAAAGTATTTTAAATCTGCTGAATGGAAAAAACAACAGCACAAAATTGAAATGCAGGCTAACCAAATCGAACTGCATTTCAACTCACCGGAGTTTAAAAAAAACATAGAGAAACAAATTGAAAAAGCCCAGGAAGAGGCAAAAAAAGCTCGGGAGTATACTTCTTCAGCCGAATACAAAAGGAAAATAAATGAAACTAAAGCACTTGAAAATTCTGCTGCTTATAAAGAGCTGAAAAAGAAGTTTGACGCAGATGTTGAAGCCATCAAAAAGAAAAATACGCATCAGACTGACAGTACTTCTCATTAATACAACCCTACACAATACGATCGAAAGGCAGAGGATAATCTTCTGCCTTTTTTTATGGTGTTCGTCGCTAAGATTTCATAATTTAGCAACATCATATATGCTACAAAAACTTTCCATCCGTAACTACGCTTTGATAGACAGTGTTGATCTGGAACTTGATAAAGGTTTAAACATCATTACTGGTGAAACCGGCGCCGGTAAATCGATCATGCTTGGTGCTTTATCACTTATACTTGGGCAACGTGCTGAAACAAAGTATTTTTTTAATCAGGATAAGAAATGTATTATAGAGGGTTGGTTTTTATTGGCCGATAAGCAGCTGCAATCATTATTTGAAGAAAATGACGTCGACTTTTACGAGGAAAATACGTTAAGACGGGAAATCTCTACAGACGGAAAATCCAGGGCTTTTATCAATGACACTCCAGTAACGCTTACTGTGATGAAGCAGATTGGCGAGCGATTGATTGATATCCACTCGCAACATGCTACGCAGGAAGTTAGTGACCCCACTTTTCAGCTATTGGTGGTGGATACGCTTGCTGGCCATCCACAATTACTTAGTGATTACCGCAGCAAATTTAAACAGTACAAACAACAGCAGCAGCATTTGGCCGAGCTACAAACAAAAGCCAACGAAGCCCGGAACAAGCAAGACTATGAACAGTTTCTATTTAATGAACTGGAAAATGCGAACTTGCAAAGTGATGAACAGGAAAAACTGGAAACAGAACTACAAATGCTGAATAATGCAGAGAGCATTAAAAGGAATCTGCTTACCGGATATCATCTTTTAAGTGAAGCCGAAACTGCGGTACTTCCTATTTTAAAAGAGGTAATAGGTCAACTGCAAAGCATAGAAAAATTTAACCCAGCTTACGAGGGCTTAAATGAGCGATTGCGCTCGGTCTTGATCGAAGTAAAAGATATTGCTGCTGAAACATCTGGACTGGAGGAACATATCTTCTTTAACCCTTCACGGATTGATGAGATCAATGCCCGCCTGGATCTTATTTATGGATTACAGCAAAAACACAGGGTAAACAATATTGAAGAATTACTCAACATCCAAAACCAGTTATCTGATAATCTGGCTAACATTTTAAGTGGAAATGAAGAGATTGAGCGATTGATCAAAACGTTGGAACTCCTGCAGGCTGATCTGGAACTCATGGCCGGAAAGCTATCTGCAAACAGAAGCGAAGCCATACTCAATACCGAAGCTAGTGTTGGCAAAGTATTGCAACAGGTGGGTATGCCCAATGCGAAAATAAAGATTGAACAATCGAAGGCCACATTGCTCAATAAAGATGGCAAAGACATCATTACCTTACTGTTCTCTGCCAATAGCGGTCAACCGCCCGCTCCGGTAGGTAAGGTGGCCTCAGGTGGTGAGCTTTCGCGTTTAATGTTAGCCATTAAATCTATTATGGCCAAACATACCTCATTGCCTACTTTAATATTTGATGAAATTGATACCGGGATCTCTGGAGAAACTGCTTTACGTGTAGGAGATGTAATTGGCGAGCTGGAAAAGAACATGCAGGTGATTTGCATTACCCATCTTCCTCAGATTGCAGCCAAAGGAGATGCACATTACTTTGTTTATAAAAATGAGCAAGGTGAACGTACTACTACAGGTATCCGCAAGCTGGGTAATGCTGATCGGGTAAATGCTATTGCAGAAATGCTGAGTGGCAAAACACCAGGCGCTTCGGCCATGGAGAATGCTAAAGACCTGCTGGGTTATAAAAACTAAATGCCATATTCTGCAAAGAAAAAAATCATTAACTTCGGCCTGTTTTAAAACAGACATACTATGTATAACTTATTAAAAGGTAAACGCGGCATCATCACAGGCGCATTAGATCAAAATTCCATTGCCTGGAAAGTTGCTGAAAAAGCACATGAAGAAGGCGCAACATTTGTTTTAACAAATGCCCCTATCGCTATGCGTATGGGAGAAATTAATGCTTTGGCTGAAAAAACTGGATCACAAATCGTTCCTGCTGATGCAACCAATGTTGATGAGCTGACCAACTTGTTTACCCAATCGCAAGAAATATTAGGCGGTAAAATAGATTTTGTGTTACACTCTATAGGTATGAGTGTAAACATTCGTAAAAAGATCCCTTATACGGAATCAAACTACGATTACTTTATGAAAGGTATTGATGTTTCGGCCTTATCATTTCACAAAATGCTTGCTGTTGCTAAAAAACTAGATGCCATTAATGAAGGTGGTAGTGTGGTAGCCCTTACTTATATGGCTGCTCAACGTACCTACCCTTTCTACACGGATATGGCTGACATCAAAGCTATGTTGGAATCAATTGCCCGCAGCTTTGGTTATCATTATGGCTTAGAGAAAAAAGTACGTATCAATACAGTTTCTCAATCGCCAACTAAAACTACTGCTGGTACCGGTATTAAAGGTTTTGGTGATTTTTATGATTATGCTGATGCCATTGCTCCACTAGGTAATGCTGATGCAGAATCGTGCGCAGATTACTGTGTTACTTTATTCTCTGATTTAACACGCATGGTAACTATGCAGAACCTTTTCCATGATGGCGGTTACTCTTCAACAGGAGTGAGTGATGTCGTAATGCAGAAAATGGGTATTGAAGGATAAAAAATTATAAAGAAACAGAAACGGCCAGAGTGTAAATTCCGGCCGTTTTTTTGTTATACGCATATTCTATTGTGTATCCAATCTTTAAAAATCAAAATTAAGCTTAGCTCTGATTCCCAGAGGAGATACGCCCTGATGATTTAGATGTGTAAAGCGTTTCACCACATCTACTCTCAACACCTTAAAAACATTAGACACGCCGAGACTGCCTTCAATGTAGGGCGTTCTATCAAGCGGAAAAGCCAATCGGTTGCCGCCCCTATCAGATGGAAATTTATAAAACCCACGATGTCCGCCCTCTCTATTTTTATCGCTAATTGTTCCCTCGAGTACTTTAACAGATACCACCTCGCGCCATTGCAGCTTTTTAACCAGTGGAATTTTATTTAAAAAGAATCCATTAAAAGAATGCTGGACATTTATACTCGCGTACCTATCGCTCATAAATTCCATAAAATTCATGAGGTTAAAAGAAGCAAGCTGGTAAGCGTAAGTCTGATTTGCACGATGAATGCTTAACAGTGGAAAAGGCACCTTGCCAAATACAGCGCCTCCTTCCACAATTACATCTGAGAACCCTAGTTGTGATAAGTAAAAACGCTTAGCAATGTTCAAGGTTAAATTCTGGTAATCATAATCGCCGCCCAAAAAACCTTTAACACCAACTCCGCCAATGAGTGTAAACACAGGATAACCATTGATTATAGGTCTCCTGTACCTCTTTCCCTGATAAAACTTTTCATGTGGTGCCCAACGCAAAGTGACCGAAAATTCGGAGGTTGCTAAACCGACATCAGCAGCTGGAACTTCCCCCATCCTTCCCAAAAAATCACGTTGAAAATGAAGCTTCCCTGCTGCCTCCAAAGTCTCCCTTTTAAAACTAACAAGGAATGATAGATGCTGCGGAGTTTCATGGAGATACTCGACGAGCCATTTTTTGTTGTACATCCATTTATCATTTACCCCCCTTTTAAAGGAGAGTAAAAAATTATCATCCTCTAAAAAATTCAAATCTTGTCCCGGAATCTGAGTTTCAAAGCTTCTCCTTACAGTGATAGAGCTAACCGGAAATTCATAAATAGATCTGGAGGTCAATGATCGAGTAACCCCCACGCTATACTTCCACCGCTGATCTCGGCTTCCGTAAGCTACATGTGCATCAAAAAATAGTTTCCTACTAAATGCATCGGTCGTACGCGCACCAAATTTAAAGCGGGAGCCTTCAACCGGAGTGAAGCTATAAAAAGAGCTCAACGAGCCAATTTCTATAGGCCCCTGATCAATGAAACCAGAAAGTACACTGGAAGCAAGCGTCATCGTACGCTTAAATGATTTCGAATTTTTAAGACTATCAATATTGGTATAGGCAGCTTGTTCGGTTATGGACAACGTCTCATGCCGTGATTTGGACCAAAACTCATCTGATTGAACCCTGTCTTTTGCGCGACCAATTGCAGCCACAGGTACAGGTTGCTCCAAAGCCTGTTCTCCAAAAGTGAATTTATCAACCATCATAGTTCGTTCGCCGTAAACACTCATTCCTTCTTTAAAAATCCCCAAATCCATCCCCATTACACTTTTACTAAGATGATAGCGAGCCAAGGCATCCTGTTTATATTCTAACGAGATCTGAAGATCTTTTACCCAGTTGAGGTTAATTTGATTGTTGATGGATAGCGTTGCGCGCTGCACTGCATAATGACCGTCCAGGCTAATGTATAAATACCCTAGAAAAAGTACGTCTTGCTTATTTTTGGGTGCGATCATCACCTTTACCTGCCAGGGCGAAGTATCTTTGATGGTATCAAGAATAAAGTACTTATAAAACTGGGGGGCTACATCTGCTATTGGGCTAAGAAAACGTTGATTACCCAAACCGATATCATGATCATAAATATCGGCACGCTGATATATTTTATCTAAATACTCATTAATGCCATCCTCATCAAATTGTTGGTCTATTCGGGATTGCTTTTCACCTAGAACAATGGTTTCGGGTTTTGACAGTTCATTCTGGCTCACACGACTTAACTTTTCTTCCATAAACACCGGAATCAAAGTTCTTCCTGGTTGCTTTGTCGTATCTTGATTTTGTACTAAGAATGCGTACTTTTTTAATAGTCTGGACTTCTTTGCCTTTTCGTTCTTCATACTTAACGACATACACAATTTCTCATATGTTTCGAAAGTAACTTTTTCATGAAAACTCGCACTATTCTGCTCCTTATGTTCAATTACATTACGGATCAACTCTACTGCAGGATTGCCTTTATTCTTATATCTGGGCCTTTTATCAGCAGTTACACTTACTTCTGACAGATCTTGAGTTAAGGCTTCCATAACCACATTGATTTCTTGATTTTGACCCTGCACTACCGGCAAGCGTTGCAACCGGTGACCAATTGACGAATAATGAATGATTTTAACAGGTTCTTTTGTAGCGATCACGTATCGTCCCTGAGCATCACTCAGCGTTTTGACATTTGAGTTGTCAAATCCAACATTGATGTTCGACAAGGGCAAGCCTGTAGATCCATCAGAAATTTTCCCCCTAACAACAGTTTGCTGTGCGTAGGTAGGATGAAAAAACAGCAGGAAAAATACTAGTGTTAAAAATCTCATAAAACCCTCTAAATCTGTAAATATCCCAAATGATGAACCTCAGCGAAATCATCATCAATTATTTACAATTAGGACAATCGAATGGCAAAAAAGTCCTATATAAAATCTGAACGATTCTGTACATTCGCATTCATGACAAAATCCCTGTTGATATTATTCCTGACCTTATTTACAGGGCTGCATGGCTTCTCTCAAAACTCGTTTTCGATAATGGGTGTTGTTAGGGATCAAAAAGAAAGTTTACCGGGTGCCGGTATATTTTTAAGTGGTTACCAGGTATCCACTGTAGCCGATAATGAAGGTAAATTTAAAATCAGCAACCTCAAACCCGGCAATTACGATCTTTTGGTACAAATGGTGGGCTATCTTCCCTATTCAAAGAGCGTAATCATATCCGACAAATCGGTTCAGGTTGAGCTGGTTTTAAAGGAAAGCACTACGGTTTTAAATGAGGTGGTTATCCATGCCGACCCAAATAGGGCAAAATACATTAAACAATTTAAAGAGTATTTTATCGGCACAACCCCAAATGCCGCACAATGTAAAATATTAAATCCGCAGGTATTAAACATTGATTACGATGCAACCAAAAGCTTGCTTACCATAAAAACGTCTGATTTTTTAGTTATAGAAAATAAGGCATTAGGCTATCGCATAAAATATATGCTCGATTATTTTGAGTACAATTCCAGAACACGGATCATTTATTTTTCGGGCCATCCATTTTTTGAAGAATTAAAAGGTCCAGGGGCAAAAATGAAAAAGTATATCGATAAACGTGAAGTAGCCTATTATGGATCGTCGCAGCACTTTTTCAGATCTCTCTACCAAGGGAAAGCTAAAGAAGAAGGATTTATTATCAACAAAATGGTTAAAATACCAAATCCTTATCGATATCCTGATAGTATCATTTATAAAAACCTGACCAGGTTAAAAACCCCAGGAAAATCAAGCACCATCACCAAAAACACTCCTCCAAGAGATAGTGCCATGATTTCCTTTTGGTTAAAGCAACAGGACATGCCAAAAACGATAGACTGTCTGGATCGTACCGAACTCTCGGCCGACAACCTGATACACACCTATAACCAGAACCTAAAATCGTTGGACTGTACCGGGTCATTGGCGATAAGTTATACTCGGGAAAGGGAATCGCTGGAATATTCTAAAACCGGCTTCTGGATCTTCCGTCCGCTCGATGTTCCTGATTATGAAATCTCTGTAGCCAATTTAATGCAGGGATCAATACGTTTTTACGAAAATGGCGGTATCTACGACTCCAGAGCCATGTTGTATGAAGGTTTTTGGGCATATGAGAAAGTAGGCGATATGGTTCCAATGGATTACATTCCCCTGTCAAAAAAATAGAAGGGATTGCAGCATAAAATTACTAATAATATTAGTAATTTTAGCTAATGAATTTAGACAGCGAAATACCGGATAACTATATGAAAGGGCGGGGTGCACAGTTTAATCCGCACAACCGCTTTGCTAAAAACGACTATGTAAAAGAGCATGATGAGGGGATTGACGATTGGGAGGAGGAAAATCATAAGACTACTTTTATCCTTGGAAAATCTAAATCTATTGTTAACAAAGTAGATAGTCCAGACGTAGGCATGGCCTATTCTTTAAACCCTTATCAGGGTTGTGAACATGGCTGTACTTATTGTTATGCACGTAATGCGCACGAGTATTGGGGTTTTAGTGCCGGGCTCGATTTTGAGCGTAAGATCATTGTAAAAACGGATGCCCCCGCACTATTTAAAAAATTCCTTGAGCGTAAAGCGTGGGACGCCTCCGTGATTTCCTTATCCGGCAACACCGACTGTTACCAACCTGCAGAACGAAAATTCGGGATCACTAGGCAATTGCTGGAAATCGCATTGGAATACAAACAGCCCATCGGTATGATCACCAAAAACGCATTGATATTAAGAGATATTGACCTGCTTACTGAGCTGGCGAAGCAGAACCTTTGCATGGTATATGTTTCCATCAACAGCCTGAATGAAAAGTTACGTCAGAAAATGGAACCTCGTACCACTACTGCAAAACAGCGTTTAAAGATTGTTGAGCAGTTGAGTAATGCAGGTATCCCTATGGGCGTAATGGTGGCACCATTGGTACCGGGCTTAAGTGATCACGAAATTCCTGTTATTTTAAAAACCATTGCCAATTGCGGGGCCATAGCAGCTGGTTATACTGTGGTGAGGCTAAATGGTGCTATAGGTGGAATATTTGAAGACTGGCTCCATAAAAACTATCCTGACCGCTTTGAAAAAGTATGGCATATGATACAATCCTGCCATGGTGGTCATGTGAACGACAGCAGATTTGGCGACAGAATGAGAGGTGACGGCAACATTGCCAAGCTCATAAAAGATAATTTCAAGTTGCATTGCCGCCTAAACCACCTCAATGAGCAAAAGATAAAACTAGACTCTAGTCTCTTCAAAGTACCAAAAGTCCAGCTTACGATGTTCTAATATAAGTCGGCTGTTTATTCTACAATCATTTTTCTAAAGCCTCTGGTCAGTGTATCAGCCACACTCCCATCACTTTTGTGATAAATGATATAGGCTTCCATACCTTTTTTTGAGGCAAAATCCAACGCTTCCTTGAGCCCCATCGCCATTATGGGACTATCATATCCGTCAGCAGTGAGCCCATCTTTGGCATAAATGGTTACACTGATTAAAGCATTATCCAAAGGATAACCTGTTTTAGGATCAATAAGGTGTGCTACTTTTCTGCCCCCTTTTTGTAGGTACTTTCTATAATTACCTGCAGTTGTTATCGCTCCATTATTCGCTCTAATGACATGCCTGATTACGGGTTCTGAGTTTGCCGATACTGCCGGGCCTTCAATACCAATGCGCATTGCAGTACCATCCGGTTTAGGCCCCTTTATCCTTAGTTCACCTCCAATTTCAACTACAAAAGCTTTTATACCTTTATATTCTAAATAATCAGCAACCACATCCACACTATACCCCTGCCCTATTCCATTCAAATCAATCTTTATGCATGACTTCCGCTTTGAAAGATGATTACCTTTTAAACTAAGATTGTTCATGCCAACACATTTCAATAGCTGTTTAACTTCGGCACTATCTGGAAACTTTGCTATCGGTTTAGGCCCAAAACCCCAAGCCTGCACTAATGGGGCTACGGTAACATCAAACTTACCACTAGTTGCTTTGTAAACTTCAAAAGATTTCTGCATTACCACAACAAAGTGTGGATCCAGGTCAAGACCCTCACTTGAGTCATTGAATTTACTGATTAACGAGTAAGGTTTATATAGTGACATAGAAGAATCTATTACACTTAGGATACTATCAACTGACTGCTTGGTGATCACGCTATCCCGGGCAAAATATTTAATAGAATAATCTGTCCCCTGAGCATAACCATGAATGATAAATTCCCGCTGATCTTTTCCTTTAAAAAAGAAAGAGATCAGCAGGGGGAATAATAACAAGATATATTTAAACACCTTAAATCACCTTTGTTTTACCTGGAGTAGGTATTGTGTAGAGGCCATTAACATCAGGCATCAGTTTTGGATTGGCATCCCAACTCAACTGATCAGGAAATAAACTATTATCTGCCTTTAAAGCATCGTCCCATTTAATGACCTGTCCCGAATAAGTAGCATACCTACCAATTATTGCTGTAAAGCAGCTCTTCGCGGCACGCTCGGCATCCTGAAATTTAAACTGTCCCTTGCTCACAGCTTCAAACAATTCATCATGCTCAGTTTGATAAGGATTAGCATTACCTTTTGTAGGGTGGTTAAATATCTGCTTTCCTTTACTATCCCATAGTATACCGTTATGACTCGCCGATAAATAAGTACGCCCTTTTGTCCCCTGGAAAGTTTCATCCACACGATTTGCTGTACCCTCAAAATGACGGCATTGACTATGAATCACAGCTCCGTCAGCATAAGTAAGCTCTACCGAATGGTTATCATAAATTTCACCATAATCTTTACCTGATCTCCAGGCGCGACTTCCTGTTCCCTGTACGGAAATCGGATAAGCATTTTTAACCCAATTGGCAATATCTATATTATGTACATGTTGCTCAACAATATGATCGCCACAGAGCCAGTTAAAATAGTACCAGTTGCGCATTTGGTATTCCATTTCTGTTTGATTTGGCTGTCTTTTTTTTACCCAAACTCCACCACTGTTCCAATATACCTGTCCACCAACAACATCTCCTATAGCACCATCCTGAATACGTTTTAGCGTTTCCCTATAATTAGTTTGGTACCTACGTTGTAAACCAACTACAACATTTAATTTCTTCTGTTTTGCCAATTCAGCAGCAGCTAATACTTTACGGATTCCAGGCGCATCAACAGCTACCGGCTTTTCCATGAACACGTGTTTCCCCTGTTTTACCGCCTCTTCAAAATGCATTGGTCTAAATCCCGGAGGCGTTACCAATAATACCACATCTGCAAGCGCAATTGCCTTAGCGTAACCATCAAACCCTACAAATCTACGATCCTGAGGTACATCAACCTTTTCTTTAAACCTTTCAGCAAGCTTCTGATAACTGCTGTTTAGTCTATCTTCAAAGGCATCAGCCATAGCTACCAATTTTAAATTTTCCTTGGTACTTAAAGCTTGAAAAGCGGCACCTGTCCCCCTATCTCCGCAGCCAATTAAAGCTATTTTAATCGTATCATCCGTTGATGAATGTCCACCTGCAAAAGCAAACTGGTTTAACATGATTCCTCCTGCAACCAATGCAGAAGCTTTCAAAAATTCGCGGCGTTTATCGCGTAGTTCTTCGTTGTTCATTTAGCTTGATATTTGGTTTTTGAGTTTTTCATTCACTATCATGGGTATCTCTATTGTTGTTGATGAGCTGTATGCCCTTTAATGGTCTGGTTAATAATCCGCAATAGGTGCCTTATTGTAATAGGCGTCAATATCTGCTTTTGAAGGTGTTTTTAAGGGCCTTACCAATCTCATACCAATAAATGGAGCTTCAGGGAACCACCAATTACTTTTAGGAATCTGAGGATCCAATTGTTTCCATACCGGATCTGAAGCCGATCTAGCCGCAGCACGCAATTCTTTTGCTTCGTCGTCATACGACCCTCCACGAATTACATTTGCATATAATTTATCAGGAACTGAAACAGGATTATTGCCCTTATCACCATTCACAGTGGCATAATAACCAGCATTATATTGATCGTAGATCCATTCGGCAACATTGCCATACATATCATACAAGCCCCACTGATTAGGTTTCTTCTGTCCTACAGGATGCGTTTTACCTTCGCTATTCGCTTTGTACCAGGCATACTCATTCAGTTTAGTTGCATCATCGCCAAAGAAATACTCAGTTGTATTTCCGGCACGACTTGCATATTCCCATTCGGCTTCCGTTGGCAAGCGATAAAATACCCCTGTCCTGACATATAACCATTTGCAAAACTGAATCGCATTGTAATGGGTCATCGCAAGAGCAGGATGGCTCTCCTTACCCATACCAAAAGTCATATCCAGATATGGTTTTGTTGGCCTGGTAATGGCATCAACATTGGCTGGCACCGCACCAATACTCTGCGTAGTTTCATAATCCTTATATAAAAAAGGCTCATAAATATCCCAGGTAACTTCGAATGCACCCATCCAAAAAGGGTCCAGTTTAACCATATGCACGGGCAGCTCATCAGCTTTACCTTTCTTACTTCCCATTAAAAACTCTCCCCCAGGAATAGCTTTCATTTCAAAGCTCAATTTTGTGCCGTTGATTTGTTGTATGTAGCCTTCTTGTTTTTCCTGAGCAGACACCTGAAAAACACTTATTATTAGGGCTAGCGCCAATGGTAATTTCCATTTCATTTACAATGATTTTGATGCTATTGATATTTTAACCTAACCTATTTTCTATCTAAAATAGAGGCATTTATCTTAAAAGCAAAATCTATTGGTGCTTAATTTCGCAAATTGTGTACAAAGCACACTAAGTATTAAAATTGATACAAAGCAATGCAAATAAAAAACCCTGATAAGCTTATCACTCACCAGGGTCTTTCTTTAAACCGTTCAGGGTACTACTCTATACTACCTTCTTCTTTTTTCTTCTTCTTACCTGGACTTTTATTTTCTACCACAATCTTATCATTTTCTTTATCGTAGTCGATTTCCAAAGTATCTCCTTCATGGACCTCGCCTTTAAGGATCTCTTCTGCAATCGGATCCTCCAGATATTTCTGAATCGCACGTTTAAGCGGTCTTGCGCCGAAATTTGAATCAAAGCCTTTATCGGCAATAAATTCTTTAGCTCTCTCAGTAAGCTTAACCTCATAACCTAAGTTATGTACACGACCAAATAACGATTTCAATTCAATATCAATAATCTTAAAGATCTCTTCTTTACCTAATGAGTTGAATACCACTACATCGTCCACACGATTCAAGAACTCCGGTGCAAAAGCGCGTTTCAAAGCGTTCTCTATCACACCTCTTGAATGTGCATCAGCCTGACTTGTTTTAGCAGAAGTAGAGAAACCTACCCCTTGTCCAAAATCTTTTAACTGGCGTGCACCAATGTTAGAGGTCATGATGATGATGGTATTTCTAAAATCTACCTTACGACCTAAGCTATCGGTAAGCTGTCCTTCGTCCAATACTTGCAGCAAGATATTGAATACATCAGGGTGCGCTTTCTCGATCTCATCCAACAAGATTACAGCATAAGGTTTTCTACGAACCTTTTCAGTCAGCTGTCCACCTTCTTCATATCCTACATATCCCGGAGGCGCTCCCACTAAACGTGATACCGCAAATTTCTCCATATACTCACTCATATCGATCTGGATCAGCGCATCATCGCTGTCGAACATAAAACGAGCAAGCTCTTTTGCCAATTCTGTTTTACCTACGCCTGTTGGGCCAAGGAAAATAAATGAACCAATTGGCTTTTTAGGATCTTTTAATCCTGCCCTGGTACGCTGAATAGCTTTAGTTAATTTCTTAATCGCATCGTCCTGTCCAATAATTTTGGTAGCTACCGTTTCGTACATATTCAACAGTTTTGCACTGTCTGTTTGTCCAACACGTTGCAAAGGAATACCAGTCATCATCGAAACTACCTCAGCAACATTATCTTCGGTAACAGTATAACGTTTTGTTTTAGTTTCAGCTTCCCATTCAGCCTTTGCACGATCAAGTTCTTCTAAAAGGTTCTTTTCAGTATCCCTTAATTTTGCAGCTTCTTCATATTTCTGGCTTTTTACAACCTTATTTTTCTCTACCTTAATCTCCTCAATCTTGGTTTCAATTGTAATGATATTATCAGGAACATGAATATTTGTCAAGTGCACCCTTGATCCTGCCTCATCCAAAGCATCAATCGCTTTATCTGGCAAGAACCTATCCGTAATATACCTCGAAGTTAAAGCCACACAAGCATGGATAGCTTCGTCTGTATAAGTCACCCCGTGGTGATCTTCATATTTCTCTTTGATACGGTTCAAGATCTCAATGGTTTCATCAGGTGAAGCTGGCTCAATCATTACCTTTTGGAAACGACGATCTAATGCTCCATCTTTTTCGATGTACTGACGATACTCATCCAATGTTGTTGCTCCGATACATTGAATCTCACCCCTTGCCAAAGCAGGTTTAAACATATTCGATGCATCAAGGGAACCGGAAGCGCCGCCCGCACCTACAATGGTATGAATCTCATCAATGAACAAGATCACATCAGTAGATTTTTCAAGCTCATTCATCACAGCTTTCATGCGTTCTTCAAACTGTCCACGGTATTTAGTACCTGCAACTAATGAAGCCAGATCTAAAGTTACTACACGTTTGTTGAACAATACCCTCGAAACCTTACGCTGAACAATACGCAATGCCAATCCTTCTGCAATAGCAGATTTACCAACACCCGGCTCACCAATCAGGATGGGGTTATTTTTTTTACGGCGTGATAAAATCTGAGAAACACGCTCAATCTCTTTCTCACGACCAACAATAGGGTCTAAGCGACCTTCTTCAGCAGCTTTAGTTAAATCCCTTCCAAAATTATCCAGAACCGGAGTTTTAGATTTAATATCCGAAACTTTTTTAGGGCTGCTAAACGCTTCTTCTTCGCGATAATCTTCATCACCACCCGTTGAGGCGCTATTTTGCGTTTCGTCTCTAAATCCGTTTTTATTCACTTCAACCTCCTGTTTAAATATCTCATAATTGATATTAAACTGAAGTAAAATCTGTGAAGCAATGTTATCATCATCGCGCAGGATAGAAAGCAATAAATGCTCCGTACCTATCAAATCACTTTTAAAGATCTTTGCTTCCAGATAAGTGATCTTTAATACCTTTTCTGCTTGCTTGGTTAAAGGAATATTTCCAAGGTTAACCGTGACACTGGACGTGCCTCTAACTGAATCTTCTATTGAACGACGAAGTTTTGAAGTATCAACACCCAGTGATTTTAATATCTTAATGGCCATACCATCGCCCTCGCGAATAAGGCCTAACAACAGATGTTCCGCCCCTATGTAATCGTGACCTAATCTCAGGGCTTCTTCCCTGCTAAAGGAGATCACGTCTTTGACTTGTGGTGAAAATTTAGCTTCCATATATACCTTTCTAATTCGGGAATGCTCTAAACTATAAAATTTGTTTTATAAATGAGCACCCGTATTTTTTTTAATTTATCAACAATTACGCCACAGCGAATAAAATAGATATTGTAACTGCCGTTATTTCAGAAAACTTACTAAGTTCTGACTTTATTGGCGATATTTGCAAGTCAATAAGCAATTATGTCAGACGAAAAAATAATCTTTTCAATGGCGGGGGTAAATAAGATTTACCCGCCCCAGAAACAAGTTTTAAAAAATATTTACCTGTCCTTTTTTTACGGCGCTAAAATTGGAGTTATTGGTTTAAACGGTTCCGGTAAATCTTCTCTTTTAAAGATTATCGCCGGCCTCGATAAATCCTTTCAGGGTGAGGTTGTTTTTTCTCCGGGATATACAGTTGGTTATCTTGCCCAGGAACCTGAACTGGATGAGAACAAAACTGTAAAAGAAGTCGTTGAAGAAGGTGTTTCCGAAATCACAGCTATACTGAAAGAATACGAAGAAGTTAATGAAGCATTCGGTTTAGAAGAGAATTATTCTGATCCAGATAAAATGGATAAATTGATGGCCCGCCAAGGTGAGCTGCAAGATAAAATCGATGCCGTGAACGCCTGGGAATTGGATTCCAAATTGGAACGTGCCATGGATGCTTTACGCTGCCCTGATCCTGACACAAAGATTAGTGTATTATCCGGAGGAGAACGCAGACGTGTGGCTATGTGTCGTTTATTACTGCAAGAGCCAGATGTATTGTTACTTGATGAGCCTACCAACCACTTGGATGCTGAAAGTATCGATTGGCTGGAGCAATTTTTAAAGAATTATAAAGGAACCGTTATTGCAGTAACCCACGATAGATATTTCCTGGATAATGTAGCCGGATGGATTCTTGAACTAGACCGCGGTGAGGGTATTCCATGGAAAGGAAATTATTCATCCTGGTTAGACCAGAAAGCAAAGCGCCTGGCACAGGAAGAAAAAACAGAGAGCAAACGTCAGAAAACATTAGAGCGCGAGCTGGAATGGGTACGTATGGCGCCAAAAGCCAGACACGCAAAATCTAAAGCCCGTCTATCAAATTATGAAAAACTGGCTTCTGAAGACTCGAAAGAAAGAGAAGACAAACTAGAATTGTTCATTCCAGCAGGTCCAAGATTGGGTAATGTGGTTATTGAAGCCAACAATGTAACAAAAGCATATGGCGACAAAATATTGTTCGAAAACCTAAGCTTCTCTTTACCTCCTGCGGGTATTGTGGGTATTATTGGCCCGAACGGGGCAGGTAAAACCACGCTTTTCAGATTAATCACCGAGCAGGTAACCCCTGATAGCGGAACTTTCCGTGTTGGAGAAACTGTAGCATTGGGTTATGTAGACCAGATGCACAATGACTTAGATCCAGAGAAAACGGTTTATGAAAACATTACTGATGGACTGGATAACATTCAACTGGGCAATAAAGCAGTAAATGGAAGGGCCTATGTTTCCAAATTCAACTTCAATGGCGGCGACCAGCAAAAAAAGGTTGGCATACTGTCAGGAGGAGAACGCAATAGGGTACATCTTGCCATCACTTTAAAAAAAGGTGCAAACGTATTGCTACTGGATGAACCTACCAACGATATCGATGTGAATACGCTAAGGGCATTAGAAGAGGGCCTGGAAAACTTTGGTGGCTGTGCAGTAGTGATTAGTCACGATAGGTGGTTCTTAGATCGTATCTGTACGCACATCCTTGCTTTTGAAGGCGAATCTCAGGTTTACTTCTTTGAAGGAAACTATAGCGATTACGAAGAAAATCGCAAAAAACGCCTGGGTGATGTAACTCCACACCGTATTAAATACAAAAAGCTGGTTTAAGCTTCAAATAAAAAGGCCGGTAAATGCAAAAAATTGCAATACCGGCCTTTTCTTAAATAGGGTTATCGTTTTATCCTTTCTTATTAAAAAATCCATTAAAATACATCAACTGATATTTAACGGCATTTGTCCAGTAATCCCAGGTATGTGCACCTGGCCTGATGATAAAATCATGCGGAATATTGCTATACTGCAAAGTTTCATGCAGCTTCATATTTACGTTATAAAAGAAATCATCTTTACCACAGTCAATAATTAAGGCAAGTCGATTAGGAACAAGCATCCAGGTCATATTTACAATGGTATTGTCTTTCCAGCGCTGCGCATTTTTATCGTAATCTCCCAATCTTTTAGCAATGTTCCAGTTTAATGGAAAAGGTGTAATATCTACTCCACCACTCATACTTCCGGCGGCACCAAATACATCCTGATGTTTAAAAGAAAGATACAAAGCTCCGTGTCCACCCATGCTAAGCCCTGTAATTGCTCTTCCTTTTCGGTCTTTTATGGTTTTGTAATTTTTATCTACCCAGTTAACCAACTCTGTAGCTACATAAGTCTCATATTTCCATTCCGGATCAACAGGACTGTCAAAATACCAACTGGTTACATTTCCATCTGGGCAAACAATGATGGTTTGAAAATCATCCGCATATTTTTGAAGTGCAGGCACTTTTTTTATCCATCCCGAATATGAATCGCCTGCACCATGAAGCAGATAAACCACAGGCATACTTTCTGCCTGATTATAGCTATCCGGTGTAATTACCACTGCTTTAATATTTTTCTTCATTGCAGCACTATAAGTTACTGCTGTATCAACCTTAGCAGCATAGGATAACTGTACAAACAGTAATGCTACCAGGCTTAAAAAAAGTGTTTTCTTCATGATTATTATTGATTTATCCAGATACAGGCCGCTCCCACCAATGCGGCATCTTCCCACATTTCAGTTTGCCTGATGATTACATTTTTGTTTACTATTTTTTGTTGCAGTTGTGGCATGAAATGATCCCATGTCCGTGCGATATTCCCTCCTATAACCAATACTTCCGGATTTTCGTCGGCTATAAAATCGTTGATAAAACTAGCCAGGTTTGTAGCAAACTCATCAAATATCTGATTCTTCACAACAGGTGTTGAGGTATTTAGTAAGTCTTCTACATTTTTCACTTCTTTACCCGCCAGCTCCTTGTATCTGGCTAAAAACCACCGGGTAGACATATATTCTTCAGCATTTTGCTCAAGGAAAGGCAAAGCTGCCCTATTTACATCAACCACAGTTCCGCTACAGTTGCTTGCTGATCCCAGTCCGGTTCCCAGTGTAATGCCTATTGCTCTATCTACATGAGCAGCAGCACCAGCAGCCATTTCACCACTTAGGAAAGCCTCAGCGTCATTTATGAAAATGATGGATTGTCGCGGTATGTTTAACTTTTCTGATAATATTTTCCCTATATCAAGTCCGTATAGTGAATCATATTTTTTTACATTTTTGAAAAGTGCAATCCCATTTATATAATCAAATGGTCCGGGCATAGCAACACCTATTTTAGCCTGCCCTACTGGAAGTCCGGCAATTAATGGTGTCAATGCTTCAACCCATGAGTCGAGAATAATGGTTGAAGCTGCTGTAGAAACTACCCTTTCGCGCTTTAAACTATCTTGAATTACATGATAAGTGGACGAATCTATATACGCAGCCGTAATATGCGAACCTCCAATATCTACGCCAATAAAAGGAAACGAAGCATTATTAAGGTCCATAGGCTCAGATATGTTTGGGTTATCTTTTCAAATAAAAGTATTTAAACCGCTTTATTAAAATGTTTTTTAAACTATTTAACTTTCTTCCCCTACAGCTAAAAGTTCTTCGTATGTTAATTCATATAATTTTGCAGTTTTCTTAATCATCGTATCCGCAGGATACAAAAAGTCATCTTCGATTTTTTCGTATGTACTCAGGCTCAGCATTTTGCTTTAAGAGCCTAAATTTCTCTCCCATTGTCAATTTCGTATAGTTCATTTTAATTTGGCTTTACAACATGATTTGCATAAACCAAATATAGCCAAAACAACCTTAAATTACCTTAAGGTTAAAACAACGGCCACTTATGTAAAACATTGACATGTTTAGCAAAATCTTGATGGATACAGGACTATCATCTGGTATTTCCTATAATGTTTACAAGTTCGACATCAAAGATTAACGCAGAGTAAGCCGGTACCAAGCCGGGAATGCCCCTTTCTCCATATCCCAATGCTGATGGAATAAACACACGCCAGGTAGATCCTAATGGCATAATTTGTAACACTTCGTTCATGCCTTGAATGAATGTTTCGGGACTACCAATCAATGACCTTTTCTTTGCATAGGTATCTTCAAACAACTTTCCATCCGGAAGGTATCCTTTCACGTTAAGCACTACAGAATCAGTAGCCCAGGGTTTAATTCCGCCGCCAGTCTTCAGTATCATATAACCTACTCCACTCGGCAGCATCCCTACCCCTGCTTTTCCTCTTACGTTTTCGAATAATAGCTTTTCTTGCTGACTGCTTCTTTCAGAAATTAACCTTTTCTGATAAGCATCCAGACTTGCAGAAACTGTGGATGCATCTACTAATAAAGTCTTGTTTAGTAAAAGATCATCCATTCCTTTGCGGAATAATTGGGGATTATTTATTGTAAAACCGTTATTGGTAATCCATTGCCCTAGAAACACTCCCAATGTGTATTGGAGGGAATCCGAAGGGTTAGTTAGCTTTATTGGTAGTGTTGCAATTGACTTGACTGGATGGGTTTGGGCTTTTGCTAATGATGAAAATAATACAACAAGTATTAATGTGATCTTCAAAGCTCTATTTTTCAAAAAACGATTCATTATACTAATTTATTTGTGCTTAACCTCTATCTAATACACTTTTACTAAGCATATAGGATTATTAATATATTACATATGCTGTAGACCCGGATGTTACACTTGTTATCCGAATAAATAAATCTCTTGCAGCCTTAGCAACTCCAGTAGCTTGTATAACCGTTCCTCCGGTACCTGCCGCAATTGTCGGTGTAAAATTTCCAGTCCCATTTATAGCAACCATAAATCTAATTACATCTCCTACCTGTGGTGCTGTCATTGCCGCGATGAGGTTAGCCGCTGTTGGAAAAGTAACCGTCGCAGTAGCATTAATTACATAAGCACCGGCTTCCAATACCTGGGTTGCAGTTAATGTCACACTTCCTCCTGTAGTGGGCGCAATGGAATAGTTAGCCGAAGGAGCATTAACCCAACTTGGAGCAGCTGTACCTCCATTGCTCTGAAGAACCTGACCTGCAAGTCCATTAGCCAGCATAGCTGTTGCACCCACAGCAGTTTGATAAGGAATCTGCCCACCAAGTCCTCCATCCAAATTAAGTGCTTTACCTGATGTTAATCCATTTGCCGTACCAGTAATATTGGTACCTACCAAGGTTGTTGGTGTACCAAGATTCGGTGTAACCAACACAGGTGAATTACTCATTACAAAGGTATTTCCTGTTCCTGTCTGTGAACCTATACTTGTTGTATTTCCAACCGAAGTAATTGGCCCGGTTAAGTTTGCATTTGTTGTTACTGTTCCTGCGGTTAGTGCTGTTGTAGCGGTTGCTGCATTACCGCCAATACTAAGGTTTGCTACAGGCGTAGTTGATGCTACAGTAAATGGCGCTGTGCCCGTAGTGGCAGTTGATATAAACACCGGAGCAGTAGCTGAAGTGGTAAAAGTAGGTGTAGCTTTTGGAGCCAAGCCACTTAAGTCCTGATCGCCTGTATTTGTACCTGATAAGTTAGAACCACTTACAGTGCCTGTTGCAGTTACTGATGTTGGAGTAATTGCCCCCAAACTTAGAGTAATAGCCGGTGTAGTACTTGCTGTCGCGACAGTTCCACTGATACCGTTAGCTGTAACTACTGATGTACTTGTCACAGACCCAGTTCCCTTACTGTTGAAGGTTGCAAAATCCGTTGCCTTCAAGTAACCGTCTACTGAGGCTGTAGCAGGTGTAAGCTTAGTTTTAATGCTGGCATTGGTTTCATCACCAGTATTTGTACCTGATAAGTTGGCTACCGCTCCATTGGCAAGCATTGCATTTGTTATTGCGCCATTTGCAATTGAAGTAGTATTTCCAATTGAAGTGACTACTCCAGTTAAATTTGCATTTGTGTTAACTGTTCCTGCTGTAGTGGCTGTTGCTGCATTACCACCAATACTCAAGTTTGCTACCGGTGTAGTCGAAGTAACTGTAAAAGGAGCTATACCAGTAGTAGCAGTTGATATAAATACTGGAGCCGTTGCAGAGGTAGTAAAAATTGGCGTAGCTTTTGGAGCCAGGCCGCTTAAATCCTGATCACCTGTGTTTGTACCTGATAAGTTGGCTACCGCTCCATTGGCAAGCATTGCATTTGTTATTGCGCCATTTGCAATTGAAGTAGCATTTCCAATTGAAGTGACCACTCCAGTTAAATTTGCATTTGTAGTAACAGAACCTGCAGTTAGCGCGGTAGTGGCCGTTGCAGCATTACCACCAATACTCAAGTTTGCTACCGGTGTAGTCGAAGTAACTGTAAAAGGAGCTGTACCAGTCGCAACTGTCGATACAAATATTGGAGCAGTAGCTGAAGTGGTAAATGTTGGAGCTGCAATATTTGCTTTAAGACCATCATTACCATTCAGTTTCTGAATAGCTTGAAGGATATTATCTCCAGCTACAATTGTTCCTGCACCGCTGGTATAACCTGACAACACCTTATTGATCACCGCACCGTTAGTAATCGTTGTGGCGTTGCCAACAGAAGTAACTTCACCTGTCAAGTTTGCATTTGTGGTGACAGAACCTGCAGTTAGTGCTGTTGTGGCTGTTGCGGCATTACCACCAATACTCAAGTTTGCTACAGGCGTAGTTGATGCTACAGTAAATGGAGCTGTACCTGTAGCGGCAGTTGAAACAAACACTGGGGCTGTAGCTGAAGTAGTAAAAGTAGGCATGACTTTTGGAGCCAGACCGCTTAAGTCTTGATCACCTGTGTTTGTTCCTGATAAGTTGGCCACAGCTCCATTTGCAAGCATTGCATTTGTTATTGCCCCATTTGCAATTGAAGTAGCGTTGCCTATTGAAGTCACTACCCCAGTTAAATTTGCATTTGTACTGACCGTTCCAGCTGTAGTGGCTGTTGCTGCATTACCTGATAAAGCCCCAATAAATGTTGGTGCTGTAACAGTTCCAGAGAAAATTGGCGAAGCAAGATTAGCTTTTAATGTTAACGCATTTTGTATCGCAATCTGTTTAGCATAGGGATTCAACATAGCAGCAGTATCTGCGATATTTACTTTTAGTGCAACTGCTGATTGAACAGCAGTAATTGCATTCTGCGTAGAGGCTTGTTTTGCATAAGGGCTAAGCATTGCGGCAGTATCAGCTACATTAACTTTCAAACCCAATGCTGATTGAGTTGCTACCTGCTTGGCATATGGACTTAGCATAGCAGCAGTATCTGCAATATTTACTTTTAGTGCGATTGCTGATTGAGCAGCAGTAATTGCACTCTGCGTCGCAGCTTGTTTTGCATAAGGACTTAGCATAGCAGCTGTATCAGCAATATTTACTTTTAGTGCAATTGCTGATTGAGCAGCAGTAATTGCGCTCTGTGTAGCAACTTGTTTAGCATATGGGCTTAACATCGCAGCAGTATCGGCAATATTTACTTTTAGTGCGATTGCTGACTGAGCGGCAGTAATGGCATTCTGCGTAGAGGCTTGTTTTGCATAAGGGCTAAGCATTGCAGCAGTATCAGCTACATTAACTTTCAAACCCAATGCCGATTGCATTGCTACCTGCTTGGCATATGGACTAAGCATAGCAGCAGTATCAGCAATATTTACTTTTAGTGCAATTGCTGATTGAGCAGCAGTAATTGCGCTCTGTGTAGCAACTTGTTTAGCATATGGGCTTAACATCGCTGCCGTGTCAGCTACATTAACTTTCAAACCCAATGCTGATTGAGTTGCTACCTGCTTGGCATATGGACTTAGCATAGCAGCTGTATCTGCAATATTTACTTTTAGTGCAATTGCTGATTGAGCAGCAGTAATTGCATTCTGCGTAGCGGCTTGTTTCGCATAAGGGCTTAACATCGCTGCCGTGTCAGCTACATTAACTTTCAAACCCAATGCTGATTGAGTTGCTACTTGCTTAGCATATGGACTTAGCATAGCAGCGGTATCCGCAATATTTACTTTTAGCGCAATTGCTGACTGAGCAGCAGTAATTGCACTCTGCGTAGCAGCTTGTTTGGCATAAGGGCTAAGCATGGCAGCAGTATCCGCAATATTTACTTTTAGTGTAATTGCTGATTGAGCAGCAGTAATGGCACTCTGTGTAGCAGCTTGTTTGGCATAAGGGCTAAGCATAGCGGCAGTATCAGCTACATTAACTTTTAAACCCAATGCTGATTGAGTTGCTATTTGCTTGGCGTATGGACTTAGCATAGCAGCTGTATCTGCAATATTAACTTTTAGTGCGATTGCCGACTGAGCGGCAGTAATGGCACTCTGTGTAGCAGCTTGTTTGGCATAAGGGCTAAGCATAGCGGCAGTATCAGCTACATTAACTTTTAAACCCAATGCTGATTGAGTTGCTATTTGCTTGGCGTATGGACTTAGCATAGCAGCTGTATCTGCAATATTAACTTTTAAACCTAAAGCTGATTGAGTTGCTACCTGCTTAGCATAAGGACTTAGCATAGCAGCTGTATCTGCAATATTTACTTTTAGTGAGATTGCCGACTGAGCAGCAGTAATGGCACTCTGTGTAGCAGCTTGTTTGGCATAAGGGCTAAGCATTGCGGCAGTATCAGCTACATTAACTTTCAAACCCAATGCCGATTGCGTTGCTACCTGCTTGGCGTATGGACTTAGCATCGCAGCAGTATCTGCAATATTTACTTTTAAACCTAAAGCTGATTGAGTTGCTACCTGCTTAGCATAAGGACTTAGCATAGCAGCTGTATCTGCAATATTTACTTTTAGTGAGATTGCCGACTGAGCAGCAGTAATGGCACTCTGTGTAGCAGCTTGTTTGGCATAAGGGCTAAGCATTGCGGCAGTATCAGCTACATTAACTTTCAAACCCAATGCCGATTGCGTTGCTACCTGCTTGGCGTATGGACTTAGCATCGCAGCAGTATCTGCAATATTTACTTTTAGTCCGATTGCTGATTGAGCAGCAGTAATTGCATTCTGCGTAGCGGCTTGTTTAGCATAAGGGCTTAACATCGCTGCCGTGTCAGCTACATTAACTTTCAAACCCAATGCTGATTGCATTGCTACCTGCTTAGCATAAGGACTTAGCATCGCAGCAGTATCTGCAATATTTACTTTTAGTGCGATTGATGACTGAGCGGCAGTAATGGCATTCTGCGTAGAGGCTTGTTTTGCATAAGGGCTAAGCATTGCAGCAGTATCAGCTACATTAACTTTCAAACCCAATGCCGATTGCATTGCTACCTGCTTGGCATATGGACTAAGCATAGCAGCAGTATCTGCAATATTTACTTTTAGTGCAATTGCTGATTGAGCAGCAGTAATTGCGCTCTGTGTAGCAACTTGTTTAGCATATGGGCTTAACATCGCTGCCGTGTCAGCTACATTAACTTTCAAACCCAATGCTGATTGAGTTGCTACCTGCTTGGCATATGGACTTAGCATAGCAGCTGTATCTGCAATATTTACTTTTAGTGCAATTGCTGATTGAGCAGCAGTAATTGCATTCTGCGTAGCGGCTTGTTTCGCATAAGGGCTTAACATCGCTGCCGTGTCAGCTACATTAACTTTCAAACCCAATGCTGATTGAGTTGCTACCTGCTTAGCATAAGGACTTAGCATAGCAGCGGTATCCGCAATATTTACTTTTAGCGCAATTGCTGACTGAGCAGCAGTAATTGCACTCTGCGTAGCAGCTTGTTTGGCATAAGGGCTAAGCATTGCGGCAGTATCAGCTACATTAACTTTTAATGCGATTGCTGATTGAGCAGCAGTAATTGCGCTCTGCGTAGCAGCTTGTTTAGCATAAGGACTTAACATTGCGGCCGTGTCAGCTACATTAACTTTCAAACCCAATGCTGATTGAGTTGCTACTTGCTTAGCATATGGACTTAGCATAGCAGCGGTATCTGCAATATTTACTTTTAGCGCAATTGCTGACTGAGCAGCAGTAATTGCACTCTGCGTAGCAGCTTGTTTGGCATAAGGGCTAAGCATTGCTGCCGTGTCGGCTATATTAACTTTCAAACCCAATGCTGATTGAGTTGCTACTTGCTTAGCATATGGACTTAGCATAGCAGCAGTATCAGCAATATTAACTTTTAGTGCAATTGCTGATTGAGCAGCAGTAATTGCGCTCTGTGTAGCAGCTTGTTTGGCATAAGGGCTTAACATCGCTGCCGTGTCGGCTACATTAACTTTCAAACCCAATGCTGATTGAGTTGCTACCTGCTTGGCATATGGACTTAGCATAGCAGCTGTATCTGCAATATTTACTTTTAGTGCAATTGCTGATTGAGCAGCAGTAATTGCATTCTGCGTAGCGGCTTGTTTCGCATAAGGGCTTAACATCGCTGCCGTGTCAGCTACATTAACTTTCAAACCCAATGCTGATTGAGTTGCTACCTGCTTAGCATAAGGACTTAGCATAGCAGCGGTATCCGCAATATTTACTTTTAGCGCAATTGCTGACTGAGCAGCAGTAATTGCACTCTGCGTAGCAGCTTGTTTGGCATAAGGGCTAAGCATTGCGGCAGTATCAGCTACATTAACTTTCAAACCCAATGCTGATTGAGTTGCTACTTGCTTAGCATATGGACTTAGCATAGCAGCGGTATCTGCAATATTTACTTTTAGCGCAATTGCTGACTGAGCAGCAGTAATTGCACTCTGCGTAGCAGCTTGTTTGGCATAAGGGCTAAGCATTGCTGCCGTGTCGGCTATATTAACTTTCAAACCCAATGCTGATTGAGTTGCTACTTGCTTAGCATATGGACTTAGCATAGCAGCAGTATCAGCAATATTAACTTTTAGTGCAATTGCTGATTGAGCAGCAGTAATGGCACTCTGTGTAGCAGCTTGTTTGGCATAAGGGCTTAACATCGCTGCCGTGTCGGCTACATTAACTTTCAAACCCAATGCCGATTGCGTTGCTACTTGCTTAGCATAAGGGCTAAGCATGGCAGCAGTATCCGCAATATTTACTTTTAGTGCAATTGCTGATTGAGCAGCAGTAATGGCACTCTGTGTAGCAGCTTGTTTGGCATAAGGGCTAAGCATAGCGGCAGTATCAGCTACATTAACTTTTAAACCCAATGCTGATTGAGTTGCTATTTGCTTGGCGTATGGACTTAGCATAGCAGCTGTATCTGCAATATTAACTTTTAAACCTAAAGCTGATTGAGTTGCTACCTGCTTAGCATAAGGACTTAGCATAGCAGCTGTATCTGCAATATTAACTTTTAGTGAGATTGCCGACTGAGCAGCAGTAATGGCACTCTGTGTAGCAACTTGTTTAGCATAAGGGCTAAGCATTGCGGCCGTATCAGTTACATTAACTTTCAAACCCAATGCTGATTGAGTTGCTACCTGCTTAGCATAAGGACTTAGCATTGCAGCAGTATCCGCAATATTTACTTTTAGTGCGATTGCCGACTGAGCAGCAGTAATGGTACTCTGTGTAGCAGCTTGTTTAGCATAAGGGCTAAGCATTGCGGTCGTGTCAGCTACATTAACTTTTAAACCCAATGCTGATTGAGTTGCTACCTGCTTGGCGTATGGACTTAGCATCGCAGCTGTATCTGCAATATTTACTTTTAGTGCGATTGCTGATTGAGCAGCAGTAATGGCATTCTGCGTAGCAACTTGTTTGGCATAAGAGCTAAGCATTGCGGTCGTGTCAGCTACATTAACTTTTAAACCCAATGCTGATTGAGTTGCTACCTGCTTAGCATAAGGACTCAACATAGCAGCAGTATCTGCAATATTTACTTTTAGTGTGATTGCTGATTGAGCAGCAGTAATTGCACTCTGCGTAGCAGCTTGCTTAGCATAAGGACTCAACATAGCAGCAGTATCAGCTACATTAACTTTCAAATCCAATGCCGATTGCGTTGCTATCTGCTTAGCATAAGGGCTAAGCATTGCAGCAGTATCTGCAATATTTACTTTTAGTGCAATTGCTGACTGAGCAGCAGTAATTGCGCTCTGCGTCGCAGCTTGTTTAGCATAAGGACTTAGCATAGAAGCTGTATCTGCAATATTTACTTTCAAACCCAACACGGATTGCGTTGCTGTAGAAACTGGTTTATTTAAATCACTTGTATTATCAACATTCCCTAATCCAACTTTTGAAGCACTGATCCCCATAGCAATCTTTGCATCAGATACACTCCCATCCAATAATTTTGCTGTTGTTATCGCATCATTTGCAATCTTTGAAGTATTGATAGCCGCATCGCTAATCACAGGTGTTGCTGCAGTACTACCAGTACCAGCCAAGTCTCCTGCAAGTTGTATTTTTCCTTTTACATTAGCAGTAGCATCAGGAATCGTGGCTGCACTAACCACAACTGCATCTACATATGTTTTTATAGACTTTACAGTTGGATATTTTATATCAGAAGCTCCATCAGCAGCTACATCAGTTGATTTATTGGCTAGTGCTTCCTTTAAATTGAGCGCAGCTTGAGAAAGTGTACTAACAGGTTTATCGGCATCGCTGGTATTATCAACATTGCTTAAACCAACATCTGCCTTTACAATTCCTGTGGGAGCATTAATAACCGGACTATTTAATACCTTATTAGCAAGGGTTTCTGCACCTGAAAGTGTAGCTAGTATTCCGGTTACAGGCAAGGTAACGGTTGTTGCCGCAGTTGTAATTAAATTAGTTGTATAAGCACCTATAGTCGATAAAGTTGAACCATCAGCCAATGTCAGTGCAGCATTATTTGCCGGTGCAGTAATGGTAACCTTGTTAATTGTCCCGGCATTAATCGTTCCGTTAAATATTGTCGGCCCATTAAATGTTTTAGCCCCTGCAATTGTCTGAGCACCTGTAGTAACTACACCTCCATTAGTAGCATTCGCCGGTGCCAGACTTAAAACGCCTGCATTTAATGTCATTCCATTAGGATCGGAAGTTCCACTAATAGGTCCAATTGAATTTAAATTACTAATTCCAGGAATCCCTTGTATCCCCTGCGGCCCCTGGGGACCGGTTGCTCCGGTAGCTCCGGTCTGTCCTGTTACCCCTTGAATTCCTTGCGGTCCTGTTAACCCAATCGGCCCCTGAGGACCTGTTGAAGATGTAGACTCATTACTCGGTGTCCAGGCACTACCATTCCATTTCAAAATTTGTCCCGTTAAAGGGGCGGTTATACTTATAGCAGATCCTTGTAATTTACTTACAGTAGGATTGGGATAATTTCCAATCAAATCTCCACCAGCGGTACCAGCAGGAGACGCCGAACTTGCATAAATAGCATAAGGAACAGATTGAAGCTGAGAAGTACCCATATCTACAAAACTACCTCCACCCGTAGGATCTATTTCTACTTGAAGGAATTTATTCCCCGTAGCCCAATTTATTGCTGTCATCGCTCCATTTTGCGAAAGGGCTCCGGTACTGCCAATCACAACTGTAAACAATCCGAATTTATTCGTGGTACGCTGCCTGGTTTCCGTATAAACACTGGTCCCATTTACTCCACCATCTCTGATGGTTAACCTTAACCGAATAGACTGATCAGCAACAGGGTTACCATCTGACTTCCTGGCTATCCCTTGATAATTAATTTGAGGAAGCTGCTGTGCCACAGCTCGGGTACAACAAATCACAGTAAATGCAAGAACAATTAAAAAAAATCGAGTTTGCGAAAGTTTAGACATATAACAATAAGTTCTAATTTAGAATAGTAATGAAGCCTTTGATGATTTCAAACTTGGCGTTCCTTTTAAGTTTGATGACATAGTAGTAAGTACCTTCAGCAAGTAACCTACCTGAAAGATACCCCGCCCAGTCATTTTGATAATTTTTGGTCTGAAATACAGTCCGACCAGAGCGGTCAAATACCGTTACCTCATTATCAGGAAATTTTTCGATGTCTTTAACTACCCATACATCGTTCACTCCATCACCATTTGGCGTAAGAATATTAATGGGAAAAACTAGGGGGGCACCAGCAATATTCAGGTTGCTAACAATTGGCTGTAATAAACCATTTGTAATGCTTACCTGCTTATTTAACATAGTTTCAACAAGCGCAAGTTCTCCTACACTCCATTCGTAAGTGATATCCTTTTGGGTATAAGTATTACCCGCTGAGTTTACAATAACCGCCCCCACACTTTGTGCCTTACTGCCGACAACAGCAAACAAAATGAATATAAAAAACAGCCAATACCTCATGCAGCAACTATAGTTTCTGGCATAACATGTTTGGTTAATTACAATAAATTGATTCTTTTCTTTGTATCCCGACAAATAAATTATAGAATTCGAAGCAAAGGTATTAAAGTTCTTGATTAGACTACTAAACGACTATATTAATTATCTCTAACTATTCAATAGTTGTATTAATTAGAGATAATAGCCCTTAATTTTATGGGACCGCATCTTTCCGTCATCGATTTTCTAAAGGACTTTTTAAGCAGCCTCAATTTAAGACACCATTTTTTGCAGGAAATAGGCTTTAGGCATCAATCCCGTTTCTTTTTTAAAGGCATTATAAAAAGTAGCCATACTTTTAAAACCAGATTCGTAAGCAATTGCTTCGATAGTCATTCTATCAGATTTTAGAGGGTATTCTGCTACAAAAAAATCAATCCGATGACTATTGATCCAATCGCGGAAATTCTTACCAATAAGATTGTTAATTACAAAAGAACAATGGTGCACAGGGATATTAAGCTCGTTAGCCAGATCAACAATTTGAAAATTCGGCTGAAGATATGGTCTTTTATGCTCCATAAAAGATTTCATCAAATCGGAATATATGGATACCTGATCAGGCAAAAGATTTATCTTCTTCGTTGAAACCACTGCCTTTGGATGTTCCATAACTACCCCAGCATCCTTTTCAAGATCTACCGCCACAAAAAGATAACCATAAAACAGTTTAGGCTGGTGCATAATAAATACAACTATAACCAAAAGCACCATGCAATTAAGTAGAATAAAAGAAGCATTAAACAATGGTTCATCTAAATTCCATATCGTCAATGGCAGAAAGCTGACCAATTGAAAAAAGGTAGCTGCCCGAAGAAAAAAGAAAATCCATTTTTTACCACTTGCATCAATGTTGATATCAATCACTTTTGATTTAAGAACGGCAAACCAGGTAGTAACTAGATATACCAACAACAAAAATGGTCTGCCCAGATAATAAAACCAGGGGGGAAATATCCCACTTCTTACTGTTATAAAAAGTTGTTTATTTTCAGTAATCTGATCGGCAATGACATCCCATTTTATCGTGGGAGAAAAAGGCAGTGGCAAAACATGAACAACAGCAAGTAAAGCCGGAATAAAATGAAGCCATTCAAACTTACGGAGCCGATTACGGCCATTGATAAAACCGGTCACATACAAATAAAAACAAGCAGGAGCGGCATAGTAAACAGGAGTAAAAATCTGGTAAAAAAATGAAAATATAGATTCATTCTGCGCATTCACAAGCAAAGAAACCAACACCTGACCAAACCTGGAAATAAAAATAACTGAGAGCAAACGGTTCAATAACTTTACCCCTCGCTTTGCGAAAAACAAGTGTAGCGAAAGCAGGAGCAAGAAAAAACAACTGATACTTGAAAAAAAGCTCAAAACCCCCATATTTGATGGCGCAAGTTATATGTTTTTATTTGAAATGAATATAAGCATTTTATAAAACCAGGCAAGAATCAGATTTTAATCAAAATAATTTTTAATGACATTTGGGCTTAAGATTAAGCGTCATTACTAATCTTTAAACGAAACAAAATGGATTTATTTAGTAACGAAATAGACGAGCACAATAACTTATTGCCATACGATGGTACAGTTAAATATTATGGAAAATTAATGTCTACCCAAACTGCCAACTATTATTTAGATATATTGTTAAATACCATCGAATGGAGAAATGACGAAGCCATCATTTTTGGCAAACATATACTTACCAAACGAAAAGTGGCGTGGTATGGAGATATGGAATTTGAATACACTTATTCTAACACCACAAAAAAAGCATTACCCTGGACCCCAGCCTTACTGGAATTAAAAGAAATTGCAGAAAAAACACTTGGAGAAACATTCAATTCCTGCCTGCTTAATCTTTACCATACCGGAGAAGAAGGTATGGCCTGGCATAGTGACGGAGAAAAAGACTTGAAAAAGAATGGAGCCATTGGCTCTATGAGTTTTGGAGCTGAAAGAAAGTTCGCCTTTAAACACAAACAAAGCAAGCAAACCATTTCTTTAATCCTGGAGCATGGAAGCCTATTGGTGATGAAGGACACTATCCAAACACATTGGCTGCATAGACTTCCTCCTACCAAACAGACACATAAACAAAGGGTTAACCTAACCTTCAGAACGATTGAACATTAGCTTAACCCCTCATTTTACAGCTAAAATTTACTTTTCTGTTTTTTCGTCAGCCGGCTTTTTCTTTTTCAGCTTCGAATAAAATTCGTCTACCTCCTTAGCTTTTTCTTTACCTAAAGCAGCTTCCATTTTCTCTTTCTTTTCCTGTCTTACTACCTTATTTTTTTCCTTTTTGCCAGCCTCATCCAATGCCTGATCATTTTTAATAGCGCTCATTTTAGGCCTAAACTCATCCTCGATGGCTAAAACAGATTCAATTTGAGTATCGGTTAATTTAACCTCATTCTTCAAACCCTCTTTAATTTCAGCTTTACGTTTAGCTGCTCCGCCCTGAGCAGATGCAAATGTTACAGCTGCAAGCAGCATGCAAATTGATAGAATTACTTTTTTCATTTTTTAGATGGTTTGATAAATATTTGTTGATTCATTGTTTTTAATTGCTCCCGGAATTAAAGATAAGGCTTTATGTACAATTTCAAGATCAGTTGCACTTCTAAATCCACTAAATCCAACTGACAATACAGTTCCATCGGCAAGGGAAATAGGCTGTCCTCCTTCCCATCCTACATAATCCGGTTTTCGAATTCCATACCTCGACTCTTCAATTTCATTGTTAAATACCAATCTTTCATACTCTCCGGTTTTAAATCCGGTAATCCAAACCTGACTGGCTTTAACCCATGCTACCCTAAAGGCCTCTCTTCCCCTTATCTTATCGGTTCCAAAAACTTTACCATATACCATACCTTCAGCGTCGACCAAACAAATTGCGACATTCCCATTTGCTTTGGCCTTATCTTCTTCATTTTCCATGTATAAAGGAACCAGATCTGATACATGATCAATTAAACTGGCAATTGTAGTTTTTAACTCTTTAGGTTTCATGGCGTCTAAATAAAGTCCTCCCTATGTGGGCTAAATACATCTATTAATACGCCCGGCTCCAAACATACCGAACCGTGTAAAGTATTAGGCGGTACATAAAAACCATCACCCGTTTTTAAGATCTGTTTTTCATCTCCAATAGTCAATTCAAAAACACCACTTTCTACATAGCTAACCTGTGTATGTGGGTGTTCGTGAATTGAGCCTACAGCATCTTTTTCAAATTTAACCTTTACCAGCATTACGCGGTCATCATAACCATAAATCTGTCTCTGGATACCTGGAGAGGCATATTCCCATGGAATATCCGCACCTTGCTGAAAATTCTTACTTTTTAATAACTCACTCATATCTTCTTTTCTCTAATTAAGTTAAACACTTTAAATTATACTTACCCGGTTTTTAGTACGTTCACTTTCAAAAATAGCATCTATTACTTTCATATTACTTAAGCTATCTTGCAAACCAAATGGTACAACGTCCCCATCATTAATTGCTTTCGAAAATGCATTTGCCTGAAGCGTATATTGATCTACAGCTTCAAAAACAATCTCCTTCATGCCATCTTTATCATAAACAATGAGCTTTGTCTGCTGATCCGGTAATGGATTAAATGGCAGCTCAATTTCAATTCGTCCCAACGTACCTAAAATATTTACACGTTGATAAGGCATCAACTGTGTAGCGCAGGTAAAGGTAGCAGTTCCTTTTGCAAAATTTAAAATTCCAGATGTCAAGCGATCAGTATTCATGATGGGGTCCCGCTCAATTGAGCCCAACACAGCTGTTGGTTCCTCTCCAAACAAAAACCGGGATAGCGAAATACAGTAACAACCAATATCCATCAACCCTCCACCACCAACATCAACCCGATTTCTTATGTTATCAGGACTGGCATTGTAATAAGAAAAAAAAGACTGGATCATTTTAAGCTCACCGATTTTATTTGCATTGACCAATCTTTTAGCTTGTTGCCATTGGGGGTGAAAATGATACATAAACCCTTCCATCACCTTAATTTTGGGATGTAGATTTGCAACTTCCTGTAACCTCAAAGCATCAGCATAAGAAAGACCAACAGGCTTTTCGCAAAGTACATGCTTACCAGCTTTAATACATTTAATTGCCCACTCTACATGCAAGTGATTTGGCAATGGAATGTATATTGCATCAATTCCTTTATCATTTAACAGCTCCTCGTAACTTCCATAGGCTTTTTCTATTTTTAAGAGCCGGGCTGTCTTTTTAACAGTTATTTTATTTCTGGAGGCAATGGCCATCACTTTACAGTACGGACTTTTCTGCAGAGCAGGTATTACCTTTTCGCGGGCAATTTTGGCATTCCCAAGTATCCCCCACTTCACTTTATTTCCCATCTTAATTTACTCTCCCTTCTTTGCCAAAGTTAGTGCTTTTGTTGTGGTGTAATATTTAGCAATCATATTTGGAACCTCCCAGGCTGGCATATCTCCATTTTTAAGGTACGATAAAAACCTATCCATCACTTGAGCAAAATGAGCTTCATGTCCATTCTTATAATGTTCCGGAATGATCACTTCCCATCCCTTATCCACTTTTTTCAATTCAACACCGGCGTACTTTGCTTTAAGCAAATTCATTTTATCAGACACCTCCTTTTCGTAAACCGTAGCATTTGCTGAACCTACAGGTTCGATATAGAGCGTAGGTTTATAACCCTGCGCTTCACCTTGTTTGATAATCAAGTTAGCTTTTGTACCCCTAAATACTGCATAATGCGAATCCCCGCCCGCATTTGCCTTGTAATCCCAGAGTGCTTTAACCTTCACATATACATCATGTAGCTTATAGTTGATCTCACCATTGGCATATACTTTTAAAACACTGTCTTTCACATCCTTTTTTAAATAATCCGGGAACGCCGTATTTTTGGTAATGGCAGTAAACTGGCTCAAGGTCATATGAGTAGACCACCTCCGGGCAGTATTTACCTGAACATCCTTCTCATAATTGATGATCTGATCAGGAAAGCAGCTCCATTGAACCAAATCTACAAGATGAACGGCCACATCAGCTATTCCTTCTCCCTGCTGACTAACATCCATAAACCAAGCCGGTCTGGTTAATACTTTTCCTGATACATATTTATAGAAGTAATGGATGCTTTCCATCTCTACAGCAGGATGTTCAGGGCTTCCCTTTTCAAGGGTTCCAAAAATTTCCGGTATCCCCACCAATTCACGCTGCAGTATATTGGTAATCTCCGATCGCTCGGTCATGATATCATACAACAGTAACTTTTTCTCCCTGGCTGTTGCAAAGGTGGTTTTCAGCACTTCAAAATTAGCCTCATCAATCGCCATTGGCTTATCTGCCAACACATTAAATCCAGCATCAATAGACGATTTAATGTATTCCGTTTTACGCAGATTGTTGCCGGAAATGACCACTACGTTACCCTTTTTATCCGCAATCATCCGCTTTAAATAATCTTCGCCCTTATATACATCCTCTTTCCAGTATGTAGGTTTTATGGGATCCTGGTTATAAGCGGTAATCTTATCCAGATGAAGATCAAGATCCTGACCCTCGGGGGCATATACATATACTGTACTATCTACATCCGGATACATTGATTTCTGAACCAATGCCGCATGAAAATGCCCTGGATCTAAAGTGATTAATTTAATTTTCGAATCGCTTTCTTTTGAAGGCATTTTACAAGACAAAGCAAACAAAGCGATCATTAGACAATTAGGTTTAATATATTTCATAGAAGTATTTTGTTTATAGAATAATTGGTTTCATCCGTTTGGTCAGGATTTGTATGATTAACCAGGCCAGGAAATAGGCACAACCACATATGATAAATAAAATATTATATGCGGCAGAAATATTTCCAATACCCTTGTAATAGGCCAACAGAGATCCAACCAGCAAAGGAAAAAGTGTAGAGGCTATTGAGCCCGACATCCCCCCAATACCTACCACTGAACTTACAGCCTGTTTAGGTACAATATCGGAAACAATAGTGAAAATATTCGCGCTCCAGGCTTGATGCGCCGCTGTTGCAATACTGATGATACCCACTGCTACCCAAATATTGGTGGCAAACTGCGCAAAGAAAATAGGGATCACCGCAATAGAAACAATCAATAAAGTTCTTTTTCTCGCTTTTAATACCGGCCAACCTCGTTTAATAAAGTAGGATGACAAGTATCCACCACCAATACTACCAAAAGTGGTAGCAGCATAAACTACCGCAAGATGCATACTTGGCTTTTTAAGATCTAAAGCAAAGGTATCAGCAAAGTAGGCGGGTAACCAAAACAGAAAGAACCACCAGATCGGATCGGTCAATACTTTACCCACAATAAACACCCAGGTTTGACGCAACCCCAATAACTGCACCCATTTTAATTTTACCGGCTTCTCCTGTATTTCATCATCAGGATCGCTGTGGATAAAATCAAATTCAGACTGCTTCAGTCTTTTTTGTTTCGATGGCACCTCATAAAAGATCAACCAGAAGATCAACCAGATAAAGCCCAATGCACCCGTAATCCAAAAGGCCTCTTGCCAGCCATAAACACCCAAAATCCAGGGCACTAAAATAGGAGCTACTACAGCACCTATGCTGGTACCTGAATTAAAGATCCCTGTAGCCAATGCACGTTCTTTTTTAGGAAACCACTCAGCCACAGCCTTTACACCTGCCGGAAAGTTTCCGGCTTCGGATAAGCCTAATAACCCTCTCGCCATTCCAAAGCCCACAGTACCTTTCACTATAGCGTGGAGCATTGCTGCAATACTCCATACCACAACAGAAATGCTATAACCAATCTTAGTACCTACTTTATCGATAAAACTCCCAAAAACAACATAACCAAGGGCATACATGCCCGCAAAAGCCATCACGATATAGCCATAATCGACTTCTGTCCAATTAAATTCCTTTTCAAGGGTAGGCTTTAACAAACCAATAACCTGCCTGTCAATATAATTAATGGTAGTTGCAAAAAAGAGCAGGCCGCAAACTACCCAACGGTAATTGCCAATTTTAGCTGTATTCATATCTGATCGTATCGGTTTATTCAACTGTTAAAAAAATAGCGACTTATAAATTGGCAATGGATACTTCAGTACCTCTCTGTTCTGCAGAAACATATCCCGCATAAATGGTAGCCATCACGTCTGCTGCAAGACTGCTGTTGCTTTCTACCGGATCGCCAAATGCTGCGGATCTGTAAAAAGCATCCATTTCATGCTGGTAACCATTAAACCAGCCCTCATCAGGTGATATGGACGACCAACCTTGCTTGGTTTCCGTTTTTTCTACCACATAAATATCTTTAAATTTTTCTTCATTTGGGGTATAGGCCTGCATGGCATTGTTAGGCCCTATGTTACATATCGTTCTATGATTACTGGTATTTACTTCGAGCTTATTATTTACCCCCCCCAATACCAACTCACTGGCAAACAAATCCGCAATCGTACCGTCTTCAAACACCAAATGTAGCATCGCAAAATCTTCAATATCCTTAAAGGTAGTCTGCAAATGCCCCTCGTCTTTAAAGCCAGGCATCCGGGTAATGGCATGTGTACGACAAGATACAGTTACCGGCCGGATAGGTTGTCCATTACGTGCTCTTCCCTCTACATGTTTTAAATAAATGGCAGCAGTAAGCGGATGACACCCTTTTCCAATCATTGATCCTCCACCAGAATATTTCCATTGACCATAAGCTAGAGAATGGGAACCCGAATGCGACTGTTCTCCGTGCATCCAAATGATCTGTGCCCCTGTTTTTTCCAGTATTTCCCGTTCTTTTTGAATGGCCGGTGCATAAACCCAATTTTCAGCATACATAATCCTGCCCTTACTTTTCTTCTCCGCATCCAGCATTCTTCTGATACTGGCAACAGTATGCTCCAACCCTACTTCCCTGGAGAAAGTATCTCCATTAAAACCTTCTGTACCATCACCAAAGTATCCGGTAAATGGTTTTTCTACAATAGCATGTTTATTTTGTTGTAAAGCTGCAATAACAATAGGTTCATGTGTTACAGGAGGCGTACAAATATGTATTAAATCGCAGTCAGCGATCAATTCATCAAGATTATGATATGCTTTAAGATTTCTCAATCGGGTATACTCTTCCAATTCTGCCGCTGCAACAGAATATACACCTACAATTTCCACTTTTGTGCTAAACACACGTTGTAATGCGTCGTAATGAAATCTTGCGGCAAAGCCCGACCCCACGATACCAGCTCGTATAATTTTCTTGTCCATATAATATTTACTTAGCTTAAGGATCTATTGATCCAACTGTATTATTTATTGAATGTTTTTATTGGTATTCGTTGGCGATGGCGGTTTTGAGTTCTTTTAAAAGTGCCGGCACCAATTTATTTGGTTCATAAGGTCTAAATGGGAATGCCGGTTTCGGCTGTCCTTTCATCACTTTATCACCCAAAGTTTCAATTGGCAGGTAACCTCTATATCCACTATTGTTGACAATACGCATTAACCTTGGCATATCAATACGGATGCGGCTAAGTACGCCAAACGGACTTTCCTTTACCTGAAAATTAACGGCATAAGGCATTACCTTTTCTATGTCGATATAAGGATCATCCTGAATAAAATATCCGGTATCTACAATAACGCCAAACCAATCCGAATCAACCATTTTAACCAGCTTAATTGTTTCATCAGCTGTTTTCAGGAAATCTCCATGATTTTGTACACCAACCAACACACCTCTCAATTTTCCATAATCCGCACATTCTTTTAGGGCTGCTGCCATGTATTTAGCCACCTCATTCCACTTGTTCTCATAGCCTGCCGGTACAGGTCCTGCAAACACTCTTACTACCGGTGCACCCAATTTTACCGCTACATCTATCCATTCCTTCACATGTTTTACATCGGCTGCTCTCTTTGCCGGATCAGGATCGGCAAAATTGTTTCTTACTGCAGTTCCGCTAATGTCAACGCCCTTTTTAAAGGCGTGTCTTTTTAAGTTATTGATCAGTTCATCGCTCGGTATAGCCGGATACCCCGGGAAATAATAACCAGTTAAATCGACTGCATCAAAGCCATGATCAGCTGAATAATCAATCAGATCAAACAAAGACATAGATTTATCGTTGAGTTTTTTGGCAAAAGAAAATGCATTCAAGCTGGTCTTTACGGCTGATTTTGTCACCTTCTTTTTTAAATCCTGTGCGTTTTTATGGATACTTGCCGAATTTACATCCAGGTTTTGGATACGAATATTCTTCCAGTAAACCTTCATCAGATTTTTCTCTGTTGTAGCATGTACCTGCAAGCCTATAAACCCTGAAGGGGTCATATCATCTACTAATGATGACGCCAATACACCATTGATCCAGGTATAGATTCGGTACCCCGAAGCTTCAATCCTGAAATGGTTCCACTCCCCCGGTTTAAAAGCTTTTCGGGCTTCTTCATTGTGGGTCAAGTCATTTAACCAGCCCCTACGCTTTTCATCATATATCCCACCTGTCCAACTCCGAGGTTCTTTTCCTGCCGGGATCACTTCTCCCCTGGCATTATAATTTTCAGGAGTTTTAGTATAAGCACTTTGAGCAGGATCAATTTCTACCTGATAACCATTTACAATACCATCTTTATAATTTTTGTCCGTTTTGCTTCTAAACTGAATCCCTGAATTTAAACCTTCATCTACTTTAAAATCCAGCTCCAGGATAAAATCACCATAATTTTTATCGGTAACCAGGAAGCTATTTGGGGAGTTTAATACAGTAGTACCGACAATCATTCCATCTTTCACTTCATACTTTGCAGTGCCCTGTATTTGCTTCCAACCGGTCAAAGTTTTACCGTCAAATAGATTTTCCCATTTTATGTTATCCTGAGCACTTACAAGTCCGCACATTGCTGTAAAGCAAATGAACATCATAATCTTATATGCAGTTATATCTTTTTTCATCAAGTTGTACATTAAGTTCTAATTAACCACCAAACTGTGCCCGTTGTGCAGCTTTAACCTCTTTAAGAAATGCCGGAACTATAGTATAAGGATCATAGGAAGCCTTATCTACCGAACTTGGTGTATTTTTCTTATTCTTATTTCCACCTTGTGGTGATAGTGTTTCTATGGGTAAATAACCGCGGTATCCTGTTCTTTCAACAATTTTCATGATCCTTGGCAAGTCAATCTTAATCGGACTTGCTGCACCAAAAGCACTTAATTTCAATTGAAAATTCACCGCATAGGGCATTGTTTTTTCAATATCAACATAAGGATCAGGGGTGATGAAATATCCTGAATCTACGATCACACCAAACCAATCAGAATTTACTCTTTTTACCAGACTAATGGTTTCATCAGCTGTTTTAAGGAAATCACCATGATTTTGAACGCCAACCAAGACCCCTCTCAATTTCCCATAATCTGCACACTCTTTCATGCTGGCAGCCATGTAGGCTTCAATTTCAGCATGTTTATTTTCATATCCTTCCGGGATCGGACCTGCAAATATGCGGATCACAGGTGCCCCCATTTTCACGGCTACATCAATCCATTCTTTTACGTGCTTTACATCAGCAGCACGTTTTGCCGGATCCGGATCGGCGAAATTATTGCGCACACCGGTACCACTAATATCAAGCCCTAGCTTAAAAGCGTATTTTTTTATAGAGTAGATAAACTCATCACTTGGCACAGCCGGATACCCCGGAAAAAAGTATCCTGTTAGGTCAACCGCATCAAAGCCATTTTTGGCCGACCAGTCCATCATTTCAAAAAGGGACATGCCTGCTCCACGTCCTCTCACCTTATCTAAAAGGGGTTTAGTAAAGGAATAAGCATTCAAGCTAATCTTTACATGCGCTTTCCCTTTTCTTTGTATCTCTAATTTATCCTGAGCAAACAGAGTGCTTCCACCTAAAAGCATACTTGCAGTTAAAATCCCGGCAGATAGGCCGCTCATTATTTTTTTCGTTCTTCTATTCATCGCTTTAATACTTTAATGTTCTACTATCCTTAATTGATTAGGTCTAATTTTGTGCTTGATACTCGTTGTGGATAGCTGCTTTTAAATCCTTTAAGAATGCAGGAACCAATACAAATGGATCATACGGAATGTCTGGAACAGGACGAGGCTCCCCTTTAATCTCCAGTGTCTCAATTGGCAAATAGCCTCTATATCCACTTTTATTGATGATCTTAAGTAATCTTGGTAAATCAGTCTTAATTGGACTACGGGGGCCAAAAGGGCTCTCTTTTACCTGAAGATTTACCGCATAAGGCATGATCTTTTCGATATCTATATAAGGATCTTTTGTAATAAAATAGCCTGTATCAACGATTACACCAAACCATTCTGAGTTTACCATTTTTACAATCTTGATCGTCTCATCAGCAGTTTTCAAGAAATCACCGTGATTTTGCACACCAACCAATACCCCTCTTTGCTTTCCATATTCTGCACATTCCTTTAAACTTTCAACCATATATTTGGCAACCTCATCCCATTTGTTTTCATAGCCTTTAGGAACCGGACCGGCAAAAACACGGATTACCGGGGCACCCAATTTTACAGCTACATCTATCCACTCCTTTACCAACTTCACATCAGCAGCCCTAACTGCAGGGTCAGGATTAGCGAAGTCATTTTTCACTCCTGTACCACTAATGTCGAGCCCCAACTCAAAAGCTCTCCTTTTTACATTGTTAATCACTTCATCAGACGGAACTTTAGGATACCCCGGAAAGAAATAGGCCGTAATATCAATCGCATCGAAGTTCTGTTCGGCGGCAAAATCCAGCATCTGAGACAGCGTCATGGTTTTACTTACCGTGATGTTTTTATTAAATGAGTAAGCATTTAAACTTGTTTTAACAGCCGAACCACTTTGCTTCACATTTTGTGCAAACAATCCCGAACTCAGGAGGCACAGGGCTACCATATATTTCATAATCAAATCTTTTTAGGTTCTAATTTTTATAAGCCTTATCAATTGCATCATTTACCTGTTTCAGAAAAACAGGTACTACCTGATAAGGATCATAAGCAGGTTTCTTAACTCCCGATTTATCGGCATCTTTTGAAGATACTTTTGCAGAAAGCGTCTCAATAGGTAGATAACCGCGGTACTTGCTGTCTTTAAGGATCTTCATCACCTTAGTCAGGTCAATGCGTACCTCGCTGCCACCTGGTACCGGGCTCTCCTTTAATAAAAAATTAGCGGCATATGGCATTACTTTGGCCATATCAGCATAGGGATCATCCGTTAAGAAATATCCGGTATCAACCACCACTCCAAACCACTCTGAATTTACCATTTTAACCAGTTTAATGGTCTCATCGGCTGTTTTCAGGAAGTCGCCATGATTCTGAACTGCAATGATCACCCCTCTTTTCTGAGCATAAGCAACGCATTCTTTAATATCAGCCGTCATATATTTCGCTACCTCATCCCATTTGTTTTCGTAGCCCGGAGCAATAGCACCCGAAAAGATTCTCAATACCGGTGAGCCCAATTTCACGGCTACATCCACCCATTCTTTTACATGCTTTACATCTGCGGCTCTTTTTGCAGGGTCCGGATTTCCAAAGTCATTCCTTACCCCTGTACTACAAATATCCAGGCCCAACTCAAATGCTCTTCTCTTAATATCGTTGATATAGGTATCAGCCGGAACGTTTGGATAACCGGGAAAATAATATCCGGTTAAACTCAGTCCATCAAAATTATTCATAGCAGCAAAATCCAGAAGATCAAACAATGACATCCCCGAACCACGACCTTTGGCATTGTCATTTAGCAGTTTGCTAAATGAATAAGCTTCCAAAGCAACCTTTACAGGAGGAGTCTCATTGCCGGATCCTGTTTTTTGCGCAACCCCTCTACTGCTTAGTCCAAAGCCTAAGCTAAGGACCATAAGCAGGGAGTAATATTTAAAATTTCTATCCATTCTGTTTTAGTTATTTCTTTACCGGTCCTAAACCTATTCCACCCATATCAGCATGTGTTAAGGTTTCCCATAACATGTGATGATCACCCCTTGTTGGTCTGTTTGTTGGCAAAACAGCTTTCATCTTCGGCAAGCTCATCCCCATCCTGTTAACGAAATGGTTGTAAGCAATTTCCCAGGTTGGTTGTAGTGCAAACTGCAGATTTTCCGGAGCAGGTACTTTATTTGGTGCCAAGTATTGAGCCTGAAACTCTAAAGCGGCTACCATTCTTTTTCCTTCTTCCGCATACAAATCAACACCTTGCTGGCGGGCAGTTTCGGCCGCATTTGCCATAGAGGCAAAAGCCATCCATGGGTGATGTGAATCACGGGCAGTTTCTTGCATCAACCCATCTACAAATTCAGGTGTAAAACCTTTATTACCCCATATTGCAGGGCCACAACCCGGAGGGTCGATTGGTTTTGGACCATCTGTCTTAAGGTAGATATAGGCAGGAGTTCTTCCCCTCCACATTTTTAAGCCCAAATCAAACACAGCGCGATCATCGTTAAAGACACCTATATTGATAATAGCTTCAGCCATTGCCAGCTCTTTGTTACCATTCTCGCAATCGCCATGGATAATTGAAGGCAGATATTGTACCCGCAGCATGTTCTGAAACTTAGCAATATCGCTATCAGACCAACCTTTATAAGTATACCTGATGATCTCGGCAGCTCGAGGCCATACCGATCCACACCATGCAGCCTGAACAGGACCATTTGCGTAATTGTGTCCACCTACTAAATTAGTAGACCATGCATTCATAATTTTAATTGCACTTTCAGCATAGGTTTTATTGCCTGTGATAAACCACAACAAAGCCTGTGTATAAGCTGCTGCACAATCATTCTGCTCATCTTTACAACCCAGATTTGGATTGGAATATGGACCACATGAAACTGTGTCACGTGGCTGTGGAGTATAACCTAAAGCACCCAGTGGGCTTTCCTTTAAAGCTTCAAAAGCCGACTTTTGCGGCTGGGTTCCTGCAGCAACTCTTTTTTTAATCTCTTCCAGTTGAGCAAGATTTACCAATACTCCTGGATGAGTAAACCCTGCTGGTTTTGCAGGCTTTCCACTTGCATCCGGAGTAATCATTACAGTTACAGCAGCGTAAGCAGGATTCTTCTCACCATCGTAATCAGCAGATGCATTTTTGTTGCTGCTTCCTTTCTTTTTGGCGGGCTTATCGCCTGCAGCAGCAAGATCACCTTCAGCACCACCTTTTTTACCGGTGCCATTCTTCTTACCACCGCCGCCTTTTCTACCGCCACCACCTTTCTTTACAGCACCGTCAGCAGAAGCCTGAACCGGTGTGTGTGCATTTTCAGTACCTTTAACAGTCTGGTCTATTACCCAAATATTTCTAAACTGATAAGCCGTACCATGTTCCTGTAAATAAATTGGGCCTACACCAGCTTCCCCTAAAATACCAGTAGCGCCTTTCACCTCTTCCATTGGTGCATCTTTATAAGTTTGCACACCATTGTGAACAATAGAAATACGGGCACTTTCTATCTTCTTAGTACCAGTGGCATCAAAGCGTGGTGCCCTGAATTCGATATCAAATGTTTGCCAAACCATTGGTGGATAAGCCATATTTACACTTGGATAGAAATCTGCCGGCTTAGAAATGTTGCCGAATGCCCCACTTGGAGCACCTCCAATTTGTCCGTAAGAATCCTTGATATTCATTTCATATCTCGACATCATGTAGATCCCACCATTGGTTACATCACCCAACAAGCGTACTTCTGCATGAAGCTTAAAGTCGCCAAACATTTTTCTGGTTATAATTGAGCCGGTCCCCACTCCAGCTTCTAAAATACCCCCTGGCAGAATTTTCCAACCTTCAACAGGGCCGTCTCCTTTTATCCATTCTTTTGGATGAAGTCTATACCATTCATCCAGATTCTTACCATCAAACAACACAATTGCACCCTTTGGTGGAGCTGCATTCATGGTTGGCGAAGTACGTACATAATGTACAAAAGTCAACTTTTCAGCCCCCTTGCTTAGGTTCAGTTTCTCTTTTTCAATTTTACCACTCCATCCATCCCCGGTTAAACTAAGCGCATTATCTCCCCCCGTTACCTCAAGCACTGCCAAAGGAGCTGCCAATGAATTTTGCTTATTATCCAGGTTAGCCTTACCTAAGCCTTCTTTTGTTAAGTACACCTGAAGAAAATACTTACCATCGTTCGTTTTCCAGTCGCCAAGATTTTGGTTCGTTTTACTAATTTGTTGACCATAACTGGTGCTGAAGGCCGTAATCAGCAACAGGGTCATCATTTTTGAAATACAATTAATCAATTTCATATGTAGTTTATTATTTAAGATTTGGTATGGTGACATTTAATTAAATCCAGGATTTTGAGGCATTTTTAAAGTTAGATTGGCATCAAGAACGGACTGCGGAATTGGTAAAAGAGTATCCCTAAGCGCCAGATTTTTACTGATGGTATTAAAAGTATTCGTTCTTCTGAAGAAAAAGTTAGCGCCTCCCATACGGAGCAGTGTATACCTGCGATGCTCTTCAAGCAATAGCTCTCTCGAACGCTCATCAAGGATATAGTCTAAAAAGGTTGTCAATGTAGCCCCAAAATTTGCAACAACTACCCGTTTAGCATTAGCCCTGTCCCTCAATAAATTAATATCATCTACAGCGCCATTTAAATTTCCTAAACGTCCTTTGGCTTCTGCACGCAATAAAATGGTTTCCGCCAAACGCATGTATATTTGGTCAAGATGCGACTCGGTAGTATTAGGGAAACCGGCATCACAATGTGCAAATTTCAAGCTATATGGCCAGTCGTTATTATTCGGTGTGGCCTCTGGCAGCAAAGCAAAATTAACTGCGCCACTTTTAGACTTCATTCCCGGATCAGCAATAATACTTTTTGAAATTCCGGTGGCAAGCCATACCGTATCCCCTAATTTCCAGGCTACTTTTGTAGCTGTATTGATTAACCCTGCAAAGTTATCATCGGCAGTTAGTACAAAATATTTACGCAATGCAAATTCAGAGCTACGTTGATCTACTTTTCCGGCAGGAACATCTGTAGATGCAGTATACCATAACAATGCCTGCTTGGTGATGGTTTGTCGGCTCCATCCTCTTCCACCACGGGCATCAGTTGCCGTAACAAAGCCTGATCTATTGATATACTTTGCAGTTGGATACCTCAACGTGGATTCATGTCGCATCAGATTCTCACCTCCCCCAATGGCATTACGTTCCCATTGCATCACCCACAGCGCTTCCGTATTTCCACTGGCAATATTGGTTTTAGCCGGATTAAACATATCCATAAAAGCCACACCCGGCTGATCTGAACCGGCACCATATCTTGCCTTTACCAAGGCATATGGTCCTTTGCTAATACATTCATTGCTCCAAAAAAGCGCCGAGTCCGGTTTCCCGATAGCCAGATATGTTTCCGCAAGGTAGGTTTGCGCCACACCGCGAGTCATACGTCCAGCTTTAGCTGGCAGCCAAGGCAGGTTTTCAGCAGCGTATTTAAAGTCTTCGATCATCAACCTTCTGATTACCGCAACCTTTTCACGAACCAGATCAGTTCTGATATTTTCGCCCGACACCTCAGCCGTCAACAACGGAACATCTCCCCACAAATAAGTTAGATGACGATAAGCCCAGGCTCGTACAGTACGCGCTTCAGAAAGTATTCTTTCCTTATTTCCCGTGCCCCATTTTACATCCGGGTTATCCGACCGTGTGATAATGGTGTTAGCAGAACTCACCACTTTATACAACCACAAGAACAGTTTATCAATATTTGGATCGGCAGCAGTATTTTTCGTCCAATCAGCGGTAATGGTTGATAAACCACCAGTATTGCTCCCCGCACCAATATTATCTGTTCCACTAATCATAATGGCCGCTCTTAAATCTATAGTACCAAATCCGTTGGTGTAGCTTAAGCCGTTTCTTTCATCCCTTACCAACGAATACAAACCATTCAATCCTGCATCAAAACCCTCTACCGTTGTGTACAATACATCAGCAGTTATAAAATTAGGCGGACTCTCAACCAATCTTTCTTTTGAACAAGCTGCCAAACAAGCCATTGATATCATTGCTAAAAAAACCTTATTTATCTTTTTCATGTCTTTTAACTTTATAATTATTAAAAACTAAGATTGAAACCCACAATATATTCGCGCTGAAGCGGAATAGCCCTTTGGGCATCCAGCTCAGGGTCGAGAGCTCCCCATTTAGTAATGGTAAACAGGTTTTTACCTGTAAGGAAAATGTTAAGTCTATTCAGACCTGCACTAGACATTAGCTTGCTTGAAAACGAATAATTAAGTGTAATGTCCTTTATCCTGATAAAGTCTGCATTCTCATAAACACTAGGTATGATCCCTTTACCCAGGTAACGGTTTGCCTGACTGGTGTTAGACCAAAACTCATTACTCCTGTTTTCCGGAGTCCAATAGGTTCTGGTGATTAAGTAATTTCTGTCTTTATAAGGATTTGCCTTCAAAACACCAGTTTTACCATACATAAATACCGAAAGTCCGAAGTTTTTATATTTAAAGTTATTGGTTAATCCCCAGGTAAAATTGGGTTCAGGAGAGCCTATCAATTGGCGGTCATCCGGATCATAAACACCATTGTTGTTCAAATCCTCATACCTGGCATAGCCCGGCTTCGCACCGTATTTTGCGGCCAGCTCCGCATCCTCGGCCTGCCACACACCTATAAATTTGTAATCGTAATTAACTTTGATCTGCTTTCCTAAAAACCAGTTGTTAGCAATATCATCCTTACCGTCTCCATAAAGATCTAATATCTTAGTCCGTATAAAGGTGAAATTGGCACTTGTGATCCAGGAAAAATCAGGCTTAGTGATGTTCCTGGTACTGATCGTAATTTCTATCCCCTCATTTCTCGTTTTTCCTATGTTCTGAAATACACTATTTACACCATGTACTGCAGAAATTGCCCTTTTTAGTAATAAATCATTGGTATTATTTCTGTAAACATTAATGTCGCCCGAAATTCTGGAATCAAAAAAGCCAAAATCTAAACCAAGATTAAGCGCTTTGGTAGATTCCCAACCCAAACCTGCTGTTCCTAATGTAGAAGGTATGTATCCCGGGGCTGTTACAGAACCGTCGATATAATCGCCTTCCGAAAGCTGGGATAAAGTTTGATAAGGACTAATGGCTTGATTACCACTTAAACCATAAGATGCACGAAGTTTAAGTGTATTTATGGTTTTCTTTGCACTACTCAAGAACCCTTCATTGGCAATATTCCAGCCGACTGCAACAGACGGAAAAACACCATATTTTCGGTTTGTTCCGAAACCGGAAAAACCATCCCGGCGAACAGTAAATGTAAATAGGTACCTACTGTCATAAGCATAATTGGCCCTAAACATCTGTGACAATAAGGTAGTCTTAAAATATTGATAGGAAGGAACAATTTTACTAGCCTGAGTGATGCCGTAGTACGATAAGAAGTCGTTGGCGAAGCCCTCCCCATTCAGAATACTATTTTTATTTTCCTTTTCTTCTATACTTAAAAGCCCGGTGAGAAAAATACTATGTTTTTTAATGTCTTTCTTATAAGAAAAAATACTCTCAATAGTATATGAATATTTGTTTCCGGAATTGGTTTCGCTTTCGCCCCTAAGCACCCCGCTTTTACCGGTATTCGTACCCTGATACCAGTTCTTTTCAGATGATTCGTACTGGACCCCCGTATTTAGACGGTAGGACAAGCCCTTAACAAAGGGCAAGGTAACATTCAGATAGTTATTACTGGTAACAGAATATTTCCGCTTAAGGTCATCATATAATAGGTTCTCAATCGGATTTATCTTTCTTGGATCATCTGCTATTGGAGTGATATTAACAGATCCATCCGGATTAAAAGGTACTGCTAAAGGTGATTTGTTAAATAAATCAATAAATGAAGGCTTGGCGCCGCTGTTATTTATATAACCCGCCATACTGCTACTACCAAGCGTAAGCCAGCTTTTAATATTTGAGGTTACATTGATCCTGGTGTTGATGCGTTGGTATTTATCGTTGATAACTATACCCTTTGTACCAAGATAAGACATACTTACATTATAGGTCGTCTTATCTGCACCACCGGAAACGGATAGATTGTGCTGCTGGCTATTCCCTCTCCTTAAAATCAGATCTTTCCAGGTCCATGAGTTATAAGAGCCCGAATTGTATACATCTAATTCAGATGGGGTAATTGCAGCTTCAGTATCATCATCTGGATTGGTTACTCCTTTTTTAAATTCATAATACTCCTGTCCATTCATCAGATGCGGAAAATTTGCAACATTCTGCAGGCCATATAAAAAGTCATATTTTATGGTAGGCTTACCTTTGGTTCCTTGTTTGGTTTGAATCAGGATTACACCATTTGAAGCTCTGGAACCATAAATGGCAACTGCAGATGCATCTTTTAAAATATCCAGACTTTCTATATCGCTGGAGTTGATATCCGACAGACTCCCATTGTAAGGTATACCATCAAGGATGATTAATGGGTCGTTACTGGCACTGATGGATTTCCGGCCGCGTATCAAAAGTACAGCTCCACTTTCAGGATTAGCACCTGCAGCAGTCGTAGACACATTTAGTCCCGCCGCAGCACCTTGAATGAGCTGAACAACATCCGTACGCACCATATTATCCAATCTTTCTTTGGATATGGAAGTTACGGCTCCAGTAATATCACTTTTCTTTTGAGTACCGTACCCAACAACAACCAATTCATCAAGTGTTTTGGTATCCACCAGCAGACTTACATCAATCTGGGTTTTGTCTTTAACTGCTATTTCTTTTAACAGGTAGCCAATACTTTTAAAAGTGAGGGTAGCATCTTTTGGCGCTTTTATCGTATAGTTGCCGCTTGCATCTGTAATGCTGCCAATCGAGGTTCCTTTTACTTTAACGGTTACCCCAGGTAACTTCTCCCCTTTTTCATCAGAAACAGTTCCTTGTATAGTGATGTTCTCATGCTTTTGAGAAAAGGCTTTGGAGGGAGCAATAACAGCCAAACCGCAATAAATAAGCAACAGCATGTAACTGTGCCTGGTGATGATTAAAATTTTAGGTAATCGTCTAAATTTCATAATGCCCGGTTAGTTTAGTTTATACTTGGTTGGTTTTGGGCAGGCCCTGGTTAGAGACCGACACAACTGCAATCGTTTGCAGTTTGCATATTTATACATTATTTATTTAAATCCAAAATAATTGTTGAATTTATTTCAAAAAAAAGCCTTGGTTACACATTCATAACCAAGGCTTTAAATACAAAAAAATGGATTTAAATGGACTTAAAAGCCACTCGACCCTCTTTTAATCAATTCAACAGGTGTAGTCAACGAAATAAAGCTTCTACCTGGATTAACACGTTTCTGAATGAGGTCCATCATCAAATTTGCAGCCTGCTCTCCCATCTCATGTGGGAATTGCTCAATTGAAGTGATCGTAGGAAATGAGATATCTGTACGGTTGTCATTTGAATACCCAACCACCTTTAAACTATCAGGAACAGCGATATTTCTTTTCTTCGCAAATTCAACGATAGCCAGAGCTGTCGTATCATTACTGGCGAATATCCCATCCGGCACAACTTCCTGGTCAAATATATGCGCACAGGTATGTAAAGCATTCTCTTTATTCAGCTCATGAAAGAAAGCTAAATCATTCTCAAATGGAACATTACCTTTCTTCAACGCATCCTTATAGCCGTCAAAACGCTCCTGATATTGGTTACAGGAAAGCGGCCCTCCTATATGAGCAATCCGTTTGCATCCTTGTTCAATTAGATGCAGCGTAGATAAATAAGCGCCATGATATTCATCTCCTTTGATCTTATGCGCGGGATAATTATTAGGCACCCTATCGTAAAATATGATCGGAATTTCCCCTTGCAATGAATTGTCAAAATGCGTAAAATCCTCTGTTTTAATACTACAGGATACGATTATCCCCTCCACTCTTGATCCATGGAGCAAGTTAACCAGCTTTTTCTCCTGCTCCGGATCTTCATTTGACTGACAAATGATCACGCTATAACCGTATTTATGAAGTGTATTTTGAATGGCTGTAATTACTGCAGCCTGAAAAAACATAGAAATCCGTGGTACAATCAAGCCAATTGTATTTGATTTACTATTGCGCAATGCCGCTGCCAGCGCATTATATCTATACCCAAGCTTCTGAACAGCCTCATTCACACGGGCTTTCGTCTCTTCACTAATATGTTCATGGTCGCTAAGCGCCCTTGAAACTGTCGAAGTAGACATTCCTACTTCTAAGGCTATATCTTTAATAGTTATTTGTTGCTGTTTCATTTTTCATAGTATATGCAAACGTTTGCAAATTAAATGATTTTTTAACAGATTTCACAGCTTATGCAGCACCCATTTTAGCCAACTTGTCACAAAAAACAACATAACAACCTAATCAACAGACAAATAAAAACAAAAACACATATAAAAAACTGATAATTGCAAGACAAACCCTAGCTTCTAATTTTCTTTTTTCAATTCAAAAAAGCAACAAAAAAACTAAAATGACAAAAACTGCAAACGTTTGCGGATTAGTTATAGAAAATAATGATCCAACATGAGGCAGACCAGCATTTTTTATAACTAAAAGAAGCAGCTTCTTCTTATTTTGTATTCACATATATCTTTATTAAATTTAATCAATCATCCTTATCGCTCTATATGGAAATACAATCTGGCTATGCTACACGCAGGCCCTTTCTTTTTATCATCCTGATCTACCTCACCGCAGGATTAGCCTGGCTATACCTTGGAAGCATCATGATTGGCATTGTAGACCGTAATAATCCACACGTAGATCTCCGCTATCTATACACAGGTAAAAACATAACTTTCCTACTCTTTACGGCCGCAGCTTTATACTTTCTACTCAGGGATTATCAAAAACGGCTATTACGTGCAGAGAATAACTATTTCAAATTATTTGAAGCTTCGCCAGGATCCATATATGTAATGGAAAAGTTTAGCTTCAAATTTCTTGCTGTAAATGATGTAATGGTAAGTAAGTACGGATATAGTAGACCACAGTTACTTAAAATGACGGCCATGGACATCCGTCCGAAGGATGAACGTATAAAATTAAAAAAATACCTGAATTCAACCCACGACGAAGGGCATGAAACCGGAATCTGGCTTCACCAAAAAAGAAATGGAGATTCTTTCTATGTCCTCATCTCCCATCATTCTATAAAATTCAAAGAAAAGGATGCTTATATTGTTATTGCGATTGACATAGACAGAGACCTAAGAAATGAACAAAGGCTAAAAGAAATAGCCTGGACAAATTCGCATGAGATCAGAAAACCGATAAGTAACATATTAGGGCTAGTTGAAATCATAAAAACTGATCCACCTAATCAAATAATTGATCCAGAACTACTCAGTATGCTTATTACTTCAGCACACGAATTGGATACAGTGGTAAAAAAGATCAATTCACATGCCGAAGAACTAGATACGCGAATCTAAGCCTTTACTATGCCTGAGTCTTGCTTTGGAGGCCTTGGTCCTCGCTTATAAATAACAAGGCCATTTAAAAAATTACGCAGAATCTGATCACCGCAAGGCTTAAAATTGGGGTGATCATTGTTTCTAAAAATATCTCCAAGCTCGCTTTTGCTGACTTTAAAATTTACCAGAGCCATTATTTTCAGTATATCATCGTTCGTAAGCGACAGTGCTACACGCAACTTTTTAAAGATATCGTTATTACTCATATTACATTGCTATTTCAATCTTTACCTTTTTGTTCTTTATTTTTTCGTTAGCAAGTGCAGCCAAAATACGCTTCACCATTTTACGCTTAACCGCCACGTAAGAGGACTGATCTTTAACTTCTATCAAACCTACATCTTCTTTCTGCAAGCCACCTTTTTTTAGCAGCAAGCCAACAATATCTATTTTATTGACCTTATCCTTTTTCCCTGCAGCGATATATAAAGTCTGCCATTCACTATCGCTTGGAAGAGAAAAACTCCCCTTCAGGCTTTCTACTTCAATATCACTTTTCAGAAAAGGATACTTTTCATCCTCAGCAATAATCAGGTAAGCAGTACCTTTTGCATTCATACGTGCAGTACGTCCGTTACGATGCAGAAATGCGTCCTCTGTATAAGGCAACTGATAATGAATGATGCATTCTACTTCCGGTATATCCAAGCCCCTTGAAGCCAAATCTGTTGTAATCAGAATTTTAATACTACCATTCCTGAATTTCAGCAGAGCCCGCTCACGCTCATCCTGCTCCATTCCACCGTGAAAAATATCATGCGCAAGATCCTGATCAATGAGTAAGTCACTAATCCGATCTACTGTTTCCCTATGGTTACAAAAAATCAGCATATTCTTATCACCAACCTTACAGATCAGCTTTAATAATGTAGACAGCTTATCTTCTGCTGTAGTGGATACACTTTTCAGCTTTAAATCCGGTGCCACTGCAGCATCTCCTAAAAAGTTAATCTCAACCGGTTGATCAATCCCCGTAAATTCAGGAATTTCCTCCATAGAGGTTGCCGATGTAAGCATCCTTTGTTTTAAAGAAAGTAACTTACGGATGATATAAGACATATCTTCCTGAAAACCGAACTCCAATGCTTTATCAAATTCATCCAGCACCAAAGTAGTAATCACTGACTCATCAAAATTTTCATGACGAAGGTGATAAGCAATCCTGCCAGGTGTCCCGATCAAAACCGCCGGGGCTTGCTCAAAATTGTTTCTCTCTGTTTTTACAGGATGACCACCATAACAGCAGTTCACCTTAAAACCGGTCGACATTTGTCTGAACACCATTTCAATTTGTAAAGCTAACTCACGCGAAGGCACCAATATCAGCGCCTGAACACCTTCAATATTTTTCTTTAAATTGTGTAATACCGGCAACAAGAAACCTAATGTTTTACCTGACCCCGTAGGAGCCAGCAAAACCAAATCGCGCCCTGTTTTAGCTGCAGCCAAAGTCTCCAGCTGCATTTGATTAAGGGAAGCAATCTTCAATTTCTCCAGTATCTTTTCTACCATCATGGCGCAAAGATAGTGGAATTAAGGCATTAAAACTTTAGATACTTCTTACGCAGGTACTTCAAAGAGCTATTTAATCGCATATCCAGATTCATTAACATATGCCCCCGCTCAGAAATCCAAGTCGTCATCTTACTATTAACCCGTTTAACGGGCATATAAACCTGCTCCTCCATTAATTCATGATAATCAACAGCAGCTCTGCTTTGCTGAAGCAGATAAAATTCATTTAATAATTCTGTCTTCATAATGCTTATATTTAGTTAACGATTTACTTATTTAACGAAAGCGCGCCTGCCATATTATAACAACCCTTCATCAAAAGGGTTTTCAAGCAACATAAACTGTTGAAAACTAAGTAATTGTTGACAATTAAACAACGACAAGTTAACGAGTTTTTAATTTTATCCACTTATTTTTAGGAAACCTGAATACGGGTTGTTTAAAACTAACACCAATAACGTATGAACTGGAAGAAATTTAGCGGCGAAATCATTCACTCTTCAATTCTGGAAGAGGTAGAAAATGCCATCATCAGAGAAATCGACAACGGCTACAAGCTTAAAGTTTGCATCGGAACAGACTCACAGGTAAAAGGCCCACACACTGATTTTGCTACTGTAATTGTTTTACTAAGGGAACAGCATGGAGGCTTCATGTACATTCATCAGGAAAAAACAACACAAAAAATGAGCATCAAAGAAAGAATGTTAATTGAAGTGCAAAAGTCTATCGAAACAGCCTACTCCATTTGCGACCTTTTAGACATGTATAATGTCGATCTTGAAGTTCATGCAGACATCAACACCAACCCAATGTTTAAATCAAACAAGGCTTTAAACGAAGCTATGGGGTATATTTTGAGCATGGGATTCATTTTTAAAGCAAAGCCAGAAGCATTCGCCAGCTCTACCTGTGCAGATAAAATGGTGCATTAATTGGAGCAAGGATTAAGGAGCAAGGAACCAAGAGCAAGGAGCAAGGATTAAGGAGCAAAGACTACCACTTCTGCTTGACTGGACTTACAGGTGCAGCTTTTACAACAGGTGACACAACAGCTTTACTCATCATCGCTACTTTAAAACGTTCTGCAACAACATTAACCTCTCTGGTTGTCGCCTTTAGATAACCGCCCCATTCAGCTGCATTTAACTTCCCCGGTTTAGTTTCAAGCGGAGTCCCAACAGTCGTCGAGGGCACAAAATTACCATAACGATCTCTCTGATAGGAAATAAAATTAAAATCGGTCAACCAGAAACGATATTTCCCAGCTCTGATCTCTACATGAAAATTATAAAACACCTCACCAGATGGATGACTTAAAACCAATGCTGTTTTATTGATAATCAATTTCCCAGCAGCTTGAAAAACCGAGTCTCCTTCTTCAGATTTCACCTTTAATGATTTAGTTGATTTTTTAAAAAACAGTGCAGCCCTTGCACTCAAAGAATCCTTAGGAACATCCTTTATTGTAACTACCTCATAATAGATCAGCTTCCCCCTATCATCGTTAGACAATGGCTTGTCTTGTGCAAAACCGACAATTGTAAAAAACAATAAAACAGCTAGAGTTAAGAATTTCATAACATAAAGATATAAAAAGGCCACCGGATATATTCCGACGGCCTAAGATTAAACGTAATAGAGACTAAAAGGCATAAACAGCGGCCAAAGAGAATTGTGAGGCTGATTTAGATGGTGTGACACCATTACTTTTAAAAAAGTCCTGGGTGTAATCTTTGTCATTATCAAAGCGTATTTCAGGAATGAAAGTTAAGCCACCTGCTTTGATGTTTGCAGATAAGGTCCCTGAAAGGATACTTGCATCAGCAGCACCGGCAGCACCTTTCATGTTAAAGTACTCTGCTCTTACACCTAAAGAAACCGCAGACGTAAATGCATACTGTGGATACAGTGCTACACCACTATATCCACCATTATCTTTAGAAACCGAGTAATTAGCAGCATTTAAACCCAATTTAAATTTATCCGTAACCTGATAGGTACTCACAAGATCAATGATCGTCCCAACTCCATCAGCACCTGCACCATGTCCCGTAAGCCCGTTTAGGTAAATCGTCAAGCCTTTAACCGGCGCAACCATCAACTGGCCTCCGACATGAGAGACGCCATTTAAATCACTGTAAACATTCCAGTCATTAAATAACCCCACCATTAAACTAACCTTATCCGAAAAGGCGTAAGTCCCCTTAATACCGGCATTCTGGAAAGGTCCTGCACCAAAAAGGTAAGAAGTCGAATAATTGAAATTGCCAACAGGCGAAATCACCTCATAACCAATAAATGTTCCCATATAACCGGCAGTCATGCTAAACTGATCTGTGAAAGCGTAATTCACATATAGGTTCTGAATATGAAAACTAGATGCAGAGATATCTCCGGCAGATGTATAAGCAAATGAAGCATTAGGTATCGATTGTTCCTGTCCACGTGGTCCAAAAGACAGTTCTCCAACAAACGATGCTTTACCTGTTGTTTTCTTTAAAGCCAGATCAATCATACCAATTGAAACCGAATTCTGCTCAGAAGCAAAATACGTTTTGATATTTGGCGCTTTTGCAAAGTCATACTTAAAGTAAGTATCTACCGATCCTGAGATCTGCAATGGAGCCTCTGTAGTCTCCTGTGCATAAGTTGCAGAAGTGATGGTCAATGTTGCGAAGGTGAATAGAGATCTTAATTTCATAATCAATTGGTTTGAGGTTGAGAATCTAAATGGTTGAATAATTCTTAATTAAAAAGTATTTTCTATTTCCTGACCGGTAGAAGCTACGACCAGCGTACCCTGAGAATATTTTTCATTGTGCTGACTTGCATCCAAACCTTCTTCTTCTTCTTCAGAAGTTACTCGGATTGGTTGTACCAGGTTAATTAGTTTAAAGATGACGAATGACATCACAAAACTGAATATGATCACTATAACAGCGCCTTTTAACTGTATTAAAAAGAACTCAACATTACCATAAAGCAAACCATCTACACCTGCAGGATTTACCGTTTTAGTTGCAAATACACCAGTCAACAACATACCAACTATACCACCTACACCATGACAAGGGAATACATCTAAAGTATCATCTAAAGATGTTTTTTGTTTCCATGAAACAACAAGGTTAGAAACTACAGCAGCAATTACACCGATAAAGATGCTTGAAGGAATACTCACAAAACCTGCTCCAGGAGTAATAGCCACTAAGCCTACCACAGCGCCTATACAGAAACCAAGAACTGAAGGTTTTTTACCTCTTGATACATCAAAGAACATCCATGACAACCCTGCTGCACCTGCTGCAATATTAGTGGTTAAGAAAGCGGAAACTGCTAAAGCATTTGCACCTAGGGCAGATCCAGCGTTAAAACCAAACCATCCAAACCAAAGTAAACCTGTACCAATTAAAACATACGGAATATTTGCCGGCGGAACTTCTTTATGCTCCATGTGACTTTTCCTTCTTTTAAGTACTAAAGCACCAGCTAACGCTGCCATCCCTGCAGAAATATGTACTACCGTACCACCGGCAAAATCAAGCACCCCCATTTTGAACAGGATACCATCTGAATGCCATGTCCAGTGTGCCAATGGAGAGTACACGAACAATGCGAACATTACAATAAATAAAATATAAGAAGTAAAGCGAATACGTTCTGCCACAGCACCAACTACCAGTCCTGGAGTAATGATTGCAAACATTAACTGGAAGACTGCAAATAACGAAAGCGGAATAGTCCCCCATGCCGGTCCTGAATTTACTCCCTGAAAGAAAAAGAATGTTGAAGGATTACCAATAAAACCACCGATTGAATCTCCGAAAGCAAGACTAAAACCAACCACTACCCATAAAACGGTGATTACACCTGCAGCGACCACACTTTTGATCATGGTGGAAAGTACATTTTTACGATGCACCATACCTCCATAGAAAAATGCAAGTCCCGGTGTCATCAAAAACACCAAAGCCGCAGCAACCAATACAAACGCAACGTCTGCCGCATTGTATTTCCCCTCATCAAAGTTAGGAAGCAAGGGAATAAATAGAGCAAGAATTGCAATTATTAATAAAACTGCAAACGGACCCCACTGTTTAAACAAAACTTTTGCCATAATTTTAGATTTTACTAGTTATAATTATCTGTTTATTTGATTTTTTTCATAAAACTACGGAATAATTATAAAAAACAATACACAAAAACACAAAACACCAAGTAAAACGTTGTAATTTTCATTAAAAATCAAACAAAAACATTAAAAATTCACAATTATAAGTTCAATATTTTAAAATAATCTAATATTAATACAAAAAACACATGTATTTTTTGACAAATAAATAAAAATTACACAAAAACATATAAAAAATAAAAAAATACAGACAAATCACCTCCACAAAATAAAGTTTATCATAAAAAACATAAAAAAAACAACAAACCATCAGCATAAAATCAAAAAACTACTCATTTAGATTAATCGTATATTTAGATAACATGAAATCATATCAGCTTACATTCAATCAAAAAATACCAATACCCCTACAAGAAGTTTGGGATTTCTTCTCTTCCCCCTTAAATCTGGCCAGAATAACTCCCGAAGAAATGGCATTTACAGTTACTTCAACCATGGATAATACGCAGAAAATGTATCCTGGAATGATTATTACCTATAAAGTGTCGCCAGTACAAGGAATAGAATTAGATTGGATGACAGAAATCACCCAGGTCCATATAAATTCTGGCACCACCAACACCATTTCAAGGCAATTGAAGGTGGAACAGAAATGAACGATATATTAACTTATGGATTACCCTTTGGCGTTTTAGGCAGAATTGCAAACACCATATATGTAGCCAGAAAACTGCAACAGATATTTGAATATCGCAGGAAGAAGTTGATAGAAATATTTGGAGCTTACCCCTATACAGGTATATAAGCAGAACCCTGCACAACCCCTCTTTTCTCAATCTCCTTATCAATATAAGTCTGAATGGCGGATTTATTCAATCCCCAATTGGGTGCAATCAGCAAATCCCAGTCAGATATCCCAAACAAACGTTGAATAACGACATCTGGTCTTAATAATGGAATCAATTTGCATAACAAATCAGTGTATTCTTCCAAAGAAAAGAGTTTAAATGGCTGTTTTTTATATTTAGCGCCCATTATAGAGCCTTCAACGATATGAAGATGGTGGAATTTCACGAATTTAATCTGAGGAAATCTATTGATCTCGTGGATATACCCTAACATCATTTCCTCAGTTTCCCAGGGAAAACCAAAAATGGTGTGCACACACAGATCCAGTTTGGAATTTTCAAGTAGCTTAACAGCTGCTACAAACTCGCCATGGCTACAACCTCTATTGATTTGATTTAAAGTATCATCATATATAGATTCCATGCCCATTTCCAAATCCACATCAAAACGATCTGTGTAGCTTTCCAATAAAGCGACCTTTTCGGCATCTATACAATCTGGTCTGGTGCCTACGGCAAAACCAACAATATCCTCGGTATTTATAGAAAGTGCTTCATCATACATCATTTTTAAATAATGTACAGGCGCATAAGTATTCGTATTAGGCTGAAAGTAAACAATAAACTTATCAGCTTTATAAAAACCCTTTCCTCTTTCCATCCCCTGCTCTAGTTGCTCGCGGATGGTAGGGAGCTTACGGGAAAGCTCAGGGGTAAAAGAATCAACATTGCAATAGGTACAACCTCCATAACCTTTACTGCCATCACGATTAGGACAGGTAAAACCTCCATCAACAATTACTTTAAATACCCGCTGTCCTTCATATTTTTGTTTAAGGTGCGTACCGTAATTATTATATCCTTTTATGCCTAAATCTAACAGAGTTCCCAATTGCTTATCTTTTATTTTTGCAAAAGTACGGCTTTTTAATTTATTCTGTTGCCCTCCCTTCCAAAGGACAACAGAATGAACCATAAAATTACTTTAGCAAGTTATTTGCATAGATTTCAATTGCTATTCAGCATCTTAGTGACATTTCTCATAAACCTTTGCAATAAAGAGCTTTCTTCAGTCACGATCTCTGCATCTCCCTGCATGCCATTCTTCAGCATAATTCTGTGTTCAGGATCCTTATTCTCAAAATGCTCGAAACTGATCTTTGCAATAAACACACTGTCTTTAAAGGCCACATCTGAAATGTAATTCACCTTACCCCTAATCAGTCCATACTGTTCAAACGGAAAGCTCCGCATTTTTATCAGGGTTCGCTGCCCAGTTTTCACCTTACCCATATTATACTGTGGAATATGAACCTCACCAAAGAAATCGGTATTATCTGGATTGATCATGAATATTTCCTGCCCTGCATTTACCGTCTGATTTTCTTGAACAATACCCGCATAGCTCAATCTGCCATCAACCGGTGCCCTTAAAATGTATAGATTAATCCAAGTATCAGTTTCATTGATCATATTGCTTAAAGATTGTACAAATTTTGCTTGCTCGTCCTGAATGGTATGGTCCAGTTCCAGTATCTCCTTTTGTTTAGCCGCATAACTACTATTGTTGTTCAGCAAGGCCGTTAAACTTTGTTGCAGGGGGTATTTGCCAGCCAGGTACTTATTTTCCTGTTGTTTGTATTCGCTGGTCGACACCATATTTTTCTGATATAGTTTTTTATAGGCTTCAAATTCATGCTCTATATTAGAAAATTCCTTTTCCTGTATTTTTTGCTGCTCTATAATTTGGACTTTTAACTTCTGTATTTCTTTTAAGTCTTGTTCCAGAAATTTCTTTCTGTTCAAGTAATACCCACCGTTCTGTGCCGAAACGTATTGCAAATATTGCTGATAAAAGTTCTGGTAAGCACCTTGTAACTCGCCCAGATTCATCCCCTTAACCAATAAACCTGGCGCAACCTTACTCGAAATTAATCTGCTATTCACGTTCATCAGTATTTCGTGCAATTTTAATACATCGCGGTGACTGGCTGTACTTTCCATAAAAGCTAAAGGCTGATACTGCTTAACAATCGTCCCCTCTTTAACCAAAAGTGCTACGATCTTGCCTGTCTGTTTAACCATTACAGACTTTGGAGCATTTAGTGAGTTGACTTTCAGACTAGTTTTTACCACATCTGGATACCGGATAAAGGCAGAGGCTAATACGATAGCCAGCAATATTCCAAAGATCAGAGTTATCCCCCTACGCAATATCCATGATGGCACAGCAGTAATGATCTCCTGTACTTCCTCACTGTTCACCTCAAGCCCATTGATCCTTTTGTCTGTTTCTTTGATATTTTCTATTTCTATCTCCATGTTGTTACACTCCAAGTTCCAACTGATTTTTTACCAGCTGATAATATTCACCGTTTGCAGTCACCAATTCTTGATGGCTACCCTGCTCAATAATTTCTCCTTTATCCAGCACAATGATATTGTCGGCATGTATAACGGTACTTAATCTATGAGCAACAACCACTACAGTACGGCCTTTAAAAAAGGTCTCCAGATTTCTCATGATAACTTTTTCATTATTGGCATCCAATGCATTGGTAGCCTCATCAAAAAAGATATATTCCGGATCCTTGTACACTGCCCTAGCAATCAGCATTCTTTGCCGCTGTCCCTGGCTGATACCATTCCCTGCGGCACCAATTTTGGTATTTAGACCAAGAGGCAATTCCTCAATAAACTCGCGGATATTGGCCACATTTATTGCGTTTAATAATTTTGGCATATCAGGGTATTCATCACCCACAGCAATGTTGCGCGCAATGGTATCTGAAAAAATAAACCCATCCTGCATCACGATACCGCATTTACTGCGCCAATAGCGATAGCCTATCTGATGTAAATAAGTACTTCCGACCCTAATTTCACCCTTTTCAGATTCATAAAACCTAAGCAGCAGTTTTAAAATGGTGGTCTTTCCACTGCCGCTCATTCCTACAATGGCCGTAGTCTTGCCTTCGGGGATATGAAGACTGATGTGTTTCAGAACAGGCTCGTTCCCCGCTCCAGGATAAGTAAAGCTGACATTGTTTAGGTGGATACTTTTATTTAAAGGTAGTTCTCTTAAAAACTGTTTTCCAGCAGGTTCTTCATCCTCCAATTCGTGAATTTCGTTTAAGCGTTCCAAACTGATCTTTGCATCCTGAAAGGATTGCAAAAAGCCAAGCAACTGCTCTATAGGGCTGTTCAACTGTCCAACGATATATTGAATAGCCATCATGGCGCCTAAGGTGAGCTGCCCGTCAATTACAGATTTAGCCACCATAAAAGTAATCAGGATATTTTTCCCCTCATTGATAAAAAAGGTACCAAATTGCTGGTACTGACCTAAGGCCAAGCTCTTCATACTAAATTTAAACAACCCCGCCTGAATTCTTTCCCATTCCCAGCGCTTTTGTTGTTCGCAATTGTTCAGCTTAATCTCCTGCATCCCGCTGATCAGCTGCACAATATTACTCTGGTTCTCGGAAGAAATGTCGAAACGTTTGAAATCCAGCTCCCGGCGTTTTTTAAGGAAAAAGATCACCCAGAGGCTGTAGAGGATACTGCTGACCAGGAAGATCACAAAAATATTGATATTGTAATAAGCCAACACAAAGGCAAATACCACCAGGTTGAACAATGAAAATATGGTGTTTAAGGAAGAGCCAGTCAAAAAACTCTGTATCCGGCCTTGGTCGCTCATCCGCTGCATGATGTCGCCGGTCATTTTGGTTTCAAAGAAACTCATAGGCAACTTCATCAGTTTGATCAAAAAGTCTGTAAGGATAGAAATATTGATGCGGGTGGTGATGTGCAGCAGGATCCAGGAACGGATAAAATCAACGCTCATCCTACCCAAAAACAGCATGGTCTGGGCAATCAGGATAATGTAAACGAAATTCAGGTTGCGGGTATTGATCCCAATATCGACTATGGACTGTGTTAAAAATGGTAATATCAGCTGCAATAAACTGCCTACCCCCAACCCAACAAAGAGCTGCACTATGAGTTGTTTGTATTTGTACAAGTACCTGAGCATATAACTCAAATCAAGCCCCTTGGATGGATCACCGCCTTGCGCATAAAATTCTGGTGCTGGGGAAAGCATCAACGCAACGCCTTCAGCATGTCCATTATTCTGTGTACTAAGCCAGCATCTCAAAAAATCAGTTTCGTTATATTCAATAAGTCCTCTAGCCGGATCGGAAATGTGATAAGTTCTTTTTGAGGATGATTTGGAACCGATCTTGTACAGGACCACAAAATGCTTTTGCTGCCAATGTAGGATGCACGGAAGATCTATTTCCAACAGCTTTTCCAAGCTTAATCTTACCCCTGTTGTGCGAAAACCAATTTTTTCGGCTGCTTCGCTGATTCCAAGCAAAGAAACCCCTTCACGATTAATACCGGAAATTTCTCGCAAACGCTGTAAGGTATAATTACGGCCGTAGTGTTTGGCAATTATACGCAAACATGTGGGACCGCAGTCCATCTGGTCGGGTTGTTTATAATGGGGAAATTTTGTCAAGATTGAGCGATTGTTAAGTTATAAATATTAAAGAAATACCCGAAAAAAGATGTTATTATAAAATTATCCAGACATCAAATGTATAGGTACTGGGGGGAAGAGTTTGCTCATTTTACAACAAGCCGTTAATCATCCCTTTCACTTTGTCATTTCCAGGAAAGGCTGTAAATTTATTGATGAGCGCACCTTTTTTATTATATAATAGATATGACGGAATACCCTCGAACTTAAAATGGTTCATGATGTATTCCCACTGAGCACCTGTCAGATAATAATGTTCATTTCCTATTCCTTTAATTTTTTCTTCCCATAGCTTTCGAGGAGAAGAACCGTTTGTTATATACACAAATGCAACATCCTTATCCCGAAACTCATTTTTTGTACTTCTGAATTGCTGCATTGCATCCAAACAAGGAGTACACCATGTTGCCCAAAGGTCAATAAAAACAACCTTACCCTTATGTTTAGAGACAATTGCTTCAATAACTTTATCTTCGGAAACTAATGATATGTCATTTACAACAGCTGGTGATTTGAATTTGTCCAAGTCAACAACCTGTTGATTTTTTCGAAATAGTATTTTTGCAATTTCTCCTTTTTTCCAATAATTTACGATATTCTCTTTTTGTTTTTCGGTTAGCGGTCTTACTTCTTCAGTTAGCTGTCTGGCATAGGCATTGGCCGCTAAAATATCATAGTATGGCCCATTGTCGAATCCAACTAAATCCGATAAAATAACTTTCGCATTTGCCAACCAAAAGGGAATATCACTTTCTCCAATCACAGGGAGCCCTAATATTTCATTTTGAAGAATTTCTTTTTGAAATTCCTGGAACGTAAAACAATTCAGATATTGTGGATCATTGAGATTAAAATCTTTCAAAAAATGATAATATGATCTGTCAATTTTTTGGATATCAGGGTTTTTACTTTTATCATCATTTGTGTTGTGATAATTAAGCATCATATATTTTTTGTAATCAAAGACGAATCCAACATATTGGAATAAACGGAAATCTTTGGACAAAACTCCTTTTAATTCTTTTGATATAGATGTATCGTTATTTACAATCTCTAATCTTTCCGATATAGCGGTTTTAGCATAATTCAGAAAATAATCCGTACTTTTATTATACAAAGGTTCCAGTGTTCTACCCGATCTATATTCAATCATTTTATTCATAACCTCAAAGCCTTGGGTCATATCATTTTGATTCATAGCAGGCGTAACGTCAATATTTTTGATTTCATTATCCGAATTATAAGCAATATCAAGGTTAGTGATACCACCACTTGTCAATTTAATAAGAAGGTACTTCACTGGATTTAAACTGGTATTTAAGCTAATCAGAGAAATAGCTGTTTCAACATCAACATCAATAGAGAACTTCCCTGATTGATCAACAAACGATTTATATTTAACAAACTCTCCGGAAATTGGTTGTGAAACAGTAATATTTACAAAAATGTTATTCTTGTTCGTGTCATTCGGACTTATTATTCTTCCTGTTATTTTAGATTTACCTGCTATTATAGTAGGTGTATCTATTGTTATACCAAAAGATTGTTTACTTGAGAACAAGGACAAAAGGCTGAATATGCAAAAAAGTTTTAATTTTATTATTTTAGTCATAGTTATCTTGATTTTATTCTAGCAGACCTTTCTCCAAGATCTGCTAAAATTAAGTGATTATTTACCTAAGATCTGAACAATGCAGTTCTCCGGCCATAAATGATCGACAATATCCCCCTTCTGGGATCCCATCATGTGACCAAACACAATAATCACCATCCTTCTTAAGTCTACAAGCTTCTATCTTACTAGTATCGACGACTATTCCAACACCTTCATCACAACCGCCCGGTTCTTCTATTGGCATACATCCACTATCGCTACAAGGGGTATAACCAGGAGGGCACACAACTAGACCTCCTACAATTTTCCTCATCTCAGTTTTGTTAAGCATTTTAAAATTTTTCATAAAATTACCTTATTTGTTTTAAGATTGTACCTCAATTACACCCGGACTACTTAAGCGGCATTAATTTTATAACTTTATGCTGGTTAATTGAACGGCATCGCCGCAACTCAACAATCCATTTTGTATACACAAACCCTTTAGCTCAACAAATATTTGATATCATCTAACCTATAAGGATCCGGTAACTTATAACCATTAACCAAAATAGTCGGTGTAAAAGTCACTTCTGTCAACTCACACCATTCCTTTTGTCTTTGGGTAACCACTTCCATCTCCTTACTAACCTGTATTGGATAATTTTTAGCCCAGGCTTCATAGTCTTTCTTAGTACTATTATACCAATCATTTAATCCTTGCTCAACCTTACCCCTGTCTTCCAGTAAGCTAAGCGCAGTTAAGTGCCTTGCAACTTTTGTTTTCGGATCGTCATCGTGGTTGGCTGTGGTAAAGACAATCTTTACCTGGATGTCGTCACGGGTGTTCAGCCACTGGTCAAGTGTTTTGTGTGTTGTAGCACATGGACCACAGAACGGGTTACTGACCATAGTAATGGTATTTTCTGCTTCAGCATTACCCAGTACAATCGGCATAATGTCATTGGGCACAGAAAAGCGTGGCTGATTGGTCAAAACCTGGTTAAACAGGTCGCTGTTGTATTTAAACTTTTTCAGTTGTTGTTTTAAAGGCGCGACCTGCTCAGCTTTCAGCATAAATGGTTTTACAAATGCCCATAATACAACAGGAATTGCAAAGCTAAAGAGCATGGCTACAATTGTAGTTATTTCAGGTGCAGGCACCACATATCCGGCACCTGTTACAAAAACGATGAACTGCAGCCACAACAGAGCCTGAACTGTACAGCACAGCACACACCAGTTTTTGGCCTTATACTGGTACCAGAGCGACCAGAAGGTATAAGGCAGGCAACATAAATTCAGGATCGCCAGATAAGGCAATGCATTGTTTACCAATAACAAACTAAGCAATGATCCTGCAAAGTAGAAAAAACCTACTTCGCTCCAACTTAGCCAATCGGTAACCTTTGCTTCTTTAGATTTTAAGATGGCATTACAGTCGTTCTTTTTACCCAGACTGCAAAGGTTTTGTACAAAGGGGTTACTAGCATTAACACTATAAATAAGCAATAAAACACTCACAGTAAGCCCTGCCAGCCCCAGTATAGTCAAAGCTGTAAACATCCAGGTAAAGTTATACTGGAAAAAGACATATATCAGGCAGCCGAAAACAGCAAAAACCAGTGCTGGCACCCGCACCTGATTTAAAGTTCCTTTAAAGCGTTGTGTTTTGTATGCAGCTTCACCACTTTCTGCTGTTGCCTCTGCATACAATACTATCCCACCCCATTGGGAAAGGAAATCCTTTTCGGGCATACTGGCGTTGCTTTTTTCCTCGTCGGTATAGCTCACTGATCCATTGCTGATGTTGTTGATCAGGATAAACTGCCCGGTTTTCTGAAGGTGGGCGATCAACGGAAAGGACAGGTCAACTGGATTGTAATCGCTTTTATCAATCTGATAAGCATTGTTGGGGATTTTCCATCCTGTCAGGCAATCGCTAAGGGCCAACAGGCTTGGGGAGTCAGGATGCTCATGCAGCGAAGATTTGATGGTTTCATAACTTACACGAACATTTAGTTTTTTTACCAGTGCCTGAAGAACAGCAACGACATTTTCTTTTTTTGAAAAGAGAAAGAGCATAATGTGGAATATTTGGTTAGTTTAAATGTAAAAAAGTAATTTGATTAATTAACAAAAAAATCACATAAATTACTCGTTTCATTTAACAGCTGAGAAGGTCTATTTATCTACCCGCATGGTTTCAATGTCGCTCATATACCTGGTCAAAGCAGCTTTATAGGTTAAATCCTGCCCAGCCATACTTGTCAGAAAGCTTTTAAAATCCTCCAGATCGCCGGCAGTAAACCCCATTCTGACAAATAGTTCCTTATCGGTTTCCCAACTGTCTAGGTTAACTTTCTTTAATGCCAGCTCTTTATAAAGAACCAATCCCTTTACAAAATCCTTATAGGCAATTGTCTTTTTATAGTCGTTAAAATAATCTATAAGCGTACGATAAGTAGCAGATTTTCCAATCCTAACCTGATCCAGCATTAAAGCACCTAGCATAGGGCCTTTTAGAAACACGCTATCAATAGTTTCAAAATTACCGCAATGTTTAAGGATGGTAATATCGCGTTTCAGCAGGCTGTCCTTTTCTGATGATTTGTGCTTTACAAAATAAGGCTCTGTGTCTAACAACTTTTTACAATCAATAGCTTCCTGTGCACTAGAAGCAGCACAAAAAAGTACAAATATGGAAAGGAACAGGTATTTTACAGGCATAACTTCGTATTGACTCACAAAGGTATAAGCTTCTCATTAAAAGCTCATATTAAAATCACGAATTGTACTTATATTAGATCATGAAAAAATCTGCTTTCCTAACTCTACTCATTACAATTTCTACTATAGCACTTAGCTTTTCTCAGACTGAAAGTCCCGCAAGTAAATATGCAATGGCTAAATTCCAGACCTATTATAATGCTGAGCAGCCAGATAGCATTTTCAACTTGTTTAGTTCAGAAACCAAAGTCGCTTTGCCATTAGAAAAAACTAAAGCATTTCTTTCTCACCTCAAAAGCAACTATGGCAATATAAAACAAACTAAATTCATCAATTACCAGGAACCATTTGGAGTTTATAAAACAGAACTGGAAAAAGGGACAATACAACTGAGCCTTAGCGTGGATAAAAACAAGGCAATTACGGGTATATATGCCAAACCATTCCAAGAGCAAAGTCCAGAGATCCAGAAACGAAATACAAGCAAGATGCAGTTACCATTTAAAGGAGAATGGACTGTATTCTGGGGTGGCGATACAAAAGAGCAGAATTACCATGTTGTTGCCAAAATGCAGAAGAATGCCTTTGACATGATCATCACCAATCCGGAAGGAAAAAGTCATAAAACTGACGGCAAAAAGAACGAAGATTATTATGCATTTGGCCAGAGTCTTACTGCTCCATGCGAAGCAGAAGTTGTATTTGCTGTTGACGGCGTAAAAGATAATATCCCTGGTTTAATGAATACCATGCATACATTGGGCAATTCAATACTTTTAAAGACACAGCAAAATGAGTATATCTTATTTGCCCATTTCAAACAAGGTACAGTAAGGGTCAAACAAGGAGACAAAGTAAAGACGGGACAGCTTTTAGGCCAATGTGGCAATTCGGGAAATTCATCTGAACCGCATTTACATTTCCATATTCAGGATACAGAAGATTTTAACCAGGCTACAGGGATTAAATGTTTTTTTGATAAGGTCACAGTAAACGGTACTGTTAAATCTGATTATTCACCTATCAAGGGTGATAAGATTAGTCAGCTCTAAACGAGTATGTAAATAAAAAGCCATCCGAAACGACAAAAGGTCTTTTCGGACGGCTTATAAAACTTTTCTTAATTAAAGAAGCTTAAACTCAACCCTACGATTCAAAGCTCTCCCCTCTTCTGTGGTATTAGGTACAGCGGGTTTTGTAGCGCCATAACCTTTTACAATTAACCGACTTCCGCTAATCCCTGCATTTACCAGGTATGACTTCACAGAGTTTGCTCTATCTACAGACAACGACATGTTGTGTTCCGCAGATCCTTCAATTGAAGAGTGACCATTGATCGCAAATTTTACCGATGGATCTTTCTTCATTTCGGCAGCAATCCTATCCAACACTTCAAATGACGCTGTCTTCAATACTCCTGAATTAAACTCAAACTGAACATTATGAAAGTTGTAATCAGGTTTTTCTTCTACAGGCGCTGGTTTTGGCTCAGGTGTAGGCTCAGGTTTTTTCTCTTCAACAGGAGGTGCCGGTTTTTCAACTGGTGCGGGTGGTTGAACAATTGCTTTCTTTGTTTTACAAGATTGCACGGACATTGTAAGCAGACCAATAGCTGCCAATAATAAACTGGTTCTTAAAAATTTCATTTGTGTTGTTGTATTTGTGTCCGTAATGATAAAAAATAAGTTTCACATCTTAAAAAGAATACTCAATTAAAACGAACAATTTATACAAATAGTGTTGATGAATTTAAGTACCTACTTCAAGATCTCCTCAAGTTTTACCGCTAAATCATCACCTCTCAAATTGCTGGCAATGATCTTTCCATCCGGACCAATCAAATAGTTTTGCGGAATTGCTCTAACCCCATAAAGACCAGCCACAGCATTTTTCCATCCCTGCAAATCACTTAATTGTGTCCATTCCAATTTATCCTTCTCAATAGCCTTCAACCAATCTTCCTTTTTCCCCGGATTATCTAAAGAAATGCCTAAAACTGTAAAGTTTTTATCTTTAAACTTGTGAAAAGTAGCTACAACATTTGGATTTTCAGCGCGACATGGACCGCACCAGCTTGCCCAGAAATCCAGCAATACATATTTCCCTTTGAAATCAGAAAGCTTTACTTCCTTACCGTTTATGTCGGCTTGTACAAAATCCGGAGCTATGGCACCTTTTGCTGTTGCTTTAGCTGCAGAAATTTGTTTAGCAAACGCTTGCCCGGAAGCACTGTTTTTTAGCGATGCCGATAAGGTATTAAAAACAGGCTCGATCTTTCCTACATCAAGCTGTGACCCACCTATTTCTTTTAAAGCCACCAAACTAAAGTACGAATCCGGGTTCTTTTGAATATACTCACTTTGAATCCTTTGTTTTTCCGCAGTAATAGGCTCAAACTTTGCCCTTAAGCGCTTCGCTAAGGTTCCGTCTTTTTTCTGCTCCTCAGTTCCAGCCGCCCACTCCTTATCTAAACCAGCTTGAGCCAATGTTTGTGCAGCAAAAAGCTGGTTATAACGTACGTATTCCACACTCAATTTAGCCCCAGAAACGGTCGCATATTTAATAGAATCCTTTGCTAACAACACAATTGCACCTTTATCTAAAAACACCTTGTAATTGTCGGGATCCTTGCCTCCTCTACCTATTCCGTCATGCGAAAGTGTTATCGTGCCAATACCTGGAGTTGCAACTTTACCCGAAAATGAAAACGCTCCATTTTTCAATTCAGCAGAATCTATTGTCCCCCTGTTGCCCCCAATCATGTATGTTAAATAGGCCTTAGCACCATTCTTTGCATTCGTCACTTTTCCTTCAATACTAAACGTATCATTTTGAGCCCAAACCAACAAAGGGAAGGACATCGCTGCTGTTAAAATTAATTTCTTCATTTAATATTAAGATCTATTTTTATACTTTTCTTTTGCATCGGTTACCATTTTGATTTGGTCGTCTATAGTCTTCGTAGAGCTCCCTTCTTTTACCAGATTCGCTTTAATTTCATCACCTACTATTAAAGCTTGATCCCAATGATAGTTGCGCCATAGGATATAAAAATAAGTGTTCAAATACTTAGGATCTCTATTCCGCTTGAACAGTTCTTCCATCCATTGTATGCCTGCAGCACCCTTATCCTTGCCACCAGTCCAATTGCCTAACATGCTGGTCAACGATACGGCATAAGCATCATTCTTTTTACCATATTTATTCAAGAAGTCTGTGCCTCTTTTCATATAGAGATTGATGTCATCTTTCCCGTCGGCACCTTTAGAGTCAAAGACAGCATAATACTCTGCATACTCATCGTAGAAAGGATATTTCTTATCTTTGAACAGCTTCATTTTGGCATTAAACTCGGTCATACCATCCTTACTGCTAAAACCTCCGGCTTGCAGCCCCTTAAAATACCAAAGATAAGCGGTAGCAATAGCGCTGTCGATTTTTGGTTTTCCAATGGACTTATAGAAGTCCTTTGTATTTTTCTCCATGTATTCAAAAGATGGGGAGAAAGGTCCCACATTAACAACTTTCATCAGATCATAGGTATTCCTGGAAGCTTTTTTGTCTTTGGGAAGCGATTCAAAATACTTTTCAAAATCGTAGTGCGCTTTATCACCGCGGTAAGATCTGATCAGCATCTGGAAGTACCTGGCCATAAAAGCCTGATCTCTATTACCAGCATCCCATTGTTTGACCAGAACCAGTTGATTTTTGTTGGGATCCAAGGCAGTCTTTCCTAATTCGATAAAGCCTCGTGTGTCCATACCACCCGCTACAGAGTGTACTGTGGTACCATTGGCATCCAGATACATCAGGGTAGGATAAGCCTGCACCTTGTATTGTTTGCCTAATTCTACTCCATAACCTGAATCGTCGCATTGTATCTTGACATTGATAAATTTATCATTGTAAAAGTCGCCCACAGATTTCTGTGGAAATATATCGGCCGACATAGCCTTACAAGGGCCACACCATGAGGTATAGAAATCCACAAAAATCATTTTGTTTTCCTGCCTGGCCAATTTCATGGCTTCTTCCAGGTTGTGCTGAAAGTTAATCCCTTGAGAAAACCCCTCATGCCCCAATAAAATAAGGCAGATACCGAATACTATTACTTTTAAACTTTTCATTTTTTGAACTGTTTTATTTTAATACTTATTTATTTTTGACTTCTAGCAGTCCTCACGTTAGTTTAGGTTTTGAAGGCCATAATACCTCCAAAACCTAAAAATGTATACTAAATCTGAATACCAAATGCAGTAATTCTTCCAAAACCATCATAGGTGCGGATGTAATCCGGATTGGTCACTAACCCTCCTACGCCTAATGTTTCAATAGGAATAGTGATAATCTTTCCTTCTTTGGTACTTTCATTATAAGTACTGAGTATGACCAATCGTTGAGCAGCATTAAGTGTTACACGCTTAGCCCAATTTGTGGGGTCACTTGTGCTAGGCAAATACATACGTCCTGCTCCTGGATCGTAAACCCCTGCACCATAATAAATATTCATACCTGTGATCTTCTCTCCCGGTTTTACTGTATACCGTAGACTGGTCGTTGAAGGCACTCCAATTTCGGTGATGGTCGCATAAACTTTGTATTCTGTGGCATAGAATAAGACCTGCTCCATATTGGAAGAGGTAAAGTACTTCGCAGTGCTAATTTCGGGATTTTGACTAAGGTCATTAACGGCTATTCCCATTGCCCCTGTAAAGGGATTTGTTAGTTTAATCTGGTAGGCGTAGTATTTATCCTGATCACGTTCTTTCATAATGGCAATAATACGTGCATCATAACCCTCAAATAAGTACCTGCAGGTCTTGTTGCCCATATTATTGGGATCAAATTTAGTTAAGGGATTGTTCAGATCTGTTGCATCAAAATTTCTGAGTGGATCGGCCATAGAGGTCATCCTCGGCAATAAAAGGAAGCGGTTGTTTAACTCATCGTACAAGACACCCCCAGATTGCACTACGCCCGGATTTTGTAATCCCAAAATTTTATTGGCCTGATAGCCCTTCTTATCAGATGCCAGGAAAGAATAGCCGAACTTTTGACTGTCGCCATACCGACCATAGCCTTTTCCATTATTGATGATATACTGGTGTTGATTTAGGTAGTGGGCTGTAGATATATCATCAGGTTGAATCTTATCCTGCGGAAGGGCAAAAAGTTCATTATCTAAACTTTTCTTCATATAAGAGTTGGGGTCAATACGGATAAAGGATTTGTCAGTCATGAAAGTAACATCCTTATAACTATTATACTTGTGGTAGCTGAGTCGTTTGACAATTCCGTTGATCTTTTGACCATTAGCAGTACTGTAAGCATTACGCATAATATTTGTGCTTGCACTGTCTTTTAATATTGACGTTGTAAAGTTAAAGGCCATAATCAGATTGACATCACTATTCTGCTCATCACGGGTATCTGCCACAATAAGGCCTTGACCAAATGGAGAAATAACGGTTATGTCCCAGGTAAAAAAAGCCTTGACATTATTTGTGGAATCTGTTGCCGTAAAAATCAATTTATACGAAATTGCTGAAGGCAACTCGGTGATGACGGCATTAAGATGCTCTTGGGTACCCACCACACGCTCATACCCTTGATAGGCATTCATTGTCCATTTGTACTTCAGACGCTCTCTGTAGGTATTTTCTACAGTTACAGTGGGTTTTACTGATAATGTGCCCTGTTGGAATACTGTATATTTTACAGGTAAACCTGCAGTATCAATGCCTATATTGGAGACCTTATAAAGATTCAGTGTTGACCTGTCCTTAATACAGGACCCCATTAGCACAGTGATACAAAATAATGTATAGATAATATGTCTCATTTCTTTTTGTTAAAATTTAGTAAAAGACAACTGGAAGGCCTTTTTTGGGACCATCATTGTGAATAAAAGGATCATTCGGGTGTTGCAGATTATACTCGATAAGTGCTTCTTTCACTTTCAATCCCCAGGCTTGTATTTCACCTGCCGACATCCACCAAGTTACAGGGTCAGAGCTCGCTAAGGTAGGATAGTAAGGAAAAGAGGTTCTTCCAGTTACCTGCATTACAAATTGGTACCAGCCTGTAGAAAAATCCGCCCCCAAATAATAGCGCATCCATGACCAGTTAACAGGTTGGATGATCTTAGCCGTCCAGGTTACTTTGGACATCGTACCAAGCATCGTACCCAACTCATTTGAAGGTAAAAGTCGTACAGTCAGGTTAACTAAAGAGGTATCTACAGTTTTATTACGTTTCAAGACAATGGCGACACGCCCTTCAGTGCTATTCTTGGGTAATACACCTTCTTTAATTTCGAACCATTCGGGTTTGGCAGTAGTTGTACTATCGAAGACCGTCTCTATTTTGAAGTTACGATCATAATTCTTCAGTTCACCGGATAGCCTGACCGTAAGGTAGATGGTCTTCGTTTGCGCTGTAAGATCCTCAATAAAGGAATACGAATAACCGGAAAGCCCATACAGGGATGGGGATTTATCCTCATAGATTTTCAACTGCTCTTTCTTGCAAGCGCCCAGAAGCAACAGAAGGAAGAGCGAAAGATTAAAAATTGCTTTATTTCTTTTCATAATATTTTGGTGCTAGAATTTTAACCATTAATTGCCCAGTTCGATTTCTCGTTGTGGAAGGGGTAGCACATATACGCTATTGTCCATCGCTTTGTTGGTATTTGGAATAGTCAAATTGCCTCTTCGTTTATAGAAATAGAAGAGTTGGCCTTCACTCACAAATTCTTTACGGTATTCCAGCTGTATTTCGGCCCGTACCTGCTCTTGATTTAAACTTTCACTGAGCTTGTAGGTCGTTGCAATCCCTCTATTGGTACGTACCGTGTTTAGTTGCTGTACCGCCAACAAACTATTACCAAGTTCATTATAACACTCAGCTAAAATATAAAACATCTCCGGCAGCTTGATCAAAGGCATGCGGTCTTTGAAAGTTGAATTGGTCACATAGGTAAATTTTAATAATAGATAATCCGTTTGAGAAATCTTTTTATAAAGCTCCTTATACCTATAATCAGAAAGAGACATCCCGTCCTTAGTACTGATTTCATATAAGGTATTAGCAATGCTACCGCTATGCGCTAACCTCTGGTTATTTGTATTTAATCCATCCGGTCCATATTGGTCAATATAAGGTTTAATATATTCGAACATATTCTGCACATTCAAGGCAAAGATATGCTCGGTGCTAAAGGTATAATCCTTGTTTACTGCATTCGGATCATTGATATTACCGTTGTTAAAGGATACCAGGGTACCCCACCCTTTGGTCGTTACGATTTCTGCTGCATCTCTGGCCTTCTCATAGTCTCCTTTCCATAGATACAAACGGGCTTGAGTGGCTTTAACCGCGTAATAATTAAAACGCATTCTTCTGTTATTGTAAAATTGATCCTGGTTTGGAATCTCAACACCCAGATCGAAACTTGATGTATTCAGAACAATGTCATACTTAGACATTAGGGCTTCAGACGCCAAAAGATCTTTTTCTACATTGTCCAGATAGTCTCTACCCGCCACTGGTTGTGTAATCTGCTTAGAGTAGGTATTGACATAAGGGAGTCCCACTACATTTAAACCTTGTGGTGCATTTTTCAAATTGCCATAGCCAAAAAGTCTATAAAGATCCAGGTGTATAAAAGCTCTTAAACCCAGAGCTTCGCCCTTAATCATGGCATAATGGGTTGGATGCATCTTATCCTTATAGCTATCAATGGTATTGATGATATTGTTCAAATTGGCAATAACCGAGTAGTTTTTTGACCAGATATTATCCTTCATGCCCATTACCGTTCCATTAAGATATTGGTAGGTAGAGACATTGGCATAAGGATGTCCGGAAGCTGTTGTTGGATATTGTTGAGCCAAAACATCTACAAAACCTATGGTGCTTTCAAATCCATAAGTACCTTTATCAGTCATCAATAAATATGCGCCCATCAGCGCATCTTTAAAGCCTTGTTCCGATTTAAAAAGCTCAGTGGAGGCAATTTCCGATTTAGGTGAAATGGAAAGCCATTTCTTGCAAGAGCTTAAACTCAGAATGGCTATAATTGCGAATATAATTCTTTTCATTTTTTTAGTTTTAAAATGTGGCAGATAAGCTAAATGAAAATTTTCTGGCAAACGGATAACTCAAACCGCGTTCAGTCGGTATGGTCGAAGCCGTGAATACATCATTCGTGTAAAAGGCACAACGCAAACGCTCAATCCCCATTTGTTTCAGGTAATTCCAACGATAAAAATCATAAGATAAACTCAAAGAGGCCAGTGATATTTCATTCTGATTCATCACAAAACGATCCGAAACCTGGGTGCGTACAAATTGTCTCAACCAGGAACCATCTGGCTGTTGAATTTCCACAGACCCTAATGCTTTAAATGGCTTAATATCACCCGGTTGATGCCATGTACTATTCAACACACGTTTGTCCACATTATAACTCATATCCACATTTTCAACACGATCTACCAAGGTTTGGTTGTACATCTGTCCACCGTAAAGGAATCTAAAATAAGCTGAAAGTCCCACGCCTTTGTATTCCCCATTCAGACCAAATGAACCCGATATTTTAGGAATCTTATTCCCAACAACAACCTGGTCGGCAGGAGAATAAGTGTAGGTCTTTTCGTTGTTTTTAGTCAAAAAGATTTCCTGACCGTTAGCCGGATCTATACCTAAAGAACGTACCGCCCAAATCGCATCCATCGAGACACCATCGTAGTATTTTGTTACAGGTTTATTGTTGAACCTATCTCCCGCAATTTTATCCTGAGCTTCGTTATAAGTTTTCAAGGCATCAGATATGGAAACAATCACATTCTTATTTCTGATTGCTGACCCCGTAACAGAGAAGAAAGAGCGCTGTTTGGGATCAGAATAAATATTATAAGTCAACATCAATTCCATACCTATATTCTTGATCTTACCTAAATTTTCTTTTACACTGGAAAATCCGGTAGAAGGAGGAAGTGTAAAGTCCACTAGTGTATTTTCAGTAATGGATCTATAATAATCAAACCTACCCGTTAATTTGCGTAGCATAGAAAAATCCATTCCTACGTTGTAATCCATTTTTTGCTGCCATTTCAAATCCGGATTAGCCAGTCCCTTCAGGTAAGACCCTAAAAACCCCTGGTACACCTTGTCCATAAAATAGCTGTATGTGGAGATAGATTGGTAAGAGCTAAAGTTTTGCGACCCCGTAGATCCCATGGAAGCTCTGGCTTTTAATCTTTCAAAAATATGAAGATCACTCATCCACTTTTCATTATGAATATTCCACCCCACTCCAGTACTCCAGAAAGTACCCCAACGTTTATTGGCTCCAAACTGTGAAGAGGCAGAACTGCGAATAGAAGCATCCGCAAAGAACCGGTTATCATAGGAATAACTGGCAATGGATAATATGCCCAAATCACGCGTGGTTCCTTCTGATCCTGATGGTCTGTTTTGATATTTACTGTATTGCTTTGCAAATAGAATATCATTCATCCGATCGTTAGGAAATCCCTCTGTATTGTATATGACTTCTTCAAACGTACGTTGACTAATAGTAGCCCCCATATTGACAAACAGTAAATGTTTTTCTCCAAATGGTTTGTTATAGTTGACATTGATATCGCCCGAATAGCGCATTTGTGTTCCTTCATTCTTCTTGTACGACCCTTTTCTGAAAAAGTCATCATCCTTATAATTATCAAACTTGAGGTGGTTGGCCGGATAGAATTCATCAGCTTGGTTTTTTGTATTGGTAAAACTTCCGCGCAAAAGCATTTTTAATCCATTCATCAGCATGATTTCGGAATAAAGATTATTGGTGAATTCCGTGTATTTTTTGGATAGCTTCGTATTTAACGTAGAATTATACAAAGGATTTGGGAAAGGTATTATAGCTGTTGAAGTACTTCCAACATAAGGAACAAGTCCGGTTTCTGCATTTTTCTTTAAATTTCCAAATTCATCATAAGGCGTCCAATAAGGATTCATTTTGGAATAATCAGCAAAAGTTCCGTATGGAGAATCGTTACTGGTCCCATCTGTATAGCTGATGATATTACGGAATAAGAACCCTTTAAATCGATAAGACATCATCGCTGAGGTCGCTATCACACTTCTGTCTGAGCCTTTCATGACACCAGCCACGTTATTATAAGAAAAGTCGGTAATTAATTTCAAATCACGGTCCCCAAGCTCCATGGATACACCATGTTTCTGACCAATGGCATTCCGGAGTGGCAAAGACATCCAATCGGTATTGACACCAGAAAGCACCGATTTGAGGCGTTGGTTATATTGCTGATCCAATGTCAATTGGGTGGCATAGTTGGGAGCGTATGGACTTATTTGGGAATACATACCATAAATCCTTTCTGCTTCCAGCTTTTCTGCAGAATTGGTCAGGTTATAACTGTTCAGATCTGGCACTTCCACATCCAAACTTCCATTGTAAGTAACCAGGACTTTATTCTCTGTGTTTTTCCTGGTTTCAATGACAACGACTCCATTGGCAGCTTTTGAACCATATATAGCTTTGGCTGAGGCATCTTTAAGGATAGTGATGCTTTCGATACGATTCATATCCAGATCCACAACTTTAGTCAGCCCCACTTCAAAACCATCTAAGATAAAGAGTGGTTGATTGGGATTATTGATATAATCACCTTTCAAATCACTTGATGCATCTTGAGGGAAGGATGAATTACCCCGAAGTGTCATTTGGGGCATAGCATTTGGATCTGAGCCGAAATTCAAATTGTCAAAGATCATTAAGGATGGCTCCAGAACCTTCAAACTCTGAACAATATTCTTATTGCTGACACGCTGCAGCTCTTCTTTGGTAATGCGATCAGCTGCACCGGTAAAGGTATTTAGATTTCTATCAACAATACCTGTAGAAACCACATTTACCCCCTCCAATTCGGCCGATTGCGTTTCCATGGTAATGTTAAAGGGACTGTGCTGATTGGCTGGTATTTCTTTGGTTTTAAAACCCAGGAAAGAAATAACCAATATGGCTTTATCGTCTACACCTTTAAACTCAAAATCCCCCTGACTATTGGTTTTCGTAATTTTATTGGTGTTTTTAACTTTTACAGTTGCATTAACCAAAGGTTTCCCCTTTTCGTCCAGGACCTTGCCTCTTACATCAATATCTTTTCTGAAATTAAATGTTGTGCCTGCCTTTTTAACAATAACCGTTTTCTCTTCTAATGCATAAACTAATGACAGATTAATAAAACAATAATCAAGAACATCTTTAAGATCAACTTTATTCATGTTGATACTGATGGGTTTCGTTGCTTTTATCAGATCAGAATCGTAGAAAAAATCATATCCGGTCTGTTTTCTGATCTCTTTAAACACCTTTTCAAGCGGTGCATTTTTTTCATTTAAGGTTACAAGTTGTCCTCTTGCTCCAAGAGAAACCTGTAGAAAGGTGGTAACTAAAATCAATATAGTCAAGTTAACTCGCATAAGCAGCTTTCTTCTATTGGTTTGCCTGACCCAGTTAAAAATCAAGCCCTTAACTGATAGGCATTTAATGACGTAGCCAGGAAGACTACATACAAATTTGTAAAAATTCATACATTTGAATAGTTTGGGTTTTGATCGTAAATAAGTTGTTTAGTCGCATCTTTGACGCATCGGCCCGAACGCCGTCAGGGGTGTTAGCGCATCCCTGACCTTGTTTTACGGGGGTGTAGTCCGTACTAAGAGAAGTTTTTTTCTTTCATTTTGTTTGGTTCGTTTGGTTTAGGTTACTGGATTATTAGCTGCGTTAATTTTGTGTTACTGTAATTTTATGTCCCTCTACTTTGAAGCTAACCTGACCGGTTGACTGCATAATCTTTAACACTGCGGATATATCTTTAGTCCTTGATACAATCCCTCCAAAGTGCATTTTTTTGCTAGGCTTTTCAGTGTAAAAGACTTCAACATCATACCACCTTGATATTTTGCGCATGATAGATTCCAGCTCATCACTATCAAAAATAAAGTCTCCATTTTTCCAGGCAATTTCATTCTCGACATCCACATTTTTCACTTCAATTTCGTTGTTTAACACAGCTTGTTGATTGGGTTTAAGAACAACGTGTTCCTGCTTTCCTGACACCATTACACTACCTTCAATTAAAGTAGTTTTTATACTCGCTTCATCCGTGTAACAATTAATATTAAAGTGTGTTCCCAGCACCTGAACTTCCTGACCTTTGCTCTTCACAATAAAAGGCTTGTTTTTGTCCTTAGTTACTTCGAAATAGGCTTCGCCAATCAACTCAACTTTCCGCTCTTTGAGCAAAGCAAAGCTTGAAGGAAACTTAAGCACAGATGCAGCATTAAGCCATACTTGGGTACCATCGGGCAAAACAATTCTATACTGCCCACCCCGAGGAGTATTTACGGTTAAATTTTTAGTTGGCATCTTGCTTTCAGAAACAGCAGAGCCGTCATTATAGGTTAATTTGCTTGCCTCTATTACGATCCCCATTTTAGCATCGCTTAAACTAATGGTTTTGCCGTCGGACAGTGTAAGCTTTGCTGTGTTCTTGCCCGGCGCAATACTTTTTCCTGCAATCAGCTTCTCATCTTCGGACACCTGTTTTTTATAGCTATAAAAGAACATACCTATACCCAAAACAATTAATATTGCAGCAGCCCCAACTGTACGATACCATATTCTTATGGTTTTTACAGGTTTATTTCTTTCTTTTACTGCAGCAAGTAACTCCTGATCCAAGCGGTGAAGCAACGATTGAACTGCAGCATGAGATTCATAACCATTCTCTTCACTTTCTAATTCATCTTGAATCATACTACTCAATTCATTTTCGTTCGCTGAATTGTAAAAATATTCCAACAACTCTTTCAGCTCTTCAGCCGTATAATCGTTATCCAGATATCTTTGATAAAGTGCTTTGGTGTGTTTCGAATCTTTCAATCTCTCTCTTTTTACAGCTAATACGTATGAACAAAAAAAAGTACTTAGCCTAAAGTAAAATAAACTGCTATTATTTTAGATTCCTTTTAAAATCAATGCTACTATAACCATCAAGCCCTTTCCGGAACCGGACATAAAATGCTGTTTTAAAAATTTATTGGCCTGAAACAAATGGCTGTTAATGGTTTTTGCATTAATCCCGAGAATTAGTTCGATCTCCTTGTACGATTTTCCCTCCAGCTTACACAAAATGAATACTTTTCTCCGCTGAAGTGGCATTAATTCAATTGCCTGTTGCAGCATCTCCGCATTTTCTTTTCTAAACAATTGCTCTTCTATGTGTGTATAGATTTCGGTACTGGCCAAAACCATTTTATCCCGCATTACTTTATCGCGGGCCGCTCGCCTATAATAATCGATCACCATGTTCTCGGCAATTTTAAATAAGTACGATTTAAAAGATTTTTCAGGATCAATCTGTGCTCTGGTATCCCAAAGCTTTAAAAACAACTCCTGTAAGATTTCTCTGGTCAGCTCCTCAGATTTCAATAACTTATATAAATTACCGGCAAGTCTTTCTTTGTATTGATTATACAACTCTTCAAAAGCGTATTCACTACCATCTTTTAACGAGGCTACCAATTCCTGATCAGAAAAATTGCTGTATATCATTTATGCCCCTAATTAATTTAATTATTGCGAGTGCAATCTTAAATAATTATTTCCACTTGGGACTCATTTATTTTTATAGATTGTAATGGCTCTGAAGAGAGCTAAATATCAGATAAAAGGATATTGGTAAAAAGAAAGGGCTAAGATTTATCGATCACACCAAAAACAGTGGTTTTCCATTTAATATAACCAAGCTTTGCACACTGATCAGCAACTTCAGACTCTATGCTTCCGGGAACATCGTTCACAATCTTCCAGCGCACACTGTATTTACTATTATAACCAATGTAAATCACTACATCATCAAATAAGGGTTCAACTGTTTCCAGCCCCTTCAGGTGTATATCCTGCAGCTCTTTGGCAAAGCGTACAAGTCTTTCGTTCATCACTTTTGCCAGTGGTGGTGCTGGCTTAACATCTGGTTCTATAATCGCAAGTACAGTTACGGTCATCGGCTAAAATCTCAGTAATACTACTATTTTTAGCAAAGCTAATTAATATTCCCGAAATAATTAACACCCATAGGTCATTACTATAAAAATTTAAGGCGAATTTCTCAAGCGCAGAACTTATAGGAAGCATAACGCATACCAGTGGTTCCATAGTGCTTCTATAGTGCGTCCTATGTGGTAGGATACCTTCTATGGTACTTCGTCGGGGTTGAGTCGTTATTGACACGGGGTTGTTTCGATTTCTATACCCGAACCAACCCCCTCTTTATTCCGGAGCAACTCCGGCGTAGGTATCCAACCATTATAGAAGATCAGTAAAGGCATTATGAAAGCATAAGTTCGGTGATACATTATCAACAATACGCACAACAGCAAAAAAATTCAATTAAATTTGTTGAATGAATAATGGCGGTTCTTCTAATTCAATTTTCGACAAGGTCCTATCTTTTATAGACTACAGCAACCAGAGTATTTTTCTTACCGGAAAGGCGGGAACAGGAAAAACGACCCTGCTAAAACGAATCAAGGAAACCAGTTCGAAAAAGATGGCCGTAATCGCTCCAACAGGAGTTGCGGCAATGAATGCTAAAGGCACTACCATCAATTCTTTTTTTCAATTGCCTCCTGGCTCTTTTTTTCCGGGAGACATTAGTCTTGAAAACCTCCAATCGGGTATACTCTCCATTCAATCGATGGTTTCTGATTTAAGTTACAGCAGAGAAAAAACAAGCCTTTTTAATGAGCTCGAACTCCTGATCATCGATGAGGTTTCGATGGTGCGTTGCGATTTGCTAGATGTGATTGATGCCATACTCCGTGCAGTAAGGAAAAACAATGCCCCTTTTGGTGGCGTACAATTACTCCTTATTGGAGATTTATATCAGCTGCCTCCGGTTACCAAAAGGGAAGACTGGGCATTTTTAAGCAGAGCATACCCTTCTCCTTATTTTTTTGATGCCTTGGTCATCCGCAAAAACCCTGTTTTGCAAATAGAGCTCAGCACAGTATTTCGTCAGACTGAGCCGGAATTCATCAATATTTTAAATGACATCAGAAACAACCAGATCGACGAAAGCGGACTGGAACTGTTAAACAAAAGATATAATCCTACCCCTAATACAGCAGATGAGGTAAGCCCTATCATCATCACTTCTCACAATGCGGAAGCCAATAGTATCAATAAAGAGAAGCTGGATGAGCTTACAGGTACTGAATATACTTTTGAGGGTGAAGTAAGTGGAGAGTTCAGAGATCTAGGCTTGCAGGCAGAGCAAAGCTTAAAATTGAAGGAAGGTGCCCAGATTATGTTCATCAAGAACGATACCGGCGAGAATCGTAAATTCTATAATGGAAAAATTGGCAAGGTAAAATCCGTTAAAGCAGGTGAAATCTACATTTCCTTTCCCAATGAAGAAGACTTTTTATTGGAAAAAACTTCATGGCAATCCTTCGAATACAAAACCGATACGGAAGAAGCTATTGTTCAACAACAGGTAGGTGAGTTTTCTCAATATCCGATTAAGCTGGCATGGGCAGTAACTATTCATAAAAGTCAGGGCTTAACATTCGACAGTGCCATTATTGATGCCGGAAAATCCTTTGTCGCCGGACAAGTATATGTAGCTCTAAGTCGTGTAAGAACACTGAACGGTCTCATTTTAAAATCAAAAATCAGTACTGAAAGCTTAAGATCAAATACAGAGGTTCTCAATTATATGAATCCTGCCAAGGAAACAGAACTTGACAACATCCTCATCACTGCGCAGGAAAGTTTTATCCTGCAGTTGGTACTGAATCATTTTTCTTTCAGCCGTATTTATACCGGATTGGAGACCATGGCTGCTAACCCTGACGTTGTGAAATCAATCCTGCCGGAGTTTAAATCTTTACTTGCCCAACTTAACAAATCAGTTACGGACTTATTGGCCCTGTCGGACCGTTTCCAAAATCAGGTAAAACAGCTGCATAAACAAAATGGCTTTAAGGAACAGCAAGCGCTTCAGGCCAGAATTGAATCTGCATTAACCTATTTCATTAAAGAGCTGAACTTACAGCTCATCAATCAGCTTAATAAAAATATCAGGATAAAACCAAAAAACAAGATCCAGCAACAGCTTCAGCACCTGATGCAAAAATACAGACAGGTCATAGAAAACAGAATCGCCTTGATGCAATATGCTTCGGGCTTGTTAAAGGACCCTATTAAAGCCGAAGATTATACTTCATGGATCAATAAACATAAAGCAAAGGCCAGTACAAAGCCCAGTTCTTCTTCGCCAGCACAACAGTCGGCTGTGAATTTGCAATTATTTTAAAACAAACCAAAGAATTTCTAATGCTAAAGTAAAGTGAGCGCTATGTGATAGCGCATCACTTTACTTTGTTTTATAGGAATGAATTCAACGCGCTTTAAATCATTAATTTAAACCGTTAAGATACTTATCAATGATTTGAGTAAAATTTTTCATAGCAGCTAAACTAATATCTGGACGAAGGGGGTGTGAGGTAATTAACCTTCCATCTTTATCAATGATTAATTGTTGTGGAGCACTATAAAAACCATAATGTTTTATAATTGGGTGTCCCAACCCTAGTCCATTCGTGTATAAATTAATTGTACCAGGCGAAGTATATAAGCCCGTTGAGATACTTGTTATCCATCTCTTTTTGTCGCTGTCAGAAGAGATGGTTAAAAAGACAATATTTTTATTGTTTTCGTACTTTTTAATGATCGTTTCCATCGTCTTATTTAAGATCTCACAATACCCACATCCTGTGAACCAAAAATCCACAATGACCAATTTACCTTTATAATCACTTAATTTATGAATATGACCTGCTGTATCTTGCAGTTCAAATGGAAAGACTTCATTTTGTTTCTTTTGCCAGGCCATCAATGTTTTTTTATAGTCAGGGTCAGTTATGGATTTCATCACTAATCCTAAACTTGATTGAATTTCAGCCGAAAAATAACGATTCAATTTACTGATACATATCATCAGCAATTGATCTCTTAAGGCACCCTGATATTTTTGTTGTAAAACATCATACAGCTTTACAAATGAATCTCCGGTAACTGCATCCTTAGCGTACAACCGATGTATGTTCCATTCTTTCTCAAAGATATATGCTGGATAATAGGCAGAATGCGGTATAAAATTTGAATCCACAGTCAATTCTGGTTCCTGATCAGCACGCATTTTATTTAAATTTCTAAACGCGGTCAATGCAGCTTCATCACGAGCAAATGTTACTAAGCCACTTTTTTCACTTAAGCCCCATAAACCAGCGTTGCCAATCGCATCTAAGTAAATTCTATTGTATATCGATTCACTAAATTCACCCTTATAGCTTTCCAATAACTTTAAACGTAATTTTGTCATTAAACTTACCTCATCAGCATTTAATTTAAATGCTTTATCATGGTCTTTAGCATTTTCCAGTTTAATCCATCTACTCGTTACAGCTTTTGATCCCCCTTCAATATTATAAATACCGAATTGGCAGTTTAATTTTTCTGCGCCTTTTCCAAAAAAACTAAGATACCCCTTCGGCCAAACATCCATAGTAATATCATCACCATTTTCAAACAAGTAATATTCTTCTGCGTCGTGAGGCCTCGCTGGAAAGATCAATGGCAGTAAATTACCTAGCCCAATTTCGTTATTCCCCTGATTTACAATCCAAAACGAAGCATAAGTTAATGCTGAAGCAGACTTCACATTTATATTGAATCTTCTTTTTGAATCCAATAAAACAGTGATCACTTCCCCTCCCAGCAAATTTTTCACCGGATCGTAGAGCTTTATCTGGATACTTTTGTTATTAAAATAGTCAACTATAGTTGAATCGACCCTACCTTTAATGTTAAAACTATAACTTTGCGCTTTCAATGAGCTGATCATGAAAACAATTGCGATGAGCAGTAAAAATTTTTTATAGTGATTCATATGTGGGTTTGTATTTATTTTCATAATAAATGGTAATTAATGCTATTAAAAATATCTTAATATGATTTGTCAAATATCAACGAGCTTTAAATCATTAATTTAAACCGTTAAGATGCTTATCAATGATTTGAGTAAAATTTTTCATATAATCTACACCCCCATCTGGACGAGGGGGGTGTGATGTAATTAACATTCCATTTTTATCAATGATTAATTGTTGTGGAGCACTATAAAAACCATAATGTTTTATAATTGGGTGTCCCAATCCTAGTCCATTCGTATATAAATTAATTGTACCTGGAGAGGTATACAAGCCCGTTGAGACACTTTTTATCCATGTCTTTTTGTCGCTGTCGGAAGAGATGGTTAAAAAGACAATATTTTTATTGTTTTCGTACTTTTTAATGATCGTTTCCATCGTCTTATTTAATATCTCACAATGCCCACATCCGGTGAACCAAAAATCAACAATGACTAATTTACCTTTATAATCACTTAATTTACGAATGTTACCTGCTGTATCTTGTAGTTCAAATGGAAAGACTTCATTTTGTTTCTTTTGCCAGGCCATCAATGTTTTTTTATAAGCAGGGTCAGTTATGGATTTCATCACTAATCCTAAACTCGATTGAATTTCAGCTGAAAAATAACGATTCAATTTACTGATACCTATCATGAGCAATTGATCCCTTAAGGCACCCTGATATTTTTGTTGTAAAACACCATACATCCCTACAAATGAATCTCCAGTAGCTGCATCCTTAGCATACAACCGCTGTATGTTCCATTCTTTTTCAAAGATATATGCTGGATAATAGGCAGAATAAGGTATAAAATTTGAATCAACAGTCAATTCTAGTTCCTGATCAGCACGCATTTTATTTAAATTTCTAAACGCGGACAATGCAGCTTCATTACGAGCATATACAATTAAGTTACTTTTTTCAGTTAATCCCCATAAACGTGCGTTGCCAATCGCATCTAAGTAAATTCTATTGTATATCGATTCACTAAATTCACCCTTATAGCTTTCCAATAACTTTAAACGTAATTTTGTCATTAAACTTACCTCATCAGCATTTAATTTAAATGCTTTATCATGGTCTTTAGCATTTTCCAGTTTAATCCATCTACTCGTTACAGCTTTTGATCCCCCTTCAATATTATAAATATCGAATTGGCAGTTTAATTTTTCTGCGCCTTTTCCAGAAAAAAGAAGATACCCCTTCGGCCAAACATCCATAGTAATGTCATCACCATTTTCAAACAAGTAATATTCTTCTGCGTCGTGAGGCCTCGCTGGAAAGGTCAATGGCAGTAAAGCACCTAGCATCAAATCGTTAACACCATCATTTACAAGCCAAAACGAAGCATAAGTTAATGCTGAAGCAGACTTCACATTTATATTGAATCTTCTTTTTGAATCCAATAAAACAGTGATAACTTCCTCTCCCAGCAAATTTTTCACCGGATCGTAGAGCTTGATCAGGATACTTTTGTTATTAAAATAGTCAACTATAGTGGAATCGAGCTTACCTTTAATGTTAAAACTATAGCTTTGCGCTTTCAATGAGCTGATCATGAAAACAATTGCGATGAGCAGTAAAAATTTTTTATTTTTCATAATAAATTGGTAATTAATTCTATTAAAAATAGTTCACAACAAATATCCCAAAGGCATTTACCCCTGTGCTTGTCCCAACCAGCCCTTTAATGATCAGGGCTACATTTTTAAATCTATTGCTAACCGTAGCATTAAACGTATAGCTCAATAGTAGGGCATCGGAACTTGCATCTCTTACTTCAAAAATGTATGCCGTTGTTGCCGTTGCTTTATTGGTATACCTGTTCCAATTACTGATCCCCTTGTAGGCCAAATTATCCACTTCATTGACCGCGTTATTTTTAATTTTAATTTTAACAGCCGGGCTATTGGGTGATAAGTTTACAAAGCGTACGTTGGTCACAAAATTTGCTGACGCGGGGGTGTTTACATCAGTTTTAATAAAAGGAAAATCAACCTCCTTAAGCAACATGCTCTCTACCTTTGCTGCGGTCCCGGAAATGTATAGGGTATAAAACCCGGATTCCATATGATGGGATTCGTTAAACAACAATTTTGTGGTATCCGCAGTGGGTACGGCAATCAATACTTTGTAGCCCAGTTCTGCATAATAAAATCGATTGGCACCATAAAGCACTTGATCTGTAGTTTTAGCGAAACTATAAGCTTTTCCTGTAGGATTTACTTTTAGCCCCCCAAGATCTACCGCTGCGTTAATCACATTTATTGAGCTGGTGGTCTTAAAAACCTCAGCATCCTTTTTACATGCAGCAAAATACATTGCAAATACTAATATCCAGATATTTTTCATTTTTCGTAGCTTTAATTGTATCTATCAAATATTCCTTTTACGGTATAAGCTTTGCTGCCATCTACTTGATCTGTAAATAACAAGACCAGCGCCTTTCCATCCTCAGACAGAGTCCAAATGTCATTCGTATTGCGCAGTACCTGATCAGGTTTATTGGTGTAGAGTAAACGAATGTTTTTAGTTGCACTTTTACGATCTGCTGAGATTTTAAAAGTTAGCCTGGCTTTAGTGCTATCCGATACCATAACTTCCGATGGCTTTCCGTCTAAAGCATATTTTTGGGGCTGCGTATTTGCCGTTATTTTTCCTTCAGCATAGCTGATCACCTGACTTACAAAAACAGAATCCCGACTTGTTTTCACAATTAAGCCCTTAGGGAAAACAAAGGCCGGATAACTTTCGAGGTTACTTTTTTGAGCGTTATAAATCCAGACCCCTGTAAGGTCAGGACTTGCTTGCTGCTGCTGTGCCTTCACTAATAGTCCGGTTAGCATCAAAACTACCGTTAAGGTGCTTAGTTTATTGATTTTTTTTAGGTACATCTTATTGATTTTTAGTATACTTTTTTTATCTAACGTTTTGCGCTACTCCACTCAGTGCCACTTCATCGTCTGGGATGGGCAGTACATATCTTGGACTATTGGGTTCCAACGTAAATATTTGATCGTCTAATTTTCTGGTTATGGTAATATTCCGCCCCTCCACATTTAACCTTTTCAAATCCGTCCATCTGATACCGCGAAATACAAGTGCTTTCCTACGTTCAATCAAAACTTTATCGAGCGCAATTTCAGGCGTATTGGCGGTCAGGTTTTCATAAGGTTTGGATGGACTAGTTGCCTTTGGATCCCATCGTTTTATACCCAATTGATTCAAATAACTCATGGATTGTAGCGTTTCGCCGCGTCTAGCCAGACATTCGGCCTTAATTAAATAAATTTCATCTGTGGCTAATCCTGAAAAAAGCGAGCTATTACCAGTGTATAGACTTCTAATATTGTAATTACCTAAAGTATTTTTCTGAAAATATATGGGTAGTCTTAAGTCCGAGGGATTATATAGATTGATCAATTCGGGAACGATTCCATAAGTTGTACTTAAACCAGGGGAAATCTCAGCATAATCACCATATCCACAGGTTAAATAAATTACCTCTTCACTATTAAAGGATAATGCCCCATCAGCAGTTTTACTAATTAGATTGTAATCTGTCAATGTTGAATACAAGGACAAGGTCTTGTCTGCATACGCCTCTGCCTCCGTAAATTTACCCATACTTAAGTATACTCTTGCCAGTAAAGCATAAGCTGCGACTTTAGAGGGACGTGATCTTTTATTGGAAATGATGTCCTGTTGCAACAAGTCGCCAGCCGCTTTTGCATCTAAAATGATTTGGTTATAGCATTGTTCCAGCTTGCCTCGCTGAAGAATTTCGTCAATATTAGCACTTAATTTCAAGGGAACGCCCAAATCTTGCGATGCGGTTAATGGATCATAGGCTTTTGAAAAAATACTAACTAAATTATAATAAGTATACGCTCTTGCAAATAGTGCCCATCCTTTAAGGATCCGCTTCTCATTATCATTGCTGATATCCTGGGTAGCCAATATATCCAGCACAGTATTGCAATAGTAAATTGTACTATAAGGTCCTGTCCAATCACCTACTTGAGTCTCTCCAGCAAATAGGTCCTTTTGCCAAACTGATACAGTTCTGGTTACAGGAGAATAGGTTGACTGCCATGCCCGTAAACTAGAAAAAAAATACTCATCAGCAGATACAAGCCCTATATTAGGGGTCATATTCATCACATCTGTATTATCTAAAATTAATTGGAGATCATTTGCTGATTTTGGTACGATTACACGACTATCAGGTTTCAGATCCAGTTTTTTGGTACAGCCTAGCAATGCGAAAATTCCTAGAATAATCATCATCTTTTTCATATATATAGCTATCATGATTTTAACTTATAAAGTAAGGTTAATGCCAAGGGAACCACTAAAAGGCTGAGGTACACTATTAGATCCAAAATCGGGATCTATATGTAATCTATTTTGTCTCCATAAAATACCCAGGTTTTGGCCATAAAAAAATACACTGGCGCTTTTAAATGGTAATTTGTTAAAATTATGCTTAGCTAAATTATAACTCAACCTAAGATCCTGTAATCTAATGTGGTCCCCCTTTCCAACAAGATCTTCTGAATAGGTAAAGAACTGATCCAGACCAGTAACCCCAGGATAATTTAGCGCCGGAATATGTGTCAAAAGTTCATCACCAGGTTTTTGCCAACGCTGATCGTAGGCTGTTAAGCGATAGTTCAACCCTGCTGCAGAACCATAATTACTGCCAGAAAAAACACCTACTCTTCTAAAATAATAGTCAAATTTGTAAATGATATTGAAGGTCAATTCAAAGTTTTTATAATTAAAAGTATTGATTAGACTACCAAAATATTTTGGAGTAGCTGAACCATGAAATATCAATTGACTGGGATCAAGCAGGTTGTTAATTTTACCGTAATCTTTACTCACCACTCCATTCAAATAACCCTGCGGTGCGCCAGCAGCATCCAATCCGGCAGAGGGGAAGCTAAAAATTGCATTGTAAGGATAGCCCACTAAAGGATTTTGACCGTTGTAGACTAGTATACTCGCATTTGAACTTTGTTTAACATCATATTTGGTCACCTTATCGGTATTAAAGTTGAATAAAAATGTACTCGCCCAAAGGAGTACCCCAGTCAAATTTCGACTATTCAACTGTAAATCAATTCCTTTTGTTTGTAGATTAGCGCCATTACCTCTAAATTGTGAAATGCCCGATTGCATGGCAATGAGGTTATTCCCAATTAAATCGAAAGCATTTTTTTGATAAAAATCAATATTTCCAGTAACAATACTACGCTTAAAGCCGAAGTCGAATCCTAAATTCCAGGTTTTCACGCGCTCCCATCTTAAAGAGGGGTTAGGTGGGTTTACGAGCTTGGCAAATGCATCACCATTGATATTTGATGAATTTTGTGAAGAAACTGCTGCAGTTGGATAAGCGGATACCGTTTTATCCACATTACCATTATAGCCATAAGTTAAACGAAGTTTCAATGTTGGTAACCATTCCAGATCATAAAATTTTTCTCTATCCAGGATCCATGCCATGCCTGTTGACCACAAAGGGACACCTTTTTGATTCGTTTTTACGCCAAAGATATTAGATTCGTCCCTTCTTGCGCTTCCAGACACCATGTACCGGCCTTTATAACCATAAGAAGCATTGATATAGTAGGATTGATTGATATCTATGCCTCTGCTCAAATCGGGTGCTGTATTAATACGCCCAGCGCCTTGCCCATAATAAAGCTTATATAGTTTTAAAGGATCTATAGTCCCATTGGCATTGGTTAATGTTTCAGCATCATAACCATAATAGGCCTGACCAGCTATATTTGAACGGCTGTCACTTCCTTCATAGCCGAGTATAGCAGTGATTTCATGATCATTTGCTATGATTTTGTGATAATTTAATTGTGACCGAAAGGATTGTGATTTGAGCACATTGTTGTTTTTACCAAAAATACCTCCCATTGGGATCACTCGGTTCAGTGTATTTCCAGAAATTGAAGAATATTGGTTAATTAAATTTCTGGCAGCGTAGCTATCCACCCCACTAAGCGTTTCAGTATTGGTATATTCATTCAAACTCATATAATTGGTACTCATGGACAAACCCGCTATAATTTTAAAATTTGCACCGACTTTTAGTCGATATTGATCTGCTATAACCTCTTGGTTGGGCAATAATTCATCAATAGGACGAAAATGCCAATCTAATAATTTGCCATTGCCTGCGGTATCTACATATGACATTCGATAATCTCTGACTACAGCTAATGAATTCCCATTTTCATCTACCAGGCGATCGTAAGGCGTATAAGGCTTATAAGGAGCTGTTTTCGCATGGGTTTTAATTGAGGCAATATTCACATCTCCTGATAATTCTAATCGATTGTTAAATAAACCATAGGTATTGTTCAGATTTAAGGTGAGCCGCTCATTATGAGCAGACACACTGCTTTCCAGATTCTTATTGTATCCTCCCGACATGTAATACCTATAATTTTCTGTTCCACCACTTAAATTGAGTTGATATTGTTGCTGTACCCTGGGTCTATACATATACCGATTTAGATCGGCTCTGATGTCGTAACTTTTCAAAGCATCAATTTTAGCCGCCGAATCGGCACTGGTAATTTTATTATTTTTTCTTTGATTAAAGATCTCCACCCCTGCCGACACTACATTATATGGGTTACTAAAATTGTAGGTAAAAAGACCTTTGGAAAAAAGGTATTGTTCCAAATCAATAAATTCAGCAGCCGACAATTGAGCTGGGTAATACAAATCTGGCTTATCCGTTATCGTTAAGGTGGAGGAGGCTTCAATTTTAAGTTTTTGATTGTTATGCCCGCTTTTTGTGGTAATCACAATCACCCCGTTTCCAGATCTACTGCCCCAAATAGAAGAGGCTGCAGCATCTTTCAAAATATTAATATCCTCTACATCAGCTGGATTAATTTGATCAATTGTACCATCATAAGGAAAACCGTTGACAACAATTAAGGGTTCTGCCCCTGCAAATAGGGTACTCCGACCATGTATAGAAATTTTAGGGTTGTTGCTGCCTAGACCTGAATAGCCACGCGTAAACAAAAGCCCACTCGTTACCCCATCTAACCGATCTAGAATATTGGTCGAAACACTACGGTTTATCGTTTTATTGTCGATGGTGGTAAAACTCCCCGTAGCCCGCTCCTTAGGAAGCTCCTGATAACCCGTACTTACAATTTGTACTTCATTGAGTTTTTCGTTTCTCCATACGAGTTTTATGGAATTAGACGATTCTGCCCCTTTAATTTCTAAAGTTTCATACCCCACAAAGGAAATGATTAAAATTGCTTTGTCATCCAGCCCTTTTAGCATAAACTCCCCATTGTTGTCGGTTATCGTAGTAGTTCTGGTACCTTTAATTCTGACAACCGCAGCCACCAATGGGTTATTATTTTCTCCCAAAACTCTACCACGCACATCAATTCGTGTAGATAAAGCCAGCCCCATGTCACGAAAGGCAGGCAGTCCTTCTCTCAGCTTAGGAACAACACTTAATCTCTTAATTACAAACACCTTACCATTAAGCACATAATCTAAATTCTGCCCTGGAAGGATATCTTGCAGAATTCTTTCAACTTCTGCATCAATATAGTCCACAGTTATGGCCCTGGTGTTTTTCAACTGTTCCGACTTCCAGACTACATCGTATCCGGTTTGCTGTTTGATCTGCTCAAAGACCTCTTTGAGTGTAGCATGCTTTTGTTTCATCGTCAGTTTTTGAGCAAAACCGCTTGCTGACACTTGAACAAATGTTATAAATAAAAGGAATGCCGTTATTCGCAAAACTCTAATGATTTGGAGAGGCCGTGACTTTCGAAACACGACATCCTTGTGAATAGTATAATTATTCATACTTTCGTAATGTTTGGGTTAATACATGAGTAGTTTCTGTAAATTTTTACCGGCTCTGCCGGTAAGGGTTGACTCAAACATTACGCAATTCCGATTCGCAGTCGGAGTTGCGTTTGTATGATAAGAGTCCCCTTATTGATCTGCTATTCCTAATCTGGTAGTTTTCTTTTCATGCTGTGTTTAGTTTAATTGTTTGTGGTTATTTAGTTCATTGAGAGACATAAATAGTTCTTCCTGATATCTTAAAGTGTATTTCTCCTGTAAGCTCCAGATTCTCCAATACTTTAGAAACTTCTGCAAACCGAGAGATTGATCCTCCAAATGTTTCTGCCGGATCAACACCCCGGTAAACGATATCTACGTTGTACCAGCGGGAAATTTTACGCATAATAGATCCGAGGCTTTCATTGTCAAATACGAATTCTCCCTTTTTCCAGGCTACTTCAGCATTAAGATTGACTTTAGCAACCTTGATAGCGCTACCCTTTAACTGTGCTTGTTGCCCTGGTTTTAATATTATTTCCTCTGCTCTATCTCTGCGATCTTTTCTACCTATTGTGGAAATAGGCCTTACAGAAGCGATCCCCTCTATAAGGCTGGTTCTAACGTAAGGCTCATCTGTATACGCGTTTATATTAAATTCTGTACCAATATCCTTAACTACCTGTCCTTTACTGTAAACTTGAAAAGGTTGTTTGGCGTTATGCTGGACAGCAAAATAAGCTTCACCTTCCAGTTGAACTTTTCTTTCCCCACCTTTAAATTGCGATGGAAAAATCAGTTTCGAAGCGGCATTCAGCCATACTTTGGTGCCATCGGGAAGTGTAAACTGATAAGTTCCACCTTTGGGTGTGGTAGCAGTCAATTCTATGGCTTCTATTTCATTCGTCGACGCAGAAGATCCATCATTATATACCAAATGAGTACCCTGAATGGCTACGCCTGTTTTATGATCACTTAGTTCAATGGTTTTTCCATTAGCCAAGGTCAACGTGGCGATGTTTTTGCCTGGTTTAATCTTAACGGTATCATTAAATTTAAAAAAATAAACCCCAACCACTATTGCCGCTACTGCCGCCGCAATAGTGGTTGCCCTTTTCCAAAGTGGGAAGATTTTAATTTTTGTGGGATGCTGGCTCTGCCAAAACCTTCTAAGAGATGCTGCCTCCATTGTAGAAAGCTCTTCATCTAGCTCCGGCCATTGCTCAGCATCTTTTTGAAAAGCCATGTGAAGCGCTTCACAACCCGCTATATAAAGGGCGAGCTCATGCGTTGTCGCTGTTCCTTCATTCACTTTTTCCGCTAAAGAAACTAGTTCTTCCTTATTCATCGTTTTGCCTGTTTGATGAGTAAGTACCTTAACTTCGCTTAATCTTTACAAAGCAGGAATTTATTTTTAAATAAAAAAGTACATCCAAAAATGCATTTTACCTAAATTGTTTTTCAGTTTATCTAAAGCTCTTTTAATTTGCACCCCTACGGTAGCTTCAGAAATCCCCAATTTAGCAGCAATCTCCTTATTGGTCATGTGCTCTTCCCTGCTCATTCTAAATATCACTGCACATTTATCTGGAAGCTGATGAATAAAACTAGCGATGACAGCTTTAAGCTCCTTAACTTCCAAACTTTCTTCATTTAGACTATAGTTATCTATCTGGTTTAAGCTCAACAAATGTGCATCACGCACTTTCCCCTTCCTAATGAATTTAGCAGCCTGAAACCTCACTGCGGTAAATAAATAAGGTTTAATACACTGAATCTGATGCTGATTCCGATGTTCCCAAAACCAAACAAAGACATCCTGAACCATATCACCACAGGCTTCCTTATCGCTTATTAGACTATATCCATAACGCAACAGCATCGCGTAATGACGTCTGTGCACTTCGTTAAATGCTGCATGATCATCAGCCTTCAATTCTTCTATAATTTCCTGATCAGTAAACTCAGTATAGTCAGCCATCGCTTATCCCGTTTTTATTATGAACATTTGACTCCAATGATAATTAATTATTTCTATACATAGCTAATGCCATAAAAGAAAGTCTGCAGCGTGTTGAATCAGCAATTGTTCATGCAGGCTACAAAATGCCTAGACAAAAAATTTTTAGTTAACCTTTCTCCAGCAGATGTCCGAAAAGAAGGAACGGCTTTTGACCTGCCCATTGCCATTGGGGTACTCGCAGCAATTGTTGGTAACTACCAGGCCATTCAGAGCTCCACATCATAGTGTTTCTGATATGGCATTGGTGCGAAATATCCCTGGCTCACAATGGTATTTTATTGTTATCTAGATTGATTTATGGATAAATCAATCTTTGGTGCCTTTCGATATTTAATTTTCCCTAAATACGTTTAGACTGCGTTTTCAACCAAATTTCAGCACAGTGAGATTTATCATGAATTATCTCGATAGGTTTGCTGAAAGGCAAGGGAAAAATGAGCGAAGAAACAGGTAGTATAAGAATTATCAATCCACTAAATAAGAAAGCACTTCCACGCTATATTGACCCTTATTCTGACTTTGGATTTAAACACATTTTTGGGAAAGCACCCAACAAGAACCTGCTAATCAATTTCATCAACCAAGTGCTAATAGGGAGGAAAGTAATTGTTGATATTCAGTATAATAATATCGAGTTTAAAGGTTCCGGTGAAGATTATAGGAAGACGGTATTGGATTTACACTGTACTGGCGACAAGGGTGAAAAATTTATGGTAGAAATGCAAAAAGCAAAAGCTATAAACTTTAAAGACCGAAGTATTTTTTATACAGCAAATCTGATTCAGGAGCAGGGCATTGATGTCGCTGCAAATTGGAATTATGAGATGCCTGAAATATTCTTTATAGGGATCATGAATTTTAATTTCGACGACAGCCATCCAGATCATTTTATCCATGATATAAGGCTAATGGACAACAATACGCACCAAGAATTTTATTCAAAGTTGTCGTATACTTTTATAGAAATGCCTAAATTTACAAAACTGGAAACAGAGTTGAAAAGTAAATTGGATGAGTGGCTTTACATCTTAAATAACCTAAAAAAATTATCTGAAATACCGCTATCTTTAGTAGGCAATACAGAATACGAAAAAGTATTTGAGCTTGCTGAAGTTGGCAATTTAACGCGAGAAGAAATGTGTGAATACAATCAAAGATTAAAAATACAACGGGACAACTATAGCGCGATGGAATACGTGAGAGAAGAAGGTCATGAAAAGGGAGTTAAAGAAGGAATTGAAATAGGGTTAGAAAAAGGAATTGAAAAAGGGCTTAAAGAAGTAGCTCGCAAATTAAAAGTTGAAAACATTCCTTTAAGCCTTATCTCTAAAACTACCGGACTCACCAAAGAAGAAATCGAAATTTTGTAGCCAAGAATTATTAAGATCTTTTATTACTACTCTACTACATTCTTTTGCTTAGTTAAATAGTAAACCGGTATTCCGATCAACATGATCAGTACTCCCCAACCACAGGTATTCGTTTTATAGATCAGCAAGGCAATACAAAGTGCCGAAGCCAAAACGATATACAGCAACGGAAGCACCGGATAACCGAAAGCTTTATAAGGACGATCGGCATCATGCATCTTTCTCCTTAGAATGAAAATCCCATAAATGGTCAGGATATAAAAGATCAAAACTATGATCACTACAAAATCCAGCAAGGCACCATAACGTCCGGTAAGACACAATACTGATGCCCAAGCCCCTTGAACCCATAAGGCCCAACCTGGCACGTCATAACGGTTCAATTTAGCCGCCCTTTTAAAAAACAGACCATCATTAGCCATGGTATAATACACCCTTGCTCCTGCCATAATCAAACCATTGTTGCAGGCAAACGTGGAAATCATAATCATTAGCGCGATGATAATAGTTCCTGCCTGTCCGAAAATATATTGGGCCGCTACAACCGCTACACGATCTGATTTGGCTGTCGTGATCACATCTAAAGGCAAAACCGCTACATACATCAGATTGGCGAGAACATAAATGACACTAACGATAAGCGTACCTAGAAATAAGCTCATTCCAACATTACGTTTTGGATTTTTAATTTCCCCGGCAATAAAGGTAACTCCAGCCCAGGCATCACTGGAAAAAATGGAGCCGACCATTGCAGCAGCAATACCTGAGAGCAGTAAACTACCACTAATTGGTGTCCAGGTCATTGTTTCCAGACTAAAAGAACGTGTTTCCCAGGCATTAGACCAGTTGGCATTCCAAACTTCAGCCTTTGCAGCTAAAGTAAACCCAAATACAATTAAGCCCAGCAGTGATAAAATTTTTATGATCGTCAAAACAGTTTGCAAAATCTTACTGTCTTTGACCCCGCGACTGTTTACATAGGTTAGGAAAACAATTGTAACAATAGAAACCAGCTGGGCAGCACTAATGGAATAATGTTCAGGCCAGAGGATGTTATTTTCACTAAAAGGCTCAAATAAATAGGCTGCAAACTTAGAGAAAGCCACTCCTACCGCAGCAATAGTACCCGTCTGTATAACAGCAAAAAGGCTCCAACCATATAGAAAAGCGATCAGTTTATTGTAGGCTTCTTTCAGGTAAACATACTGTCCACCGGCTTTAGGAAACATTGCACTGAGCTCACCATAGCTTACCGCAGCAATGATTGTAATTACTGCAGTTACTACCCAAACAAATATAAGCCACCCGGCAGAGCCTACCTGTCTGGCAATATCGGCACTAACAATAAATATTCCTGAGCCGATCATCGATCCAACGACAAGCATTGTACCATCTAAAAGCCCAAGCTCCCTTTTAAAAGAGCCATCCTGATTTTGTTTATCCATTTTTGTTTGGTTTGGTTGGTTACGTCAGGGCTTACCAAGCGATCAGCATTAGCCCTTCTTACAGCTAATATATTTAAAAATCACTGTTATACAGTAAAACCTAAGTTTTTTTGTTAAACCATTACGTTTCCTTCAGATTTCGATTAATTAACTTTTACCCGCTCTCCATTTAACCGATACGAAACGGACACTGGACGGCTTAGCCCGTCCAGTGTCCGTTCAATGTCCGTTCAACATCCGTCTATATGCCGTCCAGATTACGTTAACTATAAGGTAAATTACCCTTACTTTTCTGTTTTTTAAAAAATAGACATATTGAATCAGTTGCAAAATAAAAAATCAGCGCTAAATGCTATTGAAAGCACAAAACGTTATTTTTTTCAAAAAACATTTGCAATCAATTGATTAAAAATTTGTTAATTACATATACACAACTATTTTTGTTAAAGGCCGATTGTGAAAAAACGCATATTAAGAACCACCGCGAACCACAAAACGGAGAACCAAACGAACTAAACTAAACAAGTTAAACAACCTAAACGAGAAGCATTAAAGTATGGAGTTTTTACAAAACAATTTAATTTACATGATCCCTGTAATGGGCTTAGTTGGTATTCTGGTAATGGCAATTAAGAGTGCGTGGGTAAACAAACAGGATGCAGGCGAGGCGAAAATGCAGGAGCTTGCCCGTTATATCGCCGATGGGGCCATGGCTTTTTTGAAAGCCGAATGGAGGGTGTTGAGTGTTTTTGTGGTATTTACAGCCGCACTCCTGGCTTATTCGGGCACCGTACACGAGGTGAACGGTGTTGTCTTACATTCTAGCTGGATCATCGCTGTCGCCTTTATCATTGGCGCTGTATTTTCTGCCACAGCAGGATACATCGGGATGAAAGCAGCAACAAAAGCGAATGTTCGCACTACACAGGCAGCAAGAACCAGTTTAAAACAAGCTTTAAGGGTTTCTTTTACCGGTGGTACTGTAATGGGGCTTGGTGTTGCCGGATTGGCAATTTTGGGTTTAGGAGGTTTATTCATTGTTTTTCTACAAATATTTAATGTTGTTGAAGCCAACAGCACAGAAATGAGAACTGCAATAGAAGTCCTGACCGGCTTTTCACTGGGTGCTGAGTCCATCGCTTTATTTGCTCGTGTTGGCGGTGGTATTTATACCAAAGCTGCCGACGTTGGTGCCGATTTAGTGGGTAAAGTTGAAGCAGGCATTCCTGAAGACGATGTGCGTAACCCTGCTACCATTGCCGATAACGTGGGTGATAACGTGGGCGATGTAGCTGGTATGGGTGCCGATTTGTTCGGTTCCTATGTAGCTACCATTTTGGCTACCATGGTATTGGGCCAGGAAATTGTAGTCGAAAAAATAAATGGAATAGCTACAGATAACCTGAATGGCTTCTCACCGGTGTTGTTGCCCATGGTAATTTGTGGCTTAGGCATTATCTTTTCTATTATAGGCACCTGGTTTGTACGTATTAAGGGTGAAAATTCAAACGTACAAACCGCACTAAATTTAGGAAACTGGGGATCCATATTGATTACCGCTATTGTTTCCTACTTTGTAGTGATGGCTATGCTGCCTGCACATTTACATTTGCGTGGTGTTAGTTTTACGAGCCTGGATGTATATTGTGCCATTATAGTAGGTTTAGTAGTCGGTACGCTAATGAGTATCATTACCGAATATTATACCGCCATGGGTAAGGGTCCTGTAAACTCCATTATCCAACAATCAGGTACAGGTCATGCCACCAATATCATTGGCGGTTTATCCGTGGGTATGAAATCCACTGTTGCCCCTATCCTGGTTTTAGCTGGTGGTATCATTTTCTCTTATGCTTTTGCAGGTTTATATGGTGTTGCAATTGCCGCTGCAGGTATGATGGCTACTACCGCCATGCAATTGGCTATTGATGCTTTCGGCCCAATTGCCGACAATGCCGGTGGTATTGCCGAAATGAGCCAGCTACCTCCCGAAGTGCGCGAACGTACAGATAACCTGGATGCAGTTGGTAACACAACTGCTGCTACAGGAAAGGGCTTTGCTATTGCTTCTGCAGCCTTAACCTCACTAGCCCTGTTCGCAGCCTTTGTGGGTGTGGCCGGTATCTCTGCAATTGATATTTACAAAGCACCAGTACTAGCAGGCTTATTTGTAGGCGCTATGATTCCTTTTATCTTCTCTGCATTATGTATTGCAGCTGTTGGAAAAGCTGCGATGGACATGGTACAGGAAGTTCGCCGTCAGTTCCGCGAAATCCCGGGAATCATGGAATATAAAGCAAAACCGGAATATGAAAAATGTGTGGCCATATCTACCAAGGCCTCTATTCGTGAAATGATGCTACCTGGTGCAATTGCATTACTGGTGCCAATTATTGTTGGTTTCGGCTTTAAAGGAGTTTTCCCTTCGGTAAGCTCAGCCGAAATATTGGGTGGTTTATTGGCTGGCGTTACTGTTTCCGGTGTACTCATGGGGATTTTCCAGTCTAATGCCGGCGGTGCGTGGGACAATGCCAAGAAATCATTTGAAAAGGGTGTAGAGATCAACGGGGAAATGCATTATAAAAAATCGGAGCCGCATAAAGCATCTGTTACAGGTGATACCGTTGGTGATCCTTTTAAAGATACTTCAGGGCCTTCAATGAATATCCTGATCAAGTTAATGTCTATCGTTTCATTGGTTATCGCACCTTACATTGCAGTTAGCAGTTCGGTTGATAGCAGTACAAAGGTTAAGGAATACACAAAGAAGATTGAAATTGTTACTGATGCAAATGACTCATCAAAAATTATTTCCACAACTGAAACGATTAAAAGTGTTAAAGACACTGTAATTGTGAAGCCATAGTCTAAATAGTTAAAAAAATAAAAGGGATTTCTAAAAAGAATCCCTTTTATTTTTAGATATATTTTCTTTAGGTTTGACACTCACATGATAATTGTAAATTTTATACCTATCAACAAAACAGCAATTCAAATTAAACAGCAACATATAAAAAACTAACTTATTAAACTAAACCACAAATTATGAATTTTAGAAAGTCGATCGACTTACTCACCAAGGAAGCAGCAGAGAGCGGTGAGGGAACACTAAAAAGAACACTTGGGCCGGTAAACCTGGTTGCTTTAGGTATTGGAGCAATTATAGGGGCTGGCCTTTTTTCCATTACCGGTTCGGCAGCCGCCAACAATGCCGGTCCTGCTATTACCATTTCCTTTATCATTGCAGCATTAGGATGCGGTTTTGCAGGATTATGCTATGCAGAGTTTGCCTCCATGATACCTGTTGCCGGTAGTGCCTACACTTATTCGTATGCCACCATGGGCGAATTTGTAGCTTGGGTTATCGGTTGGGATCTTGTTTTAGAATATGCTTTAGGAGCTGCAACAGTTTCTATTAGCTGGAGCAGGTACTTAGTCAAATTTCTAGGATATTACGACCTTCACCTCCCGCCACAGGTAACCATGTCACCTTTTGAACATGTTACGCTATTAGATGGTACTATTGTTCATGGTATGTTTAATTTACCTGCTGTATTTATCATTGTTTTAATGTCCTTTGTATTGATTAGAGGAACAAGCGAATCTGCTTTTGTAAATGGGCTTATTGTATCCATTAAAGTGATTATCGTTTTCATCTTTATCTTCCTTGGATGGAAATACATCAATGCCGAAAATTATTCGCCATACTTTATCCCTGCTGATAAACCGGGCCACGAAAGTGTATTTATGCACGGATGGGGTGGTGTAATCAGGGCTGCCGGAATTGTATTCTTTGCCTACATAGGCTTTGATGCCGTATCAACTGCTGCACAGGAAGCAAAAAATCCGAAAAGAGATATGCCAATTGGTATCCTGGTTTCTTTATTTATCTGTACCATCTTATATATTCTTTTTGCTCATGTTATGACAGGTGTTGCCAATTACGATCTGTTTAAAGGTCAGGATGGTATTGCTCCTGTGGCTGTTGCAATTGACAATATGGGCGTTAAAAATGCAGCCGGAATTGTTACCCCAGCTTATCCATGGTTAAATAAATTAATCATTCTTGCCATCCTGGGTGGTTATGCTTCAGTAATTCTGGTGATGCTATTGGGACAATCAAGGGTATTCTTCTCCATGAGTAAAGATGGCTTATTACCTAAGGTTTTCTCAAAAGTGCACCCTAAATACAGTACCCCGGCAAAAAGTAATCTATTGTTCATGGTATTTGTAAGTTTATTTGCAGCCTTCGTACCAGCTACTGTCGTTGGTGAAATGACTAGTATTGGTACCTTGCTTGCCTTTATCCTGGTATGTATAGGTGTAGTTATTTTAAGAAAAAGGATGCCGGATTTACCGAGAGCTTTTAAAGTGCCATTGGTTCCGTTAATTCCAATTTTAGGCATAGCTGTTTGCTTAGGAATGATGGTGTTTTTACCTTTAGATACCTGGGTACGTTTATTGGTTTGGATGATCATTGGTTTAGATGTTTACCTGTTCTATGGTATGAAAAACAGTTTACTATCGGACAACAAACAAACTACCTTGATGAAAAGCACTAAAACCATTTCTTATATTGGTTTGGCTTTAGGTGTATTTTTAGTTCTGGTTGCCATTATTCACCATCACATTACAGATGGCGCTGACAGCGGATTATACTATTTCTCATTGATTTTTGCCGCTGCACATACTATTCTTTATGTAATTAAAGCGGCTACTGCCAGTAAGGTAACTGCTAAATAGCATATTTAACTTCATAAAAAAAGCTCCTGTACAAAAAAAGTGCAGGAGTCTTTTTTTTCCGTTACTTTGTATTCTAAATCTACCGCTATGGAATTCAATTTTCGTCAAATCCTTTCCACCTCAATGGTCTTATTTGCTATCATTGATATTTTGGGTGCTATTCCCATCGTAATAGAGCTTAGAAAAAAGGCAGGTCATATCCAATCAGAGAAAGCAACCATAGTAGCAACCATTTTAATGGTTCTCTTTTTATTTGCAGGAGAAACCTTACTAAAGGTAATTGGTCTGGATGTAGAATCGTTCGCCATTGCGGGCTCCATGGTGATCTTTTTTATTGCAATGGAAATGATATTAGGCTTAACCATATTTAAGGAAGGTGATGCCCCGGAAACTGTATCTATTGTTCCGTTGGCATTTCCATTGATTGCGGGTGCAGGAACCATGACTACCCTCCTGTCTTTAAAAACAGAATATGCTACTCAAAACATTATTGTCGGCATTCTGGTTAATATGTTGTTTGTTTATTTTGTTTTAAAGAATACAGAACGCTTAGAAAAGCTATTTGGAAAATCAGGCTTAAATGTTTTAAGAAAGGCCTTCGGAATTATCCTGTTAGCCATTGCCATTAAGTTGTTTAGAAACAATACAGGGCTATAACATATACCATTCATCTCTAAAACAACCATTAAAGAGAATCGCGCAATGTTAAATGAAAGGGAACATCAATATGTTCACGGGAATTTTCGCGGATCAGATTAGCGGCAAGATTTCCCATTCGGGAAAAATCTGTGGAAATGGTGGTGATACCATTCAATATGACTCGTTTTATAGGGGCCTCATTATAAGATATAATTCCAACTTGTTTTCCTATTTTCAACTTCAGCAATTGAATCCTTTCTATCAGAATCACCAAATCGTCTTCTAAAAGATTGATATAGGCTTCTCCTTCATTTATTGGCTCTTCAGCTATGTTATTGACCAAATGATAAGCAAATGCATAATGCTGACAAAATCTGGAAAATCCTTTTGCAATCTCCTTGGGGTAATAACTATTGGCCGGGAATATGAGTTTTAAGGTATGATATTTACTTAAAGAGGGGCAGGCTTCTTCCAGGGATCTATAGATATCATTTTCAAAATCTTCATATACACCCGCGTAATCTCCTGTAATACCGGGTATTCTCTTATCCAAAATGATGAGCTTTTGTTTTGGAATGGTATTGATCACTTCGTAAGCGTGGTCTTTTCCCTCTAAGAAATGTGGAATGATTACAAAATGCGAATAGCGATCTCTTTTATCTTCAAGAAAGTTCTTAAAAATTCTAAAATCATTGTTATAGATGAATAAATCGGTTGCGGCACCTTCACCTAAAGCAGATAAAAAGGAATCATAAACTATTTTTTTATAAACGCTTAGCTTATTAAAAAGCAGGCAGACCTTTAGTGTTTGTCTGAATGCAGTATCCAGGATATAAAAACCTCTACCCGGAATGGATGTTAATACACCTATATTTTTTAAATTCTTATAAGCTTTTTCGACTGTATCCCTCGAAATTTCCAGCTCATTACTAATGTCGCAAATTGAAGGAAGGATATCGTCCTTCTTAATGTGACCTGCCTCTATAGCCGACAAAATAGAGTTCGTAAGCTGGATATACTTTGGCGTTGCAGAATATTCATCAATACTGATGTATTTATAAGAATCCGTTAATTTCATGGTTATTTGGCTAGTCCTTTTCGGAACTCTAATATTACTAAAGAACAGCTAAATAGCAAGTTTATTTACGCAATCGTTCTCGGAAAGATTGCATAAATAATTATTTAAAAATTAAACGTTAAATTGACTATTATTCGTATTTTCAAACTAATTTACAGATACGAACCAAGTATATAAACCGAATTCATGCAACGCTATTCTAAATTCCAAAAGGTATTGATGGTTTTTTCCGTTTTAATCCTATTATTTTCTGAATCTTTCAATCCTTGTTTAGCCCAATCCAACCTGGTGTTTAAAGTAAAGACTGAACAACCTGCTGTAAAAATACCAGGGACCATGTGGGGTGTTTTTTTTGAGGATATCAATTTCGGTGCCGATGGGGGCATCTATGCTGAACTCATAAAGAACCGTTCTTTTGAATTTGGCAAACCACTAATGGGCTGGACCATACAGCGTAAAAAAGCTACGGAAGGCGAATTGTTGGTTGTAAACCGTAAAGATGACAACCCGAACAACCCAAGGTATCTTCAGGTTACTGTAAGTAATCCTGAACCTCGAAGCCTGGGCATTACCAATGAAGGTTTTAAAGGGATGGGGATTAAAAAGGGGCTGCGCTATGACTTTTCCATCTTGTACAGACAAACTGCTAAGGGGGTTAAACTTCATGTTGAGCTGCTTGGCAAGGACAATAAAATTATTGGGCAGGGTGAATTAGTTCCAGCTGAAAGCAGCAATACCTGGAAAAAACAAACTTCCAGTTTTTACGCCACGGAGACCGATCCTAAGGCCAGATTGACCATCTGGTTTGAAGGTAATGGAAAGATTGACCTGGATATGCTATCACTTTTTCCGGAAGATACATGGATGAAACGCCCCGGTGGATTAAGAGCTGATATGGTGCAAATGCTGGCAGATATGAAGCCTGGATTTGTACGTTTTCCGGGTGGCTGCATCGTAGAGGGTGTTGATCTGGCAAACCGTTACCAATGGAAAAAAACAATTGGACCGGTGGAAGAAAGACAAACGATGATCAACAGGTGGAATACCGAATTTCCTCACCGTGCAGCGCCAGATTATTATCAAACCTTTGGTCTTGGATTCTTTGAATACTTCCAGTTGTCAGAAGATATTGGTGCAGAACCTCTGCCCATATTGAACTGTGGTATGGCTTGCCAGTTTAACACGGGCGAGGTGGCCGCTTTAGAAGAGCTGGATCCTTATGTTAAGGATGCTTTAGATTTGATTGAATTTGCCAATGGCGATGTTGACAGTAAATGGGGAAAGGTGCGTGCAGAGATGGGCCATCCAAAGCCTTTTAATCTAAAAATGATGGGTGTTGGTAACGAAAACTGGGGACCTCAATACCTGGAACGTTTAAAGGTTTTCACAGACGCAATTAAGGCCAGATACCCAAACTTTAAACTCATCGCCAGTTCAGGCACTGATCCGGATAATGAACGTTTTCATTTTCTTAACAATAACCTCAGACAGCTGAACACGGATATTATTGATGAACATTATTACCGCCCGGCAGATTGGTTTCTGAAAAATGCAGGTAGATATGATACCTATGCTAGAAATGGGAGCAAAGTTTTTGCAGGTGAGTACGCCGTACATGCAGATAAGGCCATTATCGGCAGCGAAAGAAACAACTGGCAAAGTGCCATTGCTGCTGCAGCTTTTATGACCGGTCTGGAACGCAATGCTGAGGTTATAGAAATGGCATCTTACGCCCCTCTTTTTGCACATATTGATGCCTGGCAGTGGGCTCCGGATATGATTTGGGTAGATAACCTGAAATGTTACGGCACACCGGACTATTATGTTCAAAAACTATTTTCGTTAAATAAAGGTACCGAGCTTGCTTCAATTTTACTTGACGATAAACCTGTAACGGGGCAAGCCGGGCTTTATGCTTCCGCTGTCATTGACCAAAAGCGCAAAGAACTGATCGTTAAAATTGTGAACCATTCAGACAAATTACAGGATGCTGATTTCAGTATAGCCAATCCCAGTAAATTTATGATGAAGGGGCTTGTAGAAGAAATGACCGGCAATTCATTTACGGAGACCAATACCTTTAATCTGCCAACTGCAATTAGTCCTAAACAAACATCGGTTAAATTAAAAGACGGGCAACTCCACATGAAGCTCAAGCCTTACTCCTTTAATGTGATCCAAATCCCTTTTAAATAGTATGAACATCAATTTATAAACCAAATTATAAAACCATATAAACAGCACTTAAAATGAAATCATTACGTTTTACTCTTTTAGGCCTACTGATCCCTTTTATCAGCCCTGCTCAAAACACAACGCAATTAAATATTAAACCTGCTGACAAACAAATCATCAGCAAACATATTTACGGGCACTTTGCCGAACACCTTGGCCGTTGTATTTATGATGGTTTCTGGGTAGATGAGAATTCGACCATTCCTAATAAAGACCGCATCAGGTTGGATATTGTTGATGCTTTAAAAAAGATAAAGGTGCCCAACTTACGCTGGCCAGGAGGATGTTTTGCAGATGAATATCATTGGCGGGATGGCATTGGCCTAAGAAACCAAAGGCCCAAAATGGTAAATACCAATTGGGGTGGTGTGACGGAAGACAACAGTTTTGGTACACATGAGTTTTTGCAGCTCTGTGAAATGCTTAATTGTGAGCCTTACATTGCCGGAAACGTTGGTAGTGGTACTGTTGAAGAAATGGCGAAATGGGTGGAGTACCTGAATTTTGATGGGGTAAGTCCGATGGCTACCCTTCGTAAACAAAATGGGAGGGAAAAACCATGGAAGGTTTCATTCTGGGGTGTAGGCAATGAAAGTTGGGGCTGTGGCGGTAACATGACACCACAATATTATAGCGACTTATATAAAAGATACGCCACTTATGCGCGCAATTATGAGGGTGCTCCACTTAAAAGAATAGCCAGTGGTGCCAATTCTGAAGACTACAACTGGACAGAAACTTGTATGAAAAACATTGGGAACCGCATGTGGGGATTAACCTTGCACTATTATACCATACCTACAGGAAACTGGAAAGACAAGGGTTCGGCTACTGCATTTGATGAAAGCCAGTACTTCAATACCATGAAAAACTGCCTGAGAATGGACGAAATTGTGGCTAAGCATTCAGCCATTATGGATAAATACGATCCCTCAAAGAAGGTAGCTTTAATTGTTGACGAATGGGGAGTATGGACAAATGTAGAGCCAGGAACCAATCCCGGTTTCCTTTATCAGCAAAACAGTCTGCGTGACGCTTTAATAGCCGCCACAACCCTGAACATTTTTAACAACCATTCTGATAGGGTAAAAATGGCCAACCTGGCACAAACGATAAATGTATTGCAGGCGCTTATCCTTACCGAAAAAAACAAGATGATCCTTACCCCTACTTATCATGTGTTTGATCTTTATCAGGTGCATCAGGATGCCAAATATTTGCCGATAGATTTTGTAAGTCCTGACTATGTTTCGGGAGATAAAAAGATTCCTGCACTTAATGTTTCTGCTTCACAGGATGCCTCGGGCACCATCCATATTTCATTGGTAAACCTTGATCCAAAAAACAGCATTAAATTGAATACCGCCTTAAATGGTTTAACCTGGAAGTCTGTTTCCGGACAAATCATCACCTCAAAAAATGTTACGGATGTAAATTCTTTTACAGAACCCAATAAAGTGGGTATATCAAAGTTCAATGGTGCTAAAAAAAACGGGAACAATTTAAGTGTTGAGCTTCCGGCCCAATCTGTAGTTGTACTAGAACTTAAATCATAAGGACATGAACAAACTAAAGTACCTGTGCCTGCTGCTGTTCGCTCTGTACATACAACAGGTAAACGCACAATATCAGGTAGACAGCCCTGATCAACAATTAAAAGTTCAGGTTAGTCTGAATGGTAAAAAGCTCTATTACAACATCAGCAGAAAAGGCGTTCAGGTAATGAAAGATGCGGAGTTGGGTATTGTCAGATCTGACGAAGATTTTTCAAAGGATCTTGCATTGAATCAGGTCTCCGCAGTTTCGAGGGTAAGTGATAGTTATACGCTGAACAATGGAAAGCGACTTTTAAATCACTATGAAGCAAATAAGCGCATTTTTCATCTTCAAAATTCGGCAGGGAAAAAGATGGATATCATCTTTCAGGTATCGGATGCCGGGGTGGCATTCCGTTATTTTTTCCCGGAGCGCGATACTCAGCCTAAAACCATTACTGAAGAACGGACTTCTTTCCATTTTTTAACCGGAACAAAGGCTTGGCTGCAACCCATGGCTATTGCTAAAAGCGGATGGGAAAGCACCAACCCCTCATACGAAGAATACTATCAGAAGGAAATAGAAATTGGAAAGCCTGCGCCTACAGCTGCAGGATGGGTTTATCCTGCTTTATTCAATTACAAAGATACCTGGCTACTGGTTACCGAAGCTGGACTAGACCGCAATTACTGCGCTACGCGCTTACAACAAAATTCCCCCGATGGGAAGTACCGGGTTGGTTTGCCTGATCCCCGGGAGTCTTTCATCAACAAAACCGTTAACCCTGAATCTACATTACCCTGGTATACGCCCTGGCGGATAATTGCTGTAGGCAGTTTAAAAACAGTCACAGAATCTACTTTAGGCACCGATCTGGCCTACCCTGCTCTGGCCAAAATAGACCCCAGCGCTTTTGTAAAAGGGCGGGCTTCCTGGAGCTGGATCATCCTGAAGGACAATTCTATCAACTATGAGCTGCAAAAAAAATACATAGACTTTGCTGCTGCCATGCAATGGGAATATTGTTTAATCGATGCAGATTGGGACAGGAAAATTGGTTACGACAAAATCAGGGAGCTTGCTGATTATGCCAAAAACAAAAAAGTAGGATTATTACTTTGGTACAACTCTGCGGGCGACTGGAACACGGTAAAATACACCCCCAAAAATAAGTTGCTGACTCAGCAAGATCGTCTGAAAGAATTTGCGCTGTTAAAAGAAATGGGTATTAAAGGTATCAAAGTCGACTTTTTTGGTGGCGACGGACAACCTATGATCGCTTATTATCAGGACTTGTTTGAAGATGCAGCCAGATTTGGCTTGAGTGTAAACTGTCATGGTGCTACTTTACCAAGAGGCTGGCAGCGGACATACCCCAACCTGCTCACCATGGAATCCATTAAAGGAATGGAATTCATTACTTTCGAGCAGGCCAATGCCAATGAGGAACCGGCACATGCCACAACAATTCCCTTCACCAGGAATATTTTTGACCCTATGGACTTCACCCCTATGTGTCTTTATAAAATCCCAAAAATCAACAGAATAACCAGCAGTGCTTTTGAGCTTGCCCTGCCGGTTATTTTTCAGTCAGGCATACAACACCTTGCAGAAACACCAGAGGGAATGGCAACTGTCCCACTAGAGGTGAAAAGCTTTTTACAAAAGCTTCCGGTAAGCTGGGAAGACACAAAACTTGTAGACGGGTATCCCGGGAAACTCGTAGTAATGGCACGTAAAGCAGGCAACAAGTGGTATATAGCGGGTATCAATGGAGAAAAGACCGAAAAAACAATTCAGCTGGATCTTTCTGCTTATGCAAAAAAAGGCCGGTTAATTACCGATGGAGCAGCCGAGTTGTCATTTGCAACAAATGATATCGGACTAAAAAAAGAAACACAAATTACCATGAAACCTTATGGTGGTTTTGTAATTGTAACCGAATAAATCATCAATGATATTTAAATGAATTCAATGAATAAGTTTTTATTTACCGCAGTCCTTTATTGTACGGCCCTATTATCGGCAAATGCCCAATCTTCAAAAGACCCGTTTATATTCGCATACTTTAAAGGCAACGGAGAAGATGGTCTTCATTTAGCTTACAGCGAAGATGCCTACCATTGGAAGGCATTAAAAAATGACCAATCTTTTTTAACCCCAACAGTTAGCAAGGACAAGCTCATGCGTGATCCTTGTATTATTCGTGGGGCTGATGGTTTATTCCACATGGTATGGACGGTAAGCTGGAAAGATAAAGGTATTGGTTATGCCAGCTCCAAAGACCTGATCAACTGGTCGGAGCAGCAGTTTATTCCGGTAATGGCTAAAGAAGAGGGTGCAAGAAATACCTGGGCGCCAGAGATTACTTATGATGCTACTACCAAAACATATATGATCTACTGGGCGACCACTATTGTCGGCAAATTTCCTGAAACGGCTTCTAAAGCTGATGATGGGTACAATCACCGGATGTATTACGTGACAACGAAAGACTTTAAAACCTATTCCGAAACCAAACTCCTTTACGATCCGGGTTTTAACGTGATTGATGCTACCATTGTAAAGGACGGTGGAAGATTTGTCATGTTCCTGAAAGATGAGACCAGAGAACCCGCTCAGAAAAACCTTAAAGTTGCCTTTAGTGATCAGTTAACCGGGCCTTACTCTGCAGCAAGCGCTCCAATTACTGGCAATTACTGGGCTGAAGGGCCAACCACATTAAGAAAAGGAAATGATTGGCTGGTATACTTCGATAAATACAGGGATCATAAATATGGAGCGATCCTGTCATCGGACCTAAAGAACTGGCAGGATGTATCTGATCAAATCTCTTTACCTAAAGGTTTAAGACATGGTACAATTCTTCAGGTGAAACAAAAAGAACTTAAAAAATTACTGGCGCTATAACACGAAACACATGATCCAACACCTAAAATCCGCTTGCTTAACATTGCTGCTTGGCACGGCTTGTTTTTCTTTAGTTCGTGCACAGGAAATCAAGACCTTTAAGTCGACCGGCAACCCCATCATCAAAGATAAATATACGGCCGACCCTGCGGCCATGGTTTACGGTGATTCTGTCTATCTCTATACCGGTCATGATGAGGCGCCGAAAGGCAAAGAAAGATATGAAATGCACGAATGGCTATGTTATTCATCTGCTGATATGATAAACTGGAGAGCACATAAAGTACCGCTTAGTACAAAAGATTTTCTATGGGCAAAGGACGATGCCTGGGCTTCGCAGGTCATTGAACGTGACGGAAAGTTTTACTGGTATGTAGCCATTACACATAATACCATTCATGGCAAGGCCATTGGCGTGGCCGTATCTGATCGTCCGACTGGTCCCTTTAAGGATGCCATTGGCAAAGCGCTGATCACAAATGACATGACAACAGATACAAAGATCAGTTGGGATGATATCGATCCTACTGTCATCATAGATGATGACGGTCAGGCTTACTTGTTCTGGGGAAATACAAAATGTTATTATGCCAAACTAAAAAAGAACATGATTGAATTGGATGGTCCCATTAAAACCGTGGATATTCCTGAGTTTACTGAAGCGCCCTGGATTCACAAACGTAAAGGTTGGTATTATCTATCCTATGCTTCTCAATTCCCGGAGAAAATTGTCTATGCCATGAGCAAAAACATCAATGGTCCCTGGACTTATAAAGGGATATTAAATGAGATTGCCGGGAACTCTAACACGAACCATCAGGCCATCATAGATTTTAAAGGAAAGTCTTATTTCATCTACCATAATGGCTCAATCAATAATGATGGTGGTAGTTTTAGAAGATCAGTATGTATAGATTATCTATATTACAATAAAGATGGCAGTATGAAACGGGTAGTTATGACCACTGAGGGGGTAGAAAAAGCCAAATAGTTTTTATTTCATTAACCTTATCTCATAAATATTGGCAATTGAAGATCCTTCTTTTGCCATTATTTTTATTTCAGGGTTAGTATTCAATAGCTCCGCCGGAATCGCATATACTTCATTAAAAAACGTTGCCTCTTTTGTTCCGTCTAATGTTATGGTGGTAAGCGGTTTATTATTGATTAAAATGTCAAACATTTTGTTTTTATCCTTCCCAAAAAAGGTTAAACGCACTGTTTTTGCCGTCTGTGCTTTGTTTTTAAAGTTATAGCTGAACCAACCTGTACCGGCTCTGAAATGCCGATCCATGAATAAGCCTGCTTCTGTTTTTTCACCTTTAAAATTATGATCGGATTCTGGCTGCTGCTCACCTGTCCTCACTACATCTACAGTACGCTGTTCCAAATCGATTTCGGCCTGCTCCTTTTGTTTAATGGAGGCTAATCTTTCAGGCAGGTTTTCCTGACTGCTGTAAGGAAAATAGATGATGTAGCGGGTATCATTTAAAGTGTAAAATGGTACGAGTTTGAGATTTTTATATTTTGGCTGGTAAAATAAATCATCAGATCTTATCAGGTTATCCTTTGAACCAACAACTAAAGGCGCTTTATCTAAAGGATAGAGTTGTCCGGATGCAATGTGGCCCATCCTACTTCCATCTGCCCTTAACCCAGGCTGATCTAGTGTATCCATCGCTGCTGCCAATACAATTGGTCCGCGGACAAATGCTACCCAATCCGATTTATCCGGCAAAAACTCAGTACTGGTATGCATGGGCAGCTTTACCTTAACCACATCACCAGAATTCCATAAGCGGGTGATGCCGACATAATCATTACTATCTTTATTTATCGCTTGTTTCTTGCCATTTACATAGACTTCCATTTTATCTTTTTCTATCCAGGATGGATAACGTAAGTGAAGGGTAAAACGATTACTCCTTGCCAGCTTTAAGGTTAGCATTGTATTTTCGCTTTCGGGGAAGTTAGTTCGTTGTACCATTTCTACTCCTTTCTCTTTCCAGTTTAACGCAGAGGCGATATAAAGATTCACAAAAAGATCTTTATCAGTATGGGCGTAAATCAATTCTCCATATTTACCGTGATTTTCCAATCCGGAGCCCACACAACACCAAAAACTTTCCTGGGCCTGTGAGTATACCCGGTAATGAACGGGACGCATTGGTGTAAAATAAACAAAACCACCGTCAGGGTGTTGCGAAGAAAGAATGTGGTTATACAAGGTTCGTTCGTAATAATCCATATACTTTGACGATGCTTTTGCCAGAAACAGGTGATTGGTTAACTTAAGCATATTATAGGAATTGCAGGTTTCCGGTCCTTCCCTGGATTCCATCATGGATGAAAAATCATTAGCAGGATGAAAATGTTCATGCACACTATTTCCACCTATAGCAACGGTTCTGTTCGACACCACAGTCTGCCAGAAAAAATCTGCCGCCTTTGCCCAGGCCGAATCTGCTGAAACTTCAGCTACGCGTATAAAGCCAATCACCTTTGGAATCTGTGTGTTGGCATGTAACCCGTTTAGTGCATCTCGACTTTGCAGCAGTGGATCAAGAATTTTATGATCTGAGAACCGGCGTGCCAGTTCCAGGTATTTTTTATTCCCGGTAATTACTGCAACATTGGCAAATACTTCATTTAATCCACCATGTTCGCTTTTGAGCATGGTCTGAATTTGTTCATCTGATAAGTTGGCGACCAGTTTAACGCACCAATCCGTAAGCCGGATTAACATTTGTCTGGCTTTAACGTTACCTGTTTGGGCATAAACATCATAAAGCCCAGCGTAGATTTTATGGATGTTATATAAAGGGACCCATTTTCCATTTAATGAAAAACCGGAAGCTTTTATATTTCCATCGGCAATTTGTTTCCACATGGCCTTACCTCCCGGTATACCGCCAAGATAGCCGTCTCCATTACTGATCTGGCATTTATCCAGTTCATCCAACATATAGTCAATTCGGCTTTTTAGTTCTGCATTTCCGGTAGCTGCATACATGAAAGCAAGTGCGGATAAGTAGTGACCACCAATATGGCCATCCAAACCTGTGTTCTCCCAGTTCCCATATTGTTCGGCCTTTGGCTTTAAACCCGCTTCCTTCAGATATGGGGCCAGCAAACGATTTGCACTAAGGGATAGTATGTATTTCATATCCGTTTGCTGTGCCTGTTTAAATGGCCCATCGAGTAAACTTACCCTGCTTAATGGGAAGGATTCTAAAACTTTGCTTTCCTTTTGAGCGCTGACAGACAAGGTCAGTATTCCGAAAAATATACAGAAAAAGATTTTCATTGGCTTAATTTCCATCAGGTTTTACCACACTACTTTTCGGACTTTCCGGCCAGTGCCAGTCTTCAACAGCATCCGGTTTAGCCGGATCAAATTTAGCTTTTGGGTTGATCAGGTATTTTGCAAGATCGAGCTTAGCAGATTTTATCCCTTCAATCACACATTTGGAAATCTCGTAGGCACCATAGGTATTGAAATGTGTATTATCTGCCAGGGGTTTGTCCTGTCCCGGGTACGAGTTTGCAGGATAATGTACAAAAGCCTTTTTTGAAGACTCTTCGCCAAGGGCATTGAACAATGTTGTGGTCAGTGCATTCAAATCTATCAGTGCAACATTTTCTGAAGCTGCAACTTTACGTGCCGCATCCGGAAAATCGCCCAAAGAGTTTACAATCTTTCCATTTTCAAAAGACCTGCGGCTAGTGGATGTCACAATCACCGGAATTCCTCCCTTTTTCTTTGTTTCTATTACGAATGTTTTTAAACGTTCGGTGTATGATTTATATGCACCATCATTAGGTCCTTTATCTTTCTGATCGTTATGGCCAAATTCTATAAAAAGATAATCTCCGGACTTCATTACACTCAATACTTTCTTTAATCTTTTACTACCTATGAAAGAGCCCAATGTGAGACCTGATTCTGCATGGTTGGCAAATGACACTCCGGGTTTAAAAAAGCGTGGGATCATTTGTCCCCAGGAACCCCAAGGTTCATCATCCTGATTGACAACAGTCGAATTTCCCGCCAGGTAAACTGTAATCTGATCTTCAACTTTCGTAATTTCCATAGCTTTTAGGGCGGGCGGACCGGCAAATTCCAGCGTCAGTTTATCGTCCCAGTCTAGCTTTGTCAATTCGCGGGGCTTAAGCGCGACCTGCTCTCCATTATTGATATTCCTATCTTTTATATTTACAATAAAAGTCTTTTTTATGAACTCTCCTGCTTTGGCCGGAACGGCTTCCAGCATCAATCTGCGTGATTCGGCTTTAACTGTAGTTTGGGATGCCTTTTTCGGATCTCCAAGCGTTACCGTTATTTTATAATTTCCTTCAGGCACTTTAACAGAGAAATAAAATGGGGTGCCACTACCCGTCATAACAGTATTGAAATCAAAACCGTATCCATTTTCTTTTGAATAGCTCTGATCAGGTAAAACGCGGGTATAGCCATCAGCGATTTTGCCTGCACCAAAATCGAACTTAAATTTTACCTGTGCATGAATACCGGTGTTCCATAAAGTAAAGGCTAATAATACAGTTATAAAGGGTTTAAGGTTCATCATCATATTTGGTTGGTTTGGCAGCAAATTTATTCAGGTGAAAATTAGGAAACCCAATCCTAAAAACCAACATGGCCCATCCTGTCTGCTCAGGATGGAGCAGGTTGCAGGAACTTTAAAATGAGCTTACTTTAAGGCTTATTTCCTGTTTAAATTCACAAAACCAACCAAATGTATCTGTTTAAACGTTTATTATTATTCTTCTTATTTATTGCTCCATTTTATGTTGGGGCTCAAACCAATAAGAAAGCGCAAATTGTCCCTAAGCCACTTTACAGAGATCCTGTATATGATGGTGCAGCTGATCCGGTAGTCGTCTGGAATAAAGCTGAGCAAAAATGGTTTATGCTTTATACCAATCGCCGGGCTAAAGCGAAAGATTTGGATGGGGTTACCTGGGTGCATGGAACAAGAATAGGCATTGCAGAATCAAGAAATGGGGTTGACTGGAAATACAGAGATACTTGTGACATTCAATATCGCTTTCCTGATTACACGCATTGGGCCCCGGAGGTAATCGAAAATAAAGGTATATACCACATGTACCTGACCTACGTTCCCGGAGTTTTTGCCGACTGGAGGCACCCCAGAGACATTATCCATTTAACCAGCACCAATCTGATCAACTGGAAGTTTGAATCAAAGCTTAATTTAGCCTCAGAACGTTGCATAGATGCTTGTGTAGTTAAAATGCCCAACGGGAGCTGGCGCATGTACTATAACAATGAAATGGCAGGGAAATCTATCTATTATGCAGACAGCGATGATCTTTATCATTGGAAAGATAGTGGCAAACGTGCAATTGGCGACAGGGGTGGTGAAGGCCCTAAAGTTTTCTTTTGGAAGGATACTTATTGGATGATTGTCGACAATTGGAAAGGTTTAGGCGTATATGCTTCAAAAGACCTGACTGAATGGAAAAGGCAACCTGAAAATATCTTGCAAATACCCGGGAAAGGTGTCGACGATCAGGTGATGGGTGGACATGCAGATGTGGTGGTTAACAACGGAAGGGCTTTTATCTATTATTTTACCCATCCCGGAAGAATACCTGCCAACAAAGGTATCGACAACTATGAAACCAGACGCAGCAGTCTGCAATTGGCAGAACTCGAATACGTAAACGGAATGATTATATGTGATAGAGATAAAACCTTAAAAATAGCTTTAACCAAACCATAATAAATCTTGTGATGAAATTCAACTTTATATTTCCCTTATTTTTCCTGATTCAATCCTTTGCATTTGCACAATCCGAGAAAACAGTACGTGTGACCTATAATTTTAATCCAGGTTGGAAATTATATGTAGGTGATGACAGCACTGCTAAAGCACCCAACTTTGATGATTCAAACTGGAAGACCATTACCCTGCCACATGCCTGGAATGAAGACGAAGTCTTTAAAAAATCTATAGAAGAGTTACCCACCGGCATTTCCTGGTACCGCAAACATTTTAAAATTCCGGCATCAGCTACAGAAAAAAAGGTTTTTCTGGAATTTGAAGGTGTCCGTCAGGCAGGAGAGTTCTATTTAAACGGAAAATTTATTGGTCGCCATGAAAATGGTGTTATGGCCTTTGGCTTTGACATTACTGATGTTGTCTATCCCTCGGGCCAGGAAAATGTTTTGGCCGTACGTATTGACAATGCCTGGAATTACAAAGAAAAAGCAACCAACTCAGGCTTCCAGTGGAATAATAAGAACTTCAATGCCAATTATGGTGGACTTTCTAAAAATGTACGCTTACACATTACCGGTAAGTTATACCAAACCTTGCCTTTATACAGTATGTTAAAAACAACAGGTAATTACATTTACGCTGAGCATTTTGATATCCCTGGCAGATCTGCTACTGTAGTTGCAGAATCTGAGGTTAAAAACGACGACAAAACTGCGCTGTCGGTTCAGTATGAGGTAGAGATCAGGGATGCCGAAAATAAGCTGGTAAAGACTTTTATAGGAGATCAGGCCACTATTAATCCAGGTGAAACAAAAACCCTTACTGCCCGGGCTGCACTTAGCGGTCTTAACTTCTGGAGTTGGGGCTACGGCTATCTATATTCTGTAGCTACGAGGTTAAAATCAGGTGGTCGTGTGATCGATGAAGTAACTACCAAAACAGGCTTCCGAAAAGCTGAATTTAAAAATGGTATGGTCTATTTGAATGATCGTGTATTGATGATGAAGGGTTATGCACAACGTACCAGCAATGAATGGCCAGCCGTTGGTCTTTCTGTTCCTGCCTGGATGAGTGATTATAGTAATCAACTCATGGTTCAAAGTAATGCAAATTTGGTGCGGTGGATGCATATCACCCCATGGAAACAAGATGTTGAGTCCTGCGACCGTGTAGGCTTGATTGAGGCCATGCCGGCTGGAGATTCAGAAAAAGATGTTGAAGGTGTACGATGGGATCAACGCAAAGCTGTGATGCGTGATGCCATCATTTACAACCGGAACAATCCGAGCATTCTCTTTTATGAATGTGGCAATGAGTCGATCAGTGCGGCACATATGCAAGAGATGAAAGACATCCGCAATCAATATGATCCATATGGTTACCGCGCTATCGGATCACGCGAGATGCTGGACATTGACCAGGCCGAATATGGTGGGGAGATGTTGTATATTAACAAAAGCGCAGTGAAGCCGATGTGGTCTATGGAATACTCCAGAGATGAGGGATTAAGAAAATATTGGGATGAGTACACTCCTCCATTTCATAAAAATGGGGCTGGTCCATTGTATAAAGGTGCCGATGCCAGTGATTACAACCGCAATCAGGATTCTCATGCCGTAGAGAGCGTTGCACGCTGGAATGACTACTACCAAGAACGCCCTGGCACGGGGACTCGTGTCAGTTCGGGTGGTGTAAATATCATTTTCTCTGATTCAAATACACACCACCGCGGAGAAGAGAATTACCGGAGAAGTGGTGAAGTGGATGCAATGCGTATTCCAAAAGATGGTTACTACGCCCATCAGGTGATGTGGGATGGCTGGGTTGAGCCTAAAAAGACCGGCATTCATATCATGGGCCACTGGAACTATAAGGAAGGCGTAAAAAAAGATGTCTATGTAGTTTCGACTGGTGATAAGGTTGAGCTTGTATTAAACAATAAATCGCTGGGTTATGGAACACTAAGTGATGGCTTTCTGTACACCTTTAAAAATATTAGCTGGAAACCTGGAATTTTGAAAGCGATCTCTTATAGTACCGATGGCAAGAAATTAGCTGAAACCGAATTAAAAACAGCGGGGACTCCTGCTGCGCTACGCTTAACGGCTATTAAAAATCCTACCGGATTTAAAGCTGATGGTGCGGATGCAGTTTTAGTAGAGGTTGAAGTCATTGATCAGGATGGTAACCGTTGTCCAACTGCTCTTAATTTAGTGAAATTTGCACTTTCGGGGCCAGCAGAATGGCGTGGAGGAATTGCACAGGGACCGGACAACTATATTTTGGCTAAAGAACTTCCGGTTGAGTGTGGGGTAAACAGGGTAATTATCCGATCGACCACTACGGCTGGTAAAATTGATTTAAACGCAACTGCAGATGGATTAAAGGCTGCTTCTATTTCCTTTACATCATTGCCATTTAAAGTTGAGGATGGACTTGCTACTGCACTGCCTTCGGATGGTTTGAAATCGGATTTAACAAGAGGTGCTACACCGGCTGGCCAATCATATACGGTTACCCGCAAAGCTGTAAAGATTATTGCTGCTGATGCGGGTGCAAACGCAGACAAAGCAAAGCTAAGTTATGATGACAATGAGCTAACCGGCTGGGCCAATGATGGTCAGATTTCGACAGCATGGATAAAATATACTTTAGCTAAAGAAAGTATGGTTACAAGTGTGGGTATGAAAGTTAATGGTTTCAGGACTAAAACCTATCCGATCCGTATTCTGGTTGACGACAAAGAGGTTTTTAATGGCAATACAAAACCAGGACTAGGTTATTTCACGGCAGTATGTAAGCCTGCTAAAGGTAAGACGGTGACCATAATGCTAAATCATACCGGAGCAGTTAAAAACAATGGCAATTTTGGTGTTGAAATGAATGGAAAGAACCTGGATGATGGTATTAAAACGGCCAATTCTAATGCTAAAGGGGCATTGAGTATTATTGAAGCAGATATATTTGAGAACCCATAACGGACATTTTAAAATGTATCCAAATAATAAGGGAGTTGCAGTTTGCAACTCCCTTATTATTTGGAATTTTATTACTATTATGATCACCAATTGGGATTCTGTATCGCAGCTTTTTCTGCCGGTGTAAGCGGCTGATTATTTTTATAAATCACATCAAGAAAGAGTTGCGGAAGTGGTCGCAGGTAATGTTTATTGGCAAGTGGCTTCGCCTCATCATTGAATGCTGTTGCCCGTGCCACTAATGTTTTAGTCCGGGCAAGGTCTTCCCAACGCATCAATTCTCCCATCAATTCTCTGGAACGTTCATTTAAAATAAAACTCACAAACTTATCAAGCTGAGATGTAGCACCAACTTTGTCATAGAATTCCTTATTCGAATTAAAAATATCATTCTCACTATTCAAATGCATTGAACTTAATGTAGTTGCAGTAGTCGTAGCCAGGTTATTGGATTCAAAATAACTATTTTTATCAGAATAAGAGACAAATTTAGCCGTATTGGCTACCGGGTTATTTTTATAAGCAATTCCACCGTCTACATAAGCTGCACGATCTTCGCCCTCTTTATAGGCAGCGCGGTCTCTAACTTTATTGAGATAAGGTATGGCACTTCCAAATTGCCCCAATCTGCCATAAGCTTCTGCAGCAATCAAATAGGTTTCAGCTAACCGGGCCAAAATACCATCTCGTTGTCCAGGTTGTGCAGCTACTAAATTACGGGATCCATCCATAAATTTAGAAAGCGCTACATATTGACTCAGCCCATAATTACCATGACCACCTAGCATATTTTGGGCCTGACCATTAAAATACCGAACATACATAGATGGTGCCCGCATAGTAATATTTGCCGCCGTATATCTGCTATCACCTGCATTATTTACAATATATCGTATCGATTCCTCCCCACCAGCAAATTTAGGTTTGCCCACCAGATCCGGGCTAGGAGCAGTTACAGCAGTCCAAAGTGGCGCTCCATTAGGGTTATTGCAGAGATAGGTTGTTTTAAAGCTCTTCCAAAATCTGGAATCATTTACACGGTCATAAATATCCAACGCATAATCGGTTGAGCGCAACCTCTGAAACTCCCGATCTCCAGGGATATCACGCACCATACCCGGTAAAGTTTGATAAACCGAAGGGTAATATAAATGGACCTGATTACCATAACGTCCTTGTGTCGCAACGTTGTCAGAAAATTGGGCTGCTAAAATAATCTCTTTGTTGTTTTCATTAGGGCCGTTTACCGCAGTAAAATTCCAAAGGTCTTTAAAATCAGTAGCCAGTATACAGCCACTACTGTTAATCACCAGGTCGGCATACTTAATTGCATTGTTTAAATCAGCCGTCTTGGTATCACCATTCCAATCGTTATTAAGTTCACTGGCCCTAAATAAATAAGCCTTCGCAAGGAAATGCGCCGCAGCCCATTTGGTAATTCTTCCGGGCTCTGCGGCTGCAGCAGGAAGCAAGTTGTATGCCTGAATAAAATCCTGGATAACCTGTTCGTAAGTCTCCTTTGCTGAAGTACGTGTAAATTCCAACTCCACAGTCGTAGAAGGCGTTAATTTTAAAGGAACTCCTCCATATTGCTTTACCAGTTTAAAATAATCAAAGGCACGCATAAAATAACCTTCTCCCAAACGAGTATTTTTATTTGCTCCATTTCCATAAAACAATGGAATATTCTGGATCACAATATTTGCAGAGTTGATATTGCCATACATATTATCCCAAACACTACTTACATCCCCATTTAATGAATTTAAATTGGCATCATAAGAATTCCACATTTGTTCTGTCCGATCTCCACCTACTGTAAATTCATCTGTGCCATAATTGGTTGTTGAGTATGCCCACTCGTAATTAAAGTGGAACCTAAGGCTTTGATACATCCCTATCACCAACCCATCTAAACCATCAGGTTTTTCAAAATCCTGGGTATTCTTGGCTGTGATCATATTTTCGTCAAGAAAACTTTTCTTACAAGAAGTTGGTAGCACCAAAAAACAGGTCAGCACAAAGCTGATATATACTAATTTCGATATCTTTTTCATGATCAATCTTTTATCTATTATCAATTAAAATCCAACATTCAAGCCCAGCACAAAGCCTCTGTTAAAGGTTGAGTTACCTGTATCAGGATCAATCCAATCTACTTTAGAATAAATTAAACCAGGATTTAAAGCCTGGGCATAAACCTTCACTTTCGATAGTGTCAGTTTTTTACATAAAGCATCCGGCAAATAATAACCTAAAGAGATGTCCCTGATTTTAATAAAGGAACCACTCTGATAGTTCATTGAACTTTTATAGGGATCTCCGGCTGCACTACCAGTATTGGGCGCAGGATAATCGTTTGTAGGATTATTTGGGGTCCAGTAATCAACTACACGTTGAGCAAAACGACCCTGCAAAGATTCGGCACCTGCTTCAATTTGATAGCCCAAACGAGAGAATATAAAGCATGTTAAATCAAAATTCTTATAACGAAAGGTATTTGACATCCCACCAACCCAATCAGGATTAGCATGGCCTACAATCTGCCGGTCATTGTTGGCATCAATTTTATAGTCCCCATTCAAATCTTTAATTCTAATATCTCCCGGTTTGAATGTATTTCCATTGGCTTTAAATTTTGCAATTTCGGCCAAATCTTCAGGGGTATTTTGCCAGATTCCAATCTTAACATAATCATAGTAGACTTTTAGTCGCTGATTGATAAACCATTTATTACCTATATCGTCAATCTTCCCGTTCGCTAATTGTACAATCCGATCTCTGTTTGCTGATAAACTTAAAGTAGTGGACCAGGTAAAATCATTCTTTTTAATGTTGACCGTATTCAGTGTCAATTCAATCCCCTTATTAGCGGTGGCACCTATATTTACAAGAGATTGGGTATAACCATTAATAGAAGGAATAGATTTCATCAACAATAAATCCTTTGTCCGGGAGGTATATAAATCCAGTGCCCCGCTAACTCTTCCCTTTAAAATTGAAAAATCTAAACCAAGGTTATATTGTGTGGTATGTTCCCATCCTAAACCATGATTCGGTAATGGAATTGGTTTTGCCAATGAAGCATCAGAAGCTACATAACCTGGTTGCACCGAACTTCCAAAGGTATAATATAGCGTTTGCAAGATTCCTAGTGTTGAATATGGTTCAACAGCAGCATTCCCTGTACTTCCCACTCCTAATCTAACTTTAAATTGATCGACCCAGCTAATTCCTTTCATAAAATCTTCCTGATCTATACGCCAAGCTAAAGCTGCAGATGGAAAGAAATCCCATTTATGTCCATCTGCTAACACAGATGCACCATCCCATCTGCCAGAAACTGTTAACAAATATTTATTATTATAACTATAATTAAAGCGTCCCATATAGGAAACCAATGTAGATGTAATTAATCCAGAACTAAAACCATCTAAAGCGCTTACCGAATTTAACTGATACCACAATTGACTGTTGTAGGGTAGTTTTGTGGCCTTCATGTCTGATGTTTCCTCCCGATTTGAAGAAGAACTTTGAAGTAACGTTAGTCCAAAATCATGCTTACCCAGGGTTTTATTATAATAGAGCAAATGATCAAGTGTATAAGATAGCTTGGAATTTTGAGTTAACTGTGCAGAATTAGTAGAACCAGGCTCGCCCCCACCTCTAAGAATAGAATGTTCATCCATCCACCTTCCATTATTATAGTTATAGAAATCCGGTCCAAAATTCACCCGATATTTTAGGCCATCCATAATGGTTACTTCCGCATAAAGAGAGCCCATAGTACGCAATACTTTTCGCAGATTAATATTATACTTATCTTCACCAAGTGGATTTAAAATATTAATATCGCCACCCGGCAGATTAATCCTGTTGCCATTATCAGCAAAGGGAACAGTAAAAGGTAACATTGCCTGGGCAGCGAGATAAAGACTTGCCGGGCCCGTATTACCAGATGGAGTAGCATAACCATAATTCTGAAGTCCATACGCAACATTTACACTTCCCCCCATGCTAAACCATTTCACCGGTTTAATATCGACACTAAAATTTGAGCTATAGCGCTTGTAATCCTGGCCCAATTGTGTACCGAGCTGCGACAAATAACCAAAAGAACCATATGCTTTTATCTTTTCAGTTCCACCACTAACGCTTAAATTATGGTCCTGAGAAACACCTGTTCGCAGAACCATGTCCCCCCAGTCCGTTGTAGGAACCAAACTACCGTCAAATGTATCACCTACCCAACCTTTAAGTACATTAGCATAGGCGTAAGGATCCTGACCAAACAGCAGTTTATCGCTTGCTTGTGTAGGCGTAGTTACCTTATTCGCATCCCGTCGGAATTGGATATACTGTGCAGAGTTCATCATTTCTGTACGGTCATGCAGTTTTTCAATCGTACTAGTTCCTGCATAGTTCAATGAAAGACTACCTGTTTTACCTCTTTTCGTCGTAATGATAACCACACCATTCGCACCTCTTGATCCATAAACAGCTGTGGCAGATGCATCTTTTAAAATATCGATGGCTTCTATGTCATTTGGATTGATAGCTTCAATACCACCTGCTGCCAATGGAACTCCATCTACCACATATAATGGCACGTTCGTTGCAGTTAATGAACGGGCACCTCTGATCAAGATTTTTCCAACCTCACCTGGGCGTTCATTTGAAGTAACATCAACCCCTGCTGCTTTACCCTGTATAGCCTGCAAAGCATTTGCAACCGGCCTTGATCTGATGTCTTCAGCACTCACACTCACTGTCGCACCAGTCAAATCGGTCTTTTTTACTTGATTATAGCCAACCACTACAACTTCATTAAGACCGGCCACTGCACTTTTTAACTGGATATTAATCCTTGTTCTCCCAGATACAGCAACTTCCTGGGAAAGAAATCCCAGATAAGAAACTTCTAGCACAGCATTTGATACCGAAGCAGGAATGGTAATTGAAAAATCACCTGAACCTGTTGTGGATGTACCAATCCTGGTACCTTTAACCCGTATACTCACGCCCACCAATGCCTCCCCATTTTCATCAGTGACTTTTCCCGTAACAATTGCGTCAACCAATGCCTTGTTTACTTTATAGCTGTTTTCTGCCGCCTGAATTTTTTTTGGCAGCACAGCGATCAAAATCAGCTGACTGATTAACAACAATATACAATAACGTAGTTTATTATCATTTTGTAAATAAAATATCATAATTTGAAATGTTTTTTATTCTCGTAAAGATTTAGACAATAGAAAGCCACAGCACCCAATCAGGCACTTCTTTAATGGCTATTGAAATAATGTTTTTTGCTTTTTTTTTATTTCATAAATTGGGTTTAGTTATTGGATGTAATTAAGTTCTTGTCAACAGACAAATTGATTAGGGGGAATGATAGGGAGGAATGTTTGGCTTTATATTTGGTTATCGTTTTTAGTTCTTAATAAAAGTACAGCAAACATCTATGGACAGCAACCTGTACTGTCCTGCATCACCATTCTTTCGGAATAGAAATCACACAGATGTTCATGGAACGATTGTTCTCGGACAGCATCGCCGATTGAATTTGTATTTTTGTGCCATCAGGACTCATTGTGGGATGCGGATGATCGGCTGCTGTTTGTTTATGTCCGGCAGAAAGCAGTCTCATTTGATGAGTGTGCCTGTCAATTAAATAAATACTGCGCGAAAAATCATCTCCTACGGCCCATCTACCATCTGGTGAACCACTTACATGCCAAAGCCCACTTCCACTTGGTGTTTGACCGGCAATAGTCATTTCCCTGGTTCTTAAGTTTACAATGGCCAGTCCGGTCGGTTTCTCTCTTGTACCTGATGGTCCCCAGGCACTTTCCTGTCCCGGGTTAACTCCGTTTACAGCCGTTTGTGGAGCTGCAACTCCCACCGTACCGGGTATTTTCCGATGTCCCATAATCGCCATTGCCACTTCATCACGAGAGATCACTGCTTCGTGGGTAACCCATTCATATTCAGACTCCGGATACAATGGTCGTAAGCCGGTTCCATCAGCCATTACTGTCCAGGTTCTTTGTGGAGATTTACCACCTGTTTCCCAGCAAAACACAATTTCTCCGGGCATCCAGGGATTCGTTTGTATATGTCCAACCTGAAACGGAACTGAAACAACATACTTTATTTCTCCTGTTCTGATATTCATAGCTGCAATACCTGATGGCCCTGCCCCCATCTTTCTAGGACCAAAACTGGGTTCGAGTTTTGTCCCTTTGGCGAGGTGTTTGGCAGCTTCTTCTTTTCCAACTCTAAAATAAGCCCAATCTTCTGCTCCATCCAACGCCATATCTCCACCTGCACCAATTTCTTCTGGTGTAGTTCCACAAACACGCTCATAAAAAGATACTGGCTTCATCTTTCCTGCTTTACTATCTGCAAATACCTTTGCAAGGTCTACTTCGATAATTTTTACCGGGCCACCAAAACGTCTGGTGGTATCTACATTTCTCATGAAATACAATTTCATTGAATTTCTGGCGATGTTTAACATCCCGGTGTAACCACCTTCTGTTACCTGGATGAGATCGCCTGTTTGTTCATTCACAGCCATAGCCTCTCCATGTACACGGCCTGATCTGAATATCAGCCACTGCCCATCAGATGTCCATTGGTTGTGTGTTTGATAAATCTTGGAATCTCCAGCTGGGGTACTCGTTAAAAAAGTGAGTGTAACACCCGTTATCGGATCTTTAATAACCTTTCGCTCTGAAGGAAAGCGTCTGCCAATCTGTGCATAAGCTGCACCTGAACATAAGATAAAAATGACCAATAACCCACCTAAACAAATTTTATGTTTCATATACACTTATTTTTTGGCGATTTCAACTGCATAAACCTGGCTCTCCCCTTCAAAATTGGCTCTGAAGATGACCCATTTCCCGTCAGGAGAAAAGTGCACATTAGGTTCAAGTTTATAACCATGCGCTTTCATATTGACCAATCGTTCGGCTTCCAACTTATCTCCTACGGGACGGAAAAGGTAAATCCACATGCCATCCTCTGCCTTAGCCACTTGTTTTGGATCGCCTCCATCTCCGGCAAAAAGCTTTTGGTCCGGTGAGATGTTAAAATGTATCGACCATTCATTTCTTTGAAGCTGGTATTTCTTTTCCGCTCCTGTCTTTAGATCTACTCCTGTTAAGTAAAATGTGGTGCTCCTTGGCATTTGATGATCAAACCAGATTGTTTTACCATCAGGAGCAAAAAACTCGTGCCCGGCAATTTCCATATCCATACTGCGGTTATGCCTTTTTTTTACTTCACCATTGGCAATATTAATGGTCCAGATCCGATCTACTTTGTGCCATGGCCCTTCCTGGCAAAACATTAAAATATCTTTATCTGTCGGAGAGAACTGTACGTGTCCTAACCAGGTATTTTCAGTATGAATCTTATTGAATTTACCTGTTTTGAGGTCTACCGTGAATAAGGTATTTGGAATTTTAGCATCATAGATTCTGTTAAAATACTGACTTTTTTCAGGGTATTGCTTCAAAATTTCTCGTTCGGCATTCCCATCACTATACCTCCCGGCCAACACAGTCTCATCAGCATTCATAGTTGAAATAGTCGCCTTAAATTCTGCCGGAAATACATATAGTAACCTCGTTTTCTTTGTTATTGCACTACTGGCAAATACACTGTCTTGTATCTGATAAACGACTTCCTGTGATTTATGAGCAACAATTTCACCGCGCATAGGCAGTTTCTGATGCGTAATTTGCTCGGTTTTTAAGGTTTTCAGATCTACTGTAAAAACCTGTCGGTTGTTGTCGACCGTGTTATAAAAAAACATTTTATCGCCTACAAACGGGTTGTTATGGAAATAAAAGCTACCGCTACTGCCGGGTAAACGTGACAACCGAACCACCTTATGGCCTGTTTCCTGATCTACCCACTCCTGCGGCATTGGCTTTTTAGAACCTGTTTCCAAACGATCCTGGGCATGAACATACATCCCGGATAAGGCAACCATGCCTACTATAATAAAATTTGCTTTCATCTATTTATACATTTGAACTGAACTGTCATTAATTTCAAAAGGATGCTTTTGCAACATTCTGTAGGTTTCGGCTCCGGCCAAAAGTACCGGTCCATAACTATGGGCAGCAAAAACATTAACCGGACGGTAATAATAAAATGCAGGATCAAACCCCATCCCCGTACCTACGCAGGTACCTTCAACCTGACCATTTGCACTTATTTTAGTACTTACGGCATTCCAGGCCAACAAGGCCATCGGCCCATAGGCTTTTGCATCCAACCAGCCATTGTTAACAGCTCGTGCAATGCAATAAGCGTAAATTGCGGTAGCTGAAGTCTCCAGATAAGAATCATTACGATCCAGTAATTGATGCCAAAATCCGGTTCCATCCTGCAAACCAGCCAGTCCTTTTACATGCGCTTTTAACATTTTTAAAATCATTGGCCGGCCAGGATGATTAGCGGGCAAAGCATCCAGTAACTCAATTTTGGTCATCAGGCCCCATCCATTGGCACGGCCCCAATGAAATTGCGGATGTGGATCCATGTCCTGAACCCAGCCATGCATATAAAGACCTTTTTCATGATTAAACATTCTTTCAGCAAACAGTTGGTATTGCTTTACCGCTTCATCAAAATACTTCCCTTCCCCGGTTAAAACACCCATCTGTACAATTGCAGGTAAGCTCATGTATAAATCATCCAACCAGAGTGTATTAGGTTGGGGCCTATTTCTTGCCAACGTTCCGTCTTTTAAACGAAATTCTTTGGTCATGATGTAGTTCAGGTAATTCTCAATTATCGGACGAAGGTTTGATTTAATTTGTCCTGTTCTTTGTGCTTTGATCATTGAAGCAGCAATAGAGCCGGCATCATCTAGTGCGTGCGGATCCAATACCGAACGTACCGGAGTTACCGCGCCTGGATTTGTTTTTAGATAACTTTGGTATGCAGCAACTACATCTGCCAGGAAATCGATCCTTTTTATAGTGTAATCACTAAATTTCTTGTCGCCCGTTGCTGCAGCAGCTTCCAGCATCCCGGTATAAGTAACACCCCATTCATAACTGGTTAAACGATAATCCCCAGGTTTAAAAATGGTATTTGAATTTACTTGTTTTAAGTCTGAAACCACCTTTCCATTTGTCTTATCCACCAACTGAATGGGTGTAGTATTATCGAGGTAATTATAAACTCTATCCAGGGCAACCTTAATATCACTCGGTTTTGTTTCACCATAAGGGGTAATGTAAGCTGGTTTCAGCAGGTGTAAAGGTGTAGTTACGTCGTTCCCTTTTGTAGTTACATATTGGGCAAAAGAAGACATCGCAGAGAAAGCCAGTCCACAAACGCATAACATTTTAAGTCTGGATTTTTTAAATGATCGATTAGAAACAAACATAATTAGGTTGGATACAACAATACTTATCCATGCTAGTGAGAAAAGTACAGTAGGGTTTATAATTGGTTAATAAACCTAATCTAGAGATTTTTTATAGCAGCCCCATCCTGCTGTATCCTGTCCTCAAGGTAAAGAAGTCATTACAAAAACTAATCGTTTCTATATAAATAATGCTTAAATTACTTCAAATAAAAAAAATGAAACGTACCCTTATTCCAGTGCTGTTCATCAGCTGCTTATTCATTGCGTTAGAAGGTTATGCTCAGGCACCACTTTCCAATATCGATGAGACGAAAGTTCCTGCCTATACCTTGCCTGATGTTTTAAAAATGCAAAATGGCAAAACCGTAAAAAACAGCACTGAATGGGAAAAAGTACAACGCCCCTATATTTATAATTTGTATCAGACTATTCAGTTCGGCAAGTATCCGGTTAAATCTGTTCCTATCAGATTTGAAGTGATGAAAACTGATCATACGAAGGATGGTTTTGCAACCCGAAAACAAATTCGTATTTACCTGCATCCGACCGACAACAGTATCTATACCGATGTGCTTTTATATCTTCCAGCCAAGCTAAAAAAGCCGGTAGCTGTTTTTGTAGGATATAACTTTTCAGGCAACCACGCATTAGAAGCGGATAGCTCAATTTTACTTTCGCAAAGCTGGATGCCAGCCAGAGGTAAGGGCGTTGTTAATAACAGGGCTACAGACTTGTCCAGAGGAACAGATATCACTCAATGGCAGGTTAAAGAAATTTTATCGCATGGTTATGCATTGGCGACCGCATACTACGGCGATCTGGAACCCGATAACGCTGAAGGCTGGAAAACAGGAATTCGTACGACATTAAAAAATGTATTGAAAATACAACCTGAAGAATGGAGTGCTATGGGTGCCTGGGCGTATGGCTTAAGCCGTATCTATGATTATCTGGAAAAGGATAAAGACATTGATGCCAAAAAAATCGCAGTTATTGGTCATTCAAGACTTGGTAAGGCTGCTTTATGGGCTGCTGCATCAGATCCACGTTTCTCCTTAATTATATCCAATGAATCCGGAGAAGGTGGGGCTGCCCTTTCTAAACGATGGTATGGAGAAACCGTAAAAATCATCACAGAAAAGTTCCCGCACTGGTTTGGTGCTAATTACAAAACCTATGGCGATAAAGTGACCGACTTACCGATAGATGCTCACATGCTTTTATCTTTAATGGCGCCAAGACCATTATATGTCGCCAGCGCCGAGGGCGACACCTGGTCTGATCCGAAGGGTGAGTTTCTAAGTGCAAAAGAAGCAGGTCGTGTTTACGCCTTGTATGGCAAAAAAGGAATTCAGACAGATGAGCTGCCTGCCTTGCACCAGCCGGTTGGGAACATCCCTCGCTATCACATTAGAGCAGGAAAACACGATGTCACTTTATATGACTGGCAACAATACTTAAAATTTGCAGATGAGCAATGGAAATAGTTGTCGAATCAATAGGAATAACCATTTTTAATGTTCCCAAAATTGATAAATATCCGATCTAAAATAACTCCCGGATCAATCATATAAATGTGCAATGTATGTTTACCCGGTTTTAAATTCTGTATGTTTATCTTTCTGATGGCACTGTTCCTTAAAACATTCTGCTTCCATTCCTCAGATCTACCCTGAGTTTTAAAATCCAGCATATTTAAGGGTCCATTGTCTATCGAAACCGCGTATCGCATCCGGTAATTATTGTTAATTGGGTGACTTGGTAAGGTATAAATACTTATTTCCGGATTACTTGCAGTGGAGGTATTAAAGTCATATTCAACACAAGCATTATTTTCTTTTAGGGTTGTTGTATTTTGAAGATCAGGAATTTTAACTCCTTCAAGCGGCAAGGCCATCAAACTTTGACCAGTATACCCCAGATCATTGATAAGTGACCAGGTTTGGCCGTTTTTATTGTTAATCCTGTTAAATTTTGAAGCGGGAACGGAAAGATAATCATTAGCAGACCTGACATTTACGGTTACATTTAGTTCTTTTCCGTTTGCACTAAAGCTGATGTTGCCATTTTCCTTCTTTGCTTTATCCCAATCGATACTTACCCAAATCCGCTGTTCTCTTTTGCCCGGTTCAGGCTTTAAGGTACCTGAACTTTGAGACAACCTAATCCATGGTTCGGTTTTAGTTGTCCAGTTTAGTGTTTTGTCGGTACTCAGGAAAACATCGATAAAATAGCTTTTATTGCTTAACCGGTTAAATGCTGGTAAAACAAAACCAGCATCTGGCTTAGTAACTAAAGAAGAATCCTTGCTCACAAAACCTTCCGGGGCTATGCTCCAGATACCTGATTGATCGATCTTTATGCCAGGAATGTCAGGGGCCTGATAAACCGGTAAATTGCGTGGAATCATTGACATCATATTTTTCCATTTACCATCACTCAGCTCTATATTGTAGTATTGTGTTTCTTTAACAATATCATCATAAGCTTTTTTAACTAACAGGGCATAATCTGCGGCACTGGCCCTATTCTGCCTCGCATATAGCATTGCCTTATCCCGGTAAAGAAATTTTTTGTTCATCAGTGATGCACCTACTACAGGATAATACACCAATTGATAAAAGGCATCTGCATCTTTGCCACTTATTTCTGCCCGCAGGGCTTTCACCCTTTCCGTTAGCTGTTCATAATGATCTATCCGACGCTGAGCTTCATCACCATAGTAGAAATGGTTGTAGTCTGTATAATTAGTCTTTGTAGTGGGTTCGGTCTGGCTCCAGCCCATAAATTCGGGCTTGCGCTCAAAAGCAAGCTGGTAATACTGCCATAAGATATCTGTTATTTCAGTAGCCTTTTTATCTCCAAAAATGTTAACTATCCATTGTTGCAAATGGGTCTTTGAATAGTTGCTGTCTTTAAATGGTCCGACTTTATAAGCCATATCTAAAAACAGCTGCATGTTATATTCGCCTGGTTTTATATCTCCTATATTTAAAACCCATAAACGGTTTGACTTTGTTTGATAGGCCTTCATCATTTCTTCGCGGATCAACCCCGGATGCGTAGTACTTAACCAAAGGTAATCGTGTGGACGCCCCCAGTAAGAAGCATGGTAATAAACACCGGAGCCACCGGCACGCTCATTTTCTTTTTCATTATTTAAACGCTGGATATAGCCATAATTATCGTCGGGCCATACCAGGGTAATGTCCTCAGGCAATTTAATTCCTCCGTCATAAATATCCAGCACCTCTTTGTATACGGTAAACACTTGCGGAACTTTTTTTACATTGGGATTGATATATTTTTGAAGTAGTTTACGTTGATCCTCAATGATTGTTTCCAGCAAAGGGATAGCCTCTTTTACAGTTTTCACTCCTTCTATAGCCCCATCGTGCACGCCACGCATACCTACTGTATAAATTGCATCGTTATTTTTGCTCTCTTTTACTCTTGTTTCCCAATAGTTGTATACCCGATCCCGATTACTTAAGTAATTAAAATCACCCATGGTTTTCTGCCATTCGCCTACATTATTCCGTAGCATAGGTTCAGCATGTGAAGACCCCACTACAATAGCATAATCGACAGCAATCTTTTCATTACCTGGATAATGATAAAAGGCTTTGGTGCTGGGGTGCATGGCCGGCCAAATCAAGTTGGCTTTTAGCCGAAGTAGCAACTCAAAGATCCGGGCATAAGTTTTAGGGCCTATATCACCGGTTTCAGGTTCCAGCGTTTTTGCCGCCCATGGTTGTAAACCCCAATCTTCATCATTCAAAAATATCCCCCTGTATTTTACCGATGGGGACTCTGACACCACTGTCCCCTTTATAAAAATATTTTTTTTTAATACAGGATGGACGTCTGCCCACCAATACCAGGGCGAAACACCAATAAGTTCAGACAGCTCAAAAACACCAAAGGCTGTACCCCTGGGGTCACTGCCTACAATTACAAGCGTCTGTTTTACTCCCGGTAAAGGATTTTCAACTACGGAGATACTAAAAGTTTCCCATTTGTTTTTTACTTCAGCTATAGTGATCTTCTTATTGAGTACCAGTTGGTCTATCAATTTTGATTTCCCAATGGTACCAATAAGTACACTAAGCGGACTAACAACCTTGCTACTTGCGACAACTGCAGGCCCAATCCCTGAAACTAATTTAACATCGTTTTTCAGGGCATTTGCGGCAATATGTACAACTTCAGCATCGGCCTCATCAGTATAAATTGTAGCTGCCTTTCCTTTGTTTAATAAAGCAAAGCCACCTGAAACAGGCTGTTCTGAAACTACAATTCCTCCTTCTTCATTTTGCTGTGCTTTAGCAAAATGATTTAAAGACAGGAATAGCACTGTAATTACAAGAAATAGCCTCATTCACTTAATTTAATATTGATTTCTTAAAAGCAACCCAGATTGGGATTTTTACCTGCATAACTGAAACCTACATTTACCCCTTTATCAATTAAGATGCTCCCAGTCGCCAACCGCAAAAAATTATTCATAGGTAAGCTAAAATCAGCACTACGCTTCTGAGTTAAAAATGATTCCTTTAGACTTAAAAAGTCGGCATCAGTTATACTGGTATTCAACTGAAAATAATTATTACTAGCATCACATAGTAATAAGTCTACATTACTAATCTCTTTTGTACGAGCTTTATAACCCAAATTATTTTTCATGATGTGCCCATAACCCGGAACATCACTGGTAAACTCTGCGTTCCTGTTCAGCATATTAAAATTCACTCCATTTTTATAAGCCGTGTTGTTGTACCAGGTATCGCCTCCTAAATGATGATTGGCATAAAATCCTGAATTTTTGTTACCCACAGCAAGACAAAAATAAATTTGATGATGTGGAATTACAGCAGGTACTCTATTGGAACTTTTAACACCAAAACCTCCCATTTTAAATCCATTACCGTCGCCCAAATTAACAAATGATGATGAGTATCCATTGTAAAAAGCCCAACAGTTCTCAAAGGTAATAGCGGCCATTGCATTGATGCAATCAAAGCCATCGTCGCTATTAAACCATGCTCTACAACCTCTAAACACATTACCTACATATTCAGGACTATTGGGATGACAGCCAAAGCCATCTGAGTTACCTCCTTTTTTATTTTCTGAAACATCATCCCAGTTGTTATAAGCGTCGCAGTTTAATATCAGATTATTCCCACCTTTAGTTAAGTAGAATCCATTGGCTTTCCCATCATGCATACTAAGCCCTTCATAGATATTGTGGCTACCTTCATTTCTAAAACATTCGCTTTGTGTGTGGGAAGTTAAAGTGACCTGAACACCTTTTACATCCAATCCTTTAATGCTAACATAAGATGCTTTCACCAAAAAAGCTGTAATCCTTAATCCGGGAGGAGCAATATTAGAAAAATCGAATACCGGTTTTTCTCCAGGGTATGCCAAATAATTTATCCTGGCTTTTTCGGTCCCACTCTTATCGAGATAAGTTACACAAGCATATAAGTTATCAGTTTTAGCAATTTGACTGCTTTGCATCACATAGTTTCCACCCCGGATGTAAACGGTATCACCAGGGATACAAGCTGTCTGAGCCTTTTGAATCGTTAAAAATGGCGATTCAATTGTTCCAGGATTATCATCGCTGCCTTTAGGAGCAACATAATATGTCTTGGCCGGAAAGCTTTTTCCATTAACAATGCCGGTTATCAATAAGACTGTTAATATGGTAAGGTATATTTTCATGTTCATTATTTAAAAAAGATTAATCTTGTCTTTACCAATCGAGCTTTAACAGTGCTACACCTTGTGTTGGAAGCGTTGCTTTCACAATAGCTTTTCCGTTCACCAAGATTAATCTATCTGGCTTTCCAAAAATTTGCAATTGTCCACTTTTTTCCAATTCTGAGATTTGAGCTCCTGAAGGATTTTGTGGGGAGCCCATCTTTTTCCAGACTTCATAAGCGTTACTATGCTGATTGTCTATCAGGAATTGAGTTAGTTTAACCTCCTTTTTCTGTATCCCTTTAAGATTGATGGTGATCTCTGTTGGAGCTCCAAGAGTATCATCATCATGATAATTCCAAATCATAATTGCAGCCGTTTTGTTATCTATGGTTGCTAAACTGCCAATGTCTGATTGTGTATCCCTGATGCTTGTTGTTAAAACCTTATTGAGTGGATACATCAGATCAGTCTGTATTTTTACACGTGCTCCCGTCATCATTCCAAACATCCTGAATACATTCAAAACTGGTTTATCCACACCATTTGTAGCCAAGTCCCTGAATCCGTAAAACCATGGTTGATTTTCAAACTCAAAGGACCAGGATACCGCACCTACAAAATTGACACCTATGGAATCTGCAATAGCATATTTACGTGCAAAGGAGGCTGCTGTATAACTGGAGTACATAGTACCATTACGATAAGCATTTTCAGGATTGGTTGCCATACCGCAAGCGGCACAACCTTCTGGATCTGACTCTCCGATAATGATAGGAAGGTTTTTAATTTCAGGATAGCCGGCCACGATCTTAAAACCGCTATATATATCACGTAGTTGTTTGCCCATATCCATTCGGACGTGTCCATCAATTATTTTGGGGCTTCCCTTTGCATGAAAGGCAATAAAATCAAGCGGGGTACCAGTTACACCTGTTGCATAGTTTTTACCTGAAATACAGTGTTCAATGAATGCTTTTAAAAACTTAGCACCCCTGTTCCCCGCCGGACCAGTAACATGCGGTCCACCTATTTTTATAGTCGACAGGGCCTTTCTAGCCCCGTCGACTGTATAATCGTATAACTTTAAGTATTCCTCCAAAGTACCACCCCAATACGGACTATCGGGTTCGTTCCATAGTTCCCAGTACCAGCTCTCTACCTCTTTTTTTCCATAACGTGCTACAGAATGTTTTACCCATTCATATACCAGTTTGCTCCATTTGTTATAATCTTTAGGCGGATATGTCCAACCTTTAAATATTTCATTATACGGATCACCGGGCTTCCAATGATGTCGATATGGCTGTGGCTTTACAGATAAGGCTTCCGGCATAAAACCAATCTGTGCCAAAGGTTTCATCCCACGTTTAATATAGGTATCAAAAATACTATCCACTAAAGTCCAGCTGTAAACAGGATTGCCTTTCTCATCTTCAGTATACATATTAGTAGAACCCCACTTTAAAGCCGATGGAGGTCCATCATTGGTTACCATTAAACTATGTGTACGAACATAAACGGGGCCAGCGCTTAATGCAGCAATTTCTGTAAGCAATTTTTTACCGTCTTTCATATAGGTATAATTGGGTTCATCATACCCAAACCATGCCCATGCGGGATACATCTTTCCTATTTTTTGCTGAAAATCTATATGAACAGTTGCAGGTATTGCTACTTTCTGTTGTGCAAAAACAGCATAGTTCATGACAAAAATGCCTACTAGTAATAAACAAGAACGCTTTATAGATATAATTAATAGGGTCATTTAGCAGTGAAACGGATTACACTAAATTTTAACAATTGTATTATGGATTAATTCTTGGAAATACGTTAAACTCAGAACCTTGAGAATAATCATCCTGATTCCAGAATAAGATGCCAGCACTGATTTGGAGATCAGATGTACTACCAAGATCGCAAGAGCCAGCATATGAATACTCCGATGATATTGGGTAACTCTCACGTTCCCAACTAGGGTCGTTGCTATAATCTAATGGAGCATTCCACAAAACTTGTTTATTTGCGAACAGATTCATAGGACTTCCGTCGTTTGCTATAGTAGCCTGAAACTCACCTATCATATTTCCAGGATTAGATGGAATATTTTTCACTGTCACGTTGTAATGCAAGGTACGTCCATCGACATCCAACCAAAAATTAGCATAAAGAAAATCACTATTATAAGTATAAGAGGTATTATTGATCGTTGTCGTATAACTTCCGGAAGATACCCATGCAGTCGGCGATTCCCAGGTAACAGTTTGCGCTTTAACAGCAACAACAAGGAGAAGTAAAACAATAGAAGAAACAATTCTTTTCATTTTCTTAGATTATGGATAATTTGTGCCTACTCTTTTCAGGATTTTCGACCTACTCCTTGAAAGGAAAAAATACATTTTAAGGAATAATCGTAACTTGCAATCCAAGGCCTGCAGATTGAAAATAACCAGACTCACTCCAAATCAGTATCCCTTGAACAAACATAAGAGCATCTTCTGAACCAATATCAGTAGAACCTGAATAGGTATAGGTTGAACTGCTTGGATAACTCTCTCTTTCCCATTCTGAATCATAATAAGACGGCTCATTCCATATCGCCCGTTTATCCACCAAAGAGTTACCTGGCCATCTATCCACAAGAATACTTGATTGAAACTCTCCCATCATATCGCCAGGATTATAAGGGATATTCTTAGCTGTAGTTATATAATGCATTGTATGACCATCTGCGTCTAATCTAAAATCAAGATAAAGGAAATCACTATCAAAAGTATAGCTATTACTCGTGATGGTTTGTGTATAAGTCCCTGAAGATACAAAAGGGTTCATTGGATACCAAACAACGGTTTGCGCCTTCGCTGCCATAACAGCAAAAAGCAAGGCGATTGAAAAAGTAATTCTTTTCATTTTTTATTAGACTAAGAATGATTATTGCCTACTCTTTTCAGGATTTTCGGCTTACTCCGCAAAATTCACTTGCTTATTCTATTTCCACTTAAATGGCAAATACCAATTATTCGGATCCATTAATTTACCACGAACCATCGCCGCATCTGGATTGCCATCTTTAGATAATTTATCGTAGATCTTGTCAGCCAGATAAGCTGGATCATTTCTACGGCGCGCAATCCGAACAAGATCTGGCCAACGATTTCCTTCATAAGCCAATTCCAAAGCAGCTTCATTTATTATCTTATTTTCCATATGAAGAATCAAACCTTGTCTATCTGTTACTGCTTTTTTCGGATTCCCCGGAACACTCATGTCAAAAAAACGAGCCGAATCAATTGTGTTGGGTTTAAGATAACCTCTTGTCCTTACTCCAGATGAATTATGCCATGGATCTCTGAAATAAGGAATTGTTCCCATCCGTGCATCAAAATTATACGGAAAGGGAAGAAATGTTGCTTGTTTATTTGTCTGATCGCTATTGGCTGGATTAGTATCAAATGTATTTTTAATACCGTCATTTAAAAATGCGTAGGCTACCTTATCTTGATTGTCTCGATTAGCCGCTTCCGCATAACGTAAGAAAAGTGTTGCGGCCCTATATAGATACCAATACCCTCCTTTCTCTAATGGATTAATTGGCAGCCCCAAAGTAGTTGGATCCTGATAACGGTATATATATTTCATGATAACCGGTTGACCACTCACTGCACGAACTGTAAATCTACCACGTTGATCATAAGGGAATCCATTCATCTGGGTCTGACTATTCCAACGATCTATAGCCGATTGAGACGCCGTAACCTGATACTTCCCTCCTTGATTAGAGAACAATTCAACAAAAGGGTTTTGAGGTTGAAAGCTTTTATCAAATGGCAAGACCCATATCCATTCATGGTTAAAAAAAGCATCCGTCTGGGCGCGTCCGAATATGGAACGCCAGCCTTGATTATTATTATCTACCAATTGATTAATATCTTGCTCCCTAAAGCGGGTATAACTCACTCGGTTATCGTTATTATTCTGTACATCAGAAGCTGTCAGCTTATACCTATAAAAAGCAATATTTATATTACCATCTGCGTCATACAACGATAAAACTCTTTTATAATACTCTGCTGCGGTACGGTAGTCATTTTTCCATAAATGCAGATCACCTAAAAGACAGTTTTTATTGATAAAGAACTTCTCTGTTGCATAAGTATCCACCGTTGTAATTAATGATGTTCCTGTCGGATACATCTCTTTATAAGGCAGTGCATCAGTAAAAGTAATCAGCTTGTCCAACAATTGATCAAATGTCAATTTAGGAAATTTAGATTCATCCTTTAGATCATTGATATTTGAAATAGGGTCAGTAACATAAGGGATCCGGCCAAAATGAATGCCTAATTGTAAATACACAAAAGAACGAATGGCTCCGATGTCGGAATAACGCGTATTATATTCAGCTACCGTCATTTTGTTATCCCTCAACATTACATCAAAGTTCTTCAAGGCATCATTACAGTTTAGAATCACCTCATAAAAAGGCCTTGGATCTGCATAGGGATTATCTTCCGTTACATTACTTGTTGTAACCTGTTTCAGATACTGATCTGAATTTGCGGTTACATCCATTAAATCTGCACGCAATTCATTGAGCACTACGTATTGTTTTGCCAGATTCATAAACTTACCATAAATCCCAATCACGGCGGCGTCAGCGTCATATACGTTTCTGTAAGTTTGAATAACATCGAGCTTGTCTTTTGGCTCTACATCTAATATTTTTTTACAGGAAATGGATGTCAGGCTAGCTACCAGTAAAACACCACATGTTAATTTCGAGTATATTTTCATCATCATCTTTTTATCTGGTAAATTATAATCCAATTCTTACACCCAATTGCACAGAGCGGAACTGTGGTTCCAGAGTGGTATCTATCCCTTGCGTATAAATGCTTCCTGTTGCACTAAACTCAGGATCATATCCCAAATATTTTGTCATCGTAAATAGATTATTGGCTGTAACATATACTTTGGCATACTTTAAAAATTTGTCCTTCATTGGCAAATTGTAAGTAGCCGTTATAGTACGTAAACGGAGGTAAGATCCATCCTCAATCCACCGGTCAGAAAAACGTGAATTTCCCATAGGATCCCCGAAACTCGTTTTTGGTATGTCAGTTGCCTGTCCGTCAGCTTTCCAGCGATTGTTCATTGCCAATGTTTGATTGGCCATCGTACTCACAGATTCTATATTTCTACGGGTATAATTATACAAGTCATTGCCTACACTAAAAGTCATTTGTGCATCAAGCGACCAACGTTGCCAGGCAACATGGTTGGTAAAACTTCCAAAGAAGTCAGGATTTGGATTCCCAATTACCACGCGGTCTTTATCATCAATAACCTTATCACCATTGGTATCTACAAAACGAACATCTCCACCTGTAAAATTACGAATCGTTCCGTTTGAAGTTTTAATAGCTAATCCTGAGGTTGTAGCATCTGCATTACTGGCAAAAATGCCATTTGTTTTGTATCCATAAAACAAATTGGCTTCTCTACCAACCTGACTGATATAAGTTGCACCTGCATAATTATTAAAAATAGCATTTTGTGGAAGCTCAGTAATTTTAGTTTTGTAGGTTCCTAAGGTAATACCAGTATCCCATTTCCATAATCCATAATTTACAATCCTTGCGTTAATACCCAAATCAAAACCATTGGTTCGCATTCCTCCACTATTTGTCGTTGCAAATGCTAAGCCAGAAAAGGACTCTAAAGGTTCGTAAATTAGCATTTTTGATGTTTTATTATTGTATACATCCAGACTTAACGATAAACGTTCGTTAAACAGCGCCACATCAACGCCTAAATTGGCCTTGCGAACGGATTCCCATTGCAATTGAGGATTAGCAATATTTCCCCTTACCAGCCCTTGCATTCCCAATAAATTTTGAGAAATATAGTATTGACGAGCAGTATAATTCCCGATATCATCATTAGCCGTCAACCCAAAACTGGCACGTATTTTCAGTAAATCAACTGCATTCAAATCTTTCATAAACTCTTCTGAAGAAACCAACCAACCAGCAGATATGGCAGGTAAAACCGCAAATGTTTCTCCGCCTAATTTTAGCCCTTCTTTGGCATCTTTCCCAAATCTAGAAGAACCATCTAAGGAAATATTAGCAGAAATAAAATATTTGTCCTGATAGCTATAATCTGCAGTCAAATAATTATTTAACCATCGCCAGGAACCAATATCTCCACCCAATTTTCGCAGCGCATTTAAACCTGTTCCAACACTGATAAACTGATCCGTTGGTGAGTTGTAACCTAGGGCAAAATCCTGCTCTGCATCCGTGCTATTAAATCTGAAGCCAAGAGTTGCCGCCAATTTATGATCATGGTTAAATGATTTATTATAACTTAAACGGGTGTCATTGTATAAGGTAAATAAACGCTGCACCTGATTTGCCAGTCTGTTTTGCGCAATCGCATTGCTCAAGGTATCATTTACAGAACCCTTACGAGGAATGAATACATTTTCTCTGTTTTTATCATAATTTACACCGATTAGTGTAGATAAGGCAAATTCTTTGGACAGTTCGTATTTAAAATTAATAGAGCCAAAGAAGCGATACACCTTACTTTTCAATTGAGCATTTTCGATCAATGCAACCGGGTTGCTCACAGAAAAGGTATCTGCTTCTGCTAATAAAGGAGAAGCCACACCATTTCCATCAAAAATATTTGGAGCAACCAATGGGGACTTCACCAAACCAATGTAAACAGGATTAGTCTTTGGTGATAATCCCTGATCAAACAATTTTTGTTCGCTATAGCTAAAAGCTAAATTTGCATTTGCAGTCAGCTTCCTAGCCAGGTTAAAATCAGCATTAAATCGGGTGTTGTAACGTTGCTGATCCGTCTCTTTTGTAATGCCTTTATTGTTAGTAACGCCCATAGAGAGCGCATACTTGGCAATATCATCTCCTCCGGTAACTTTCAAAAAGTAATTTTGATTATAGCTCTGCTTAAACACCTTATCCTGCCAATTGGTATTGTTGTGATAATTATAATAACTCGGATTTGCTTTGTTATCATTCATATACGGTAAAGCAGCAATCTGGCTATCTGTATAGCCGCCACTTTTCAACAATTCGGAAACATAAATACGATAATCCCCAGCCTGCATAACCGGGATTTGCTTGGGTGTAAAATTAAGTCCGCCGTAAGCTGCAAAATCTATTTTTGTAGTAAGTTCTTTGGCATGTGAAGTCGTAATCACAATTACACCATTAGCAGAACGCGCACCATAAATTGATGCTGTAGCATCTTTAATGACAGTAATGTTTTCGATATCCTTGGGGTCAATGTTTTGAAGTGGGTTACTCACATGGCCCGCAATCATGGAATTACCGTAACTGGTATTATCGTAAACCATTCCATCTACAATAATCAGAGGCTGGTTTCGCGTATTTAGTGAATTGAATCCACGTAAAAATAATTCTGCACCAATTCCGGGAGTTCCTGAACGTCTAATCACATTTAAACCAGGAACCCTTCCCTGTAAATAACTATCTGGCGTTTCACTGTTCAAGGCCCAGCTTCCTTCAGTATTAATAGTAGAAATTGCGGCTGTGGATTTATTTAACTGTATAGGACCTGTTAAGAAAATCGCTTCATCATAAAATGAATTGAATGCGCTTTCGAATAAAGAAGCGGTTATCTCCTTATGTGACTTTAAAGCGATATCTTTTTGTTGGTAACCAGGACCTGAAATCATCAGCGTTACTTTATAATCAGGTACCTTAACAGAAAACCTACCTTTTTCATCTGTAAAACTAGATGAAAATCCAGGAACAGCAACAGTAATACCGTTCAAAGGTTTTCCAGTAAGCGCATCTTTTATTGTACCTGTTGCTTTGATCTGGTTCTTAGAAGTCTTTTTTACAGGGACTTCTGTTTTCAGAGAATCGGGTTGTTGTGCATACCCCGCTAAACCTATAACAACCAGCGCTGCTGTAAATAGCTTTTGTTTAATATTAATATTCAGATTGTGCATAATTTTATGGCTGGTTGAGAATTAATTGATTGGTACCAGTTTAACATAATCAAGACTGATCGTATTTAAACCAGCAGTAGTCACTGCATCACCGATGGCATATAGAAAAGTGTTCCCCCAAGTATTAACTGTAATGTCTCCAAGATAAACCTCAGCAAATGGAGCCCGAGGCCTGATTTTATCAGTAGGATCGTTATATGCCACAGTCGTATAAGGTATTATATCCACATAAGGTAGTGTTGAACCAATTGCGGATGAAAACCCTAGTTTCTGCTTAAAATTAACTGGAGCAGAAGGTGTTGCAGTAGACCAGGACTGGTCATTTAAAGCACGCCAATAAACCTGATATTTGGTTGAGTAAAGATTATTAATTCTTCCCCTTGCCCAAAATGAAGCGACGCCGGTTCCAGATATAAACTTATCAGAAAACTGCAAGCCATTTTCGTCTGATCGTATTCTGGTAAAAATATTGGCACTTTTATCGTTTTGAGAATAAGAAGTCAAACTTTCACCTTTAATTACAATAGGGCGAATTTTATCTTGAAGCACATTAAAATTGACCTTATTCATGATGTAAACGATACCGTTGCTTGCCCGATAAGAAGAAACGATTGCACTTTTATCTATAGGTATATTCACACCTGTGGAGGATAGCAAAGACGTGCCCAACTTTTCAATTGGAACAATCGTATTTGCCACCAAATCTTTAATCACATTCCAGGAGGTTCGGTAAACAGTTGTACTATCATACCGACTATCGGTCCTTGTAACCTTAAAATATTTATTCAACTTATTGTATTCCTGATCGAACGCATCATCTGTCAACAAAATATAAGTAAACTGACCTCGTTCATTACTTAGACGGGCTATTTGCTCAGAAAAATCATTTCTTGTCCCTGATACAGCATACACTTTATTACCAGCACCATCTAAATCATAATTTAAGGACTTGATAAAATTATTTTGCTTTTGCCCGTTCGTTGTTAATCCACTAACATATTCATACACATTTTGATGTACTTCGAGTGCTGCATCAATCTCATGAAATACGCCATTCTTTACTGCCAGATCAGCTTTAATCAATTTAGCTTCATCAACTCCATTTTGACTAAAAGTGATATACTTGCCATTTAAAGTTTGAATTCGTTCTTCGGATAAACCATTTAATTTAAGTAATGCCACGGAGTAATTCTGGTTAACAATATGATTCGCAACAAATAATTTTGCAAGCACATCGTCATTTAACGTAGCTGCCGGAACCTTTTGCAGCGCATCATTTGTTGGAGCCCATACGGTAAATGTCTTGGAAGACTCCAAAACCTGATCATAACCTGTTTTTACAAGAAGATCAACAAATCTACTCAATTCAGGCTGCTGCCTAACTTTATCTAGAAGGGTTATCGAATTATCTTTATTAATCAATTCAGTTCTTGCTGCCCAATTATCCTTACAGGAGATGAACATAATCATTGATGCGAAAAAAATTAGTAGCAATAAATGCTTCCGGAAACTATATATCATGTAATACATTTTAAATCGTCAATTATATTAAGGTCTATTTTGAAGTGTTCCATCCCGCCGAATACGTGGATACTGTTGATCCATATCTACCGGAATAAATTGAACCATATCGATCGTTACAGAACCAGCTTTTCCTCCAACTGAGGTTAAACGAAGTACATGTCTATCTGTTGTTTGGATATTGACTGTCCCCATCAAACGCCCGACAAAATTCGAATTTGACGAAGGATTATCTGCTGCATATCTTTTATATCCATAGGATTCCAATAAATTATCGGAATTGGGATCGCTAAGCGAAACACCTGAAGCCGTCAAGTAATCCAACCAAACCGCTACATTTGGCAAAATCTGTTCCTGTGAAGTACCTGGGTCCATACTAGCTTGTAAACTAGGTAAGTCCCCCCTTCTATAACACACCCAAACTTTATATTTGCCTTTAACCAACATCGGTGTGGTAAAATTCATCCAGGGTTGACGACCAGATCCAAATGCTAATACTAACAGATCTCCATTCGCATAAGGGTCAGCTAGCGGTGCTACTCTGTACAAATTATCAGTACCCGAACTTGAAGTTCCAAATGCAATACCAGCGCACAGACTAGTTTTAATACCAATAGATACATCCGGAGCTCCAAGCTTTCTAAATGTGGACAGCTTCATCAGCTCAGGTTGATCTGCAAGATCCCAATATATCGGAGTCGCCTGACGCACTTTTATAGCATAGTTCCCTGTTACAGAATGCAAGACTCCATTTGTCGCCGTATTATCACTTGCTAATCGATCTATTAGATAACCTGGCTCGCGCACACCATTGAACACATCGTCATTAATAAGAACATTTTGACCATCCAACTTGGATGTTATAATCTCTTGGGGTGCCAAAGTTGGGTGTGACGATGCAGTAACAATATCTGCCAAATAGCGGGCCTGAGGAGAAATCCGATAAGCAACAAATAACCATAAACTATCTGCATGATTAGTAGGGTCTCCTGATTTGCTATACTTTGCCTTGAGTTGTGCATAAGAATTAATTCCTGCTGATTTAAAAACATTATCAGTTTCAGCAATCAGTGTTTGAAAACGACGTGTAGTATCTCTGGTATTATTTGCTGGCAATACATTTAAAGAGTCGTAAAACTTAGTTGCTTTCAATGCTTCAAGAAAAATGGAATATTTAGTATCTCCTTCTATCATTTGGGCTAATGTCTTGGTAGCCGGAGTCAATACTTTATCTAATACGTGTATAATCCCATTTCCTGTGCGAATATTTGCTTGTATTACATTCGCCTGCCTGTTAATCGTATAACGGGTAACCCCATCTATGTTGGCTGCCCCTGTCAATAAGTACTGTCCAAACATTGTCAATTGCTGCAATTTTCCATCTTTAAAGAATGCCGTAGAAACTGTATCTACAATCGTATGTAATCGGACCAGATCTTTCAGCTCTGCAGCTGAAATCTGATCGATTGAAGATTTCCCTATAGCTTGGAGATACGATTTAACCGCATCATTAGTAGGTGCAAAAACAGTGTATTTTCCGTAAGCACCCAAAAAACTTGCTGTACCACTTTTTTCCAGTATTTTCTGAAATTCAGAAAATCGATCAGGGTTGTTTTCAAAATAACCTGTTATGTTTACATCACTAGTTGTTGTTAGCGTCATATGTTCCCTTTTGCAAGAAAACAACAAGACTATAGCCATAAGCAATGCACAAATAGTTGCGCAAATACCTTTTTTAAAATTTAGTGTTTTCATAATCATATTCTTTATAGATTATTTGTAAAATGGATTCTGTTTCAAAGTCTTGTCAGTATTGATTTCATCATCAAATATTGGGAGATAATGACTGTTCTTATCCTGATACTTTACAATAGCAGATTGTTGTAAATCACTAGGAACAGCCGCCGCAACCATGTTTAAAATCACGTCAATTCGCCTATAATTGCCTCTTTTCGCATTTCTCAGAATATCATACCAGCGCTTGCCTTCAAATGAAAACTCCCGGGCCCGTTCTTCCAAAATATAATCTGCAATTCCGTCTTTGTCCGTAATGTCCGGCTTTCTTTCTGTTGCAACCAGTGCACCTGCCCTATCGCGAACAACTTTAACCAAGTCCAGTGCCTCTTGTCCTCGACCTACTTGAGAGCAAGCTTCGGCTTTCATCAAAAGTACATCCGGGTATCTGTAAGCAAACCAATGTGCATAGGATATATCTGAAGTTCGAGTCGTATTGTAATCAACACCCATGTATTTGTAAATCATGTTGTCTTTAGGACGAACTGCTGCATCAAGCCCTCTCCGGTCTACATTCAAATCATTTACAAAATCTTGTGTATAGATGGTTTCCATTACATTTGGTGCAGCATTCAAACGTCGATTTGTAGGTAAGAACATTGCGTAAAAAGGATTCAACTTTTGTGCATCAAATTGAAATTCAAAAATACCTTCTGTTGAATTACCCTGATAAAATACATTATGATACATTTGTGCACCTGAGACAAGACTAAACTTCTTCGAATCGATCACTTTATTACACATCTCGATACACTCATTGTATTTTTCCATCCATAAATAAACATCTGCCAGCATGGTTTCGATAGTATATTTTGTGATCCTTCCAGTGTCATATTGTTTATTTCCATAAGTTGTGACAGCCAAACTTTCCGCCTTTAATAAATCTGCAATAATCTGGTTTAATATGGTAGCTTTGTCTGTTGTGCCAAGGTTTTGAATCTCCTGATCAGTAGAAGTTGACTTTAACTTCAAAGGAGCATCACCCCAAGTGCGCACTACATAAAAATACATCAGGCTGCGCAAAGCCAATGCTTCCGCCAGATATGCATCTAAACTTACTTGGGTAAATGTATTGTCTACCTTCTTTACATCTGGAGCAAAGTCAATCACCGTATTGCAATAATTAATGGTTCGATACAATGACTTCCAACTAGTTAAAGAATTACTAGACAATATATTAACGTTCATAATATTTTGTTCATCTATCGTAATTCCCAGACCTGGAGATACCATATCTGCCCTTAACTCTCCCCAAATAAAAAGATAGTCAACCAATGCACGATCTTTTATACCTATGGGTGCACCCAAAAGAGATGAATAACACCCAATCACCGCCGCTTGTACATCCTCTTTCGTTTTCCAAAACTCGTTACGAATAATTCCATCTTGAGGTTTGAGTGTTAACCATTTCTTACAGGAAGAAATCGAAAACAATAGGATGAGTAGTGAAACTCTATAAATATTTCTTTTCATGTTCTTATTCTTTATCAATTAAAACCGGGTAGATATTCCTATAGTAAATACTTTCGGTGGTGGGGTCATCGAATTATCGATTGCAATAGAGAATGCATCTGTAATTTTAGTCCCTACCTCTGGATCCTGTCCCAGGTATTTAGTGAACGTGATCAAATTTTCCCCTGTTCCGTAAATACTCAGTGCATTCAATTTAAATCGTTTAAGTATTTTCTTATCAAAATCATACCTTAAAGTAATCGTCCTCCATTTCAGGTAGGATCCGTCCTCTACGTAACGACTTGAACCTAACCAGTTGTAACCACTGCCATATAGCGCGCGTGGCACATCAGTTACGTCTCCCTCGTTCCTCCATCTTCTTAATACTGCAGTACTTTGATTGCCATAACCGGACATATTTGTTGTATTCATTTTAGTCCCATTGATCAACTGATAACCTGTTCTATAGCTAAAAAAAGCTGATAGCTTAATATTACCGTTAAAAGTAATAGATGGACCAAATCCACCTGTAAATTTCGGATTGCTGTTGCCTAAATAAACAATATCCTTATAATCAATCGTACCATCATGATTAATATCTTCATACTTGGCATCACCTGGTTGAAAGATATAATCTGTACCCGGATAGTTAAAGCGCATATATACTTTGTTGCCATTAGGATCTAGGATAGGTGCTCCGTTTTTATCTTTGGCCACAGTTTCTTCCTTATCTTTGTACACACCTTGAAATTTGAACCCATAAAATGATCCGAAAGGATTATTAATCTGCAGGAATTGTTTAAACTTTCCGTTTTCATTAATTTTAGCCTTATTTTCTGTTGGATAAAGTGGAGAGATTTCCCTTATCATATTTTGATTCTGTGCAATATTGAAACTGAAGTCAACCCGCCATTTTTTTGATTTCACAACTTGTGTATTGATGTTAAACTCCCATCCCTGGTTGTCCATAGTACCAATATTCATATCGACAGCATCAAAACCTGTGTAAGTCGCGAGCCTAAGCCCTGGAAGAAATAAGTCTTTAGTTCTGTTGCGATAAATATCGACATCACCAACTACACGACTGTTAAATAAAGCAAAACTTAACCCGTAATTTAGACCATGTACCGTTTCCCATTTTAAATTGGTCAACTCCATATTTTGTGTATAAACACCGGACAGTCCCATATAACTCCAATCGAAATTCCCATAGGTGTTATAAAAAGTATAGTCCTTTTTTGGGGCATTTCCAGATTGTGCATAACTCAAACGAAAACTTAAATCATCAATAAACTTGAACCGCTCCATGAAATGTTCTCCTGAGAAGCGGTACCTTCCAGATATGGACGGGAACAAGCCAAACCTATTATTTTCTCCAAAACGGGAATTTCCGTCCACCCGAAGAGATCCACTAATAAAATAACGATCCAAAAATCCATAATTGGCATTTACGAGACCAGCAACAGTACGGTATTGTGTTTGAACTGAACCCAACTTAATCTGATCATTTTGAGTTCTTCCCGGAATAGATGGATCCTGAAATAAAGAAGATGCAGTATTGGCATTCATCACATTCTGATTTACATAACGGTTGTCGGCAGTCTGAAAACTCATCAGCGCTTGAAACTTATGTTTATCGTTCAGATGCGGGGTAAAAAGTAAATTAGTTTTTGTACCCACATTAAAAACGTCGTAATCCAGATCTGTCGCTCTGTTAACTGTAATTTCTGTAAATGGTCTTCCTGTAGCAATTTGAGGCAAAAATGTACTTGTTTTTTGCGTATTGATATCAAAAACAACATCGGTTGTAGCCATCAACAAATCTTTAACGATGTCAAATTGCAGATTAAAATGTGGAATAATCCGATCCCCAAGAGACCTATTGGTAGCAGCCATAGCCATAGCGACTGGATTATAAGTTCCTTTGATGGCATTCTTATCATCAAAATAGAAATAGCCTTGAATGTTAGATGCCGGGGAAAAATAATTGGGTGTTAACAGTCCATAATCATTGTACTCCATGATGCTCATGTTTGGCATCTTACTATAGGCTACATCACGCACATTGCTATACAATTGATTATTGGAAACATGCGTATAAGCAAAATCTGTACGAAAGCGTAAACGATTAGATACATTATAATCTAAGTTGATACGTGTAGTGATACGGCTTAAATCTGTACCTATCGTTGTTCCTTGCTGACCAAAGTAACCCAATGAAGCAAAGTATCTTGCTTTTTCACCACCACCAGAAATAGAAACGTTATGGTCTTGAAGATTTCCTGTACGGGATATGGCCGAGATCCAGTCGGTATTGTTGCTATAATTTTTGTACCAGTATAAATCTTGAGGATCATATTGAAATTCTTTAACCGTTTGTGTATTTAGTGGAACCCCATTCCTGTTCATAAACTCTTCTGGTATCAACATGGAATACTGATCGCCCGTTAGCATTGGGATGGCACTCGGCTGTTGAGATAAGGAGCCTTTAAAAGTATAACTGATTTGCGGCTTACCTATTGAACCACGTTTCGTATTGATAATTAATACACCATTCGACCCTCTCGAGCCCCAAAGCGCAGTGGCTGCCGCATCCTTCAATACGCTAATATCCTTAATATCCGAAGGAGCAATATTTAAAAGTTGAGCATAACCCTGATCATCTGCCGTCGCAAAATTGAAACCTTCAGGAACAGCAGTTTCATAAGGCATTCCATCAACAACGATTAATGGCTCTGTTGCCCCATTAAGGGAAGAAGTACCGCGAATTCGGATTGACATCCCAGCACCCGGATCTCCGGAAGTAGCTGCAATATCCACGCCTGACAAACGGCCTTGCAATGCCTGATCTATAGACCCGGCTTGCATCTCTTCCAGTACTTTCGCATCTATGCTGACAATGGCTGTGGTACGATCCCTATCGTCTACATTCATTCCCGTTCCATTGTTAGTTTTACGTCTGGCAACCACAGTTACATCGTCCAAACTATTGGTACTTGGAACCAATTGAACATTAATGACTGCCCGTCCATTGATACTAATTTCTTTCTGCGTTACATATCCAATAAAGGATACCATGATCTTATTATTTGGATTGGAAATACGCAAAACAAAATTTCCATCTATATCTGTAACAACGCCATTTACAGTCCGCCGATCTTTATCAATCTCTACCACACTGGCGCCAATAATACTCTGCTTATCTTTCGAATCAGTTACTTTCCCCCGTACTGCGGTTATGGTTTGAGCATAACTTCCACTCCACATGAATAGCAGAGTCAACAGTATAGTAGAAATACGCGTAAATATTTTATTCATATACCTTCTCGTTTATAATTGGTTAATATGTATACTTTAAATAGCCATCAATTTGATGAATCAATGTTCGGTTTGACAAAACATTACTATTCGCTGTTATTACATTAGAAGTTCTTCCATTCATGTCGGTAACTCTTAAATTGTTTAATTGATTTTTGATTACAACAATTCCAGCATCCCCATTAGAATCTTTAAAAAGAGTTTCATAACTACCATTCTTCACCCCATCCGTTGCAATGGTGTTTCTATTTAAAATATGGTAGGCAATAAATTTGGTTACCTTAGCAATATCAACTGAAGTCGTTGGATTATACAATGGAGTAACAGTTGTTCCAGATACAGTCCCTGGCAATATGTCATCTTTAACAGCTTGTTTGATTGCAGCATCATTTGGAACAAATACAGTGTAATTTACACCCAGTGATACGCCTTGAATTTCAATCGTCGTTTTATTTACACAAATAGGATTATTAAAGAGAAATTGATAAAAACCATAAAATGGATCAGTTGGAAGTGTACCATATTTTTTTAAATGTTCGCCAACATTTTTTGTGGTAAAGGATAACAGACCATTAACGTAGAAATTTTTACCATTGGTAGCTTGTCTGAAATCAGCGCCTTTAATTTTAACAACAGGTATTGATTGCTTGCTGACATCTGTACTATCCATTGTTCCGGAAGAGGATATTCTATTATTCTTATAGGTTATATATTCACCGCCAATTGTTTCCAGAACCCCAGCGCCCGAAAAAGAACTTACTTCGCCTTCCAGAACATGTGTATTAAGCATCCTGATTACATTTGTGGGTGATGTTCCACCAATTACTGTAGTACCACCCGCAGGCGTATATTGAAAAGTTGAATTCAAATTATTCCAGTCATATCCTGCTGCCTTTAAAGAGGCGTCATTCATCATTAAAACAGTATACTTGAGTTTCGGCACTGTAATTCTTGTTTTCATAGCAGAGAGATCCATCGCCCTGATCATTAAAGAATAAGCCGGATTGAGATACGGAGCACCATAAACAGTATGAAAAACATTAGCCTTTTGAACCTGGTTCGTTCCATAAAAAAAACCATTACTTAGAATTTTCTTGTCAATTACATTAGAATTAGGATCAAATCTGGCTTCTTCTCCAAACATATTTACTGTGTTATTAAATCTTGTAGGCCATACAGCGGATTGCCACATGTGGCAATTCATTAAGTCTAAAACAACATTTAGGGGCAAACGATCAACTGTGCTGTAATACTCAAGAATATAGCTATTTAAATAGGCAGTAAAAGCAGCGTTATTTGGAGCAAATAATGTCCAGCCATTGCTTTGTCCGTCATTATCAGTTAATTTTAAATAATTTTCATTGTTAGGAGAAAAAGAAAGCAATGGGTTGTAAGTTTTAACTTTTACAGAATCTGAAGAGCCAGACAAAATCTGGTATTTTTTTGAAGCTTCAGGGCTATAAACATAGCTTACAAGAAACCTATCATATACTTTTTTGAATTCGCTGTATTCATTATGTGATGATAAGTATTGATCGATATTCTGCGGTGGTGTATTCACTTTATCAATTACATGAATTACTCCATTTTCGGCAACAATATTAGCTTCAACAACATTACCCCCAGGTACATTAAAGTTTGTATAAGCAACCTCCGGGAAGAAATAGTTAAAGTCGGCTGCTGAAAGTGCATTGGCTGCCATATATGATTTTATAAAATACGGATAATACTTATTATTGTTATCCGCAAATGCATAACTGCCATTTCTATTCGAGGCAATAATTTTGATATTCTTACCATTAACCACTTCGGTATACACTGAATCGTAATAAGCAGTACGTCTTTTAAATGCAGAATTAACAACCCAACCTGCATTGGATTGAAAGTCACCCAGACGATCAGTCTTAAATGCATTAAAAATAAGTGCATACTTCACAATACCGGTAGCTGTTATAGCATCTATCTGATCAACACCAGAAATCCCCTTCTCTTTAAAGAATTTACTAAAAGCATCATCATTTGGCGCAAACATTGTCCAATAGCCAGATTTACCTAATATATCCTTGTACCCCGCTTTATCAATGCAATACAATAAACTGGTAAAGTTACCTCTGGCCTGCAACTGCTGATATATGGGATCTGCCAGGGTAGCAGGCCGTCCATAATACGCATCAAATTCCTTCTTTCTGCAGCTTGCCAGAGCCACAATAAGTGTCAATATGACAATTAAACGTTTTTTGAAAAGTTTATCCATAGCATTTTTCATTGAAAAACACCTTAATAACTAAAAGTAGGTAAGCGACAAAAAATCTGTAATCAGTAATAAACAGACATTATATATTCACTGATTCCAAGAAAGAAAGTAGAGGTTTTTACATACAGTTTTATTTGGTTATTAACGGTGGTTAGCTCGAGTTATTTGGTTACTGGTTATTTGGTTAATTTATTATTTGGTATTTAAATTAAAAATATAGGATATTGATTTTTTTGGCAACCTGCTTCATCCTGTTTAGGTTCATCAAACCATTTAATTTTAAACACTTAGCATAAATAAGCGTTGTATAGACACTTATAAGCAGTTTTTCAGTCAAAAAAAATGTAAAAATATTTTTACATTTTTTTTGACTGAACTGAAATTCATGTATAAACCCGAATTTTTTAAACAAAAAAACCGATAAATACTTATCGGTTTTTCGCATAATTTTGTATGATCTTATCTAAAAGTAAGAAGAAATGGTAACAGGACCAATTAAACCGGAAGGCATCACCAACCAATTCGAAGCATCAAACGGCTTATAATTAATGTTCACAAAATTGATCTCATGATAATTTCTCCACTGGATTTTCTGTTGATCCATATAATGAATACGGTTAGCCATCAGGTTAACCACTTCGATTTTAATTGTATTGGTCCCTGCTTTCAGATATTTGCCTACCCGAGCTTGAAAAGGGATACTCCACAAGATCCCAACTTCCTGCCCATTAATCCAAACCCTTGCGCTCTCATCAACTTGATTCAGGTTTAATACATATTCCCTGGCTGCTTTCTCTTTAAGCGTAAAGCTACTCGTATATACACCTGTACCGGAGAACCGTTGCAGTTTAGGATCCGAAAGACTAGTCCAGGATACCAATTTATCTAATTTCTGAGCTGCCGGTAGTTCTGGTCCCCCGGAAGTAAAACTTAATGACCAGGCATTTGTCAATTCAATTTCTTTGCCGGGTTTACCTAAATAAGCCCAGGATACCATAGCAATTGGTTCCTTTTCTACAACCTTAAGTATCATGGCTTCACCAGACTTGATTTGTAGCCTCATTTTAAACTGTCCGCCTGCATTACTTGTAGCAGCCTTTCCGCTAGCCCCGCTTTGTGGATCCATAATCAACACCGTACCTTTTTCATTAAGCGGTAAATCCGTATCCAGATCTTTAGCTGTATGATTAACGATATAATAGTATTTACCCCCATTAAAACTACGACGAATAAACTGTAAACCTGTATCTGTTAGTTCTTCACGATGAACCGCCTTATAAGCTAAAGCCTTTTCCACATCTGAGGCCAGCAAAACAACTCCCTTACCGGTTTTAAATTGTTTTACACCATTCCCGGCATCCGAAAAATTCAATTTAGCGAGAATAGCTTTCAATTCGCTCCTCCGCTCTTCCAACTTGTTTAAACCCGGAACATCTTTCGGCAATTGCTGAAAAATAACCGTTGCGCCCTCATTTGCCAACTGAATGGCCTTATTGATTGTTTCCAGACTAATCAAGGTACATTCAGGAATGATTAGTACTTTATAGGGTGTGGCCTTAGGTTCAGTGCTAACCAACCCATTCTGAACAACGGATTGTCCCAGTAAACGGTCAGATGCAAAATCAAAAGAATAACCCGACTCCGCCATTTTCTTTGAAAGCTTATAAAATGCAGTGGGATGTAACCATTCATCTATGTTATGTACTTTAATGGCCATATCCATTCCCTTCGCACGATTCCATACATCATAAATTGGCCAGTAAATCAGTAGTTCATTATCGGCCTTCCCAGATTGAAGAACCGATTGACATCTGGTGAGGTAGGTGCTCAAACCATTAATTTGTGGCCACAAACTATTGTTCGGATTGAATTCTGCGGAAGCATAAAACAACCATCCCGGCCAAACCGCATCTTCAGGAGAATTGGTTGTACCATGATAAACGATATGGTTTACTCCAGAAAGAAATAGCTGCTCGGCTTCTGGTTTACATTGCGAATAAGAAGTTTTAAAATGCTCACTCAACCAGGTAAAGGTTTCAGAAGAAATCAAATTCTTAGCACCGGTATGGGCTGCAGAGGAAGCAAACTTACACATCATCGGATCAGGATCTACATTTCTAATATCTGCGCTATCTCTACGAAGTCCTGGAATAGGAAAATAACTAGAACCAAAAGTTTCTGTTTCCGGAATGTCTACTGCACCATAAAGGTCAAGTAAGTTTCCCGGAGAGCCATGGGATTGATTTCTGGTTATTGATCCATATTTGTGCGACCAATCCGTCCAGTTATGTGTAAAATTGAATAACAATAAATCACTCATTGTTTCCCTATAATCTGATTTCAGACGGGCGATATGCTCAGTAGTAGAGTCTTTTCCAACCAACTCCCTAAGGTGCTGTTTTAAATCATAGCCTCTGTTCTTCTTAAATTCATCAAAAAAAGTAGGTGTCCAGTTTGCCCCATAAACTTCATAACTATCGTTAAAGAAGGCTCTTACACCCTGTGATTTATTTCCAAAAGCATTGTCAAAACGACTCAAATAATTTGTCACCGCAGTTTTATCCAGATGATCAACAGTAAGTCCCTGTCCACCAGGTGCCGCACGTTTCACTTCTTGTCGAGTTTTACCCGAAAATGCAGCATACAATGTCCAATTACCATCTCCCGCTGTCCAATTCAAAATTCCACCAGCATCAACTTTATTAAATAAGTCTAACACCTCTCCGTTGCTACCATAAGCAGTAACGGCCTGCAATTTAGCGACATTCTGTCTTGCTTCTTTTACTTTGATAGCTTCCGTTAGCTTTTGACCTGGTTTCAGCTCATACTGCTGTACAATTAGCTTTGTGGCCGCATCCTCAGGTTTTACCATCGGACCACCAAAAGGCCAACCTGTTCCGGTATTCATATCCACGCCCATACCTAATGTATTGGATTTTTGAACCGTATAACGAAGCATTTCTACCCATCTTGGGGATAAGAAATCAATGTATCGTTTCTCAAAACCTACAGCCCCATATATTGGTGTAATTTCTACCCCTCCAATACCAGCTTGCTGATATTCAGTCAATACTTTATTGAGATTCCGTTCATCCACAGCACTTCCCATCCACCACCAACGGGTCCAGGGTTTCATTTGTTTTTCTACCACAGGCCATGGTCCAGATGCTTTAATCTTGTTTTGCGCTTGTGCCGTATTAAATAATAATACACCAATAGCTAATGTGGTTAGGTTTAGTTTTAGTTTCATCTTTAATCCAGGTGAAATACCTGCTCCAATTTTATACTCACCGGCGAATTGTCCGGATTAGTTTCCATAATATCGGCCATATAGGCCCACCATTTTTGTACAATAGCTGTAGTTCCCAAATCCTGAGACGATGCACCATCCTGTTGTTGTACCGCGAATAGCGTATTGGTTTCTTCATCCAAAAAAATAGAATAATCGCTTATTCCATTGCGTTTTAACAAAGTAGCCAGCTCCGGCCATATTTCGTCATGTCTTTTTTGATATTCCGCTTTGGCACCAGCTTTAAGCTTCATTTTAAATGCAATCTTTGACATATTCCTTTAATTTATTTGAACAGAATAATACCTGATTTTACTTTTTCATTTTATAAACTTCTGTACCTGCCAGCAGGAAACAACCCAATCCGTAATCTTCAAAATCAGGGACATTGGTGTAACTTACCGGTTGGCCATCTTTAGGTTCCTTACCCGTTCCTTGCACGTAACCCAAAAAACCATTCTCATGCACAGCATCTTTTGTCATGGCATTCCAGGCCTTTGCAATGATCGGCTGATAAACCTTCTGATCTAAAAGCCCTTGGTTTACACCCCAGGCCATTCCATAAACGAATAGTGCGGTACCAGATGTTTCTTTACCTCCAAAATGCGTTGGATCATGCAAGCTTACATTCCAAAATCCATCCGTACGTTGAACAGGTACCAGCGCTTTGATCATTTCATGATATGTTTTTAAGTATTCCTCTCTGTGTGGTGCATCTTTAGGCATGATATCCAAAACTTTAACCAAGGCTGCAACTACCCAACCATTACCACGAGACCAGTAACAATCTTCACCATTTGGTTCTTTATAAGGCGGCACGAAATCTTTGTCTCTCCACCATAAACCGTCTTTAGCATTGTACAAACCTCCACCTTCTACATTTTTACTATGCATATACATCTTGTACATATACTCATAATAAGCATTGTCGTTATATAGCACGCCCAATTTTGCAAAAACCGGCATTCCCATTTGCAAGGCATCAATCCAGGTCCAGTCATCAATTTTACCCGATTTCATCATCAGGTCCATCGAAGCTTTAATGTCTTTAATGCGTTCAGGTTTTTTATCAATGTTATATAAATCAAGGTATGTCTGACCACATGCCTGATTGTCAGCATTACGCGTACCTATACCATCTCTAAGCCCCCATTTATGTTTATCTCCCCATTGCACCGCGTAATCATAATAAGCCGGATCTGCCTTCAACTGGTATAAGCTCATTAGCCCTTCATAGTATACAGCTCTTGTCCAGATATTACTTGGCCGTTCCTTGTTGGTAATGATGGATTTGCCTGCATCTGGCCATTTGTTCATAAAATAAGCATTGGTCAATACCAATGATTTTAACACCTCTTTTTTTGAAGGATTTTTTTGAGCAACGCTAGTCTGCAGACTTAGTCCAAACAATGTCAGTGCAATAGCAATTTTCTTTTTTATCATCATTATTGTATTCTATTGTATTAAAGTATCAAGTTTTTTTAAGGACTGCTTTGGGCTTTAACTCATCCGGACTGTCCTTCGTATAGGTATTGAACATTTCTCTGGATGGGCTTTCAAAAAGATCTTTCACTACTTCGAACCTCAGTTCAGATTTTGGAGCAAATTGATTAGATTGCATATACTGCTGTAAACTAAAAAACAGTTGTTTTGAAGCTGGCCCATTGTCCTTGTCAGGTCCCAGATCCGCGCTTGAAACCACCAACTTACCTTTTCCTACTCTTGCTTCAAACAAAAGTGCTAATCGACGATTTAAAAACCAGGTATCAATGGGCTGGACAATTGGCTTAAATCCTGCAGGAAAATCTTCCAGATTCATTACCTGTGTCTTGTTTACAATTTCCCACCACTGCATATCACTATGATAAGAAGTTGGGAAATTTGCAAATGCAGGGTGCTTTGGATCACATACAAAGCCTAAAGTATGTGGTGGTCGCATTTTAAACCAGGAAGTATTCCAGAAAACAGGGAGAAAGGTTTGAACCACTTCTTTTCCTTTCACTACTTTATCTGCAGCATTGAGGAATACATTTCCACCCTCGTCAAGCACCTTTTTTGCCTGATCATCCAATGTGGTACAATAATAAAAACCGGTTTTATATTTTGGCAATTCTGCCGGGTATACCCAGAAGTCCCAGTCATTGGCAAATATTGTTCCATCTATGCTTACCTCCAGCTTTAAATGACTAGCCTTTTTAATACTGCTAAGTGGAAATTTAATGCTCCCAATTTGTATGCAATTGGTAATGGCCAGCGTTTTAGGTTCAAAAATACCTTTAGCGACAGCTGCACCATCCTCATTTTTTATCCGCCATGATAAACTGGCATTTTGCACTGGCGATTTACCATAATGTGCGACCTCAATGGCAGCTTCGAAAGTTTCATTATTTTGAAATACAAATTTAGCTATACGCGCAAGTGGGACAGTACTGTTGCAGAAGCGACTAAATTCCTTTGGTGTGATGTAACCTTTTTCGTCCCAGAAAGCATCTAAAACTCCGACAAGTGCAGTTCCCTGACCTGGATAATCATTTAAAGACAAAAGCTGAAAACCGCTGTAACCAGGTGTACGCAATGCTTTTTCAATTTCGTTTTTATAACAGAGCGCCTGTAATTTTCCCGATGCCATTAAAAAAGCTTCAGCCTGGTCTGCCATATCATGATCCTTCAAATCTTCCTGAAAGAGCTCAAAATTCTTAGCCCGATAAACACCTGTATATTTTTTTATTTCTTTGAAATCAGGGAACACACAATACTGACCCATTTCATGCGCTACAAAAGGGACATTAAACTGAGCAATCTGCTTACTATAATCTGAAATACTCTCTGGTCTTTTTCCCCAATCCAGCCCTCTTGCACCAGCGCGAACCATAAACTCATTATTTTCAATTACCGGCCAGCTACCACCTACCGAAGCCCCGGTATACAAACGTCTGGAGTCTTTCGCCTTCCAGTAATTGTTAAATTTTGTTAGGTACTCTACCTGTTTTCCGCGGGGTTCATTACCATAGGCAAGCATGCAGAACGACGCATAATTGCCATAGTTTTTAGACATTCTATTCGTTTCATCATAAATAAACTGGTCAATCGGCTTACCGTCACCAATAGAAGATCCATGATTGGCCCAACTTGGCCCTTCAGGTTGTAAGTAAAAACCAACCTGATCTGCAGCGATAAATGCTGCTTCAGGTGGACACCAGGAATGGAAACGCATGTGATTCAATCCATGTGCCCGCGAAATTCTAAAGATGCGCAACCATGATTCCACATCCATTGCCGGATAACCAGTTAATGGAAACTCGCAATTATTTACTGTGCCTCGTAAAAATATCGGTCTGCCATTAACTTCAAAATGTCTGCCCACAGCCTTAAATTCCCGCATTCCAAATTGTACCTGTCGCACATCTTTTATCCCATTCTTAGTCACCAAAGCGGCTGTTAAACGATACAATGCCGGATCAAATTCATCCCAGGTGACAATTTTATCTCCCATTGGGAGGTTTACTTCCAGCTCCCCTACTCCATTATTAATTGTAAATGGAGTAGTAACAGGTTTTACTTCCAGTATCGATTTGGTATTGAAGCTAGCTGCAGAAAGTGTAATCTTTCCTGAAGTGGAGGCAGCATCCCTTGATTTCAATTGAATTTTAACCTTTGCTGATTTGTTCTTCAGGTCAGGATAGATCTGGATGTCTTCGAAATATATAGGAGAGCCAGCAGTAAGCAATAGCTTACCAACAATACCATTCCAGTTTCCCTGAGTATGATCAGTTAAACTATGAGAATCCTGACCAACATTAATGGCCTTTATCGTATTGTCTATTCTAATACTAATGATGTGTTTACCTGGCTTTAAGCCCGCAGGAAGTTCAAAATTCTGAGCAACAACAAATGTATATTGCGGCGTTCCCAATTCGGCATCATCTAGCCAAACACGTGTTTCAGAATGTGGATATTCCAGAGAAAGTACTACCCGCTGCCCTTTCCAATTGGCGGGGATATCAATGTCCTTCTGATACCAGGCAGCTCCTGTATAATGTTTCGCAGGTGTTAACCAGAATGGGATTTTAATATTCCCTTCTGCTCTAAACTTGGCCAGACGAGGATTGTAATACCAGGAACTGTCGTATATACTGCCTGTCCATTTCGTTTTCAGGGTAATTTCATCCCCTTTAAAATTTTGAGCCATTGATCCTGGAAGATCTACAGACTCAGGTAATACCGTTGTAAACCATTTGTCTTTCAGCCCCAAATCATTTGCATCAATTTTAAAACGCCATTTTCCTTTCAGAGAAATTGTCTGAGCCTCCGCAACCGATGAAAGCAGAAAAAGCAAGCAAAAACAGGCAACAAGGCCTTTTATAAATTTGAATGGTGTAAAATGCATAATTCAGAAAAGAGCGTATCCGCAACTTTATATTTGGTTCAAGCCTCTATTATAGGATTAAACTCTTAGACAGGCAACCTGTAGCATCCTGCTAGAAGGAAAAATAATTTTCATGATGACAATTAATTTTTGAGATATTTAATCAGCGAGGAGCTATTCAGTACTTTTAAACCTTCAACAACTGAAACTGCATTTACTTTAGCACCGGCCTCGTTAGTATGTGTATGGTCCTTTTCTGTGAAAAAGGCATTTACTTTCTCAGCACCCAATGCGGCATATTTGTCTTTTATAATTTTATTGAGTGGAATAAAACCAACCTTTTCTGCTGTTGCCACTTCCTCGGCCCAGGCAGCATAGTCGTCGACCACCAGCGCCAACACTCCATTTTTTACTGGATTTCGGGGAATTGGAGAACAAACAATGGCTGTTGCACCTTTCGCTTTTGCATCATGAATAAATTTACGCAGGTACCAACCATAGGTATAAACCACTTCTTTCTGTTTAGTGATTGGATTAAAGATTTCCTTATGCTCCGGACCTATTCCTTTAATTGTTCCCCTGGCTCGGGCAGTATCATCAAGAGGACTGCCATCATTATGACCAAATTGCATGATCACATAATCGCCAGGCTTTAACTTTACCAGCACACTGTCCCACAAGCCTTTACTTTGAAAAGTCCGGGTACTGGTACCACCCAAGGCATGATTCTCTACATTGATCTTATTCAAATCAAAAAAATCAGCAAGGTAACTTCCCCAGCCCCATAATGAGCCGTCGCCTTTACCCTTTCCATTTTTAACAGTTGAATCTCCAATCAGAAACAAGGTGGGCTTCTGCGCTACTTTTACGACTACACATGAGGCAAGGAGGATAAAGGCTACAATTGATATTAGGTTCAGATAAGTTCTATTCGATTTCATTAATATATAAGGTTTAATCATTACTATTTAAGCAGGTACTTATTTAAAGGGCAATCCTTAAGTTCTTTTATGCCTTCAACTACTGATAAGGCATTAAACTTTGCCCCTTCCAGATTCGTATGAGTATGATCGCCCGGAAAGAATGCTTTCACCTTTTCGGAGCCCATAGCATCATACTTATCAGCTACAATCTTGTTCAGATCTATAAAGTAAGCCTGTTCTTCTTTAGCCACTTCCGCAGCCCACTTACCAAAATTATCTGCAACGCGAAGTACTTTTCCATTTTTAAACTGATTGCGTGGAATCATGGAAATGACAATAGGTATGGCTCCTTTAGCTTTTGCCTCAAGTACAAACTTACGGAGGTACCAACCATAGGTATGCACAGTTTCTATTTTACCATCAGGCCAGGTCAGCACTTTGGTTTCCTCGCCAATTCCTTTCAGCACTCCACGCCGACCTTCTTTCGTAGTATCCGGCGCACTCCCATCATTATGACCGAATTGCATTGTCACAAAGTCGCCGGGTTTTAAAGATGCTAATACCTTATCCCACCTTCCTTCGGAAAGGAAGGTGCGGGTACTTCGACCGGCCATCGCGTTGTTTTCTATATCTATCTTAACCGTATCAAAAAAATCTGCAATAGGTGTTCCCCAGCCCCAGGTTTCCTTATTGGAATTACGAACCGTAGAATCTCCGATGATGTGTAAAATTGGTTTTTCTATCTTTCTGAAAGCAAACACAGTAGCCACACACAGCAGGCCGATTAAAATGATCTTTTTGTTCATGACTTATTTTATTTTAATGGAAATCTTTGCTTCTTTCAATTCTGGTGATGTGGCTATAAGCTCTACTGAACCCGATAATGCTTTTGCCCTGATAATGGCCTGGCAACGTCCCTTAAAAGTTAATCTGTTATTTGCCTTATATTTTTCGTGGCTAGTTATATTACCATTACTTACTGCAATGAGATCCGTGTTTGGCGATGCATTGAAAGTAATCATTTTTGAAGCATTTGGACAAAGTACACCGTCTTTATCCACAACCTTAGCCTCAATGTAAACAACATCATCCCAATCACTGGAAATTGTGCTTTGATCTGCTTCAAGAATGAGTTGATAAGGTTCGCCCGCAGTTTTAAGCGCTTCTGAAGCCACTTCCTTCCCATTATTTTTACCAATGGCCTTGATTGTTCCTTTTTCAAAACTCACGTCCCAACTTCTTGGGCTATCATTTTTAGGTTTACTTTTACTTCCGAGCGATACATTATTCAAAAAAAGCTCTACGTCGTCACAATTGCTGTATACTTCTACTTTAGCCAAATCATAAGTATCAAAGTCTGTAGGTGTCCAATTGTTAACCCAATCACCCCTACCGGCATTGTCTTCTCTCCGTACAATGTGCACAACCGGTTTATTTGCCCACCAGCTTTGACGTTGCAAGCCTTCCGTTTTCCAGCTTCCGCTCTGGTCAAACAAGCCCTGGTTATTGACTACTTGGGGCCAGTCAGATTCACCCAGATAATTAAACCCTGTCCAAAGAAACTGTCCAGCCATATAAGGTTTATCCCTTAAAATCAACCAGGTTGCTAAAGTCTGACCATTTTCCGTACCTAAGGCTTTGGTATCCGGATGTGCTTCATGAAAATCGACCAACTCATTCTCCCGATAGTTCTGCCCAACGATATCCATGGTTTCTGCAAAACCATTGGTGTAAACTTTGGATGATGACGGACGAAATAATGCCATGGTAACCGGGGTTCCAGGACTCAATTGGTGAATAAGGTCTTGCAGGTCTTTGTATTTTTTGAATCCTTCCGGGCTGTCCAGGTTGTCTCTAATCTCGTTACCGACACTATAAACTATGATAGAGGGGTGGTTCCTATCCCTGAGTACCAAATCCCGGGTATCTTTTTCCCACCAATCTTTAAAATATAAATTGTAGCCCTTTTCTCCATTATTTTTACTAGCCGTCCAGGTATCGAAAGTTTCATTCATCACCATAAACCCCATTTTATCGCAAAGATCAAGGAAATCAGGTGCCATAGGATTGTGCCCTACCCTAATGGCATTTACACCTACTTCTTTCAGTAACTTAAACCTTCTTTCCCATGCTTTTAGTGGGACAGCTGACCCCAACGCACCTGCATCATGATGCAGGCAAACTCCTTTTAATTTAAGGTTTTTACCATTTAGCCAAAAACCTGTTGCTGCTTCAAATTTAAAAGTACGGATACCGAAGGTATTTACCTGAGCATCGATTACGGCATTTCCGGCTTTAATTTTAGTGATGGTTCGATATAATATTGGATTTTCTGGATCCCATAGTTTTGGATTGGCTACCTCAATATCCTGATTTAAAGCTGCATTTTTACCTGCTGCTATGCTTAGTTTGGACTGACTGCTGCCAAGCACTTTTCCTGAAGGATCTATGATGTTAGTTTCTACAGTTACCTGCGAAGCCTTTGTCGATTCGTTGACCACACTGGTTTGAACTTTCAGCAATGCCTTTTTCGTAGTAACCTGTGGCGTACTGATATAAACACCCCAATTGTCAATATGAACCGGATCTGTTGCGATTAATCGAACATGTCTGTAAATACCTGCTCCGGCATAGTATCGGGAAGCTGGCTGTACCTCATTGTCTGCCCTAACGGCAATCACATTAATTTTATTTGCGCCAAAGTTTAGATACTTTGACAAATCATAGTTGAAACTGATATACCCATAAGGTCTTTTGCCCAAATGATGTCCATTGATCCAAACGTCGCTATTGGCCATTACGCCATCAAACTGGATGATGAACTGTTTCCCTGCTTGCGCCTGATCTAACTTAAAAACTTTGCGATACCAACCAATACCTGTGGGTAGATAGCCTCCACCACGAGCTGATGGATTTGCCTTATCATAATCACCGCCTATACTCCAATCATGAGGTACATCGAGCTTACACCATTTTGAATCATCGAACTTAATCTCTTCAGCTCCCTTTTCATCTGCTTTGATGAACAGCCAATCTTTATCAAAATTATTTATGGTTCTGGGTTCTTCTTTAGCCCCTTGTGCAAAGGTAAACTGCGACAGACAAACCAAGGCCATCAACAATATTCCCGTTTTTAATTGCTTATTCATATCCTAAATTTCTTAGCTGTTGCTTATTTTTTTACGGGTTCTATCAATACAATATTAGGTTTTGGTGCCTTTTTCATCCCATAACCAAAATAGAAGCCAGGATGCGGAGGTTGGTTATAACCTACATTTTGCCACGCTACACTTAATCTATATTGGGGATCGTGCATTAAAGTATAAGTTCTGTGGGTTGTAGGAATGGTAGTGGTATAAATACGTAAGCTCTGATTGTCGTAAGCACGAAAAATAACTTCCTCCCGCCAGTCGCCAAAGAGATCGGCACTTAAAGCAGGAGTAGATTTGGTACCATTGTTAGAAACGCAACCATTTGCAGTAAACAAACGACCACCATTGTATTTATCAATATGGTTACCATCCAGCAATTCACGGGAAAGATCGGCATCCCACCAGATTAAAAAATTAGTAGAACGGGGCGCATCGCCTATCCTGTTACCTTTAATGTCATATAAGCCGTTGGATCCCGACCACCACATTTGCGCACCTACCCTCGTGTTGTCAATATTATCGGCTACGCCACGACCCACATCTACATCTTCAGATCCCTTCCATAGAATTTCACCTGTACGTGCATCAAAAACAGCCACTCCAGGCCCCTTAGTTCCGTCTTCAATTTCATGAATACCAAAAACTTCCAGTCCCGGGCGATCAGGATCCAGATCAGTAACATGAAGTGCATCACCATGTCTTAAGCCCGTTGTATATAGACCCTTTCCATTATCATCCACACACATAGAGCCATAAATAATTTCATCCTTTCCATCACCATCAACATCGGCAACGGAAAGACCATGATTTCCCATACCTGAGTAAGGATTTTGGCCATCTTTCGAATCAAACACCCAGCGGGATGTTAGTTTTCCATCCCGCCAGTCCCATGCGGCCAAAACTGTACGACCATAATATCCACGGCACATCACTACGCTTGGATGTATGCCATCGAGGTATGCAATACAGGCGGTAAAGCGATCTACACGATTTCCGTAATTGTCATTTTTACCATTGCCCCCACGGCCACCCCATGCGCCTATATCTCCGCGTCCCGGAATATAATCAGTAGTAGCCAGGGCTTCGCCTGTTTTACCGCTAAAAATAGTAAAATACTCAGGCCCGGATAAAACCCTGCCATTGGAGTTGTTCCAGTCTTTCGTGCCATCACCAATAACCTTCCCTATTCCATCCACTGTACCATCTGCAGTTTTACAGGCAAATTCAGCAATTCCATCCCCATCCAGATCATAGACCATAAACTGAGTGTAGTGCGCACCTTCCCTTATATTTTTACCTAGGTTAATCTCCCATAAAAAAGTACCGTCCATTTTGTAGGCCTGAAAAATTGGGGAATCAGTTGGCCCGTTAAAAGAATTATCCTTGCTACGGCCGGTTTGATGTACTATAAGCTCATACTCACCATCTCCATCAAGATCTCCTACCGAAATATCATTTGGTGTGTATCCTTTAGGTGTACGCAAAGGTATAGTTAGGTATTGTTGTACAGGTGCATTTGCAAGAAGTTTAAAAGGCACACTAGCAGGCTGTTCAACCCCCTTTAATATGGGCTTCACAAAATAAGCATACTCCTGAGTTGCCGGAGCATTCGAGTCTACATAATTTGTACTTTCCGTTAAAGGTTCCTTATTCAGCTTAATCGCTTCTGCATTACCGGTTTTTCGGTACAGATTAAAAGATATTTCATCGGGATCAGTTCCCAACATCCGCCAGCCAACATATACAGAGTCTGCTGCCTGTCGCACAGCAATAACACCGCGCCCCAATTTTTCCATTTGCCGCTGCGCATGTATGCTACCTTGAAGGAAAATTGTTAAAATGACTAGAATTACGCATTTACGATGCATTTGCTCGAACATATTTGATTATTTAAAATTTATCTGTCTTCCTAACCTCCAATTTTTCAAAAGGAATCACATCTGATCTGGAGGCCCAAGCTTCATACAAAGCATTCAACTCCTTTACTTTATTTTGGTTTTCACTGCTGAGATCATTCAACTCCGAGCGGTCATTAACCATATCATACAAATACCATTTATTAGCCGGGTAAGTCGAAACCAGTTTCCAATTTCCTTGTCTTACCGCCCGATTACCTTCATGCTCAAAAAACAAGGCATTATGACCTTTCCAGGCTTGCCCTTTAAACAAAGGCACCAAACTCAATCCTGCAGTAGCTTTAACTTTATTGCCATTGTAAATAGATGGGTACTTTGCTCCTGCCAGATCAAGGCAGGTAAACATGATGTCTATGATATGCCCAGGCGCTGATACCTGTTTTCCGGACTTTACTATTGAAGGACCATAAGCAATAAAAGGAGTAGCCGTACCACCTTCATACTCCCAATGTTTAAACATACGGAAAGGTGTGTTACTTACATTTGCACCCTCAAATCCATAAGCAGTAAACGAACCAGGATCGCTCGATAATTTTTTACTGCTTTCATAAACCTCAGGTAGAAAACCATTAGGATTTATGGTTTCATTACTGGCACCATTGTCTGACAGAAACATGATCACTGTATTTTCATCCTCCCCCATTTCCTTTAGTTTTTTTCTAAGTCGCCCAATGTTTTGATCCATACGGTCTATCATTGCAGCATACACCGCCATCTGATCATCCCAGCGAACCTTCTCTTCTTCACTGAGTTTATCCCACTCCGGCACTTTCCCATCGCGTGGCGAAAGTTTGATTTGAGGATCAATGATCCCTGCAGCCTGCATACGTTTAAAACGTTCAATTCTTAATTTATCCCAGCCTAGCATATATTTACCTTTATACTTTGCAATATCTGCCGGTAACGCCTGCAAGGGCCAGTGTGGAGCCTGGTATGCCAGGTACAAAAAGAACGGCTTACCTGTTTTTTTATTCTGATCAATAAACTCAATGGCATAATCAGTGTAAGCATCAGTTGAATAGTAGTCCTTTCCGGGGACAAACTCTTTGTCATCTAAGGCTATGGTTAGTTTTTGATTTGGACGATATGGGTAAGGACCAAAATAACTACCAGCACCATCAATTAAACCAAAATAACGGTCAAAACCACGTTTACGTGGCCAATGCTCTGGTGACTGGCCAACATGCCATTTACCTGCCATTAGCGTAGTGTAACCATAAGGTTTCAAGGCTTCGGCAATAGTCACACAGTTCTGGTTCAGATAGCCCTGGTAGGCGGGTTCTTTACGGGTATTCATCATATCACCTACACCAGCCTGATGCTGGTATAAACCTGTAAGTAAAGAAGCACGACTTGGACAACAGCGTGATGCATTGTAAAACTGTGTCATCTTTAAGCCCTTAGCCGCCATTTCATCAAGGTTAGGGGTTTTAGTTTCAGAGCCAAAACAGCCAATATCCGAATATCCCATATCATCGGCTAAAATCACAATGATGTTGGGCTTCTTTTTTGGGGGATCAATGGAGACTGCCTTAGCAAATGCGCTGCTAAAGAATAAAACTGCTGCAAACAAGCTAATTTTGTTCATCATAAATATTTATTTAACCTGATATTGTGTTACTCCAGAAACCGGTATTCCAGTGGCAGTGATTCCTTCTGCACGGATGGAAATCGTTGCCTGAGGATCGGCATTTAAAAAGCTAATTTTGGCTTCTCCCTGCTCATTTGTCCTTAATGAAGGGGCCCAAAAGATAGTTGTCCGAAGATCTTGTTTAGCCCCCAACTTATCCTGAAAGGGTGGGATATAAAACTCGCGAGCCTGGTAATAACCCGGCAATGTTGCGTTTAATACATCCAGACTTGAGCCTCTAAATGCCTCATCTTTCAAATCCAGGCTAAGGACATAAGCATCTCCACCGCCATTCCTAATCATATGCCGTACTACAATCTGATTAATCTGATTCATAGGTAGACTGTAATAATCCAACCTATCAAAAACATCCTCTCTTTTATTCACCAGAATACGAGGCGCGAGCTTTTTACCAGCCGCCATAAAAGCAATACCATCCGTCGTATCTGAAAGAGAAACTGCACCCGGAACTTTAGTAAGTAAAAAATGTTCAAGACCTTTATAATCATAATCAGCAGGAGTTATATTATATACCAAGTCCGGGTAACCAAAAGACATTAGGGTTTCATCCCTTAACACCAGTGATTTTTTATTCCCATCAATCACAACCTCTTTTAGATTAATCGCATCATTTGTTTTGGCAATACGATTAAGCGCCATTCGTCTCGCCGTTTCTGTATCAAACAAGGATAAATCAGGCATCTTTAAATTACTTGTAGCCACATTGATCTTCATCGGGTCTTTAAACAGAGAATCTACTGTAATCCAGCCACCTTTTTTTCCCTTCTCATCTTTCGAACTTAACTTAAAAGACTGATCACCAACCCAGTTTAGTCCATCCAGAAAATAGCGGCCATCTTCCATGCTTTTGGTCATATATATTTTACTATCAGCTAATCCGCCTCCAAACAAAGTAATGTTCATTCCCGGAAGCACCTTATTGCCTAATTTCTGACGAACTTTTCCTGAAATTGTAATTCCAGGTTCCGGCATATAACTCATTATCGGTTTCGAGTCTGCTAATTTTTTCCATAAATAATCCCGCCAGCCCTGGGTCATCAGTAAAAGATCGAGTTGTTTCAATCGACTTTGATTTTTTTCATCAAAATATCTTGCCGGGTCCTGTATCTTTCCTTTAATTTCAGATTCAAGCCATAAGTAGGAAACAATGCTATTTTCATTCCCAGGAACTATGGCATCTACGGCAGCGAGAGACAAATAGGTTCTAACTGGCTTCCCCTCCTGGTCAACGGTCTTTACACTTAGATTAACCTGTTCCTTCGGCTTGTAATTTGCCTTATCCGTTGTTACCAATAAATTAACTGACTTACCAGGAATATAAATCAACCTTTCGCAATGTGGTCGCCCCTGATCATCGGCAATAGAGAGACTTGTGATCCCTTGTGGCAACCCTTTTAAAGGGATCAATAAAGAGACCATCGGACTATTCATTCCGATGTGTTCTGTGTAAAATATGTTGCCACCGTGCTTTACAGAAATTGTAATATCCTTACCTTTAAGGTCATTTAACATCAGCTCATTTACCGAAATCACAGCTTTAGCATTCGCGGAATCCATAACCACATGTAAAGAAATTCCTTTACTCAATGCCTCAGGTAGTGCTGTGCTAAATTTCTTACCATTTGCATAAGTCCCTTCCACATGATATTTAATACCTGCAGTGGGCTTCACGGTAAAAAGCCCCATTCCCAGATCTGTACTTTCAAAACCGCCGGCTTCCTCCCCGGTACCGGAAATAACTTTTCCACTAACCCGAATTCCATTTCCCTCCCGATCAAGCGCTTTAAAGGCTACCATACCGGTAATACCTTCAACCAGCGATCCGCCCTCCGGAAATAAATAAATAGACTCATCAAATGTTGCTGCACCTGGCTCCACCGGCATTTTCTGTTTTTTAGATGATCCTGAGCTAGCTTTTTGCGGAAGGGTATTGGCTATATATATGCTTTTTTGAAAAACGAAAAGATCACCAAAGTTTCGCATCCAATTGGTGTATGCCCTTAACTGATACCATCCGCCAGGGATAGAATCTTTAAGTTTAAAATCACCTTTCCCCAACCCTTCATTCAAACGGATAACCTTGCGATCCATAATTTCAGCTGCAGGGGAGATCAGCTCCACATAAAGGTTATTGCTCGTTGCCGTTAGGCTTGCACTTCTGCCATTTACCAGATAAGCACTAAACCAGACATCCTCTCCACCGTTGTAGTAGTCCCGGTCTGTTTGCAGATAGGTCTTCTCGAAAAACCACTGAACTGTCTTTGGAGCCGTATTGGCAGACTGGACTTTTTGTTGTGCCTGACCAATGGCCGGCAGCAAGCTTAAAGAGGCAAAAACTAGAATTTTGCGAAGGTTCATTTCATCAGTATTTAGTCGGTTTGAAGTTCATAACTGATACCAGATTTGGTTTCAGCAACGATTTGATAGGTTACTCCCATGTTGGATTTCAATTGTTGATACCTGGCCCCAACTATGTTTATTTTTAAAGGCACATTTGATTGCAAGGTTAACCGCCCTCCATTTTTAGAAAAAATACGTGCCTTTTTCAATTTGCCAGCCTCCCAGTATAAATCTGTCTGAAAACCTCCTCTTGCCATTAAACCTTTGACATAACCGCTTTGCCAACTATCAGGCAAAGCTGGCAAAAGCTGCACAGGGCCCAAATGACTTTGTAAAAGCATTTCGGCTATACCTGCAGTTGCACCAAAATTACCATCTATCTGAAAAGGAGGATGGGTATCAAAAAGATTGTTGAGTGTTGAATTCTTCAACAATTCCTGATACATCTTATAGGAGTGATTGCCATCAAGTAATCTGGCCCAGAAATTAATCTTCCAGGCTTTACTCCATCCGGTTCCCTCATCCCCGCGGATCTCCAGAGTTCTGCGGGCAGCATTTGCATAAACGGTATCTATTAGTGGCGAGATCTCTCTTCCCGGATGTAGGCCAAACAAATGAGAAACATGTCGATGTTGAGGTTCAACATCTTCCCAGTCCCCGTACCATTCTTGTAAATTGCCCTTTTTGCCGATATGCAATGGATAAAGTCTGGCATATTTAGTTTTTAGCAAGGCTGCAAACTCTTTATCAGTTCCCAGAATTGCGGCTGCATCCATTACATTGGCAAACAAATCTCTAATGATGGACATATCCATTGTAGAAGCAATGGTTACAACTTCTTTACTCCCATCCGGAAGAATGTAACTATTTTCAGGGGAGGTAGAAGGTGCAGTAACCAGGTATCCATCCTTTTCAACCAGCCAATCCAAACAAAATAAAGCTGCACCTTTCATCAATGGATAAGCCGTATCCTTTAAATACTGCTTATCACCAGTAAATAGATAATGTTCATATAGATGTTGTGACAACCATGGGCTACCCAAAGACCAATTGGCCCATTTAGGGTCGCCGCTGCCTTCGCCTACAGGATTAGTTTGCGCCCAAATGTCAGAATTATGATGAACAGCCCAGCCCGCAGCATGGTAATAGTTTGTGGCTGTATTTTTCCCGTTCATAGCCATTTCCTTAATTTTCGTAATCAAGGGTTCTGTTAATTCAGACAGGTTACAAACCTCTGCAGGCCAATAATTCATCTGAAGATTAATATTGGTCGTAAAATTGCTTCTCCAGGATGGTCTGATCAATGGGTTCCAAATGCCCTGCAAGTTTGCAGGAATACCACCCGGACGGCTACAGGAAATTAACAAATACCTACCAAACTGGAAATAAAGCTCCTCCAATCCATAATCAGCTTTACCACTCTTATAGGCCAACAATCGCTCATCTGTAGGTACGTCAGCCAACAAATTACCGCTATTGTTAATAGAAAAACTCAACCTGTTAAAATAGCGTTGGTAATCTTTTACATGGGATTCTTTTAATTTCACAAAAGACTGAGCTGCTGCAGATTTAAGAAATTTCAACGCCGAAGCATTTTCATCCTTTCCATCCTTATCCGGATACACATTGTATCCATTATAACTGGTGGCCCCTGATATCAATATCAGGATTTCGGAGGCGTCGTTTACATGAAGCAAGCTATCTGTGTGCAGCTTCCCATCTGTACTAACCACTTTTATACGTGCCTGATAACGCATTCCATTATGCCCTAAACTATCTTTATAAATGAGTGGTTTCTGGTTACGCCTTTCATCAGAATAGATCCTGGCCTTACCTTTCAGCACCAGCTCATTATTTCCGGAAGAAATAACCTGATGTTCCAGTTCATTAAATAAAGACAAGCTCACATTTAACGCTTTTGGTTTACTTGCAGTAAGCCGCATCACAATCACCTGATCAGGTGCAGAAGAAAAGTATTCACGAGTATATTTGACCCCATCCACTGTAAATTTGGTGAATGATGTTGCATTTGAAATATCAAGTCCACGGCTATAATTGCTTACTACCCCATTTATCTTTTGTTTCAACCTCACATCACCCAATGGCTGATACATATTGGTATTTGGCCCTTGCATTTTACGCATCAGGCGCGAAGCCTGCCCACTTTGCCCATCAAAAAGTAATTTTCTAACTTGTGGTAAGTACTTCGGAGCATCCGGATTTGGGTTTTGATCAACAGGTCCACCCGTCCATAGCGTTTCTTCATTTAACTGTATCAGCTCCGAATCCACATTTCCGAAGATCATGGCACCTAATCGTCCATTGCCTATTGGCAATGCTTCGTCCCAGTTCTTTGCAGGTTTCTTATACCAAAGTACTTTATCGGGCTCTGTTTGTTTTGAAGTAATAGTTTGTCCTTTTGCAAAGATGCAAGTCAACAGTAAAACACAAAACGCTAAAGACAATCTTAAACTCATTTCATACCGATTAATAACTACTTCTTTGTTAAAATTACAACCTTACACCAACAGAATTGGTTACTTCCGGTTTAGTTTTATCATCTGATTTAATATCAACATTTTTAAAACTCCAGTTTTCGGCAAAATCAATCGTTCCGGCAGTTCCCCCCTCTACATTGATATTCAAAAGATTAAAATTCTTTAAAATTGTTTCTTTAAAGCCAATTGCATTAATCGCTTTCTTTGCCCCGGTAGCTTTAACATTATAAACCGTTACATTTTGGATTTTGGGAATACCCTTCGATTCAGGTGTTACCCTGTTTAACAATTTTGTCCAATGTGGAGGAATAGAATCTGGATTGTACCCTGACGGAAGTGTAGAGTAACTATAAGTTGGATTCCAGTTTGGATTAACCTGAATCACATTGCCCACACCATTCATGGTAATATTGCCAAAATAGATATCTTCCACAGTACCACCGCGTGTTCTTGCGGACTTAATATTTAAAGCATTACCTGTACCATAACCTACAAGGTCCGTAGCCCATACATGACGAATGCCACCTGAGGTTTCACTACCTAGTGTCAAAAGCCCGGCACCCTTTCTGGCTACACTCTTACAGATCACCACATATTCTGTTGGACGATTTACCCGAAGCCCATCCCAATCACGCCCTGCCTTTAAACAGAAATTATCATCATTGCAATCAATATCACAGTTTTGCACCAATATCCATGACGAAGAATCAATATCAATTCCATCGGTGCTAGGTCCATGCCCGCCAACATTGTTACGAATGGTAATGCCATCAACAGTTACATAAGAAGAGTAAAGCACCTGCACAGTCCAGAAACCGGCCTGCTGCGCATGAATACCACTTAAAATAATATTCTTAGCGTCTGAGATTAAAATCGTTCTTGGTCTTTTTGCATCATAGTCCACAATCCAACGCAATCCTTTAGGATCGTAATCTTCCTTACGGATTTTCCAATAATAGTCCCAAAAAACCTTTCCTTGTGCATTGATTAGTCCTTCCCCACTAATGCCCGCATTTTCCTGATTTAGAATATTTAACAAGGCAGCCGGCCACTTCATTTCTATACCGGCAACACGCGTGTCTATTTCCTTATAATCTTTAATGTTTTCGCTACCTAACAGCTCAACGTCTTTATCAATTTTAAAGTTCACCCCTTTTTTAATAAAAAGTGATCCAGTAAGGTATTTTCCCGGACCAAATGAAACCACTCCTCCACCTTTAGCGGCACAATCATCTATGGCCTGCTGAATAGCTTTGGTATTTAATGTTTTTCCATCATTTACAGCTCCATATTTATTTACATTATAAGTATTGCTTTTAAAACTAATGGCCCTGGCGCCGACTTTTGAAACCCAATCTGGCGCTTTAGGCTGAGCAAACGAAGAAACTGAAAAAAAGAGGGCAACGACAAACAACAGATTGTTAAAAAATCTCATAATGATTTAGAAATATATTTGGTTATTGTAAAAAGTTGAAAACAACTTTAGTTACTAGTAATTGGATAAACTTAAAAAGTAAACAGCTAAACAGCAACCTGCCTCATCCTGCTATTAGTCTACATCATCTTTTTAAAGCCTTCCCACTTTACCTTCCACGTTCCATCTTTAGGAAAACCCGGGCTTTGGATAGTATTTCCATCCCAGCCAGCACACATCATTGCAATGGCTGTGAGTAAGCCTCCGTTGCCGGGCAGGTATAAACGTAAACGTTCATCCTGATAATTATGGCCGTTAATCAGATAAGTGTTTGTTTGCACATCCATCATTAAAGCATCTATGGCTTTCTCCGGCATATTCAAACGCGCTGCTGTCATTGCCGTCATAGGAAAATCCCATCCCCAGGTATTACTCCAACTCCAGGTATCCCAAACCAGATTAAAGGTTTTTCTCATTACTTCCTTATCTAACAAACTGGTTTCCGGCAGCATTCCATACGTTCCCAAAACTGAGGGATGATCTGTTTTATATTCAGGATTGGTATAGGAATCAATCGCACTCTCAGTTGCCAGATATACCCCATCCTGCTTTGGCAATGGTGATAATTTCGCAATCACATCATCCCATTTTGCATTGCGAGACATTCCTAAACGGACGCGCCATTGCTGTGCAGTTTTTAATGCCCATTCCCAATAAGCCAATTCGTAAGTTGGATTAAAGGTAGTTTCAGCTTTAAAGCGTTCTTGTGCAGGAATTAAACCCGGTCCCAATACATAATGTTGTTTCGTCACATCATAATGGGCAAAAGAGGTCATAAAATCAGCCGTACTGAAAACCAAATCCTTATACTTCTGCAATATTTTCTGATCAGGATGAGCTCTGTATTCAAGCTCGGTAAAGGTAATGATATGTGGCTGCTGCCAAATCAGCATAGCGCCTACGGATGAAGGAGATTCATTACCTTCATTGTCCGTCATTTTTTGCCATCGCACTCCATCAAAACCTTGGCGTTTGGCAATGACAGCAGCTTTATCTTTCACTTTAAAATACCAGTCCACGCTTTTATTTAGCAATTCTGGTCTACCCCAAAGCGCAAAATGAACACCATGCCACCAATGCATCTCCAGATGCGGTTTGCCATACCAGCTATTATATGTTAAACCCGTTTCCTGTGGTGGAAAATCACCAGCGCACTGAATTTTCGTCAGGTACAGCGATAAGATTATTCGGCGTTCCAGTTCACTAGCCCGTTTATCGATACTTCCGCTGAAATCAACTGCGGCACCACTTAACCAAAATGCTTTCCATTTACTGATGCTGTTGGCCTGTACAATAGCAAATAATGGTACGGCAGGCATGTTTTTTTTATCACTGAAAAGACAACTGAAGTTAAACTCATTTGATTTTTTATCGGGTACAATCGTAAAATAATGCTTTGATTTTTCGATAATACGTCCACCTGTTTTCCATGAAAAAGAAGTAAAATAAGATGCAGAATCAAGCTGATGCCTTACAATTGCGCCATTCTGGTTACTATTTACAATCGCCGAATGATGGCGTTCAGGAGTAGCCCAATTGTTGCCCGCATCGGCCCAATCTCCGGTAGGATAAGGAAACCGCAGCTTGATTTTTAAACGCCCGAGTTTAATCAGATCCGATTTAACAGTTGCAGCAACAATATCCTGATCCTGATGTCCAACCGTGGTTACATTTACGGTAATGCCTTCAAATGTGAAAGAACTTTTTATTTCACCTGTCCAGGGATCTAATTGCTGGCTTATATTTTTAATATCCTCAGGAAGGGCAGATTTGCCATTGGCTTTTCTAAGCTCCAAACCAATGTTTCCTAATTGTAACCGGTGTACATTTTGTCTGTAAAAATTAACCGCTTCTTTAGCTCTTTTTGGTTCATTCAATTGAACAGTATATGGCACTTTACGGCCATATTGATTGTAATATTTATAAGCCTCCTCAATTTTATAATTGGCAGTATCTTTAAAAGTATCCCAGCCCCATTCTGATTGTGTACCAAGCGGTACACCTTTAGCATAAGCATCAGGAAAAGTCTGTAGCCCCGTTGCATCAACAGTAAAGGCAAATTTGCCATTACCAACCGAGAGGGATGACAATGGATCAATTTTATTAACCAGTACCTTATGTCTTTGAACTAATGCCTGCCTATTTATTTGTGCAAACAGACTGATAAAGGGGCAAAAAAAAGCTAGCAGCATAACTGCTGTAAATTTTCTTCCAGGAAATAGCATCTTCATATTCTTATCGTTTTACCAGGCTATTAAGATATAATTCAAGATTTGTGTAGCCTGTTGCATTAACTTTTGACCCATCAACAGGGTTATTAGGATTAAGTTTATTTTTCTTTTCCCAATCGTCAGGAATACCATCATGATCAGTATCTTTTACTAAAGAGCTAATTTCCTTTGGTATGTTCTGTCCACCTGCATCGGCCTCGGTTTTAAAAATTTGTCCACTTTTACCCAAACTTTTGAAATAGCCTATAATCCTATTGTCTATGGCATCTCGTTTTAATGAGGAACCGGCTTCCGCCATAATCACTTTACATGCCTCAGCAGCGGTACTTATCTTAACACTGCTTTTCGATAAAAGAGTTGGTTCTTTTAAGAGCGTAGCACCTTCTTTAACAAAATCTTCATCAATCACTAAACGTCCGTTTAATTCACCGTCTTTATTTAAATCTACAAAATTGTCTTTGTGATATACATGGTCTGTAGCAGAAAACATACTTAAGAAATTATTAGCCGAATTAGGTCCCGCAATAAAGTAATTACCCACAATGTCCTGATAATGGTCAGCACTGGAGTGACCGCCAACAAAGCCGCTTTTACCCCAATTGTAAATCACATTGTTAATGAATTCTATTTTTGCTTTTGCCTTGGGATTGCGGCTTTGATTTCCCGTAAACAAGCAGTGATGCATAGTTACATATTCTGGAACTTCAAGTAATGCACCAAAACGCTGCGGGTCTATACCCTCAGCCACCATACAGTATTGTAAGGTTACATTTTTACTTTTTTTGATGTGGAGATTATCCCAACGCCCCCATTCAATAGAGACATGGTCAAAAATAATGTCCGTTAAATCGTCAGCGATAACTGTGCAAGATCCTTTAGACATATTGATACTTCCTCTAAAGCGCATATATCTAACAATGGTACTATCACTAAAGGAAACACCATTGCCATACACCGTAATACCTTCACCTGGAGCAGTTTGACCAGCAATGGTAATTCTAGGGGAAACAGCTATTTTGGCTCCGATCTTGATTACACCAGAAACGTCAAAGACCACAGTTCTGCCTGGTTGACTCACTGCATCGCGAAAAGAACCCTTACCAGAGTCGTGAAGATTAGTTACCCGGTAAACAGAACCGCCCCGACCGCCAGTTGCAAACCTGCCGAAGCCTTCGGCTCCGGGAAAAGCAAGTTGTTGGGCATTAGCCGCAATAGTTAAGAAAAAAGAGGTAATTAAAACCGAAAAAGTACGTAGCATGTAGTTTGTTTTAGGATGATATATTATTTTATTTTAAAAGGTAGGTACCAATTGGCTTGATTGGTCAGGCGGGACCTGGCAATTGCAGCAGACGCACCATCACCGGCTGCCTCAAACTTAGCCGCAATTTTATCTGCCAGATAATTAGGATCAGTGGCATGTCTACGCAATGCAATACGTAACAAATCCTGCCAGCGATACCCTTCAAAAGCAGTTTCTAAAGCCTCTTCCTGTATAATTTTGTCTTCTGTATCTACAATGGCATTGGCGGTAAGGATTGGCACATCCTGATTCACCGCTCTGCCCCTGATTCCTGAATTCCGGTACCAATTACCCCTAATGGTACCGCCATCACCATTAAAATCAAACGGATAAATATCAGGAGCACCATTATATGTTGATTTGGTACCAAATTTGGCTTTGATACCACTGTTGATTAAAGCACCGGCCAACGCCGTGCGGTCTAAACGGTTCGCAGCTTCAGCATAACGCAGATGTAAAATTGCGGCCCGGTATAAAATCCAGATTCCTGTTTTTTCGAAAGGAAGTAGTGAACTATAATTTTGCGTGTATTTTAAAACCTCTGGTTGTCCGCCATTTAATCGGTACGACATATTTAAGCCTCTTCTGTCTGTTAGACTTCCATCTAACCGGATTTGGTTATTCCAGTTATTGATCGACAGGATTGCAGGTTTAACCAGGTAATTACCTGAAGCAGAAAACAGGGAAAGCAAAGGATTTCCAGGAGAGAATTTCCCACTAAAAGGTAAAGTCCACATCCGTTCCCAGTTTGGAATTTTGTCTGATAAGATACCTGTGAAAATCCTTGTCCAAGGGTTTAGTACAGCTGTTGTTTTTAAAGAGTGATCCGTTGAATTGTCATCACCAACCCTATAGGTGTCATACAAATCAACCTGCTGAGAAGAATTGTTACTCAAATTTGTTCCGGTTTCCATTACATCTTTGTAATAAGTTGCCGCTTTAAGGTAATTCCCTTTCCACAGATGCAAGTCGCCAAGAAGTGATCTTCGCTGAATGAAAAACTTAAAGACACCATCCTTGATTACATAGGTATCCATTGGCACAATCAATGTTGGACTGGCTTCGGCAGTATTTTGATTTAAAAACTCTCGTGGGGTGGCTTCGGTTTCCGCAATTAAGCGCATTAACAGCTCTTCGAAAGGGATTTTTTGAAACTTACTTTCGTCTTTAAGATCATCGATATTGGTGAGCGCATCTGTAACATAAGGCACATTACCGTAATGAATACCCAACTGGAGATATAACCAGCTGCGCAAAAACAAGATATCTGTATAACGCTGATAATACTGGTTGTTGTCCAACAACTTTTTGTCGCGCATGATGTTAAAGTTTTTCAGTGCATCATTACAATTAATGATTACCTCATAAAAAGGTTTTGGGTCCGCATAAGGGTTGTCGGCCGCTACAGTTTGTGTACCCAATTGTTTTAAGTAAGCATTTGCATTACCGGTAACATCAAGCAAGTCTGCTCTTAATTCGTTCAGCAAGATGTACCTGTCTGCAAGGCCTACAAATTTGCCATAAATACCAAGTATGGTCGCGTCTGCATCATACACATTCCGATACATTTGTGATGGCTCCAATGCATCCTGGGGCTTGATATCAAATGTTTTTTTACAGGATAACATGGTACTTAAGCCCAACACAACCAGCAAGTACTTTGTAAATGTGATGGATAAATTCTTATTCATATCAATGTTTTTTCTTTTCTATACTACAAACCAATTCTTACACCTAACACCATGGATCTAAAGCCAGGTTCTAATCCGATATCTACCCCACGGGCAAACACACTGGAACTTGCACTAAATTCAGGATCATAACCCAGGTATTTAGTCGCGGTAAACACATTATTAGCAATGGCGTAAATAGTAGCCGATCTGATAAATGCTGCTTTTACCGGTACATTATAGCTCAAAGAGATTGTTCTCAATTTAAGGTAAGAGCCATCCTCTATCCAGCGGTCAGAGAATCTTGAATTTCTGGAAGCATCACCCCAGGACGCCCGCGGCATATTAGTTACCTGTCCGTCTGTTCTCCAGCGATTTACTGCAGCCTGACTTTGATTTTCAAACCCTTTCATACTTTCTAAAGCTGCACGAGGTCCGTTATAAATATCATTCCCATAGCTAAATGTGAATAGCGCATCTAAAGACCAGCGTTTGTAAGTAATCTTATTGCTATACGACCCTGTGAATTCAGGATTCGGATTGCCAATTACCTGTCTATCCTGCTCATCAATTACATGGTCGCCATTTACATCCACAAACTTCATGTCTCCACCCTGGAAAGGAATAAAGGCACCGTCAGCTGTTTTATTGGTTAAACCCGAAGCTGTAGCCGCAGCATCTGATTCGTAAACCCCCTTCGTTTTATAGCCGTAAAATAAGTTGGCAGCTTTACCGACCTGGGTAATGATGGTGGCCCCACTGTAATCCGTAATCAGGCTGTTATTTCCACCCAGACTGCTGATCTTATTTCTGTTCAGCGCATAGGTTAATCCCATATCCCATTTCAAATTTCCAGCATTAATTAAACGACTGCTTACTGCCACCTCTATTCCCCTATTCTCCATACTCCCGGCATTACTCAGCGCGTAACTAAAGCCAGTTGAAGTATATAAAGGTTCATAAATTAGCATGTCGGATATTTTATTGCGATACAGATCAACACTTATATTCAGACGTTCTTTAAAAAATGAAGCATCTACACCAACATTTAGCTTCGCATTAGTTTCCCATTTCAAGGCAGTATTGCCAATATTACCCCTAACCAAACCTTGTCTGTTCAAAAAGTTTTGAGAAACATAATAAGTTTTAGCATTGTAATTCCCGATGTCATCGTTACCGGTTAAACCGTAACTGGCCCGTAGTTTTAAGCTTTCCACAAAGCGATTGTTTGCCATAAAATCTTCCGAAGAGATTAACCATGATCCTGCGATGGACGGTAAAACTGCCATTTTAATACCATTTAAGGTTAATACATTTGGAATATGCTGACCAAAACGTGAAGAGGCATCTGCAGCGATATTAAAAGATAAAAAGTATTTGCTATAGGCTTCATAATTCACATTAAAATAGGTGTTTAACCAATTCCATTTACCCAAAGATCCGCCTACAATTCTCAATGTATTTTGCGTACCACCTAAGGTTACAAAATCATCACTTGCCGTATTGTAACTTGTGCCGTTGTCTATTTCGGCATTACTGCTTTGATACCTAAAGCCCAAATTGGCACTCAACTTACTTATGCGGCTCAGATCTTTGTTGTAAGAAATCCAGGTATCTGTATTTACTGCAAACAGACGTTGTACACCCGCTGCGACTTTGTTATATCCTAAGGCCGTTGGCAATAAAACAGATGCGATTCCGAGTCGAGGACTAAAGTAATTCTCCCTGACTTTATCATAAGTAAGACCGATGATGGTATTTGCTTTAAAGGTCTTATTAAAAAGATAGGTAAAGCCAACTGAGCCAGAGAAACGATAATTGCGGTTTAGCGCCTGCACATTTTCAATAGCCGCACTAGGGTTGCTGATCCCAAAAACATCGGTATCGGCCAGGTTTGGAGATTGTATACCAGTTTCGGAAAGTTCATTAGCCGATAAAAACGGAGACTTCACTAAAGCAAGGTATAATGGATTGGTAGCATAAGCCTGCCCCTGATCTCTTAAATTCTGCTCACTCCGCGTAAAGGCCAGATTGGCTTGTGCCGTAAGTTTTGAAGACAAGTTAAGGTTGGCATTAAATCTGGTCTGATAGCGGGTTAAGTCGGTTTTATCAGTAAGTCCTTCATTGTTCAAATATCCTAGTGACAGTGCATAGGTAGCAACATCGTCACCACCGGTCACTTTCAAATAATAGTTTTGACTAATGCCATTGCTGATTACCTTGTCCTGCCAGTTGGTATTCTGATGATAGGCATAATAATTAGGACTCGGACCATCATTCATATATGGCAATTCTTTGATCAAAGCATCTGTCATACCAGGTTTCGTTTTCAGTAAATCTGATAAGAAAATACGGTAGTTGTCGGCCTGCATTACCGGCAGATTACTTACGGTACCATTGTAGCCACCATAAGCAGAGAAATCAAGGCGGGTTGCCACATCTTTTGCGCGACCCGTTGTGATGAGTACAACACCGTTTGCACCACGGGTTCCGTACATGGAAGCCCCGTCTTTAATTACCGTGACGTTGTCGATATCTTTGATATCAATGTTAGCCAACCGATTGGTTTGATGTCCGGAAATGATGGAACTGCCATAAGAATCTATATCATAAATTACTCCATCCACAATTACCAGTGGCTGATTGGTAGCATATAGGGAATTATAGCCCCGCAGGTATAAATCAGCACCTATATCTGGTGTTCCTGATCTTCTGATGACTTCCAGACCAGCAATCTTTCCCTGCAGGTAAGAGTCCGGTGTTTCATTGGCACGCTCCCAGGTCCCGTTAGGATTAACAGTAGCTACTGCAAATGGGGTTCTATTCTTCAATACCGTTCCAAAAGGAAGTACAGCGGCATCGTATACCGAAGTGAAATTTTCTTCAAATAATGCTGAGGTTACAGATTTACGTCCTTTAAGCGCTTCCTCTTTACTTTGATACCCTGCGCCAGAGATGACCAGCACCGCGCGATAATCCGGCACACTGATTTTATAATTTCCTTTTTCATCGGTAAGTGCTGCTGAATAACCTTTTACTGTGACGTTTATTCCGGGTAGTGGCTTTCCTGTAGCTGCATCAGTAACCACCCCTGTAGCTTGTGGGCCTGTGGCTCTCCTATTGATCACTATTTTCGTTGTACTTAGAGAATCTGTTTCCTGAGCCAACAAAGGGTTACAAATTGCAAGGAACAGTAAGCACGGCAAGATCCTGTTTATTACCGTTTTTATATATATATGCATAAGGTTCTTTTGAGGACTTAGTTAACTGGTTTTAATTTAATATAATCTAATGTTAGCGCTGTAGGTGTTGCGCTAGCTGCTCCTAATGATGATGCTAAAAACGTATACAGGGTTCCGTAATTATCGGCCGTATAGGTTCCGAGGTACACTTCTTTATAGGCATCTTTATAAGCTTGCGAAGTTTGGTCTAAACCAATAATAGAAGGAACTGTATGGTAACCTACTGTTGGCAGCGTGATCACTCCAGAACCAAAAGATCTGGTGGTATTAAAATCTACTTTCATATCCAGCGGCACGGTCAGGATATCATTTATTGCCCTCCAGTAAACTTCGTATTTTACGGAGTTCACAATGGATTTATACCTGAAATAGTAAAGTGGGCTTGGGCTGGAAGTAATACTTCCGGTTTGCATATCTGTAAAGCGCTTGCCCGAAGGGTCTACTTTAATCCTGATTTGAGTACTACCTGATACGCGCAATGAATCTGGCTGCTCACCCTGTATCATCACCGTAGGAATCTTATTTTCCATCAGCTTATAGCTAATGCTGTTTACTACATAGGCAATCCCGTTACTTAGCTGACGTGTTTCCACAATGGCACCTTTATCAAGGTGAATCTTTACTCCGGTAACGGTGGTCATAGAATCTGGCAACTCATCGATCTTGTAAACCTTATTTACCACCAGGTCTCTAACCACACTCCACCTGGTCAATGTATCAGCATAAAGCGGATTGAAATGTTTGTTATAAGTAGTCAATTTCGCTTTTTCGACATTGAAAGCCGTATTATTCAAAATCACATAGGTTATTAAACTGTCTTCACTGCTGATATTTGAAATGCGCTGAAAGTATGTATTTTTAAGTACTTTAAAAATAGTTCCATCCTGGTAAACACCTTTTTTCGTTACCGGATCTTTGTATAAAAGAACCCCTTTACTCGTGTCTATTTCCAAATGTTCCAATCCCTTAATGAAATTGAATTGCAGACTGCCGGCCGCAGTGGTTTGTAGAAATTCCCAGGCATTGGGTTTTGGCATAGGTGCCGCATTTATAACATGCAAAACACCGTTTTTCACATAAACATCGGCATGGATAATACTGGCATCTTCGAATGTTGTCTTGGTAAAAGTGATGTTTTTACCATTGAACATTCTAATCATCAGCGAAGGTTTTGCATTGGTAGTAAAGTAGCTTTGATTGGAGATATAGTTTCCAACAAAGCGTTTCAACGCTGCTGTATCATTCACGATGGCTGCATCCAGGCTTTTTAGCGCCTCATTATTTGGTGCCCATACTGTAAATGCCTTCGACGATTTCAATAAGTCATCGTAACCTGTTTTAACCAGGTAAGCAGTAAAAGTACTAAGGGTAGCATCTGAACTGATCTGCTCAAAAAGCGTTTGATCAAGCCTGGCAATGTTCAGCTCATTGTGGTTTTTCCAGGAATCTTTGCAGCCGACAAAGAGGATACCGGCTAACAGAAATGCTAAAATGAGATATATGGTTTTAAATTTGGTCATTTTTTCAGATGGTATAATATTTAAAAATTTCGTCTGTCTTTATACTGGTCATGGTCTTAAAATTAAAGATCCATCCACGTTGTATTTCCAGTACTGCTGGTCATCATTAATTGGTATAAACTGGATCATGTCAATGTTGTTGTAATCCTGATTTCCACCGATAGCCGTCAATCTTAACCAATAACGTCCGGTTTGATCAATATCTACGATCCCCATCATTCTTGCTACTTGTGAACCTACCGTGTTGGCCATATAGGTTTTAAACCCTATGGCTTCCTCTACATCAGAGTTAAGCCCTGGACGTTTCACACCGAAGTTTAAAGTCCTTGCATTGGAAAGAGGAGCCCGATCATCCGTGCCATCAAAACCTATACTGGCTGCAACTTCTGCAGGAGTGCTACTTTGAGTTTGTGTATAATAACCTATCCACACCTTATAACGGCCTTTGATCAGCAATGGGGTTCTGAACTCTACCCAGGATGCCCTGGAGGAACTTGAGCTGTTACCAGCTGGTGCTAAAGGAACTATTAAAATATCCCTATTGTAAGAAGTATTTGATGTTCCTGCGCTACCATATCTGTAAGTCAATAATTTCTCATTTCCAGAGAACTTAATTTCAGTAAGCGCCGCAGCTTCAGTATTGGTAAACTCGTAAGAATTCTTTTTATAATATTCTGTATTCTTAATCATTTCCGGGAAAGCACACACATCGAAATCAACCCGGAACGGAAAGCGTAGTTTAATAGCGAAATGCGCCGACGCCTCATGTACTACCCCATTCGTTGCCGTGATATCACTTTTAGTTCTAACCAAAGAAAAACCTTGCTCATGTATTCCATTAAAAGTATCATCGTTCATGAGTACTGTTTGACCTGATAATTTGGAAGTCAGCACTTCCAATGGCGCTAAGGTATTGTGCGCGCTGGCAGTAATGATATCAGCCAGATATTTGGCATCATATAAAATATGGTAATCCAAAAATAAATGTAGGCTATCTGTTACCAGCTTAGGATTCCCGGTATTGGAATACTTAGTTTTCAACTGCTCATAAGAATTTATTCCCGCAGCTTTCAATGTTACATCACTTTCAGGAATTACAGTCAACCATTTTTGTTTTTCTACAGGATTGTTGGCAGGTAAAATGTTTAATTTTTCATATAAGCCTGTTGCCTTTAGGGCCTGAGTAAAAATAGCATAGTCGGGGTTTGCCTCAATAGTTTGCGCTAAACTTAGCGATGCAGGTGTCAACGCGTGGTCAATGCTATGAATTAACCCATTCCCTACTGATATATTAGGTTGCACAACATTGGCCTGGCGGTTAATCCTGATCCTTGTTACCCCACCTGTATTCTCTGATGAGGTGGTCAGATACTGACCAAACATGGTTAGGTCAAATAATTTACCATCAGTAAATCTAGCTGTTGGGATAGAGTCTGCCAGCAAATGAAAGCGCACGAAATTCTTCCAGTCTGCAGCACTGATATCTTCTACTACAGCCTTACCCTTATCCTGTAAATAAGCCTTAATGGCATCATTGGTAGGTGCAAATAAGGTATAAGAGCCATAAGCATTCAAAAATGAGGCTGTGCCCGATATATCTAAAATCTTTGATAATTCTGAAAAATTAGCCGGATTATTTTTCAGATAAGTAGTCATATTTACAACGTTAGATGTGCCATGTACTAAGGTATTTTTACGACAAGCCCAAAGACATAGCAAGGAACTCAGTAAGCCCAATAACATTATTTTAACATTCCGTTTCATAACTTTATATTTTTGGTTAGCAGTTTATGGATAAAATGGATTTTGAACCAAGGCTTTATTTGTCTGCAATTCATAAGAATAGATCGGAAAATAATGGCTCCTATGATCCTTATACTTGTTTATAATCGTTTGTTGCTTTCTGGGGTCTGCACTTGCAGAAACTATATCCAGCAATAGCTTTTCATTGGCGTAATTGTTTCTTTTTGCATTTCTCAGGATATCATACCAACGCTTTCCTTCAAATGCAAACTCCCGTGCGCGTTCGTTGAGTATATATTGCGAAACGTTTTCTGTAATTGCCGGATCTGGCTTATCAATGGTTTTATCGCCTACGACATACAAAGCATGACGTGCAGTTCTAATTTTCTCAACCAGTGCAATCGCTTCTGCTGCATTCGTTGTATTTCCGGGTGACAGCCAGGTTAGTGCCTCTGCTTTCATTAACAGCACATCCGAAAAACGATAAACAAACCAATGCGCATAAGATGTGGCTGAGGTTCTGAAGTTGGTATATTTACAAATACTTGAGTTTGACTCTAGCATGGATGTATTGTTCCCGCGGATGTCTATGTTCTTAGAATCGAAAGCATCAGTTCCAAAAAGTCCACCTTCCGAAATCCAGTCGGCAGCTCTAACTTCTCTTCCTAGACCAAACATTGGCCAAAAAGGATTCAGCTTTTGATTATCAAACTGAAACTCAAAAATACTTTCCACAGAATTACCATTCAGGAATACATTGGTATAAAAATCAGATTGTGAGGTACCTTGCGGCAGCAATTGATATTTACCAGATTCAATTACCTTGTTACAGGCATCAATACTTTTTTGATATTCTTCATTCCATAAGTAAGCATCTGCAAGTGCAGCATAGGCAGAAAACTTAGTCATACGACCTCTATCCTCCATCATATTGCCAAAAGTAACCTGTCCATTTTCTACACCAAAGGTCAGATCAGCAATTACCTGCTGATACACTTCTTCTTTACTTTTCTTTGCAATGGCTCCTACCTGCGAATCGTCATAGGTTGGCTCCAATTTAAGTGGTACTTCACCAAAGGAACGTAATAGATAAAAGTACAATAAGCCACGCAGGGAATGGGCTTCGGCGAGATAAGCGTTTAAGGCAACTTTTGTTAAAGTTTTATCCTTATTGATTACATCAGGGCCGAACTTGATTACTGTATTGCAATAGTTGATGGTTTTATAGACTGCTTCCCAATTTACAAAACTATTGGTAGATGCTATTTGAGTTCGCATAATATCAAATTCATCTTTTTGCGTAGCACCTAAAATGGCTTCATCATCATCAGATAAAATATCCAATCCTGGCACCACCATATCTCCACGAAGCTCTCCCCAGATAAAAAGATATTTGGCCAGTGGAACTGTGCTTCCTCCTAACAGGGAAGCATAGCACCCCATTACCGCAGCATCTAATTGCTCCTTTGTTTGCCAGTACTTCTCACGGATTAAGCCATCCTGCGGCTGCAGGTCAAGCCATTTTTTGCATGAAGTTCCAAGAACGCTGATGAGTGTCATCAAAGCCAATATTGTATGTTTAATGTTTCTGTTCATATCAAATGATTTTAAAATCCAACGGCTGCACCTAATGTAAATGTTTTGGAAGGTGGAGTAAGAGAACCATCCGTTGCGTAAGAAAAAGGATTACTGCTACCACTGGAAGAATGATCCGGATCCTGGCCGGTATATTTTGTCCAGGTATATAAATTCTGGCCAGTCAAATAAATACTGGCACTTTTCATATTAAAGCGTTTCAAAATCCGTTGTGTGACATTATATCTCACTGTAACGGAGCTCAAACGGATAAAAGAAGCATCTTCTACATATCGATCGGAACCCAGCCAGTTATAACCAACACCATACAATGCTCTTGGCATATCAGTTTCATCACCGGGATTACGCCAACGCCTCAATACCGCAGTGCTCTGATTGTTTACACCATACATGTTGGTCGTTGCAATTTTTCCAATATTTACAATGTCATAACCGTATCTATAGCTAAAAAATGCCTGAATTTTGAAGTTTCCGTTAAAAGTTACGCTCGGACCAAAGCCTCCTGTAAATTTCGGCACAGAATTACCCAGGTAAACCATGTCTTTCTCGTCAATATTACCATCATGGTTTATATCTTCATAGATGGCGTCACCAGGCTGAAAGGTATAATCAACCGTTGGGTAGTTGTAACGCATATAAACCGTTTGACCGTTGGGTCCGATAATGGGATTGCCTTTCTCATCTCTGGCAATTGTTGCATCCAGATCTTTATAAACTCCTTTATATTTAAAACCATAATATGATCCAAATGGATTACCCAACAACAAAAAAGATTTGTACTTACCCAGTCCCGGAAGCCCAATAGAACTCTCACGCGGATAGAAGTCCGAAATAGATTGGAGACTATTCACATTGCGCGCAATGTTAAAATCGAAGCCAACAATCAATCTCTTAGTTTTAATTGGTGTGGTGTTGATCCCGATTTCCCAGCCATCATTATTCATCGTTCCAATGTTCATATCAATTTTACTGTAACCAGAAGTCCCAGCGATTTTCAAATCTTTATAGAACATGTCTTTAGTTGTATTCTGATAGATCTCAGCATCTATTTTGATTCTGCTGCTAAATAACCACAGGTTGAAACCCAAGTTTTTACCAATTACAGTTTCCCATTTTAAATGAGCAAGTCCGATATTGGAAGGATATACTGCTGGTTTACCAGCATATGACCAACCAAAGGGTGTATAATTGTTGAAATAAGCGTAATTACTCCCAGGTGCTTTACCACTTGCACCATAACTTAATCTTAAGCTGAAGTCTTCAATAAATGTATACTTCTTCATAAAAGATTCACCAGAGATCCGCCATCTTGTTGAAATGCCTGGGAAGAAACCAAAACGGTTATCGGGCGAAAATTTAGAGTTCCCATCTACCCGCCCGTTCACATTGATGAGGTAGCGGTCTAAAAATCCATACTGCCCCTGAAGCAATAGCCCAACACTTCTGGATTGAGACTGATCGGATTTTAAACTCAGGCCGGTACCATTGGTAACCGATGGATTGGATGGATCTTGCAATTCAGACGAAGCAGTATTGGAGGTTGTTACTGTATAAGAAGCTGACTTGGTATCGTTTGTTTGGAAGGACATTAAACCTTGAAAATTGTGCTTTTCATTTTTTAAATTCGGTCTGTAAATCAGGTTAATTTTTGACTGGATGTTATAAGAATCACCATCTGCATCAGAAGCCCTGTTTACTGAAGTTTCCGTACTTGGCTGTCCGGTAGCGATTTGAGGTAAAAATGTTTTTGACTTGGTATTGTTGATGTCAAACTGGACGTCTACAGTAGAAAACAAAACAGAAGAAATATCATATTGCAAATTGAATTTAGGAGTAATACGCTCCCCTAATAAATGGCTTGCCCCTTCATTAGCCATAGCCAAAGGGTTATAAGTCCCCTTTATTTCGCCTTTTTCATTTATAGAAAATGTCCCCTGAATATTAGAAAGCGGAGAAAAATAGGCTGTTGTTCTATTTCCATATTCATCATATTCATAAGGCGCCATATTTGGCATTTTACTGAAAGCAATGCCCCTTAGTGAATTACTATAATTCAAATTATTATCAACATGAGTATAGGTCAAATCTGTTTTGAATCTTAGTTTACTTGACACAATATAATCCAGGTTGATCTTAGTTGTAATCCTGGAAAGATCAGTCCCTAAAGTTGTACCTGTTTGTCCCAGATAACCTACCGAAGCATAGTAGCGGGCTTTATCACCACCCCCGCTCATAGAGATGTTATGATCCTGAGTATAGCCTGTCCGTGTAATGAGCTTAACCCAATCTGTATTGTTACTATAATTATAATAATAATAAGCATCAGATGGATCGTACTGAAAGGCTTTATTCTGACCATTATTACCCAAAAAATCGAGTGGTAAACCGGTAGCATTCATTACTGCCTCTGGTATCAACATCGAATATTGATCGCCTGTTAAAAAGGGAATTGGGTTGGGCTGTCTAGCCATGGTTCCTTTAAAGTTATAGGCGATTACCGGCTTACCTTTTTCTCCACGTTTAGTATTGATTAACAAGACTCCATTGGCAGCTCTTGAACCCCAAACGGCCGTAGATGCGGCATCTTTTAGTACAGTAATATCTTTAATATCAGATGGAGCAATATTCAGCAATTGTGCATAACCCTGATCATCTGCTGTTCCAAAGTTGAAGTCGGCTGGAATTTCTGTCTCATAAGGCATACCATCCAAAACAATTAACGGTTCAGCCGATCCAGTGATAGAGGAAGTACCCCTAATCCGAATTGACATCCCTGCTCCTGGATCACCCGAAGTAGTACCAAAATCTACTCCAGACAAACGTCCGGCTAAGGCCTGATCAATAGACGAAACTGCCAGTTCTTCCAGAGCCTTGCCACTAATGCTGGCAGATGCAATGGTTGAATTCCGTTCGGCAACGTTTAAACCAGTACCATTGTTAACCATCCTTTTGCCGGTTAAAACCACCTCGTCCAAATCGTTTGAACTGGGTTCTAAAATTACATTGATTACGGTACGATCGCCAATAACACCCGCTTGAAAGGTTTTATAACTCAAATAAGAAACGACTAGCTGATGTTTTGTATTTGATATCCGGATGGCGAAGTTTCCGTTGATATCTGTGCTAACTCCCGTAATTGTTCTTTTATTCTGATCTACCTCAATAACTGATGCTCCGATTACTCCTAATTTGTCTTTTTTATCCGTCACCTTTCCACGCACGGTAACGACCTGCTGCGCATGAAGCGATGCTGAATGCCCCAAAACCAAAATGGTCAGTGCAAAAAGACAGAAACTTCTATATAAAAATGTTTTCATATTAAACTCAGCTTGGCTTATTATTTATTGTAATTGAGATAATTGGTAATGGAATGGATAATGGTCCGGTTTGACAATTGATTGCTCGGGGTTAAATTAATCTGTGCAAAGCGGCCCTTTTTGTCGGTAATGATTAAGTTACCAGGTTGATTTAACACATTTACCAGAATGTTATCACCGGCCTCATTTTGTAGCAACGTCAAATAATTGTCGGCCTTTTTACCATCTGTTACAATAGATTCTCCATTGATGATGTGATAAAGGATGAACTTGCGAAGCAAATCTTTATCGGACTCACTGCTTGGTGCAGCAGTTGGTAAAGCTCCTGTAGTTTTGTTACCAGGAAGCAAACCATCTTTAATTGCCTGGGCAATAGCTGCATTATCCGGTGCCAGCATCGTGTATTTATTGTCAACACCAATGTTAACTCCACTAATCGCTTTGGTGGTTTTATTATAAATACTTGAATTTAACACGAACCAATAAAAAGAGGCGTAGTTGTTTGGATATTTAGTAGCTAAATTCTCTAAATGCTGACCCACATTTTTTTCCGTAAACGTTAAGGTCGCATCTATATAAAAAACAATACCATTTACAGAAGTTGCATCAGATTTAACAATATTAATGTCCGTACCTGAATCAACAGTTCCGCTGGTTTGTATTTTCCCGGCATTGTATTTTACGTAATCCCCACTTAGCGCTTCTACAATACCCGAACCGCTCAAACTTGTTAATTCGGATGTTGGCGTAAGCAAAATTCCAGTTCTGAACATGCGCAAAATATTGTCCTTATAGACATTACTGTGTGAGTAGCTCCCGGTAGGTGATGACCTGTATCCCCATACGGTGGTAGATGTACCTGCGCTACTTTCATTGTAACGATATCCTGCAGCAGTTAAAACGGCATCAGACATGACTAATAAGGTTTGTCTGGTACTAGTCTGAGTGGTATAAGTTTTGATTCCTGTTCCAGGATCGGAGTATCCTAAATAGGTTAAATTTGCTGCAGGGTCCAAATAGGGCACGCCAAATACGGTTCTGAATACATTAGCCTGATGTGCCTGGTTAACACCATAAAACACGCCATTGCTTAGAATTTGTTTGTCTACCGCATTGCCTATACTCAGCGTCGTATTTTCCATCTGATAGTTTGGCTCCTGGTTAAAATTATTTGGCCATAATGGTGCCGCCCACATGTGTGAGTTGATGAAATCAATCACAATGCTGGAAGGAGCAGTTTTAAAGAATGAATTACCATACTTGGCCAGTATTTTTTTACGATACGCTCTAAATGCATCATTTGTTGGTGCCATGATGCTCCAACTTGACCGCTGAGATTCATTTGCAAGGTAACTTGCAAGCCCTGGTTGTTGATAGTTTTCACTATTTATTGAAAATGCCAGCTGACCATTATACCCCTTTACATATACGGAATCAGTACTTCCCGTAGCTACAAAATTACGGTGCGTTTGATAGGCATTGGAAGTATAAAACTTTAAAGAATCCAGCAGACTTTTGAATTCACTATAATTGGCATTGGTACTGATATATTGATCGATGCTTTTTAGGGGCAATGTTACTCTGTCTACTTCATGAATCATTCCATTCTCTGCGGCGATATCCATATTTACTACTGATGCAGCAGCTACATTGAATCCGGTATAATTGGAGTTTGGATAAAATGTTTTATAGTCTGCCTGGCTCAATCCATTTCTTGATAAAAATAAGTCAATAAAATAAGGGAGATACTTATTGTTATTATCTCCATCTACATAGGCAGAAACATTAGTACTTACTGATCCACTTTTTATGCTGCGTACATTTCTATTGGTTGCAATGATCTTGCTGTGCGCAGCATCCCCCTTTTGCTGCACCCAGTCGTAATAAGCAGTTTTCCTTTTGAAGGCCAGGCCAAAGCCAGCTTCCGAACCACCACTCATCTGGTAAGTGGATAACTGATCTTTACGGTAGGCATTGTACACCAATGCATACTTCACAATAGAAACAGCCATGGAATCCGTAATTCCATTAATCCCCTCAATTCCCTGGTCTTTAAAAAACTGCTCAAATGCAGCGTCATTCGGTGCAAAAAAAGTCCACCAGCCGGTTTTCCCTAAAATATCATTGTAACCGGCTTTGTCAATAACTGCAGTTAAATGTTTAAAATTGCCCCTTGATTGAAGCTGCTGATAAATGGGAGCCCCCAGTCCTTTCGGACGTTCATAAAATGCATCAAATTCTCTTTTCTGACATCCCGATAAAATTCCCAATAGAAACAGGAAACAACATGAACTTGTAAAAAGTCTGGTCATAGCATATTTGGTTGTTAAAATTTTTGGCAATCCTGACCAGGAAGAAAAAACTGAGCTGTAACATTCTCTGCAGAAAAAAGGACACATGAATGCCTACTTTAAAGCAGCTTATTTATGGAATGCTTACATTACATTCCCCAGTAATGTTCAGTGTAAATCTTTAGGCTGTTGGCTTGCTCGGTTTAGTTATATATTTGGTTATTTGGTTATACAAATCTAATTGGAAAGCATATGTTGAGTTTTCAAAATTTGACCAAATGCTTTCATTATTTGATTAAAATCGTACTTAAAACATATTTCAGAAGGGAAATATTAAAATTAAAGGGTCTGCAATCACGATTTATGACGCAGACTCTTTTTTACTAAATAGTATTTTCTTTCATACTAATATTTGGGATGCTGCTGACCTTTTAAACCTGGATTAACATCTATAATGGAGGTAGCTAGTGGTAAAATTTCTATCTTCTCCTTTTCCAGACCGCGAAACAAGTTTGTAACCAAAGTTGCATTAGCTGTTAATTGTCCCTGAGAATTTAATATCGACGCACCGTGCATTCTTAAAACAACATTACCGCTTTTAGCAAGCGTGGTCGAATCTGCACTTGATAATACCTTATAAGCAGTATAAGGTATGGCCACGACATTATCTTCAAAACCGGTAGCTACTGTTCTTTTATAAACACGATATCTATCAATATCTATATAGTCACCGGTTTTATTGGCCATATCAATTAGTTTCTGCTTTGTACTAGCCAACGTTTCATATAAAATACCCCAACGTGCAAGATCCGTTCTTCTTAAGGATTCAAAGCCAAATTCAAATTTACGCTCATTAATAATGGCTTTTCTAAAACCTTGATAATCTGTCGGAGTAATTCCAATTTTGGAAGCGTTTCCCCCGAATCCACGTGTACGTACTTTTTCAAAATAGGTTTTGGCATCGGCTGTAGGACCATTGTTGTACTCATTTAATGCCTCTGCATACATTAAAAGGATATCAGAATAACGAAGTACAGGCCAATTAATGTCACGTTTATTGATAGCAGTCCCAATTTTTGTTCCCCAGTTTACCCTAAACTTACCGATGGTATTACTGGTATAGGAATTCATCTCCCTGCCATTGTCGCTGTTGATCGAATAATTACAAATGGTCACGTCCCTACGGGTATCTCCTTCGGCAAAATCGTACCAATAAGTGGGTGTTACCCCCATGGCTGGCTGGCTTTTACCAAACATACAATTGGTATGTGCATAGATTCCGTTCGTATAACCTATAGCCGAACCGTTGTTATCCGCACCATACTGTCCAAACTCCAGCATTGATTCATTGTTGTATTTTGCTTTAATAAGATCCCGGAATACGGTTTCAAAACTAGGCAACAAATTATTTTCTCCACGGTCAATAACTGCTTTGCAGGCATCAGCAGCAATTTTATAAAGCTCCTTAATACGTGGTATATCGGGACGTTGCGCAATTTTGACAGAGGCAGAAGAATAAGTATTTAAGTCCCATCGCAATGAATAACCTGCAGCGTAAAGGGCCACACGCGCAAGCATTCCATAAGCTGAATTTTTAGTAAAACGTTCTGTAGTGGGTACAAGTCCGGCACTCTTCCATGGCAATAATTCTATCGCCGTTTGCAGATCAGTAACACAACCATCATAAATTACATCACGGCTTACCCTTGAAGAGGTAAAAACACCTGACTGGGCAGCAGAAGTAGTTGAATAGGGAACATCGCCGAAAAAACGAACAACATTCAAATAGTTCATGGCACGAATGGCATATGCTTCCCCTAAAAGCATATCGATCCTGGTTTTTTCCGCAGCAGAAGCTGCCTTCATCTCCTTCAATCCCTTAATGGCCACATTTGCATACTCTATACCTGCATACATAGCTGTATAAGTAGATGTAGGTATATTGGCAGGGGTATATACATAATTAGCCACTTGATTTTTACTGTTTGTTTCACCTTCTGTAGATAAACATTCATCTGTTCCCATCCCCAACTGATAATAAAACTCACGATTAAAAGTTTGTGAGTAACATCCGACAACTACCATCTCAGCCCGGTCTACCGTTTCAAAAATGGTTTCACTATCAAATTGCGACTTTGAAGGCAAATCAAGGAATTTTTTGCATGAAGTTGTAGAAAGCATAATAAGAGCTACAACGGCTATATTTAATATTCTTTTCATGATCTAATGAGTTAAAATGATACGTTAAGACCAAAAACTACACTTTTTGCTCTTGGATAAGCTGAGTTATCAACACCCGATGTTAATAAGCTTGAAGTCGCAGAAACTTCCGGATCATAACCACTGTAACCTGTAAAAGTATGAATGTTGTTGAGTGTGCAATATGCACGGACATTTTTGATCTTAACTTTACTCAGCAGCTTTTTAGGCACTGTATACCCCAATGTAATTGTATTTATCCGAAGAAAAGACCCATCCTCCAGGTAATAGTCCAGTGCATCAGTTATTGCAATCTTATTATCAGAATGCAAACTCCACATTGCTTTCGGATCATTCTGTAGTGGATTAAGTGCAGCAAGCCTACTTAAATCAGTAGTTTGTTTTCCGGTAAGCGGATCAATTAAGGTAAAACGGCTATTCATTACCGTTAATGTATTCTGATTAGGCAAATAAGGGCCAATAAAACGTTGTGAGCTCATATTGAATAACTGATTTCCAACCGTAAAATTCATAAATACAGTCAGATCAAATCCTTTATAGGTAAAGGTGTTTGTTATCCCCCCTTGATATTTGGGTTGGGCATTACCAATCACTGTACGATCTTCTGTAGACCAAACCGGATTCCCATTAGCATCAACATTTCCTGCTGTGGTCACATACTTTACATCTCCGGGTTTAATATTAGCAGGGTTACCTGCTTTTGAACGAGGAACACCATTTTTGATCGTATATGTTCCATTTGAATTTTGTGTAAAATCATCTGTAGTATATACTCCGGCATATTTATAACCATAAAATTGTCCAAGAGGTGCTCCAACTTTTATTTTATAGTCAACACGACTATTGTAATTCATCAGGAAGTAATCATCCCCACCTAATCCATAAATAGAAAGTACTTTGGATCTATTGAATGCAATATTAAAACCCGTATTCCATTTAAAACCTCCGGAATTCAGGTTAACAGTATTGAGTACCAACTCCACGCCGCGGTTACGTATAGCACCGATGTTTTGATATTGAAATGAATAACCTGCAGAAGGAGGAATGTTGTTTTTAATTAAGAGATCATTAGACTCATTATTGTAAATATCTACTCCCAAACTAATGCGATTATTGAATAAACCAACATCTAAACCTATATTCGTTGATACCGTTTTTTCCCATCTAACTTTAGGATTACCAACGATATTACCCGGCACCAATGTTAAAAAGTTAGCATTATTGATTGCATAGCTTCCAGAACCATAATTAGTGGCATACCTATTTTCACCAATATCATCATTACCTGCAGTTCCATACCCTATACGAAGTTTTAAATTACTGATAACCTTTTGACTAGCCATAAATTTTTCTTCTGAAATACGCCATGCGCCAGCAGCTGAGGGAAAATAAGCCCATAGATTATTCTGTCCAAACCTGGATGAACCATCAGCCCGTAAAGTGAAATTTGCAATATATTTCCCTTTATAGTTATATGATCCCCTGCCAAAAAAAGAAGCAAGACTATATTGACTTAAGCCGGAACCATAGCTGTTTTTAACATTAGAAGCCATTCCTACATCATTCAACCCAAAATTATTCTTAGGGAATTCATAATAAGTATTGTCTAAATTCATGGACTCTTTATAATTAGCCTCTTGTCCTAATAATAAATTCACTTGATGACCATTAAAATCATGCCCCCAATTCAGGGTATTGGTAACTTGCCAGGTATATTTTTCTCTATTGTTTCGAGATCCGTAAGGCCCTCCATTATTTTGAGCAGTTTTGGTATTACCATCATCCCAATAGTCGTCACGTACTTGTTGCCACAAATAGCTACCACCAGTACGAAACACCACATCTTTTATTAAATCGAACTCGAATCCACCATTTGCAGAAAACTGACGGTTTCTGCTGATATTGGTCACTGCATTATTGGTGATAATTGGATTGAACACATCATATTGAGAATCATAGCCCAGCATATCATCACTCACATCCGTTCCTATTAACTGTTGATTCGTATATAGCTTACCCCCGGTGACCGGCTGCAATATGGTCATTTTTAGTGCTCCACCTAAAGAACCTCCGCCCTCAATCTTAGTGTCAAAAAAGTTAGTATTAAAATCGGTACGTACACCTTTCCATATTTCATGGTTAAGTTTAAGCCGGATACTGTTTTTGTTGTATCCGTGTTTAGACATAATCCCCTCTTGACCTGTATTGTTATAACTTAACATGAATTTAGTTTTCTCAGAGCCACTATTGATATTCAGGTTATGATTTCGGCTTGGCGCGGTGCCACCAAACACAAGATCCTGCCAGTCTATCCCCTCCCTTGAACCGTAATCATTATTTATCCGATTGTAAGCACCTGTGTAAAAATCCGGCGCAGTAATGTCTCCACCAAAATAGGAAGCCCAGTTACTTTCTTTTCCAGACAAGTTTTGAAATTCATACTGGTACTTTACATAATCCAGAACACCTAATACCGGGAGTTTTTTTCCAAGCTTCTCAAAGCTCATGTACCCGTTATAGGCCACTTCTGTCTTTCCGGTTTTAGCCGACCTTGTGGTAATCAAAACCACACCATTGGAACCACGTGAACCATATATAGCTGTAGCCGATGCATCTTTCAATACATCAATCGTTTCTATATCATTAATATCGACATCACGTAAAGCATTTTCCATTTGAAACCCATCTACGATATACAAAGGCGAAGAACCTCCTGTAATTGTACTCCCGCCTCTGATTGTAATGTTAATGGCTACTCCGGGAGCACCACTTTGTGTCACCACATTTACACCGGCTGCTTTACCCGTCAGGGCCTGTGCCGCTGTAGTAACCGGTGCAAATTTCAATTCCTCTCCACTAACAGAAACAGAGGAACCAGTTAAATCTTTACGCTTTACATTGGCATAACCAATGGCAACCACTTCATCCAAAACATTCACTTCTGCTTCTAATGAAACATTTAATTTTTGTGAAGATGTGATGATACTTTCAAAGGTTTTATAGCCTAACGATCTAAACGATAATGTAACAGGAGCATTTCCTGGAATCTTGATGCTATAAGCTCCAGTCTCGTCTGTTTTGGTTACCTGGTTTATTCCTTTAACGAGAATTGTTACTCCAGGAAGCGGCATCCCGTCAGTCTTTTCTTTTACAATACCAGAGACAACCCGATCCTGAGCCATCCCAATAGTAACCATAAAAAAAAGCGAACAAAGGATTAGTAATTTAATTCTTATTTTACTGATCATACATATTTGGTTATTGGTGGATACAAATCTATCCGGAATGCAAAATCCCGGTTTTCAAAATTTGACGAAATGCTTTTGTTATTTGACAAATCCCCTTTTAAAGGATCATCTATTAACCGCCTCGAGATCTTTTTTTATTCCTTTCATGTATTCTGACGGAGAGATCTTATACTTTTCTTTGAAACAAGTACTGAAATAAGGTAAACTGTTAAAACCTACCAGATAGCCAATCTCTGATACCGTTTGCATACCGGCATCCAGGAGTTGCTTACTTCGTTTCAATCGCATATCCCTCACAAATTCGACCGGACTTAAGGATGTCAAACTCTTCAATTTTTTATAGAAAGTGGTGCGGCCCATACCAATGGTAGTAGCGACTTCCTCAATATTAAAATTTGAGTCTTTCATACCTTCCTCTACAATTTTTATTGTTTCCTTTAGAAAGGTCTCGTCTTTCGAGGTGATCACAATTTCTTCAGGACCGAGGGTCACAATTTTTTTATTGAGCGCATTTGAAAGTTGTTCAAAAAGTTTCTTTCTGGAATTGATCAGGTTTTCGATGGATATCAATAAATAATCTGTATGAAATGGCTTGGTGATATATAAATCTGCCCCATATTTAAGTCCTTCTATCTGGCTCTCCACAGAAGACTTAGCCGTTAATAGTATCATAGGAATATGGCTTGTCCGAATGTCATTTTTCAGCTGATCCAGCATTTGAATCCCATCCATATTGGGCATCATCACATCACTGATTATCAGATCAGGTAGCAGCATAACTGCAGCATTTAATCCCTCTGCCCCATCCGCAGCACTTTTAACCTGGTATAATCCATCCAGTTTTACTGATAAGAAGTTACGTAGTTCGGGATTATCTTCCACAATCAATACCGTTGGGGTCTGCATATCCCTGATATTCTTCACCGATTTTTCAGGTATCATATCAGCAGCATCAATATTAATGAACTCGGTATTATGTACCGCATCGTCGAATTTCACCTCTGTCGTTTTAAAATGGCTTTTACCTGATTTCAACCGGAGGATAAATGTCATACCGCTGCCGGTATTTTTTTGCGCCCAAAGCTTCCCATGGTGACTTAATGCCAGATCGCGTGCCAGAGCTAATCCAATACCTGTACCATGCAAATGACGTTCTCCCGGAGTATTTCCTTCATAATAGATTTCAAAAATTTCTTCCAACTTGTCGGCCGGCACTCCTCTTCCTTCATCAATTATGCATAGTTCTATTTCCTCTGTTTCCGAAATATGGCTTATAGTTACTGTAATTGAGGTGTTTGCGGGGCTAAATTTGAAAGCATTGGAAAGCAAATTGTAAATTATGATGTCAATCTTTTCCTCATCTACCCAGGCATAGATTTCCTGTCCGGGAGGTGCTATATTAAAAATAATACTTTTCTCCTCTGCCATGCCGGTAAAATGATGACAAATATCTCTGACCAATGCGAGCAGGTCTATTTTAGCAATATTTAATTGCATTTTATCACTTTGTATCTTTCTAAAATCAAGTAACTGATTGATAAACCGGATCATCCTGTTGGCATTGCGATTTACAATATTCAAATATGCTGTACCTTTTACCGATAGGGTTTCAGTACGGGAAATTTCTTCAAGCGGACTTACAATTAGCGTTAAAGGGGTCCTCAGTTCATGTGAAATATTGGTGAAGAAGGATAGCTTCACTTCGGTTAATTTCTGCTCTACCACAACTTTATTTCTTAACCTGATCATGGTTAAAATGATACGCCTGGCGACAACCGCAATAGCCGCAACCAGTACCAGGTAGACGAAATAAGCCCAATAGGTTAAATAAAAAGGTGGTTTTACAATAAGATGTAAAATTTTTTCAGGGGTGTTACTAAAGAGATCCTCACTAGCCGCCTTGACTTTAAAAGTATATTTCCCGGGCGGTAAATTGGTATAAGTAGCCTTCCGCTGATCATTTACGTGATGCCAGCTTTTATCAAAGCCCTCCAATTTATAAGCATAGGTGATTTTGTTAAATGCCCGGTAATCCAACACGGCGTAATCTATGCTAATCGCATTCTGATCATGTTTTAAACTAAGCTCATTGGTTTCATTGATGGCATATTTTAACGGGGAGCCTTCGATACCCGGAACCATATCTTTATAATATAACTGCATTCTGGTCAGCGCCATTTCCGCATTGATCTTCTGATCTATAATATTTATAGGATTAAAAGAAATATATCCATCTATACAGCCAAAATATAATTTCCCATTGCCGGCACTAAAGCAGGCAGCTTCCGAAAAACCTGATTCCGGCAAACCATCATAAGTATCATAATTTTTAAATGTTTTATTTCCTGGATTAAATTGTGAAAGACCGCCTTCTGTAGCAATCCAGATGTTGTTTTGCTGGTCGCCCGTAATTCCGAGTACAACATCATTAGATAACCCATTCTCTGTAGTAAAGACCTCAAACTTAATGTCACCCTTATTAGCCCTGATCACTTTATTCAGTCCACCACCAAACGTACCGACCCACATTTGCCCCACCTGGTCCTTATAGATATACTGGACACTATTGTTTCCCAAGCTAGACCTGTCGCCCTTTACTTTTTGGTATTTCTGATAAAGAAACCCATTAGCTGATACCTGATTCGGATCAAAAATAAGCAGGCCATTGCTTGTTCCAACCCAAATACGCCCCTGGTTATCCTCATTTAAATGTCTGATTACATTAGCCCAGGAAAAAGGATAATTTTTAAATACATTGTAATAGTTTTTGAACGCAATCTTTCCTTCGGAGCTTGTCAATAAATTGATCCCTCCCCCAAGCGTTCCCACCCAAATCCTTCCTTTGCGGTCTTCAATGACCGAATAAACCAGGTCACTGCTTAAGCTGTTCTGATCGGACTTATCATTTCTAAAATTAGTTAGGGCATAAAAAGATTTCCCTGGGTCTACAGGACTTGCTTTAAACAATCCATCACCTTTGGTGCCCAGCCAGATATTACCTTTACGGTCTTCAATAATACTGTATACACACCCTAATTTCTGAGGGGGATTGATAAAAACAGATGCCGGCTTATTATTCTCATAAACATACACCATCGCATCTTTAGTGCAAATCCACAAACGGCCTCTTGAGTCCTTCATCATGGCCCGTACATTGTTTTCTGATCGGTTTTCCGGTTTTCCTACCAGCCTTCGATAATTGAACTTATCCGTTATGGGTACGACTTTATTTACGCCCCCATCTTTAGCACTTAACCATAATACGCCCGTTTTATCAATCAATAAACTGGTTATTATATTGGAAAACTTTTGGTCTTTAGTACCAGGTTCATCATAAAAATAAGCGATATCATCACTTACAGGATTGTAATAGCCAAAGCCCCCCCCCTTCATGCTCGTCCACAATATACCATTCGCATCAGTAACGACCTGGTAATCTCTGCTAGCGCTAATCACATCCTTTTTCTGAATAAAGTGCTTATAGATTCCGGTATGTGGATTATATTTTAAAACTCCATTCTTTTCGGGCTCAATCCAAACCTGGCCATCCTTGTCTTCATACAATGAAAGGTAAGTATCATTAGCTCCCAGGCCGGAATAAGTGCATTTAAAAGTTTTTAGATCGAGCGTAACCAGCCCCCTCCCAGTGGTAGAAATGTATAGTAAAGGTCTTCTGGAACTGCATATTGCATTTAATTTAGTATCCTTACCCAGAGGTCTTATCGAAAATACTTTTTTCTTAATGTGATAAGTAACCAGATTTCCATCTGTAGTTCCAAAAAACAGAAAGTCCTTATTTTTTGCAGAACAGGTAAAGGAATTGGCCGATAAGAACTTTGTAACCACAGGAGAAAATTTTACTACAATGTATTTCTTGTCTTTATTGGGCTGCAAACAATTCAATCCACCCTCTGTTCCTATCCAGATACGATTTCCCTCCCTCTGCAGGAATTTGACTGTATTTCCATTGATGTTAAATGAGCTTGTCCTCCTTTTAGCGTAATAGTTAATCTCCGGTTTGCCGGAAAAATTGTTCATGGCATGAAGTAAGCCCTGGTTTTCGGTAAGTAACCATACCCCATCTTCAGTATCGGGAATTATTCTATCGATAACCAAATCCTTAAAAAGATGCTTGTAGGATCCATCTGATATCGCAAGAAATTGCTCTGTTTTTTTATTAAAACGATAAACCTTGTTATCATAAGTCTTAACCCATAAAAAAGCCGCTTTATCCTCAACAATACTCCTGATTTTATTACTGCTTAAATTAGAACTATCGCCAGGCCGGCTTTTGTATACGACAAAATCGTGTCCATCAAAACGATTGATCCCGTCAAAGGTGCCGAACCACATAAAACCATCTCTATCTCGTGTGATACACAATACACCGTCATGCGACAAGCCATCACGTGTTGTATAACGCGTAATATTACTGTTAAGCTGGGCAACCGCTAATAAAGATTGTAGCAAAAAAACAACAATCAAAAAAAACTTATTCATCGCCGAATTCATTTAACGTACCAGTGTAAGCGCCATTAATCCAATTACCACATCATTACATAGGGCAGATAAAGTAATTTTGGACAAGGTTTTATTTGGATCAAGCTGAATACCCAAGGCTGTTGCAGCCCCGCCATCTATCTCTTTTCCATTCCATAAATTACCTTCTGTAGCCGTGATGATCTTTCCACTTTTTAAATGAATCCGTAAAGGCCTAGGTGCTCCGCTATCAAATGCAAATCTGTCTAAGTATAAATCTTTCTCAATTGGCCACCAATTTTCAGGGTTCTTTAAAGCCAGTTTTGTTGTACTACCATCTGTATAAAGAATATTGATCATTCCATTATCCATGCGGCTTTGCATAGGATTGGTTGATCCCGCCAGTAAAAAGAATGCGGCGTTTGCTTTTCCTGATAAAGGTAAACTCAGCTCCCCTGGATAATTGTCCCACTGAGAAGTATATATAATATTCTTCTGGTTAACATCACCAGGTGTTTTAAACCTAATTCCTGAAGGAAGGACAATTTCATTCTTTATTCCAGCCAGTTTCCTTAACCCACTATCGTTAATTTCAGGTTTCAATGTAGGGTGTGGCCAGTCTCCCACTCCTTGTACCGGTAATTGGAGCGTGGTAGTTTGCGGGCGTGGCGACAGATACTTATTATTAAAAATTTGTGTCACCTTATCATTGAAATAAGCAGAAAGATCTATAGCCTCCATCTTCTTGCCGGTCCAATCTTCTTTCTCCAGGTCTAGCTTAGATTCTTCCATTAGGCCATTTGATTTCAGTTCAAAACACAATGGAAACCAATAGTCAAACATTCCTCTTTTTAGCTGTACAAAAACGGTACGATTGCCCGGCTCACCAGTCACTTCAGCTTTTATTTTTCCACCAGAGATCACGGGAGATTTTAACACATTTTGTGGGTCAAACACTTTAGTGATCATTGCATCTTTAAAGCTGGTTTCAAAATTCTCTTTCTGTTGATATATTGGCTTCAACTCTGGTTTTGCCATTCCCTCACCCGACCATATCAGTTCAATCTTATAGCTTAGGGCGGGCTTACTCTGAATTTCAATTTCAGGTGCGCCAATAGCATTCTCCACATTGCTCCACTTCACTTCCTGCCCGTTTACTTTTACCGATTTCAGTGTGGTGCCTCTTACCTTTAACCGCATTTTTAAGTTTAAAGCTTTGCTGAATGAAGGGATTAAAGTATAAAGATCCTTGTTACCTGTCCTTTTAAAATCAAAAGAAAGATCCGGAATTTTTAAGGATGCATAATCCCAGGCGACAGGTAAACCCGGCCTGATCATTAGAGTATGATTTAAAGCATCTGGTACTATTCCGAAAAGGCCTTCAACAAGTGTTCTGGAATTGATTCCTATCGGATCAGCGAAATCGCGATAAGCCTCCCCGCGACTGGCATCATAATGGGATACCTGAACAAAATTTCCGGGACTCCCGCCCATATACATACTGCTCAGTATTTCGCTTTTCCATAATTTAAAAGCTTCCTCTGTACGACCAGCTTGCCAATTGGCCAGAGCAGTATGTGTAGATTCTGCCAGTACTACATTATTTAATGACCATTCATAAGGCATCCAGTTGGTGGTAGAAAGGGTATAATATCCTTCATCTTTTAATCCGCTAGCCTTGACAGCGATGTGAGGCAAACCTGTATCCACATAACGCAAACTTTGCCAGGCTTGAAAAGCATCGGGCACATCAGAGTCTATACTGTGATAAATTGTCCACAAAGCTGCTGCCGGATGGAGCTGCCTGAGGCCAAGTCCATCTTTATATTCGGCAAACCATCCTTTAGCGGGCATCCACAACTGGGCATTCATCGCCTTTAAGATCTTATCGGCCTCCTTTTGATAAGGTCTGGCATCTTCATTTAACAATTTAGCGATTTTTGCTGCTATAACATTCGACCGATAATTATAAGCCGAAGAATGTGTAACTGCTCCCCCACTATATTGTAAGGCATCACTTGCCCAAATTGCAGCATAGGCATCGTACAGGCCGTCATCATCCGGATCAAATGTTCGTTTTTCCCAGGCCAGGTGTCGTTTAATCAAGGGCCACATTTCCCTTACAAATTCCAGATCCCCAGTCCAGTTAAAATGCCATAGCAATTGATCAATATAAACCAGGTTCATATCATAGTGATGGGGTCGGATAGATTTTCCATTTGGATCACGGCTGATGTAGCCACTACTAAACATGGCTGTTCCAAGCGCTTCTTTAGATCGTGCTAAGTTTAAGGCTGTATCTGCTACAACCGGCCCGTTTTCAGGGCTCAACAACTGCGACTTTGCATAAGCAGTAAAATGTGTTCGGGCACGGTCGTGCCAACCCAGTGGATCGGCAGTATAAGCACCCCGCCAACCATTCAAACGCATGCGCCAGCCTATAGCACCATGCATATAAGAAGGGTCTTCCCAAATGCCATCTGAGGCCATACTTATCGTGCCCCCCAAAGTATTCATAAATGGATCGGGTGTATTGATTTGTACCCGGTCAGCAATTGCCAGTCGCGAAGCTTCAGCACGTTTAAACTGTTCTGCAGGAGTCCCCCCCTTTTTTACGGTATCACTATCAGGGTTTTGGATCAGGAAATAGAAATCCTTTGCATTCATAGCACTAAGTTTTCCCATTAAAACAGGATTTTCCTTATCATCTGATCGATCCAGATCAGCGGGTGTCTGTTGAAAAGCAGCATTTGCAATCTTTAAATTTGCAGATGGAAAAGTTCCTGCCAAAGATTTAGTCTTAGCATAACTAAGGGTAAAAGAGTTGACCTTGATCACATAGGTATTGTCTTTGCAATTCTCTGCTTTCAGATAAAATACAGATTCAGGATCAGGTCCCATGTCACCATTGCGACTAAAGTTTTTGCCGCTTGCTCCCCCAAAAGCCCATAACAGGGTTACTCCCGGATTGATATTATCAAATCGTGCTTTTACAATCAATCCTTCGGAGCTACTCAATGCCAACACCTCCAGCTGTAACGTTCCATTTCCAAGCAAAGGATCTTTAATCGAATAAATCATCTTACCTGCACGATACTTTGCTACAATATCTTCTGCTTCGATCAACCATTTGCTCTGAGGTCCAACCATTAGGCCAAACTTTAGGTTGCCACCCATTCCAGGCATATACATGGCAAATTCCGGAAGATCACCTGCCTCAACCCTAAAAGCGGTATTGGTACCATAAAGCGCCCGTGTAAAACGACGGTTTCCATTTTTAATTACAAAATCTGAACCCTCAGGATGATACCGAAGGCTCCGTTGTTCATTGTGCCAGTTACCCGGAATTAATTTAGGTGGATAAAGTTCCTGAGCAAAAAGTGAGGGAAGGAAAAAGAAGAGGAGCAGGAACAAGCCATAAAATTCCCGTTTTCTATATAGAAGGTACTGATTAATCATACGAAATATATCTGGTTATCAATAAAGCAACAAGATCTCAACTATCTTTTATCCGCTTTTATCGCTAACATAAGCAGTTATAAGGGCATTAGCAACCTGTTTCATCCTGCTTTAGCCCCTTTATCATTAAAATTAACAGCACTTATAAACAGGAAAAGACTGCGATTTCGGTTTTTTTGCAGGGCCTTTTTGCGGCGGATAGGACCTATTGCTATCCATACTCTGGGCTACATCTTTTAGCTTACCTTCAGATGGGTTTTTCCGAACCTGAGACGAACCAATCCCGAAGGAGATCCCTCTCAGGACCGGCAGTGTCAGCCACGACAATACCAAAGCGATACTGCTTTACTACTTACCCAAAAATTTTTCGATTTGATTTATGTTTCTGCTCTCTAAAGCAGCCAAAATGATATGGTTTGAATTTCAGTTTTAAATCCTAATACAATATAGATAAAAAAATAAAAATAACCTAATTGGTTTTAATTAGCCTTGCCACAAACATGGTGTCTGCTTTATGGGTATAACCTTTAATCAACTCCATTCTTTCGAGTTTTAAAGGAAGGTTTTCTAAAAGATAAGCAATCACATCTTCATTTTCCTGCTTAAAGACAGAGCAGGTAATGTAAATTAAAGGCTTCCCTTCTTTCAGGTACTTTACAACATTTTTGGCAATGCCTTGCTGGAGCTTCGAGAAATAACCGATCTTGTGTTGGTCAAAATAATACAGCATTTCGGGTGTACGTCCCCAAGTACCGGATCCGGAACAGGGTGCATCCAGTATAATTCCATCAAACTCGTAATGATGCAGATCCTGATCATTATTTTGCAACAGATCCAATACCTTTTTCTGGTACTTTTTTAATCCTGCTTCCCTAAAACGTTCATCAAGGTTATTTAAGCTATTTTCCCGCACATCGCTAACCAGGAGTTCAATATTAGGCTCCAGATCGTGTAACAATAGCGATTTCCCCCCTGAGGCCGCACAACAATCCCACCATTTGTCCCAGGCTTGGGGCTGGAAAAAACTACCTGTTTGCTGCGAGGAAAGATCCTGTACCTGGTAATGTTGCTGCCCCATTAAAACCTGATCTAATTTAGTCCCGTTGGCAACAGCGAGGGTATTATCCCCAATCTCCTCAGCAATTATGCCTTCCTTGCTCAGTACTTCAGTTATTTTTTTTAACTGTCCGCCTTTTACTCTTATAAAAAGATCAGGCTGTCTAAAAAAAGAGCTTAAGAACTCTTGTTTCATCACTGACTCAGAAAGCGCTTCATGAAAACTAAAAACATCGGTCAGCTCAAATGCAGGATAATTTGATTTAATCAGTTCCAGCTTTTCAGGTACCGAAAGCCCGACGTGTTGCTTCAATTCGGGTAACAACAATTCGATAACCAAACTACTACTTTGGTTACACAGAAAATCAGCAATGGCCAAACGCAATGCTCTTTCTTCTTTAATTAGCGCTTTGCCTAGTCTAAAGAAACTGTATATATAGCGAGAGGCCCAGCGCCGGTCTGACGACCCCATTTGCTTATTCCGTTTAAAATAAGCAAATAAAAAGCGATGAAGCGGCAATGCCCCATCATAACTTTTAAAGATCTGTTCAAATGCTCTTAGCTGGTGTTCTACTCTCATTCTATAATATTTAAAGCATAGTTTTTATAACGCAGCAGCATCAAACTGGTATTGATGTATCCTGAAGCACTATCATGTACAAAATGAAAGGAATTTTGAAGCCCCTTATAATTTTCTTTAGTGATATTTTTTATATAATCCTCTCCATAAGTAGAAAGTAGCCTTCCGAAATAGAAGCCAATATCAAATCCTTTGAAAGCGTATTCTCCTGGTTCAAAATTGAATTCCGCTCTGTATTTTTTGATGAAGGTATTTACCTCTGGCCTGGTGTAATCCACCTTATAGGAAGAAGAAACGATTGTATTTAAAGCCTGAAGCGTTTCTGTGTTGTAATTTTGCCTGATCCATTCCGGATGTCCAAAAAGCGAGATATTCAATCCCGTTTTTTTAATTTTCATCAGTTTATCCAGTGTAGGAACCACAAACTTTTTGTCAGGCGAACTTACAATAACAACATACTGTTTACCTTTTACAATCTTGGTTTCCATGGTAAAAGCAGATGCATATTCCTGAAAAGCAAATGGCTTTTTACTGCTCGCAAAATAAGCTCTTAAAGGTTTAGCGAATATCTCATCGCTTGCCGTCTTAGGATTGATTAATACAACTATAGTAGTTGCAGGATTATAGTTTTTACTGATGTAATTACCAATCTTTTCGGCATGAAGATCGATATTATTTACAATAGAGATGAGATTAGGATTCGCAAATTCTGCAGGCTGTGAGGCAGCAAGCGGATTTACAACGGATATTTCTCGAGATATAGAATAATTTGTAATGTATTTTAGCCCTTCAGGATAAACAGGGCCTACAATTAAATTACTGCCAAATAAACTACCATTAGCGATTAAATTAGCAATTTGCGCATTGTTATCCTGCGTATCATAAACTTTAAGCTTAAAATTGTGGCCTGATGCTGCCGCAGAGTCTATACCCAATTTAAATCCCTGATAGAAATCGATAGCCATGGCTGCCTTTTCTACATCTGCTTTAGTGGCTGTCTTAAGTTTGATTTCATTTAACCGAAAAGGAACAAGCAAAGAAACAGTAGCCTGCTTAGCTTTTAAAGCAGGCTTTTCTATTTTCTCGACGTTCTTTAGTGGTTCGGGCTTCTTGTTCTCAGTCCTTATTTTTGGTGAACAGGCTGATAGAAAAAGTACCGATAATAAAATGACCCAATATTTATTCCCACTCAATCGTTGCAGGTGGTTTTGAACTAATATCATATACAACGCGGTTAATTCCTTTTACTTTGTTAATTATTTCATTAGAAATTTTTGCGAGTACGTTATATGGTAAATGACACCAATCAGCTGTCATACCATCAACAGATTCAACAGCGCGCAAGGCTATCGCATTCTCGTAAGTACGCTCATCACCCATTACCCCTACCGATTGAACCGGAAGGAATATCGCTCCTGCCTGCCATACTTTATCATATAAACCAGCCTCTTTTAAATTGTTGATATAGATGGCATCCGCTTCCTGAAGGATGGCTACCTTTTCAGCAGTTACCTCACCAAGAATTCTGATGGCCAAACCTGGTCCAGGGAAAGGATGACGTCCGATAATAAAGTGTTCCAATCCCAATGATCTTCCTACTCTTCTTACTTCATCTTTAAACAAAGTATTTAATGGCTCAACGACCTTCAATTTCATGAAATCAGGTAAACCACCAACATTATGGTGAGATTTAATAGTCGCAGAAGGTCCTTTTACAGAAACCGACTCAATAATATCAGGATAGATGGTGCCTTGAGCTAACCATTTTACGTCTTGTACCTGGTGTGCTTCATCATCAAAAACTTCAATGAATACACGTCCAATGGCTTTACGCTTCAATTCAGGATCTGTAAGACCTGCAAGCTGACTTAGGAAACGTTCTTTAGCATCAACACCTTTGATATTTAATCCTAAATGTTTGTATTGTTCCAATACTGCTGCATACTCATCTTTACGTAGCAAGCCATTGTCAACAAAAATACAGTGTAAGTTTTTGCCTATAGCTTTATGTAATAAGATAGCTGCTACACTTGAATCAACTCCACCAGAAAGGGCAAGTACAACTTTATCATCACCTAATTGCTCCTGTAAAGCGGCAATGGTGGTTTCCACAAATGCATCCGGAGTCCATTCTTGTTTACATCCACAGATGTCTACCAAAAAGTTTTCCAACAACTGCTTTCCATCAGTACTGTGTGTTACTTCAGGATGAAACTGTATCGCATAGGTCTCTGTATCTTTAACCTGATAAGCGGCTACCTTTACACTATCAGTACTTGCGATCAGCTCAAAGTTTTCTGGCACTTTAGTAATGGTATCACCATGTGACATCCATACTTGCGAATCAATGGCAATGTTTTTAAATAATTTATTGCTTTCGGCAACATAATTCAGATTGGCTCTGCCATATTCACGCGTTGATGATGCTTGCACCTCGCCGCCAGATTGCTGAGCAATGTATTGGGCGCCATAACAAACAGCAAGCAACGGATAATTATCAAACTTTTTAAGATCTACCTGAGGGGCATCTTCCTGGCGAACTGAATAAGGGCTGCCTGAAAGGATGATACCTTTAACATTTGAGGTTATTTCAGGGATGTTGTTAAATGGATGAATTTCGCAATAAACGTTTAACTCGCGTACCCTGCGTGCAATTAACTGTGTATATTGGGATCCAAAATCGAGAATTATGATTTTTTCTAGCATGGCCAAAGTTAAGAAAACTTCTGCCGCGCTACAAGCAGGATTGTCAATTAACCTTGATTTTCGTACTTCACAACTTCTACACCGAACCTTTTTAAGAAATCGACACCTTCATCGCTGGGCAAACCTTTATAAGCTGCATACGAATCCCTATAATAAACGTTTTTAATACCAGATGAAAGGATTAAACGGGCACAGGCTATGCAGGGTGATAAAGTAGTATAGAGGGTTGCTCCTTCTATTTTAGAACCATTTTTTATCCCATATAATATGGCATTCTCTTCGGCATGTAATGCCAGTGAACAGCTTCCGCGTGAATCTCTGGCGCAACCAGATTCCGGCCATTCTTCATCACAATTGTGTGTTCCCGCGGGCGGACCATTATAGCCTATGGAAATGATACGTGTATCTTTTGTTAAAACTGCTCCTACCTGTGCACGTACGCAATGTGAACGAAATGCAAGATCGGTAGCTAAATTCATAAAAATATGATTGAAACTTGGTTTTACTGTCATTCTATTCATTTCTGCCCTGATACTTTAAAAATATCAAAGGCGTTTATTAATATAATTATAATGAAGGATAGATTTTTTTGAAGCTAATTTATGTTTAAAATTGCATATTAGCACAATATATACGTTAGCTGAATGTTTGAAGCAATATTACAAGGGATAGGTGCGGGTATTTTATTTTCTTTTTTAACAGGCCCCGTATTCTTTTCAATGATTAAAACCAGTATTGAAAAGGGATTCAAGGCCGGTTTTTCTCTGGCAATTGGAGTTATTTTAAGCGACATTATTTTTATTAGCTTAACTATTTTCAGTTCTCAGTTTGTTGATTATAATTCTGAATACAATCAATATATCGGTATCATTGGTGGGTTATTTTTATTTGGCATTGGCTTATACTACCTGTTAAACAAGGTAAAGGTTAGTTACAATATAGAGGAAGCTATAAAAATCAGAAGAAGCGGCTATATTTTAAAGGGCTTTTTAATGTGTCTTTTATCTCCTTCTACGCTGATGTTTTGGATTATGGTAGGTGGTATCGTATCCGTACAACTCCATTATGCTATAGCAGAAAAAGTAGTGTTCTTTGTCATTGCCATGACCACACAGTTGTCTGTTGATTGCTTAAAAACATATTATGCCGCTAAGCTGAGATATAGAATCAAGGAAAAATCCATTCAAAATCTGAACAGGATTGCAGGGGCAGTGATATTGATATTTGCGATCAGATTGTTCGTTCAGGTCATCATTAAGTATTATTCTTAAAAGTCAAAATAAACTCTTCTATTCATATTTGGTTAGGTAAACTTAGCATTCGAACACCTAATGCAAACTAAAAAGACTATTCATTGGTTGTAAATAAATTAATTGATAAAAATTAGTATTATGAAAACAACACAAGAAGTAGCTGACAGATTAGTTCAGCTTTGTCGGGGCAACAAAAATTTAGAGGCCATTGAGGAACTGTATGCCGACCATGTGGTGAGCAAAGAACCGAAAGGTTCCAATATGCCGCACACAGAAGGTAAAGCGAGTGTTAAAGATAAAACCGCTAAATGGGAAGCAAGTGTTGAGAAGATACACAGCGCCAAGATCTCAGATCCAATTGTGGCAGATAACCATTTCTCAGTAGCAATGGATTTTGATGCGACTTACAAAGAGCATGGCAGGATGCCAATGAGCGAGATTGCGGTATATGAAGTGAAAGATGGTAAAATTGTCTCAGACGAGTTTTTTTACCATATGCATTGAGCCCATCACTTAAGCTAGAAAGCCCTGTTACATTCATTTGCAACAGGGCTTCTTCTTTATATTTGCCTAATCTAGTAAGCTCTTTGGTTATTACCTTCTTTCCAGTTTACAAAAGCTTTGTTAACTACTTTGTTACCACCCGGGGTTGGATAGTTACCAGAGAAATACCAATCGCCGGTGTGATTAGGGCAAGCTATATGTAAGTTTTCTAAGGTCTGATAGATTACTTCTACTTCGGCATTGGTACCGGCCGGAGTAATGATCTTAGTAATCTGAGCAGAGATTTCCTCCTGCGTAAAAGGTCTGTAAATATCCTTAACGTGATTTACAATTTTGCCTTTAGGTAACAATAGGGAAGCTTTACATTTTTGATAAACTTCTTCAATTACATTTTCCATTCCTCTTTCCTTTAGCAATTGAATTGCAGCTTCAAATGCGACAAATTGTCCCATTTTCGACATGTCAATACCATAACAATCCGGATAACGGATTTGAGGAGCAGAAGAAACAATAATGATCTTTTTAGGATGGAGTCTGTCAATAATCTTAATGATGCTTTGCTTTAAGGTTGTACCTCTTACAATTGAATCATCAACTGCAACCAAAGTATCTGTATGATTTTTGATCACCCCATAAGTGGTATCGTAAACATGCGCAACCATATCCCCTCTGTCGGCATCCTGCGTAATAAAGGTTCTCAGTTTTACATCTTTGATAGCCAGTTTTTCTACTCGTGGACGCATAGAAAGCAACTCATTAAGTGCTGCATCGTCTAATATATCTTTGCGGTGTAGTAAGGCATCCTTTTGAAAATCTCTGATGTACCCATGCAGGCCGTCAACCATTCCATAAAATGATACCTCGGCTGTATTTGGTATAAATGAGAATACTGTATTTTTCAAATCAGCATTCACTGCTTTCAGGATTTGGTCGCATAACAACGCGCCCAGGTGTTTTCTTTCTTTATAGATTTCAGCATCGCTACCTCTTGAGAAATAAATGCGTTCGAATGAACAGGCTCTTTTTTCTTCCGGTTCTCTGAATACCTCTTGTGTTACCGTACCGTCTTTTTTGACGATAAGTGCGCATCCCGGCTCTATTTCCTTTACATTTTTAAACTGAATATTGAAGGCTGTTTGAATTGCAGGTCTTTCAGATGCTGCAACAACAATCTCGTCATCTGCGTAATAATACGCTGGACGTATACCTGAAGGATCACGAAGTACAAAGGCATCACCATTCCCCACAATACCGGAAATAGCGTAACCACCATCCCAATTCTTGGCCGATCTCCTCAGAATTTTAGCGATGTCAAGGTTCTGAGATATCTTATGTGTGATCTCTACGTTATCTAACCCTTCTTTTTTATATTCATCAAACAACAATTGATTTTCGTCATCCAAAAAGTGGCCTATCTTCTCAAGAACAGTAACTGTATCTGCTTTTTCTTTTGGATGCTGCCCTAATTCGTACAATTGCTCTAGTAGCTCATCAACATTGGTCATGTTGAAGTTACCAGCAAGAACCAGGTTTCTGGTCATCCAATTGTTCTGACGTAAAAAAGGGTGGCAATTTTCAATACTATTTTTACCGTGAGTACCATACCTTAAATGGCCAAGTAAAACCTCTCCAATAAAACTCACATTGTGCTTTAACCATTCTGCATCTTGCATCAATTCAGGGGTTTCATTCTGAATATCCACAAACTTGCCCTGAACATGCCCAAATATATCGGCTACTGCGTTCTGAGCCATTGACCGATATCTACTGATGTAACGGTTTCCGGGCTTAACATCCAGTTTAATTGTTGCAATCCCAGCTCCATCCTGTCCACGGTTGTGCTGTTTTTCCATCAAAAGATAAAGCTTGTTGAGTCCGTAAAGAGCAGTACCGTATTTTTCCTGGTAGTATGAGAGCGGTTTTAAAAGGCGGATAAAGGCAATTCCGCATTCATGTTTTATCGAGTCACTCATTCGTGTGTGTTGTTTGAGCCGCAAATTTACCGTTAATAATAATTAGAACCTAGAAAGAAATATAAAGAAAATTTCAGGTGACTTTATGGGTTAAAAAAGAAAAACAGGCTTAAAAACCAATTAAACAGGCATTTCTATCCTTCTACAATATTAAAAACAGGACCTTTTTCCTATTTTATGCAAGTCAATGACATGTAAATTTTATCGAAAGCAGCGTCAATCCTTTAGGATTTATCAATCTGACGTTCAACAACTTCCATTCTTTAAAGCAAAGCCTAAAAATTAAAAATCTATTTTACTGTATCATTTAACGCAGGGATGCATGGCTTGAAACAATTTCCTTCCCGAAAAAAATGGATGCACTGGCATCAAAAGATTGTGGGTCTCCGGAAGTAAAAAATCGGCTATGGCTTTCTTTTGAAATCTTTTCTTCAATTTCAGGATGCTTTCCGAGATAAAGGGCTAGACTGTCGGCTACAATATCATCCTGTCCCAGCAAATTAATATGTCCAGGTATTGCCGCTTTTATTTTAGGAATGAGCAAAGGATAATGTGTACAGGCTAAAACGATGCAATCAATTTCATCATCCTTATCCAGTAGCAGATCGACGTATTTCTTTACAAAATAATCAGCTCCTTCGTGCATGTGTTCATCATTTTCAATCAATGGCACCCACATTGGGCAGCTCTGCTGAGTAACTTTTATTTCGGGGAAAAACTTATTAATTTCCATCAAATACGACTCAGAATTAATTGTCCCCCTGGTCCCCATTACGCCTATTCTTTTGGTCTCTGTAAAATCACCTACAATCTCGGCCGTAGGTCTGATTACACCAAGTACCCGATGGTTAGGATATTTAAATGGAAGTACATTTTGTTGTATAGAACGTAATGCTTTTGCTGAAGCTGTATTACAGGCCAGGATAACCAATGGACAGCCCTGTGCGAATAACCACTCCACACATTCTAGCGTATATTGATAAATAGTTTCAAAAGAATGATCTCCGTATGGAGTACGGGCATTATCACCAAGGTAGATATAATTATATTGAGGTAGTTTTTTGACAATAGATTTAAATACGGTAAGTCCACCGTAACCTGAATCAAAAATACCGATAGCTTGTTTACTTTTCATTGTAAAAAAAACGGGACTGAGTTTTATGACTCAGTCCCGCAATTTAAATATTTTGTTTATGCTAACCTATTTTTTAGGTGCAGTAGTTGGAGCTGCTCCGATACCTAATTTAGTTCTTACTAAAGCAGTGATATCCTCACCACCATCCCAGTAAATTAAAGCCTGGTTTGCAGTATCAAATACATAAGCATAACCTTTTTCTTTAGCTACCGCCTTAATTGCATTATCAGCTTTTACTTGAATAGGATTAAACAATTCAGCATTTTTAGCTTCTAATTCTTGTTGCGCTTTAGTTCTGGCATCAGTAATACGTTTTTCTAAATCCTGAAGTTCAGCACCCATAGTTTGCAATTCTTTACCAACTACTTCTTTGTTAGCCTCACTCATTGTTTTTTCTTTGTCTTGAGCAGCTTTAAGCTTTGATTGATATTCAGTAATCATCTTTTCAATTTCAGTCTGCTTAGCTTTCTGAAGATTTTCTAATGTTGTGCGTGCAGTTTTAACCTCTGGCATTGCTTCGATAATTGTTGCAGAGTTTAAGTGTGCAAGTTTTTGTTGTGCATTTGCAATGTTAGCAGTAAACAATAACCCCGCTGCTAAAAAAAATGCATTGATTAACTTTCTCATTCTATTTGTCTTAATAATTGTTTTTAATTTATGTTTAATATCTCTCTATTTAATCTCTGATTCCGGTTTATATCCTAGCTTTCTAATTACGTCATTGCTGACATCATAAGCGCTGCTGGCATAAATCATCATTGTTGCTTCACTACTTTTATCAAAGATGAAATCCAACAATTTAACTTTGGCTATCTCGGCCACGGCCTTTGTTACGCTATTTTGAATCGGGCTTAGTAATTTAGTCCGGGCCTGAAATAGCTCTCCTTCCGGAGCAAATATTTTACGCTGAAATTCTTTAGCCTGTTTCTCCTTTTCAATAATGTCATTCTCTCTTCTTTTGCGCATATCTTCTGTCAGTAATACCTGATCTGCCTGATAAGCTTTATACATTTTATCAATTTCGACAAAGTTATTGTCTACTTGTTTTTGCCATTGTTGCGACAAAACATTCAACTGATTTAATGATGACTTATAATCCGGCAAATGCTTCAGAATATACTCTGTATCAACATACGCAAACCTTTGTGCAAATGCACCAAAGCTTACAAACAGCAAGATGCAAATTAAAAAATACTTTTTCATTAGTATGTGTTTATTTTTCAATGGTATTTAACGCTTCAATTGTCTTAAAGTTGTCTTTACCAACTTAAGGACCTGAAATTAAGATAGGTTTGCCAGGCTTCACCCAACAAACCTATCCTGATCTCAATTCATATTTTTAATTAAATCCTCCAAGTTGTTGGGCAATACTAAAGTGGAACTGTCCTTTATTAGCATCAGGTGATCCAGGGATTTTATCAAATCCATAACCCCAGTCAATTCCTAGTAATCCAAATATCGGTAAAAATATTTTTGCACCAAAACCTGCAGAGCGTCTAACATTAAACGGATTAAATTCAGAGAACGAGTTCCAGGTATTTCCCCCTTCAGCAAAAGCTACTATAAATGCTGTTGCCTGCTGACTTGCAATTACAGGATATCTTAGCTCCATTACATACTTTGAGAAGATTGGACTACCTGATTGCTGTGCAATATTAGGATTCGATCCTACCGGTATTACTGAGTTATTGGCATACCCACGCATAGCGATCAATTCTGAACCTTGCAAGAAGTCGAAACCTTGCATACCGTCTCCACCCAATTTAAACCTTTCGAAAGCAGACTGACCAACGGCACTGTTATATTCACCAAGGAAACCAAACTGTGCTTGTGCTTTCACAACAAACTTTCCTGCTAACCTTTGGAACCATTGCGATTCAAATTTCCATTTGTGGTACTCTGTGAATTTATAACGTTGCTTATCTGATGCAGTAGCATAGTTCACATTATTCAACAATGAATAAGGAGGAGTTGCCTGAACTGTAAATTTAAAGTAAGAACCACTTTGAGGGAAAATTGGGGAGTCTCTTGAATCCCTGCTTAGTTCCTGTGTTAAGTTAAAGTTATATGAAGTTCCTGTGCTGAATAAGAATCCACCATAGTTGTTCAATATGTACTGTTGTGCGTTAGCAGCATAAGTTAACTGGAAGTAGTTATCCGGGAAGTTTAATCTTCTTCCTAAGCTTACAGTAACACCATTTAAGCGGATCTTCGAATAATTGGGATCCGAAGGTGATAACGATTGTCCATAAATATTCGTACCCCCGTTAGACTGTAATGATGTAAATGCACTAAGTCCAAAGCTGATTGGTTTTTTACCACCTAACCAAGGTTCAGAGAAAGAGAAGCTATAAGACTGATAGTACTTACCATTTGTTTGTCCACGTAAACTTAATTTTTGTCCGTCTCCTTTTGGCAAAGGTTTATAAGCACTTAAGTTAAACAGGTTCCTTAACGAGAAGTTGTTGAATGTTAAACCTAAAGTACCGATGATGTTACCACCACCAAAACCACCTGAAAGTTCGATCTGGTCAGAAGGTTTCTCTTCTACGTGGTACTCAATATCTACCGTTCCATCAGCAGGATTTGGCTTAGGGACAGGGTTTGTTTTCGACTCATCAAAGTTACCTAGCTGGCCGATCTCACGAACACTTCTGATCAATAAATCCTTTGAGAATTTCTCTCCCGGTTTTGTACGGATATCACGTAAAACTACACGGTCATTCGTGATTGTATTTCCAACTACTGTAATTCTGTTGTTGGTATACTGAGGTCCTTCATAAATCCTCATTTCCACTTCAACTGTATCACCATAGATCTTTGTTTGAACCGGATCTACGTTAAAGGTCAAATAACCATCATTCAGGTAAATACTAGATACATCATCCCCGTTAGCACTTCCTCTTAATTTTTTCTCTAATTTTTCTTCACTAAATACCTCACCTTTTTCGATACCTAGTGCTCTTTGCAAATAATCAGTAGTATATTTTGCATTACCTACCCATGTGATATTACCGAAATAATACTTAGGTCCTTCAAACAGGTCGATATTAATACCTACCGCTTTAGGGCTGTATTGATAAATACTGTCTCTCAAAATTGTGGCATCGCGGTAACCTTTGTCATGCAGTTTAGCAATCAGCTTAACCTTATCCTCTTCGTATTTTTCTTTATTGAACTTTCCGGAACCGAATACTTTATAAAATGCCTGTTGCTTGGTTTTCTTTAGATACTTACGCAGCTTAGCGGACGAGAAGTCCTTATTTCCTGTAAAGTTGATGTTATGGACTTTAACTTTTCTACCCTTATCAATAATTACCTGTAGCACAACGCTATTGTCCTGACTAGGATCGGGTTTAGTTTTGTATTCAACATTGGTAAAGAAGTACCCCTTTCCCAGTAAAAACTTCTTAATGGTTGCGGTCGTACTACTGTACAAATTATCATTGATAATAGCCTTACCAGGTTTCTCATTAAGTTTTTCGAGAATATCCGTCTTTTGCGACTTGCTAATCCCTATAAATTCGAAAGAAGCTAAACGGGGACGTTCAACAACTTCAATATCGAAATATACAGTATCTTCAACGATTTTAACGATATCCAACTGAACATCATCAAATAAGCCCTGAGCCCAAAGATTTTTGATTGCATTTGCAGTTGCCTCACCAGGAAGCACGATTCTCTCGCCCTTGATCAGTTTTGAAAGTGTAATGATTACATCTTTATCCAGGTATTGTGTACCTGTTAAAGTGGTACCTCCAATGATATACTCTTTAGGATTGAAATAATCCAGTTCTAACCCTTTAACTTTTAAAGAAGGAGCTGCAGGATTGGACTGAGGACGGGTAATCTGTGCCATTGTTGGTAAACCAATCAACAACAATAATATAAGTTGGTATATTCTTTTCATTTACAATCTAAAAATCGATGCTAAGTTAATTTAAACACATGTTAAAAAGTGTTAAAAGTAAAATTAGTTAAGTTGTTCACTAATTTTACCAAAGCGGCGCTCGCGCTTTTGGTAGTCTACAATAGCTTCAAAAAGGTCTTCTTGTCTAAAGTCAGGCCACAGCGTATCCGTAAAATATAACTCTGTATAGGCCATCTGCCACAATAGAAAATTACTCACCCTGTGTTCACCACTGGTTCTGATCATCAATTCCGGATCGGGCATATTTAACGTAGTCAATTGAGCTGAAAACTGCTCTTCGTTAATATCTTCAATATTTATTTCTTCCTCTTTTACCAGCTTTGCAAGTTTCTTTGCAGCTTCGATAATTTCCCATTTAGCACTATAACTCAAGGCTAGTGTTAAGGTACAGCGGGTATTGTTCGCTGTCTTATCCATCGCGCTTTTTAAATCATCAATACATTTTTGAGGAAGCGAAGCAATATCTCCTATTGCATTGAGTCTGATGTTATTTTTGGTAAGCGTCTGTGTTTCCTGATTGATGGTAGAGATAAGCAATTCCATTAAAGCGTTAACTTCATCTATAGGTCTGTTCCAGTTTTCAGTCGAAAAAGCATAAACCGTCAGGTATTTGATGCCTATATCTACACAGCCTTCTACGATGTCTTTTACCGACAACACTCCACTTTCATGGCCAAAAGCCCTGAATTTACCTTGATTTTTAGCCCATCTACCGTTACCATCCATGATGATGGCAATGTGTTCAGGCAAGCGTGTGATATCTATTTGTTCTTTAAATCCCATTTATTTTCCGCAAATATGCTTAAAATGTATAACATTTTTGGGACACAAAGGTATAAGATATGCCAATACCTACAAACATATATGTATCTCTTTTTCTAAAATCACCTCTTTGTATACCTGGAGCACCATATTGACTAAGCGAAGGATCGGAAAGAAACTTACGTTCAGCTAAATAAGCATCATTTTTCCAGACATTTGGATCAGGATATTTGCCACTTACATCATCCAGATAATCGGTATAAGCTGTCCTGTATCCAATCTGTGAAAACATGCCCCAACGGTCTTTTAGCCGCAGCTTAATACCTACCCCATACGGTATACTTAAAGCATAGGATTTATAAGCTTCATCTTGCCCTTCGGTTTGATAAAATCTTAAATTATACTCTTTATTATCATACACAGCCTTTGGACTATAAAACACGCCTCCTACGCCTGTAAAGATATAAGGTGTGAATCTTTTGGTGCCGCCACCCGCAAAGTAATTCAAGAAGTTAAAATCAACTTGCAGACTGACTTCATTTAATGGGGTCTTGAAATTTAGATTCCGATCTCTAAACTGACTATTATCTGATTCGGCATCATTGCCTCTAATTTTTCCATAGGTATAATGGAGTCCTACAGCCCAATATGGATCAATGTTAATCTTGGCATATCCTCCAACAGAAATACCACTAATTTTTAAAGGTTTATCTGGATTGAGATCCCCCATATAACCGGCGCCCCCTCCTACTAATCCTAATTCAAAAGTTTGGGCGTGGGCACTTAATATTCCGAAAAAAAAAATAAAAAGATATACAAGCGGCCGGATATATTGCATATTAGTAATTACGGGTATCTATACCCCAAAGGAGTTTATTTCTTAACGTTGTCAGATAGCTTTCATTGTTAAGCCTGATCAAATTTACATGAAATTTCGCTTTGTTGAGTGTAAGTTTTACCGATCTGTCTACTGTTTCCGTTCTCGAATCGCAAGATACCAGAAATTTAGCACTTCTGGCTTCTACCTCAAAGGTTAAAGAAACATCATCAGGAACAATTACCGGCCTCACATTTAAATTATGTGGTGCTATCGGGGTAATGACAAAGTTTTGCGAACTTGGATAAATGATTGGTCCACCACAACTCAAAGAGTAAGCTGTGGACCCTGTTGGTGTTGCAATAATTAACCCATCAGCCCAGTATGAGTTCACAAATTCATTGTTCATGTAAGCATGAATGATCATCATCGCTGAATTATCTCTTCGGTGAATGGTGATGTCATTCAATGCAAAGTTTTCTTCTCCAAACAAGTTATAAGTAGATGCTAAACTAAGCAGCGTTCGTTTATCTAAGGAATATTCTTTATTCTTTAAAGCTTCAATTGCTTTCTTAATTTCATCTTTATTGATACTGGCGAGAAAACCAAGCCTACCAAAGTTAATTCCGATTACCGGGATTCCTGAATCCCGAACTAAAGAAAGGGTATCCAGCAAAGTTCCATCGCCCCCCAAACTGATCAATACATCAGTATGCCCAACAAGCTCTGTATGCTGTGTAAAAGCTGTGATATGCTCCGGTAGTTTAATTTTATCCTGTATAAAATCAAGGTATTTTTTATAAACAAGAATAGGTGTTTTATACTGATCAAGAACGTTAAACACTTCCTGAACATAAGGTAACACACTATTATTGAATTCCCTACCGTAAATTGCAATCTTCATTTAGCATCGATTTTGTAATCTTTATTTTTTAACGGCATTTATACGTTCAGGTAATTCATGAATGAATTAAACCTGTCTTCCGTCCCATCATCCGCCTTGGTACTATTAAACACTGCTTTTACCTGGTAGTTGTACCTTTCGAAAGAAGCAATAATCCCGGACAATTCTGTTTTATTAATTTTCAATGTTACTTCCAGCTTGGTAGAGTCAGGAAAGGCCTGTACATAGGAAGATAGAATTTGTGCATTGTCGGCCTCCACTATTTGAGCCATGTGCGCCAGGGAATTATTCCTATTGCTTATTTCCAAAACAATAATCCCCCCCGTTTCTTTTACGGCGAAAATATCCGCTGCATAGCTTAAAAGGGTATTTACTGATATCAACCCCAGGTAATTTTTCTTATAATCAAGCACCGGTACTGCTGAAAGATTGAGCTGTGTTAGCATCCTGATCACATCATAAACATGCGTATCTTCGTATACAAATGGATTTAAAAGGGATAAGGAAAGACTGCCGATAAGTGAATTTACATCCCTAACTTCAATTAATTCATCTTCTGCCAACAACCCCAGAAATTGGGATTCATTTACAATTGGCATATGAGACAGTTTGAACTCAGTCATCCGATCTAAAGACTTCTGAACGGTATCAGATGGCTTTAGAGGAGGGATTGAATACGATATGAGTTCAGATGCCAGCATTATTTAAGTAAAATTCTATTTAAAAATGTACCTAGATATTCATTAAAAATAGCTGGGCGTTCCATCATTGGGGCATGTCCACATTTATCAACCCAGTTCAATTCAGAGTTTGGCAAAAGTTCATGAAATTCTTCTGCTACTTCCGGAGGTGTTACTTTATCTTGTTTTCCCCAGATCAAAGAAACAGGGATAGTGATTCTGGAAAGATCTTTAGACATGTTATGTCTTATTGCAGACTTTGCCAGCGCTAGAATACGAATTACCCTTGAGCGATCATTTACAGTCTTATAAACTTCATCAACCAATGAGTCGGTAGCTGTAACCGGATCGTAAAAAGTGAATTCTACTTTCTCACGAATGTAATCATAGCTTTCTCTCCTTGGAAAAGAACCTCCAAAAGCATTTTCATATAAACCTGAACTACCTGTAAGTACAAGTGCTTTTACACTTTCCTGATGCGCCAGTGTAAATACAAGCCCAACATGCCCACCAAGTGAGTTGCCTATTAAAACAACCTGGTTAACTTTTTTATGTTTTAAAAACTTATTTACGTATTTAGACAAACTTCTCACACCAAGAGTTAAAATTGGAAGTTCATAAATTGGCAAAATTGGCACCAGGATGTGATAATTGTCTTTAAAATGATCAATTACCGGCTCCCAATTGCTCAGCTCTCCCATTAAACCATGAAGTAATACCAGGGTTTCACCTTTTCCGGCTTCTATATATTTAAACCCACCTTCGTCTATTACTTCGTATGTCATATATATTTTATGTAATAATTATTGCTACTAAGTTAGTAGAGTAAAATTAATTTAATGTAATTAAATATATTAATTTATTGAAAATAACACAATACATGTAATTGTGCAGCACAATTTATGCCAATTGCTTTTTCACAAGCTCTGCAATAAGTTTACCATCAGCCTTGCCAGCCAGCTCTTTATTTGCCAATCCCATCACCTTGCCCATATCTTTAACAGAAGCTGCGCCCGAATCTTTAATTATCTTTATAATGATCTGTTCAATTTCTGCCTCGTCTAGTTGCTTAGGCATAAACCCACTGATTACTGCTATTTCTTCTTCTTCAACGATACTTAAATCTTCCCTACCTTGTTGCTTGTAAATATCAGCAGATTCCTTTCTTTGTTTAACCAGCTTTTGCAAAAGTTTAAGTTCGGTTTCTTCCGTAATTTCCTCAGCTGTTCCTTTTTCAGTTTTTGCCAATAACAGGGCCGCTTTTATAGCTCTTAAACCTCTTAACCTAGCCTGATCCTTAGCCAGCATGGCTTGTTTTATTTCCTGGTCTATTGTATTTGATATCATTGTATTTCCGTTTATTTCCTATCTATTATAGTACCTGTTGCCTGTGCTGTCGGCATAATCAGCATATCATTGATATTTACATGTGGGGGTCTGCTTACTACAAACCAGATCGCTTCGGCTATATCATTAGCGACCAATGGTTCCAGACCATCATACACTTTTTTGGCTCTGCCTTCGTCACCTTTAAAGCGGACTTTAGAAAATTCTGTTTCTACCATCCCGGGCTGAATTGCAGTAACTTTTATACCATAAGTTAACAAATCTATTCGCATGCTTTTACTCAAGGCATCAACAGCATGTTTTGTTGCACAATATACATTGCCGTTGGGATAAACTTCCTTTCCCGCAATGGAACCTATATTAATGATATGTCCACTTTTTTCGTTAACCATCCAATTGGATACAATTTTAGTGGAATAAAGCAAACCCTTGATATTGGTATCAATCATCGTATCCCAATCTGTAATGCTTCCTTTATGAATAGGGTCTAAACCTTGGCTCAGCCCTGCATTGTTGATCAATACATCTACCTTTTTCCATTGCGCCGGTAAGGTTTCCAAATGATAAGACAGGTTTTCATAATCCCTGATATCTGCTACGATCCTTTTTACTTCGATTGCATATTTATCTTCCAGATGCTTCCCTATCTCAGTCAATAGTTCCTCTCTTCTGGCTATTAATATTAAATTATAACCTTGAGCTGCGAATAAATGTGCACATGCGGCTCCTATGCCCGATGTTGCTCCCGTAATTAATGCCGTTTTCATCTCAATAAGTTTTTTCGTTAGCATGGTTTCATTCGTAACTATTCTTAAATACTCAAATAGGTTCCATTGTTCGAAACCACCATAAAGATACTATATTGAATAATTAAGTTAGCTATTAATGGTCTGAACAACCTTAATTTTAATTTCCTTGGGCAAAGCTATAATTTTTTTCATTAGCTCATGCTTGTTTTTGATGTTGTACGTTACTCAAAAAATAAACTGAAAGTAACATGACGTAACATTAGCCTATCGATAGGTGCCGAATAGGGACTTGGATCATTTTTCAAAATATTATTCAAAGAATAGGAAAGCTTTATCTCTGGTGACATCTTAAAATATTCAAAATACAGATCGCACCCAAAGCCGGCTTCATAAGACAAAAAATTCTTTACATTCTTTAAGAATTTGTCCATCGGTGCATTTGGCGCATCATTGTTTCTTTTTTTAGATGCGATATCCATTGAATACTTTGCCCCGCCCAGGACATAAGCCCTGAAATTATTTCTTCTATCTGATTTTATTTTAATCCCAAGTGGCAGGTCGATCATAGTAGATTGCACCTTTCTTTCCATTGGGGTTTCCTCCCCTTCAAAATCATAATAAGCCAGGCGGTCGTTAAAGACGAGTGTTGGTGTAAGTCTTAAATCAGCATTTTCACCCAAGCGTTTGTTCACGACAAATCCAATTCCAAAGCCTGGAGAGGATACTGATGAGATTGCTCTTAGAGTTCGCGACACCGGCATTCCGGTTTCAGGATTAATAAACGGCTGTTGCCAGGTATCCTTTTTTAGGATCTTAAACTCTGAGGCCAGATATTGAAATGTAAAGCCAAAATGCAGGTTATCATCATCTACCCCTCCACCCCAATTCTGAGCATGAACCGTATTTACAGCTAAGCAGCACAAAAACAGCAGAAATGGTCTAATTTTATTTAACACCTGTATATATTGCACTTATTCCAAAAGTCAAACGAATATCTTTACTCTTTTTAAAACCTACCTTATCCATTAATTTAATAAAATCCGCTCCATCCGGAAATGCAGCTACAGATTCCGGCAAATAAGTATAGGCGCGCCTATCTTTAGAAAAAACCTTGCCAAAAAAAGGAAGAACCTGTTGCGCATAGAAATTATAGCCTTGTTTTATTGGAAATGCTCTAGGTTTAGAAAACTCCAGAATCACAATTTTTCCTTCCGGCTTTAACACTCTATACATGTCGGCAAGTCCTTTTTCCAGGTTCTGATAATTCCTTACACCAAAGGCTACGGTTATGGCGTCAAAATGATCATCCGGGAAATGCAAACCTTCTGAATCTCCCATTTGAACCGAGAAAATATGTTGCAGATTCCGCTCACTAATCTTTTTTCTTGCAACATTTAACATCCCTTCAGATATATCTACCCCTATTATTTTTTCGGGTTTCAAGATATTAATGGCTTCAAAAGCAAAATCGCCTGTTCCTGTAGCCACATCAAGCATAATCCGAGGTTTTATAGCTTTAAGCTCCTTAATGGCTTTTTTTCTCCATAAAATATCAATCCCCAGCGAAAGAAAATGATTTAAAAAATCATAAGTCCCTGATATATTATTAAACATTGTGGCTACTTGTTCTTTCTTAGTAGCATCTTGAGATTGGTATGGTGTAATGTTTTCGTTCATGGTAAGCAGCAAAGATAAGTATTGTTGAAAACTAATTTTCTACCTTTGTCAAATGATTATAAAATCAGCAACATTTATTTGTAGTAACACAAAGGTTTCGGCGCTGCCTATTGCCAATATGCCCGAATACGCATTTATCGGTCGATCTAACGTAGGTAAATCATCATTGATCAACATGTTGGTAAACCAGCATGGCCTGGCAAAAACCTCCCAAAAGCCTGGTAAAACCCAGCTTATCAATCATTTTTTAGTCAATGAGAAATGGTATATCGTCGATTTACCAGGTTATGGATACGCCAAGGTATCTAAGAACAGTCGAGAAAAATGGGAAAAGTTTATTCGTAACTACATTACGAAAAGAGAAAGTCTGCAATGTGTATTTGTATTGATAGACAGCAGATTGGAACCCCAAAAAATTGACCTTGAGTTTTGCTGCTGGATGGGCGAAATCCAAATTCCTTTTGCATTGATCTTTACAAAGGCAGACAAACAGTCTACTGTAAAAACTGATCAGAATGTTGCATTATTCAAAAAAGCACTGGGTGGATGGTTTGAAGAAATTCCTCCTTATTTTATAACTTCTGCAGAAAAGGGGATTGGAAGGGATAAAGTTTTAGATTTTATCAGTCAGGTAAATCTCGATTTTGTGATGCCAATCTTATCACCTAATGAAGATTATTAAATTATAGTTTATTCATGAAGAAGTATTTTTCTTTGGTATTGTTTGCGCATTCTATTTTTGCGCTACCTTTTGCAATGATTGGTTTTTTTCTTGGCGTAACAACTACAGAAAACCCTTTTAACTGGCTTAAACTAGTACTTGTTTTATTGTGTATGGTGTTTGCCCGCAATGCAGCCATGGCTTTTAACAGATATTTAGACAGAAATATAGATGCTAAAAATCCGCGTACGCAAATGCGGGATATTCCGGCTGGAAAGGTATCAGCGAATGAGGCCCTTATATTTGTGATTATCAATTGTATCCTATTTATCATCATTACTGCCTTTATCAATAGCCTTTGTTTTTATCTTTCGCCTGTAGCTTTATTTGTCGTCTTATTTTACAGTTTTACGAAAAGATTTACAGTACTGTGTCACCTTGTTTTAGGCTTAGGTCTTTCCTTAGCCCCGATTGGTGCGTATATTGCTGTAACCGGCGTGTTTAATCTTGTTCCTGTTCTTTACTCCTTTGCAGTATTGTTTTGGGTTAGTGGCTTTGATATTATCTATGCCTTGCAGGATGAAGATTTTGACAAAGGCGAAAAGCTACATTCCATTCCGGCGGCTTTAGGAATTAAAAATGCATTAAACCTATCCGTAGGCTTACATATTTTATCGGCAACATGCGTCATATTACCGGCATTCTTTACTACTTTTAGTTGGGTATATTACATTGGAGTAGTCTTTTTTTGTTTCATGTTAATTTATCAGCATTTGTTGGTAAAGCCTAATGACATTAGTAAAGTAAATAGAGCATTTGCTACAACTAATGGCTTTGCCTCAGTTGTTTTTGCAATTTGCTTTTTATTGGATGCCTTTTTAAGAACTCATTATAATTTTTAGATCCTATGATCAACCTTACCATACCAAAAAAAATACGCATTTATATTCCTCAGGATCTTCAAATCGAATGGAAAAACCTGGAACCCATTTTAAACGAGCTATTGTTGCGTCCTATCGACAATGTTAATGAGTTGGAACAATGGCTTAAGGATAAAAGTGAGCTTGAGGCTGCTTTAGAGGAAGATTTTGCATGGCGGTATATCAGGATGAGCTGCGATACAGCAAACGAAGAACTGGTAAAAAACTTCCAATATTTTGCTACTGAGATTGAGCCTAAAATCTCTCCGATTGCCAATCAGCTGAATCAAAAGTTTAACGACTGTCCTTTTATTGATGAACTGGATCAGGAAAAATATTTCGTTTATATCCGTGCGATTAGAAAAGCACTGGAAATTTACAGAGAAGAAAACGTTGACCTATTAACGAAGTTACAGGTTGCACAACAAAAATACCAGGCTACAACCGGAGCAATGAGTGTAACCATCAACGGTGAGGAATACACGTTGGAGCAGGCCTCAAACTTCATTAAAGACACCGACAGACAGGTAAGACAACAAGCCTGGGAAACGATACAACAACGCCGTTTAATTGACAAAGACAATTTAAACGTACTTTTTGATGAATTGATTGTAATGCGTCATCAAGTTGCTTTAAATGCAGGTTTTGAGAACTACAGAGATTATATGTTCCAGGCTTTGGGCAGATTCGATTATACGCCTAAAGACTGTTACCTTTTTCACGAAGCCATAGAAAAAAAGGTTGTTCCTATCCTTAAAGAACAGGCTGAAAAAAGAGCTGAATTACTGGGCATTGAATCCCTTAAACCATGGGACATGGAGGTAAGCACCACAGGAAAGCCGGCATTAAAGCCATTTAAAAATGGGAAAGAGTTAATTGACAAGAGTATTGATTGTTTCAATGCTATTGATCCAAAGCTGGGCCAAATGTTAGCCACCATGAAAGCCAATAACCTTTTTGATGTGGAGAGTAGAAAAGGTAAAGCTCCTGGAGGATACAATTATCCATTGGCTGAAACCGGCGCCCCATTTATTTTTATGAATTCGGCCAATTCACTTAGGGATTTAACCACTATGGTACATGAGGGTGGGCACGCCATTCATACTTTCCTTACAGCAAACCTTGAGCTAAACGATTTTAAACATTGTCCATCTGAGGTGGCCGAACTTGCTTCAATGAGTATGGAATTGATATCCATGGACAATTGGAGTATCTATTTTGACAATGAGGAAGATCTGATTCGCGCAAAAAAAGAACAATTAGCTGATGTACTAAAAACTCTTCCCTGGGTTGCTGTAATCGATCAGTTTCAACATTGGATCTATACTAACCCGGGACACAATTCAGCTGATCGTGAAGAAGCTTTCAAACAAATATATAGCCGCTTTGGTGCTGGGTTTGCAAATTGGGAGGGTCTTGAAAAGGAATTTGGAAATGTTTGGCAAAAACAACTTCATCTTTTCGAAGTGCCATTTTATTACATAGAATACGCGATTGCGCAATTGGGCGCTATAGCTATCTGGAAAAATTATAAAGAAAATCCCCAAAAAGCATTACAACAATATTTGGAGGCCCTTTCTTTGGGTTATACCAAACCAATTAATGAAATTTACGAAACTGCAGGCATTAAATTCGACTTCAGTCTGGACTATATTGAGCAGTTAGCATCTTTTGTTAAAGATGAATTACAGAAATTAGGTTAGTTTACAAACTAAATTTATAAGTTTGAGTAATACCAAACCAACCGGCGAAGCCAGCTTGAGCACAAAAGCTCAATAAAGCTAACCGAAAAAACCAATTTATGTTTGAAAAACTGTTCAGAAAAAAGTCTATTGACAAAATATTAGCGGACGCTGAAAAAGGATATGGTGATCATGAGGCTTCCCTAAACAAAACCCTTAGTGTTAGAGATCTGACTGCTTTTGGTATTGCGGCTATTATAGGTGCAGGTATTTTTAGTACAATTGGTAAAGCAAGTGCTGATGGTGGTCCGGCGGTAATTTTTCTATTTATTTTCACAGCTCTTGCCTGTAGTTTTGCTGCTTTTGCCTATGCTGAATTTGCTTCCATGGTGCCGGTTTCCGGAAGTGCTTATACTTATTCGTATGTCGCATTTGGTGAATTGGTTGCCTGGATCATTGGCTGGTCGCTTATCATGGAATATGCCATAGGGAACATTACAGTAGCCATTTCCTGGTCTGATTATTTTACGGGACTCCTCTCCTCTATAAAAATTCCTGCTTTAAATATTAATGGCATTAATCTGCCTGACTGGATGACCATGGACTACCTTACTGCCTATAATGGTCATAAACATGCAGATGCACTTATCAGTGCCGGTAAAAGCTATGCTAACCTTGATAATGCAACCAGAATAGCTAACAACGCCTGGATTACGGCTCCAAAAATTGGCAGCTTTCATCTTGTCGCTGACTTACCTGCTTTAGGGATCATTATATTCATCACCTGGCTGGTTTACAAGGGGATGAAAGAATCCAGAAATGCAAGTAATGCCATGGTTATTGTAAAGCTTTCGGTGATTTTACTGGTTCTTGCAGTTGGCGTATTTTATGTAGACACAAAAAATTGGGACCCTTTTGCTCCTAATGGAGTATCTGGTGTGTTAAAAGGTGTTTCTGCTGTATTTTTTGCTTACATCGGTTTTGACGCAATATCTACCACTGCCGAAGAATGTAAAAACCCGCAGCGTGATTTGCCACGTGGAATGATGTGGGCCATTATTATATGTACTATATTATATGTAGCCATTGCACTGGTGCTTACAGGTATTGTTAACTATAGCCTCCTGGCTGTTGGCGACCCTTTGGCCTTTGTATTTGATCAGATCAACTTAAAGCTCATGAGCGGCATCATAGCCGTTAGTGCTGTTTTTGCGATGGCTAGTGTACTGCTTGTCTTTCAAATGGGACAACCCAGGATATGGATGAGCATGAGTCGTGACGGCTTATTGCCCAAATCATTTTCTAAAATTCATCCTAAATACAAAACTCCTTCTTTTGCTACTATAGTGGTTGGCTTTGTCGTTGCGGTTCCTTCTTTGTTTATGAACCTGACCATAGTCACTGATTTGTGTTCGATCGGAACCTTATTTGCATTTGTGCTGGTATGTGCCGGGGTATTGGTTTTACAAAATAAACCGGATATAAAAAGGGGGAAATTCAAAATACCTTATGCCAATTCTAAGTATATTATACCCGTTGTATTTATTGGCTTATTGGTAATGGGTTTTACTTTGTATAAAAAAGAGACCTCTGCTTTTATCTTGAATACACCGACGATAAATAGCCCATTAAAGATCATTACTTCATTAAACGATGCCGAACGTATTGTGATCAAACAGGAGATCGCTGCTGCACAGGCAAAAGTTACACCTATTGAAACCAGCGTAGATGCTGAAGCTTACTTCAATAAGCTTACAGAACAGCAATATCAGGATTTTATTGACAAATCGGCTATCGACAATGCTAAAAAATATGAGACTGGCTGGGATCTATTCAAACATAAAATCCCGATGTGGATCTTCTTCTTTCTTAGTATTGCAATAACCTATTTCTGCATTACAAAGAACCTATCTCTTATACCTGTTCTTGGCTTACTAAGCTGTTTATATATGATGTGCGAGCTCGGTATTTCTAACTGGATTGGTTTTGGTATTTGGCTGATTGTTGGTTTAGTAGTTTACTTTTTATACGGATACAAACACAGTAAACTAAGTGTAGAAAATAATCCCCAATAGAAAAGTTTTTTGAGATTTATTATAATATATTAAGAATATACCATACATTAGAGTGGTAATCTATTACGGGTTACTAAATACTCCTTTCGCCCCAATTTGGGGAATTCAGATTGAGTATATTAAGTTGCCCTCCTAATTATCCCTATAGTTGTTTGGTTGGACGACCAACAATAAAGGCTCCTCCCCGGAGCCTTATTTGTGTATATATAAATTATGGACGTTTTACATTGGTTTAATAAACTGCAGCCTGCTAAAATTAAAGCCCCCGGTATCAGCCAAAACCTTTTAATAATACATTCTCACCTTTTTCATTTACAATTTTTTTCCATCCGCCCGCAGAAATCCTTGGGTTAAACCACGCAAAGGACACAAAACAGATAGCCATATGAGCAATAAAAGATTCGATTTTTGAAACATATAAAATTTATTTTTGATGAATTTAGCAGGCATTGAGCGTTACCTCCTGTTAAAGCAAGCCAGCCCCATCAATGGATTGAAAGGTCTTTGGCTTATTGGATGATGAATGTAGAAATGGAATGTGGCAGACTGGTAGTTTCGGCAGCTTTACCATCCATCCATAAATAATAGGGGATCTTATCGCTGGTTTTATTCATAACAATTACGGCAAGCTTTCCATCGGTATTCATAAAAGCCGTAGTGATTAACTTATCTCTGTTTGAGGAGCTGGCTACCCTACGGGCACCTGGTCTTACGAATTTCGAAAAATGTCCCAGGTAGTAGTAAGAATTGGTATAGATCAGTTTGCCGGTCTTAGTATCTGCATGAAGTGGGGCAAAGCAAAAATTACCAACATGGTTGGGCCCACCTTTATCATCTAAAAGCATATTCCAGTCTGTCCAGGCAGTGACACCGCTGTTAAAATCATTGATTAAGGAATAACCATAACGTTCTCCAAGGTCCCATCTTGAAACGCTGTCCAAATTGAATTTCTCTACACAGCCCTCAGTAAGCATCAGCTGTTTGTCTGGAAATGCTTCATGAACTAGCTTTACATTGTTAAAGAGCATATCGCTGCCTGTCCAGGTTTCGTACCAGTGATATCCTATCCCCCAGACATACTTTGATGCTTCAGGATCTTTGAGGATAACGCTTGCCCGCTGGTATATCTGATCTCTGTTATGGTCCCAGGCAATCAGCTTTTTACTAGCTAAGCCGCTTTTATGAAGGGTTGGCCCTAAATATCCCTTGATAAAATCGCGCTCTTCCTCGGCAGTAAAAATACAGGATTCCCATTTTTGCGTAGCCATCGGCTCATTTTGAACGGTTAGTCCCCATACCGGAATGCCCTGACCTTCGTAAGCTTTTATGAATTTAACAAAATAATTGGCCCAAGCCGACCTGTACTCAGGCAATAATTTACCGCCCCGCAACATATCATGATTACTCTTCATGAATGCCGGCGGGCTCCAGGGACTTACAAACATTGGAAGTTTTCCACCCGCAGTTACAATGCATTGTTTGATGAGTGGAATTCTATACTTCTGGTCATGTGCCAGACTAAATGATTCAAGCAAAGCATCATTGTCCTTCACATAGGTATAGCTCTCGCTCGAGAAATCACTGCTATGGATTGTGGTTCTGGCCATAGTATATCCTATACCTTTATCTTTATCATAATAAGCACTTAAAAATTCCTTTTGAGCATCTTTCGACAGCGCGGCATAGGTTTCGGCCGTTGCGTCGGTAATGGTCCCACCGATCCCGGTAACAGATTGGAATTTAGTTTGTGGATCTACAAACACGCACACCTGGGTTTCCAGTGGTTGCTTTAATTCTTTAAAAATAAGTGATCCGGAAGGTGTAAGTCTCAGATCTGTGTGGTTGGCCGTAGTATAAATAGTTGAAGTCTGGGCCAAAGCCGGCATTGTTTCCAGAGTGGCAAGCAACATTGGCACAAGACCAATTAGCTTAAACTTCGATAAGCGTTGCATCTTATTCATGGTTTTCGTTTGGTTTTATTTATTTTTTAATCTTAGTAAAGCCTCCAGATAATAATAATCCGCATAGTTAATTGGCACATCAACTTCAGAGTTTGCAGGTCTGTGGCCTGTGCTATGCTCCAGGATAAAACCTTTATTACTGCCGACTTTGTTCGTATAAAATTTGTTTAAATTGTACAGCAGGTGATCAGCTGATTTTTTATACCCGCCATTTGGCACATAATTATCCAGCTCGTAAAGTGCTGCAGCTGTAATCGAGGCAGCAGAGGCATCCCTTGATACATTGGGAATTTTTGGATCATTATAATCCCAATAAGGAATTCCATCAACTGGTGTAGATTTGTTATTTAGTATAAATTTTGCAATGGCTTTTGCCTGGTTCAGGTAAGTTTCGTTATGCGTTTCGCGGTAACACATGGTAAAGCCATACAAAGCCCAGGCTTGTCCCCTTGCCCATGCTGACTCATTACTATAGCCCTGAGCAGTTAACTTTTGGGTGACTTTACCTGTTAAGGTATCATAATCCAACACATGCCAGGAACTGTAATCGGGTCTAAAATGATTGCGAAGCGTTTGATCCGCGTGACTGACAGCAATTTTATAGAAAGTAGAATCACCAGTTAGCTTGGTCGCTTCAAACAGCAACTCAAGATTCATCATGTTATCAATAATTACAGGATATTTCCACTTAGCCTTTTGATGGTCCCATGATTTGATTACTCCGGCTACGGGGTTAAATCTTTTACTCAGCGACCTTGCGGCTTGAATGATAACCGAACGGTAGGCCGTATCGCCTGTTAATCGATAGCCATTACCAAAACTACAATACACCATAAACCCCAGATCGTGTGTACCAGTATTAAACTGTTCCTTTTTAATCTTTTCAGTATATACTCTTGCCAGCTCCATCCATTTAGGATCCTTAGTATACTCATAAAAATACCAAAGCTCGCCGGCGAAAAATCCGCTGGTCCAATCGCTCGACTTCACCATTACCAGTTTACCATTTTCAACTGTTCTGGGCGAAACCTGTTTTTTTCTTAAAGCAGCGGTATCTTCTTTTATTTCCCTTAGTAAAACTTCAGTTTGCTTTGCTGCATCGACAAAAGCTTTTGGGACATTTACTTTTTGGGCTTTTACCGTACAAGTTCCCAAAGCCATGTATACGCCCAATATCAATCTTGTTTTCATATCATTTGTTTGTGTTTGTTTATTTAAATTCTATCAACTTACAACCATATCAACGGGTGCCGGATTGGTAAATTTCGAATTACTTCTTCTACCCTAGGATCATGGTCGAGACTTTTCCAGGTTAAATACCAACTATTTTGTTTAAAAACATGAGCACAGAACAATAAGAAAGGTTGTGCCACCGGCCAGTTGTTCCAATACATTACATCCGGTTTAAGGGGCCATTCATTTTTATTTTTTACAAAGATTTATTAACGCCTAAATAAACGGCTTTTATTAACACCCCTTCTTCAGTATCTCCGGCATACTCCCAATACATTGCACCAAGCATTCCGTGAGTTAGAATATAATTGCATTTAATTGCTATAGATTCGGGATTTTCGTAGGAGCAAACAAATTCGCCTTTATCATTTTCTAGGAAAGGTACTTTGGCATCATCATCCCATTGATTTTTAAAACCATTTAACTTTACCACATCCTTATAATCAATAAAATTAGCGACACCATTTTTCCCATGCCCATAAAAAGGAATACCTAAAACTAATTTGTTTAAAGGCATTCCGGCATTTAAATGTGCTGTCATGCCTTCATCCACACTGATCCAGCCGGTATATTTCGAACGGTATAAACCGGCATTGTGATTTGGAGGATTACCCATATCATAGGTCATGATATTCACAAAATCAACCAGGGGCTCGATAGTTTTAAAATCGATATACTTTGCATCAGCAACGGATGCCAGCGTTAGCAATTTAGTTGTGCCAATTTTGCTTCTGATGGCCTTCATCATTAAGTTATAATTTTGTGTGTCCTCAGGAGAAGATGATATTTTAGCCGCTGCACTGGTAGGATATTCCCAATCAATATCAATTCCATCGAGCTTATACTCATTTATTATCCTAAGACAATCTTCAGCAAACTTATTCCTATTATCTTCAAACGCAGCCATTTCACTAAATCTTCCGCTACCCCAACCTCCAATAGAAATTAAAACTTTTAACTGAGGATATTTTGTCTTCAGGTCGATCAGGCTTCTAAGCCGATTTTCATTGTCTATACGAATTCCATTAAAATCCTTATCTACATGACCAAAGGCATAATTTATATGTGTTATATATGCAGGATCAGGCATTACACTGGTCCAGGAAGTAACATAAGCTACAGTTACCTTTTTAGAAACTGTTGTTTGTTGTTTTACCTTCTGCTGTCCCTGAGCAAAACAAGTGACCCCTGTAAGCCAGATCAACAATAAAGATTGAGTCAATTTTATCATGTTTATAGTTTTAAACGAATATTAATTTTTGAAAGTAAAATAGAAAATCCAATCATCGCCAATGCCCAGACCAGCGAACCTACAACCGCTAAAAGTTGATTTGTGTCTTGTTTATAGATAAAAATATGCAGTCCCATACCCCAACTTATAAAATAAATTACATCCGGTGCGAGATAAGTTGTTAAAGAATTTTTACCGGCAGCACCAAACATCCAGCCCCAGCCACTTTTACCTTTTATATCCACCAGGAAAAATAAAAATGCATAAATCAGCATGCTGATGCCATTGCAAACCATTCCCCAGCTCGGTGTACCATTTATTTTAGAAAGGATAAACCAAGTCCGTAGAAAAAAACCAAGTCCAAGACAAATTAATCCTAAAAAGGCGATGGTTAAAGCTATTCTTTTTAAACTCATATTCTTCTGTCCCAGTAACAGTCCCACTGTTAAACCTGCTAAAACAATTGAAGGTACATTTCCATCTATAATTACCCCGAATACCGGATTTAAAAAGCCCAGCCACCCCAGCATTCCAAGCTGCGAGAGAATATTCAATCCAATGAAAAATATCCATAAAGCTGCAATTGGTAACAGCTTTGATCTTAAAAACAAACAGCCTAACGCTGCTACAAAATACCCCCAGCCAATCAGGCCCAAAATACCCCACCATTCAACTTTCAACCAAGAGGGATGTTCAGTTTTCCCCGCTTTAAATGTAGCAATAAGCATAACCAAGCCAATAAAACCTAGTACCCTTAATCCAACAAACCAATATTTACGTCTCCTGTTTTCCGGATAATTATTCCAGATTAGAAAAATAGAAACATAAAGTAGTATTGCCCAAAGGTTATTATCCATACCTGTCAGCTCAGCATTCAGACGTCCGGAATTGAGCATTAATACTCCTATAACCAACAGGCTTATTGTTCTGATGATGAGGTGCCAGAAAATGTATGAGTTTGACTCCCCTTTCTTTCCACGCGATATAATTGCATATGGAATGGACATCCCAACCATGAACAAGAAACCAGGAAAAACCCAATCGGCTAAGCCCATTCCATCTACATTTTCTTCGGTATGCAACAGCCATTTAGGAACTCCCTCTTCATACAGATCATTTACAAAAAGCATGAGAAAAAGGGTCAGCCCTCTCATAATGTCAATCGATAAAATTCTTTGCATTTTTTCTGGAATAGCTTTGATCATAAGTTAAGCACTTTATTCTTCATATACTTAATACGTTTCAATTTACTGACATCCCTGCTACAACCTGTAAAAACCAGCCGCCATAGGATCTTACCTGATCTTGGGCTACACTACTCCCAAATAATAGAATCAGTAAATCAAAAATCAGCTATTCCATCCTCCTTCACCAGCATTTTTCAACTATAAACTAAAGCAATTCTATTACAAGATATATTCTTAAGACAAAGTAAACTTAAACCAAGAAATTTCCAACTGATATCGACAAATTATAGGTATAAAAAAAAGCAAGGTAACCAAGCATTAAATCCTGCTTAGCTACCTTGCTTTGGAAAAAAATTACCTTACTGGTTATTTTTTATTATACCGGCAACCTGGTTAATTCGATATCATCGGGTGTAACAAATATCAATGGAACTTTTTCCACATCCACATAGCTGGAATCTAATCCAAAACTACGTTCTTCAGAAAGACTCAAACGTTTAAGAATGAAATAATAATCCATAATGGTACGTTCATAAAGGCTCAACTTAGAAAACTTGGATAAATGTTTCTCTAATAGCACAAACCTAAAGTCTCCTGCTATTTTGTGCTTGTTTAAGGATGTATATTGACTGGTGATATCAACTTCACCATTCTTAACCAGTTCTTCAATTACCCTCCTATATAGTAAATTTACCCGTTGCTCTACCCTGAAACCTAGTTTAAAGTCTATTCTGATCAATTTATTTGGAATCAAAAACTCTACCTTATATTCTCTGGTAAATGGCTCATCAACCACATCAACGTGCACCAACCAGTAAACATCAGCTCGTTTAGGCTCTTTCTGAATAATTGAATAAATAATTTTCGACTCTATCTCCGTTTTGAAATTAGCACTCGTTAAGTACACCAATTGCGAAGAATATTTCGGCACAGAAATGTCCTCACTCAGTTCACTTATAATCTCATAATAATCTTCAATTTCAACATATTTAACAAATCTATTCTTGATTTTTCTGGATATATACCAGCTCCACATCACGGTAAATAAGGCTGAACCGATCATCACTGTTACCCATCCGCCATGTAAGAATTTAGACATATTACCTACTAAGAACGTCAACTCAATCATCACATAGATGAGTAAGAATATACCGATGATATACATCGGCACTTTTTTGCGTTTCATGTAGGCCGCAATCAGAATGGTGGTAGATAAAAATGTAAGGTTAATGGCCAAACCATAGGCTCCCTCCATTGCTCCTGAATTTTTAAATATTAAAACGACAGCTATGCAGCCGGCCCAAAGTATCCAGTTTATAGATGGCACATAGATTTGTCCTTTCATGTTACTTGGATAATTGATCCGCACTTTAGGCCAAAGATTTAACCTCACCGCTTCGGAGATCAGAGTAAAAGAACCTGTAATCATTGCCTGACTGGCGATTACAGCGGCAACCGTTGCCAAAGCAACCATAAACAACAGGTACGGAGCAGGAACAATCTCAAAGAAAGGGTTTAAACCGGTGTCGTAATTACCATGATGTAAGATCCAAACACCTTGTCCCAGGTAGTTCAAGATCAACATCGTTTTAACAAAAACCCAGCTCACACGAATATTTGAACGTCCGCAATGTCCCATATCAGAATACAATGCCTCGGCCCCGGTGGTACATAGAAACACGCCACCCAAAATCAACAATGCCATAGGATTATTGATCAGCAGATTAATTGCATAATATGGGTTTAAAGCTTTAAATATACTGAAATCCTGTACCACAAATAATATTCCGAGCAAACCTAAAGCTCCAAACCATAGAAACATGATAGGGCCAAATAGCTTACCAACAAGGTTAGATCCGAACTGCTGTATCACGAACAATCCGGTTATAATGGACAATACGATAGGTATTACACTTACGGTAGGGAATTTTAACTGCAAACCCTCTATGGCCGAAGTTACAGTAATACTCGGAGTGATGACGCCATCTGCTAATAAGGCACAACCTCCTACTATTGCGGGTATAACCAACCATTTGGCATTTTTACGCACCAAAGAATAAAGAGAGAATATCCCACCCTCACCTCTATTATCGGCTCTTAGTGTAATAATTACGTACTTGACTGTAGTTTGCAGCGTTAGTGTCCAGATAATACAGGAAAGTGCACCAAGAACAAGATCGGTTGTCACCTCCTGCCCGCCTCCAACTACAGAATTAAAGATTGCCTTAAGGGTATAAAGAGGTGAAGTACCAATATCACCGTATACAATGCCTAAACTTACTAATAAACCGCCGGCAGAAAGCGCATTAAAATTCTTTTGACTTGACACTATTTAAGAATATGATTTGATAGTATTTAATTAAAACAGAGGGCAAAAGTACAGTAAATAAACAAAATTTAACTCATTAATGTTTAAGAAGAAATTTTGACCTCCCAAAAATCGAAAACAGTATTCAACGGCGAAACATGTTAAATATTGTTAAATATGAAAATAGTAAACAAAATGATTGATTTTTTTATTTTATTATTTATATTTTTGGCACTACCAAACATGAAGATACAACGAAAAATTGTGCGGCTCTTGAACATTTCCTGCATATTATGCTTGAGTGTTTTGTGTAGCGTTAGTGTTTTCGGTCAAAGATCAGATAGTTCATCTGTTGGTATTCGTGCAAAAAAGATCAATAAAACACCCCAGATCAAAGCAAATGTTCCAACTTACAAACCAAAGTATAATTTGGGATATGTTCAATATAATGACCTGATTGCGGGTAACAAGAGCTTGAACAATCCTAAGCAAGAAAAAATCCTTACTGTTTTAAAAGTATACCCTAATCCTGTTGATGATCAAATTAATCTGATCCTGCGTTTGGATAGAGAGTCTAATCTTTCCGTTAAAATAATGGACTTACTGGGTAACGAGATCGTGACCCTCTCTAATGAGCGTGTGCCTGCTGGAGAACAAACAAAGACCTATACCATTCCCAACCGTTTAAATAGCGGTATATATTTTCTAAAAATAATGTCCGGCACTGAAACTATTGTAAAACGTATTTCCGTTTTATAAAAGGGCCATACCTTGTATCCTCCTATTTCTTTCGTATTTTTGATACCAGAAAACAACGTGGCTTAATCCTTGTTAGCTACATCATTTTATAAAATTCACATTCACAGTATGAAGATAATTGCCATAGGACGCAACTATGCCGAACACGCTAAAGAATTAAATAATCCCATTCCCGATAGCCCGGTTATATTTTTAAAACCGGATACCGCTTTGCTAAAAGACAACAAGCCCTTTTATATTCCGGATTTCTCATCAGATATTCATTATGAGCTTGAAGTTGTGCTAAAAATAAGTAAGGAGGGTAAACACATATCAGAAAAATTCGCACACAAATATTATGAAGAAGTCGGTTTAGGTATAGATTTTACAGCGCGTGACATTCAAACGGCTCATAAGGCAAAAGGATTGCCCTGGGAACTCGCGAAAGCCTTTGACCATTCTGCAGCAGTCAGTAGCTTCATTCCTAAAACCGGAATTGAAAATATCTACGACCTTCCTTTCGAATTAAAGATCAACAATAGTAGCAGACAGAACGGAAATACAAAACATATGATATTTTCGTTTGAAAAGATTATTGCCTTTGTATCACGTTACATCACCTTAAAAAAAGGCGACCTTATTTTTACGGGTACCCCCGAAGGTGTGGGACAGGTTCATCAGGGTGATAAGCTGGAAGCCTGGTTAGAGGAAAAACAGCTACTTAGTTTTGACATAAAATAACATTAATGATTAAAAAAAATATCCTTCTGGCTGTTGCAGTTATATTTTCACTAAATACTTATAGCCAACAAATATTTAGCAATAACAAATACCCTTTGGTAGACTTTAGATCGCCCTTAGATATTACCCCGCCAGCCTTAGCGGGCTCGTTTGGCGAGCTTCGTGCCAATCACTTTCATTCAGGAATGGACTACCGTACCAATCAGCGCGAAGGTTATCCTGTTTATGCAATTGCTGACGGCTACATTTCGCGCTTGCGTGTTCAAAACAGCGGCTTTGGATTAGCAATATACCTGAATCATCCTAATGGTTATACTTCTGTATATGGGCACTTACAACGATTTGGACCTAAAATAGCACAACAGGTTAAAGCTATTCAATACCAGAAAAAATCTTATGAGATTGATGAATTTCCTAATGCACAATTTATTCCTGTACGCAAAGGTGATATTATTGCTTATACCGGAAATACAGGTAGCTCAGGTGGGCCACACCTACATTTTGAGATCAGAGATACCAAAACCGAAGCGACAATCAATCCATTATTGTTTGGCCTTGAAATTCCCGACAACATCCCCCCTGTTATCCATGCTATGTATGTATACCGTTTAAACAAAAAACCATTTAATGAGTTTACCCCAAAACAGTACTTTCAGGTTATGGGAGCTAATGGAACTTATCATCTAAATAAGGTAAACACTATTAATCTGAGTGGTGAAGTAGGTTTTGGTGTAGTCACTACGGATAAACACAATGGTGCATCTGGTACCAATGGTGTTTATTCTATAGAACTGGAGCTAGATGGTCAAACCATTTATACCTCTGCATTAGAAAAATTTTCTTTTGAAAACAGTAAGGCCATCAACTCGCATATTGATTATCCTACTTATCTCACTACTAAGAAAAGTATCCAAAAGAGCTTTGTTGATCCGGGTAATCCATTAAAAATTTATTATAATTTGGTGAATAATGGAAAGCTGGAATTTACTGATGGAAAATTGCACCAGTTAAAGTACATTATTGCCGACGGTAAGGGCAACAAAAGTGTCCTGGCCTTTAATGTACAAGCTGACTCAAAAGCAGTTATCAATATTCCAGAGGAAATACCAGGGATTTTGAACTTTGCTTACAACAATGTAAATGAATTTAGCAATGCCGAAGTAAAGGTTGTGATCCCAAAAGGAAGCTTATACAATGATTTGAACTTTATTTATAAAAAATCTCCCAGGACTGCTGGTAATGCCTACTCTGCCGTACACCAAATCCATAATAACCTTACACCATTGCATACAGGTTTTGAACTTTGGATAAAAGCCGATAGCGCCTTAAATAAATACAAAGAAAAGGCACTTATTGTAAATACTGATCGATCATCGCAGGGTGGATATTTTGAAAATGGTTTTGTAAAAGCTACCCCCCGAAATTTTGGCAGCTTTTTTATTGCCATAGATACAGTTCCACCTACCATTACTCCTATTAATATTGCTGATGGCAAGAGCATGGCTGGAATGGGTAAAATGTCTTTTAAAATTAGAGATAACCTTTCGGGTATCAAAAATTTTAATGGGTACATTGATGGCAAATGGGTTTTAATGGAATTTGATGCTAAAACAGCCACTTTATGGCACACTTTTGATGAACGCACTGGTCCTGGAAAACATACGCTGGAAATCATTGTTTCTGACATGAAAGACAACAACAAGAACTATTCAATTACTTTTTACAAATAGACATTATGAGCGAATTAAAAGAAGGCCAAAAGGCACCTGCTATTTCTGCAAAAGACCAGAATGGGAATACTGTATCACTTGATCAGTTTATAGGAAAAACGGTTGTCCTTTATTTTTATCCTAAAGATGATACTCCCGGCTGTACCGCTGAGGCTTGTGACTTTAGAGACAACTATCAGGGATTAACCGCTAAGGGTATTGTTGTTTTAGGAGTAAGTGTAGACGATGAAAAATCTCATCAGAAATTTGTAACCAAACATAGTTTACCATTTACACTGCTGGCGGATACTGACAAAAAGATTGTAACAGATTATGGCGTTTGGGGTGAAAAGAATATGTATGGCAAGAAATACATGGGAACAAACCGAACAACTTTTGTGATTGATGAAAATGGCATGATTGCACATATTATCAAGAAGGTTGATACTAAAAATTCTACTGCACAAGTGTTGGAGTTACTTGCTTAACCAGGCCTGTAATCTTTTCGTATAATTCATTGGCATGAAATGGTTTTGAGATATAATCATTCATGCCAATAGAAAGACACTTTTCCATTTCACCTTTAATGGTATGGGCTGTCATGGCCACGATGGGTACATCTTTTTTATAGGATTTCAGATCACGGATATGAATAGTGGTTTCATATCCATCCATTTCGGGCATCTGCAAATCCATCAGAATAATATCAAAATCAGCAGTAGTATACTTCCTCAACGCGACTTTACCATTCTCAGCTACGGTAGTTTCATAGCCATGCTTCTGCAATAGTTTAATAACCAATAGCTGATTTATGGCATTGTCCTCAACAATCAACACTTTTATTCGCTTTCTTGACTCCAAATCAGGTTTTAAAGCCAATTCATTCTTATGGTGTTCATCCCAATCATCATCACAGATATTAGTTTTAAAAAAAGATAACTTAAAACAAAATTCTGACCCCTCGTTAAGGATGCTGCGTACATAAATTTCGCCTTGTTGCAATGTAATTAAATGTTTTACAATGCTTAGACCAATTCCTGTTCCCCCAAATTTCCGCGTCATATGGTTTGTTCCCTGTTCAAAGAGTTCAAAGATCTTTTCCTGCTTTTCTAACGGGATCCCTATTCCTGTATCTTTAACACTAAACTCGATTGCAATTTGATCATCTTCATCATTCGAAACTGCCTTTGCAGCTATGGAAACATGCCCAAATTCTGTAAATTTTAACGCATTGGAAGTTAGACTTAACAGAATCTGAGTAAGCCTAACTGAATCCCCATATATAATGGAATCAGGTATACTATTATCTATACTGTAGCTTAACCCTATTTTTTTAAGTTTAGCATTCGACTCCATCAGCTGATAGATCGTTGCTATAGTATCCCTTAAATTAAATGGTAGCCTCATAAAACTAACTGCACCCGTCTCTATATTGGAAAAGTCTAGAATATCATTTAATGTTGCCAATAAGTGTTCCCCCGATTTCACAATCATCCTGATAGACTCCTGCTCGTCTTTTCCTGTCAACGACTCCTGTAAATATCTGGCAAAGCCCAATATGGCATTCATAGGGGTCCTGATTTCGTGGCTCATATTTACAAGGAAGTGTTTTTTTGCCTTTTCGAAATGTTCGGCTCTTTCTCTCTCTTTAATCAGGTTATCTTCTGTAAGTTTAAGTTCTGCAATCTTTTGTTCCAACGTATTGGTCATGTCATTAAAAGCCATTGCCAAAGTACCTATTTCATCTCTGGAATGAACTTGAACTTTGCTTTGAAAACTTCCTTTTCTAATCAGATCGGCTCCTTTAGTGATGGCATTCAGATCCTTAATCAGGCTTTGACTGATGGTGATTACAGTAACTACCCCAATTGTCCCTAAAACCAATGAGAGCAACGACAGAGTTGTAATAGAAAGTCCGGAAGTATAAAGCGCAATGACAACCAATAAAGCAATAATGCTTATGATAAAATACAATTTCTTTGAAATTGATATATCCTTCAACCTCCTCTGTAAAATGGAAATGAACATAAATAGTATGCATTAAAGATTTTAAACTCCCGGTATTGTAATGCTAAAAATAGCAAGTATGACGCTGGTTCAGACTATTCATTTTGTTCAACTAAGGAGGTATAAAACGCTAAAAAGGGGTTGCACATTTTCATGATACACCCCCTTTTTAAACTTATATAATGAGCTTATGCTTTCTTTCCGATTCTATGTCCGGATACAGCAAAAAACCAGATGTATAAATAGCAAGGCAATACACTTACAAAAAATGCCAGTTGAAAATGCATACCTGCATAATCTTTCAGGTAACCGTAAATTAAAGGCCAGATGGCACCACCGGCGATCCCCATAATCATAATGGCAGAACCTGTTTTAGTGAATTTACCCAGTCCTTTTATACCCAGCGGAAAAATGGCAGGCCACATTAATGAGTTTGCTAATCCTAATAGACCAACAAATATTACTGATGTATATCCACCGGTAAAGTAAGCAGCACAAACGAATATTACCCCTGTAATTGCACAGATTTTAAGAGCCGCTTGTTGCGTAACATATTTAGGAATAGTTGCAATACCAATAAAATAACCAACCAGCATACTTGTTAAGGTTAATGTAGTAAAATACTTACTAATATCTGGGCTGATACCTAATTCTTTAGCGTAAACACCAATAATGTCTCCTGCCATTACTTCTGCAGCAACATAAACGAAAATACAGAATGCGCCTAAAAATAAGTGAGGAAACTGAAAGATAGATGTTTTAGCAGTCTTTATATCTTCACCCTCAATCACTTCGTCTTTATCCACATCTACCTCTGGTAAATGAGAATATTTAATGAACATCGCGAAAGCAACGAATACGATCGCCAAAACAATATATGGCGTATATACGCGGCCTAGAACTTCGGCAAGTAATGCTTCTTTCTCGGCAACGGTTGTTGTTACATCGTTAATTTTGGCCTCAATGCCTGAAGCATTTTTAAGGAACAGGGTACCCATGATAATTGGGACAATGATACCTGCAAATTTATTACACACGCCCATGATACTAATACGCTTTGCCGCACTTTCTATTGGACCAATGATACTTATGTATGGATTAGAGGCTGTTTGTAATAGAGATAGGGCTGCACCCTGGATAAAAATCCCTGTTAAAAACAAACCAAAACTTCTTGAACTTGCTGCCGGGATAAAAATTAGGGAACCTATCCCCAAAACAATTAAGCCCATAACCAGTCCATTCTTGAACCCTAGTTTTTTAAGTATCCATGAAGATGGTAATGACAGAAAGAAATAAGCAATATACGAAGCAAAAGTAACAAGGAAGGCTTCGAAATCGGTTTTAAGACCACAAGCAAGTTTTAGAAATGGGATTAGTGTACTGTTGGCCCAGGTTACAAAGCCAAAAATAAAGAACAAAGCTCCAATCGTTACAATGGGAGAAATTACTGACGATTTTGTTTGGTTTGTCATGATTAAGTTTACTGTTTTAATTTTGTGTGATGCCTACTTCTTGAACTATTTTAAAAACTTCAAGCTCTAAAAATATAAATTTCCATTGAATAACGTGCTTAATTAAATTATAGTAACACCATTTGTTAGCGCAAACGGTTGTCTTTATTGTACATTGTGACTGAAAACAACAGAGTTGGCTCCAATTACAACAGATGTAACTTTATTATTTAGTATTGATGCCTATTTTTTTCTGCACAAACGTTTGTTTTGATATTTTAAGCCCTATAAACCTAACATTTTGAACAGATAAAGAGATTTAACATTAATTATAATTGGTTATTGAGATGAGTGATATGATTAACAACAGGAAGGCGCTACTTTTGATACAGCCCAATGTATTTTTAATTACATTTGTCTTATTAATCAACAACCCCAATTAATGAAACATAAAATAAGTGAATTAGAGGATATCGCTGCTCAAGTTAGAAGGGATATTGTTAGAATGGTACATGCCTGCCAATCGGGTCATCCGGGTGGATCATTAGGATGTGCAGATTTTATGACTGCATTGTATTTTGAAATCATGAACCACTCTACTGATTTTAAGATGGATGGAAAAGGCGAAGATTTGTTTTTTCTTTCAAACGGGCACATTTCGCCGGTTTTTTACAGCGTATTGGCCAGATCAGGCTATTTTGAAGTAAGTGAACTAGCTACTTTCAGAAAGTTAAACTCAAGGTTACAAGGTCACCCGACAACTCATGAAGGACTTCCAGGTATCAGAATCGCATCGGGATCTTTAGGTCAGGGTATGTCTGTTGCTATTGGTGCAGCTCAAGCTAAGAAATTAAATAAAGATCATTCAATTGTATTTGCTTTACTTGGAGATGGTGAATTACAAGAAGGTCAAAATTGGGAAGCCATTATGTATGCTCCCCATAATAAAGTAGATAATCTGATCGCTTCTATCGATTATAACGGTCAGCAAATAGATGGTCCTACAGAAAAAGTATTGTCACTTGAAAACCTTCAAGCTAAATTTGAAGCTTTTGGATGGCATGTAATCAATTCTGATGGTAATGATATGGATGCTATCGTAAAAGCATTACATTACGCTAAATCATTAACGGGTAAAGGGAAACCAGTTTTAAACTTAATGAGTACACAAATGGGTTATGGTGTTGATTTCATGATGGGATCTCACAAATGGCATGGTGTTGCACCTAATGATGAACAGCTTGTAGCCGCCCTTGCTCAATTAAGTAGTACCCTTAAAGATTATTAAGAATGAAGAAGTATACATACACTGAAAAAAAAGATACACGCTCTGGCTTTGGAGCTGGATTGCTTGAAGCAGGAAAAAAAAATCCTGAAGTAGTAGCACTTTGTGCTGACTTAGTAGGCTCTTTAAAAATGGATGCCTTTATAAAGGAATTTCCGGAACGTTTTTTCCAAATCGGAATTGCTGAAGCCAATATGATTGGTATTGCTGCCGGTTTAACTATTGGCGGAAAAGTACCTTTCACAGGAACTTTTGCTAACTTCTCTACAGGTAGGGTTTACGACCAGATCCGTCAGTCGGTTGCCTACTCGGATAAAAATGTTAAAATCTGCGCTTCACACGCTGGTCTAACCTTAGGTGAAGATGGTGCAACTCACCAGATACTTGAAGATATAGGCTTAATGAAAATGCTTCCAGGTATGACTGTAATCAATACCTGTGATTACAACCAAACCAAAGCTGCTACAATAGCTATTGCCGAGCATCATGGACCTGTTTACTTGCGTTTTGGCCGTCCGGTAATTCCTGTATTTACTGATCCTGATCAGAAATTCGAAATCGGAAAAGCCTGGATGGTAAACGAAGGTAAAGATGTAACTATTATTGCAACAGGCCACATGGTTTGGAAAGCAATTGAGGCTGGCGAAAAATTAGCTGAGCTAGGTATCGATGCCGAAATCATCAATATTCACACCATTAAACCTTTGGATGACGAAGCCATATTGAAATCTGTAAAGAAAACAGGCTGTGTGGTTACTTGCGAAGAACACAACAAATTTGGTGGACTAGGTGAAAGTGTGGCAAGATTACTTTCAACAGAATTGCCAACACCACAGGAGTTTGTTGCAGTAAATGACAGTTTTGGCGAAAGTGGTACTCCTGATCAATTGATGACCAAATACGGGTTAGACAGTGTAAATATTGTTGAGGCTGCTCAAAAGGTGATGAAAAGAGCCAATAAATAATATATAAAAGGACGATTAATGAAGCAGGTTGAAGATTCAGAGATTTTAGAGAAATTCTTAAATAAAAAAACTCGCGATGAAGCCTTTAACCTGCTTCTAAATAAATATCAGCAAAAAATATATTGGCATATCAGACGACTGGTAATTGATCATGATGATGCCGATGATTTGGTACAGGATACCTTTATAAAGGTTTGGAAGAACCTTGACAAATTCCGCAGCGACTCACAGCTGTATACCTGGATTTACCGCATTGCGACCAATGAATCCATTACTTTTTTAAACAAAAAGAAACAACGGAACAATACTCCCTTAGAAGAAGTATCTGCAGAGCTGACTGAAACTTTAATTGCTTCTTCTCATTTTAATGGAGATAAAGTCCAGCTAAAGCTTCAACAGGCATTGCTTACCCTTCCTGAAAAGCAGCGTCTGATTTTCAACATGAAGTACTTCGACGATTTAAAATATGAGGAAATATCTGATATTACCGGCACCAGCGTGGGGGCGTTAAAAGCCTCATTCCACATCGCTGTAAAAAAAGTTGAAACTTTTATGCTAAATGAAGACATTACATTTTAAACCTTTTGGGATATAATGTATCAATATATTTGAAATGGATAATAAAGTAGAAAATAACGATTGGAAAAAGGAGGCCCCGACATTAGCTGGCTTATCTGTATACCATCCTTTTTCTGTTCCTGAAGAATATTTTGAGGACTTAACCTTTCATATATCGAGTGCCATATATCTCGAAAAAATGAGAGCTGAAGTTGATAAGTCAGGCTTTACTATACCTGCCAACTATTTTAATGAGCTTAGTACACAGCTAAATAGTGAGTTGGTTAAGGAAAAGATCAAAGCAGTAATGCCTGAAAGTAACGATTATACAGTTCCGACTAACTACTTTGAGCAACTACAATCAAATATTCTTAGCAAAACGATTAATGAAGTCAAATCGGCGCAATCGGCAAGGGTTGTTCGTTTATGGCATTCCAAGCTATTAAAATATGCTTCGGCAGCTTGTTTCGTGATATTGAGTACTGTGGGCTTTTATTTCTACCAACAGCATATACCAGCTCAAAAATTAACCTATAATGACCTTGCCACTGAACAAATTTTATATGACATCGATGAGGATGTAATTATTGATCATATAAAAGACAATGGCTTACAACAGACAAAACCAATGCCTACAGATGTAGCTTTGGAGAACTATATTCTTAACAATTATTCACAAAATGAAATTGCTTCGAGTCTATAAAAACAATATCAAATGAAACAATTACTCATTACTTTTCTATTCATCCTCCCTATCATGGTTTCGGCCCAAGGATTTGGAGATCGCAAAAATGAAATTGAATCGTATAAAATTGCATACTTAACCCAAAAGCTAGATCTTTCCGCAGACGAGGCTAAAATTTTTTGGCCGATTTATAATGATTGGCAGCGGGAACAGGATGAGTTGCGCAAAGAACGTTCTCAAAAAATGATCAGCTTTAGAAAAATCTCTGAAATTGAGGAATTATCTGACAGCCAGGTACAAACTTTAATTTCAAATGATTTTAACATGAGACAGCGGGAATTAAACCTCGACAGAAGGTATTACTCAAAACTGAGGGAAAACCTGCCAATCAAAATCGTTGGCAAGTTTTACAGGGCGCAGGAATCTTTTAAAAGAGAATTACTATCAAAATATAGAAATAACGGCAAACCGCAGCCAAATTAATTCGTAATTTTGGCGTATGCTTACACAACGTCAGTTATTTCTTCAACACAATGCTCAAACGACTTTAGAACCGCTTTTATTAGAATTTGTTAAAGCCAGTGGAATGTATCTTTATGATGCAGACGGCAGGAAATACATGGATTTAATTGCCGGCATTGGCGTAAGCAATGTTGGCCACTGCCACCCGGCAGTTGTAAGCGCAGTGCAACAACAAGCAGCAAGCTATATGCATATTATGGTTTATGGGGAGTTTGTGCAAAGTCCACAGGTAAACTTTGCAAAAGCCCTGGCTGAGGTATTGCCTGCCAATTTAAATTGCACCTACTTTGTAAATTCAGGAGCTGAAGCTGTAGAAGGTGCCATGAAGTTAGCTAAAAGGTACACACACCGTTCGGAAATAATTGCCTGCCACAACTCTTATCACGGCAGTACTCAGGGTGCACTGAGTCTGATGGGTAACGAGGAATTTAAACAAGCATACAGACCCCTTTTACCGAATATTAAGTTTATAAATTACGGATTTTTACCGGATCTGAACTTGATTACGACCAGCACTGCGGCTGTATTTATGGAGACCATACAAGGCGAAGCGGGAATACGAATTGCCGATAAGGCTTATTTTGAAGAGCTTAGAGCAAAATGTACAGAGACCGGGACCTTATTGGTGTTTGACGAAATACAATGTGGTTTTGGACGTACGGGTCGGTTATTTGGATTCGAGCATTTCGGAATAGTTCCAGACATACTTTTACTAGCTAAAGGCATTGGTGGCGGTATGCCTATCGGAGCCTTTATCAGCTCACGTGAAATCATGATATCTCTTGCCACAAACCCTATCCTGGGTCACATTACAACATTTGGTGGGCACCCCGTAAGCTGTGCTGCCGGCTTGGCAACACTGCAGACTATAGTAAGTGAAGACATTACAGATGGAGTAACAGAAAAAGGCTTATTATTTAAAAAATTACTTCAACATCCGGCTATTAAAGATGTTCGTGGCATAGGTTTGATGATGGCCATAGAATTTGAAAATTTTGAGATCAACAAAAAAATTATAGATGCCTGCATAGTAGATGGCCTGATCAGCGATTGGTTTTTACACTGTAGCAATTCGATGCGCTTAGCACCGCCACTTATTATTACCGAAGAAGAAATTGAATGGGCTTGTGAGATTATCTTGAAGAACATTGACGCTATAGCTTAAGCTTTTCAGCTTAATATTAGCTCATTTTCTGTCGTTTAATCAGATACGCCTGTAATATAGGGTGAAATCCTTGTGCAATATCGGCATCTACCATATCTATTTTGTACTGCGCACATTTTAGCCGGATAGCCTGTCGGTATTTCTCCATTCGGGAAAGATAAGCATCCTTAACTTTTGAGGTATGTGTTTTCAATATCGCTCCTGTTTCCATATCCACAAACTGATAAGGACGATTCTCGAACTTAAAATCGACTTCTTTGGCTTTATCTGTTACGTTAAAAATAATGACTTCATGTTTATTAAACTTCAAGTGCTGAAGGGCAGCAAACAAACCTTCAATATGATGCTCATCTTGTACTGTATTGAGCATATCACTAAAAACAACCACTAAAGAACGCTTATGAATCAATTCTGCAATCTGATGTAAAGCTAGTTCAAGATTAGTTTTTATATTCATTTGCTCCGTTTTCAGGATTTCCTCAAGCTTTGCAAACAAAAACTTCTGATGAGTTGTGGTAGATTTTGCCTGAGTATTTAAAACCAGGTGATCGGTAAACAAGCTCAATCCAAATGCATCACGCTGCCTTTTTAGCAGGTAGATCAACGCTGCGACAGATTGTACAGAAAAGTTGAGTTTATTGTATTCCTTAAGGGGAAAGTACATTGATGAGGAGACATCAATGATAAACTGGCAGCGCAGATTGGTTTCTTCTTCATAACGCTTGCTAAAAAGTTTGTCCGTGCGAGCATATAGCTTCCAATCTATGTTTTTAACATTATCTCCAACATTATAAAGCCTGTGTTCAGCAAATTCAACTGAAAAGCCATGAAAGGGGCTCTTATGCAACCCTGTAATAAAACCTTCAACTACCTGCCGGGCAAGTAACTCCAGGTTAGCATTAAAATGTAGATTTTGTTCATCAATGGGCGACTGCATAACGTAAATATAAAAAAAGCGTTCATAATGTTATGAACGCTTTTTTTATTGGTATGATATTTAAGCTGATTACAACTGTTTATCTAATTTCTGTGCAAGTACTGATTTAGGCACGGCACCAACTTGCTTATCTACTACTTCACCATTTTTGAAGTACAATAAAGCCGGGATGTTACGGATACCAAACTGAGTAGAAATTTGAGGGTTATTATCAACATTAACCTTTCCTACAATCGCTTTTCCTTCGTATTCTTTTGAGATTTCATCTACTACAGGACCTACCATGCGACATGGACCACACCATTCCGCCCAAAAGTCAACTAAAACGGGTTTATCTGATTTTAATACTAATTCCTCGAAGTTAGCATCTGTGATTTCTAAAGCCATAATTCTATTTTTTTATATTAGTTATCTTACTTAGTTTGCCCGAGCATTATCTGTCTCATCAACGTATAACACTTGCAGGCTGCAAATATATAATCAATTGTAATGCCATCAAGTTAGCTAATGCCATTATGACATTAGTTCAACTTTGAACTCAAGTTTAAAGCATCCAGTTGGTCAAGAAAATCATTAGTAGGGTTAATTCTAAATGATTTTGAAGGCATTTTCACCACTACATTTTGTTCTCTATCATATACATCAAAAAGCAATTGACAGTTTTGCTGCTCCGTGCTCATTTTATTATTTTCCAGAATGGCAAGAACCTGGTTCATAAAATCATCATTAACACGTTCTATTGGTACCTGGATAGTAACACTCTTGGCCAGCTTATCTCTCAATTCAGATAACAGATTGATAGAAGTAATTTTAAACTCCCAGTCGCCCTCTTTTCTAAACCTCTCCCCAACTCTTCCTCGGATCTGGAGAAAATATCCATCTGTTAAAAACTGCTTAAATTTGATAAAATCATCGCCAAACAAAGCCAGCTCACTGGTATCATCATAATCTTCAAAAACCATCGTCCCAAAAGGTTTTCCGGTTTTTGTCATACGCTGTGCAGACACGACAACCAAGCCACCAACAACAAGCTCTCTGTTTTTTATCGTTTCAAACTCGGCAAGCACCTCTTCATTGGTATCGCCTGTTCTTATTTTATTGACCAAAGCCAAATGCCTTACTTTATGCTGGCAGAACTCCTTTAGCTCTAGTTTATAGTTATCCAAGGGATGACCGGATAAAAAGATACCTATGGCATCCTTTTCATATTTAAGCCGGTCTATTAAGCTCCATTCAGGTGCGACAGGCAAAGCAGGCTCCAGAATCAGGTCAGCAACAGAACCGCCAAACAAAGAAGATTGTGAAGACGATTCATTATTCTGAAAATCATTGGCATATTTAATTACCTTTTCAATGCCATTCATCTTATCGTTAATCCCTACAAAGAAGTACTGTGCACGATGGTTACCAAAGCCGTCAAAAGCTCCACTATAAACAAAACTCTCGTAGGCCTTTTTATTTACGGTACGGGTATTTGATCTCCTCGCAAAATCGTACAAATCCTTGTACAGACCTTTTTCCTTACGATCTTCGATAATACTCTCTACCGCCTTATCTCCTACTCCTTTAATACCGGATAAGCCGAAACGTACCTCGCCATGAGTATTTACAGAGAATTTAGTGCCCGATTCATTCACATCCGGGCCAAGTACACGTACGCCCATCTGCTTGCACTCTTCCATAAAAAAGGCTACCTGCTTAATGTCACTCATGTTATTCGACAGAACCGCTGCCATATATTCTGCCGGGAAGTGCGCTTTTAAATAAGCTGTCTGATAAGCAATCCAGGCATAACATGTAGAGTGCGATTTGTTAAAGGCATAAGATGCAAACGCTTCCCAATCTTTCCATATCTTCTCTAATGTTGCCGCATCATGACCTTTCTCTGCTGCCTGTTTAACAAACTTAGGCTTCATCTTATCCAATACATCCTTTTGCTTTTTACCCATTGCCTTACGCAATACGTCGGCCTCACCTTTTGTAAATCCGGCAAGCTTTTGGGACAGCAACATCACCTGTTCCTGATATACTGTAATTCCGTAAGTTTCTTTTAAATACTCTTCACAGGCATCCAAATCATACTTAATCTCTTCCTCACCGTTCTTCCTACGTACGAAACTTGGGATATACTCCAATGGTCCAGGACGGTACAAAGCATTCATGGCGATCAAGTCACCAAATACAGTAGGCTTTAATTCCTTCATGTACTTCTGCATCCCGGTACTCTCGTACTGGAAGATACCGATGGTTTCACCTCTTTGGAAAAGCTCATAAGTCTTGGCATCATCGATCGGAAAATTATCCGGATCAAGATCTATATCATGTCTGAATTTAACCAGCTTAACCGTATCCTTAATGAGGGTCAATGTTTTTAACCCCAAAAAGTCCATTTTCAACAAGCCAGCACTTTCTACGACCGAGTTATCAAACTGGGTTACATACAGATCAGAGTCCTTTGCTGTAGCCACCGGAACGAAATTAGTAATATCGCTCGGTGTAATGATTACCCCACAAGCATGGATACCGGTATTCCTTAAGGATCCTTCTAAAATTTGTGCTTGCTCAAGCGTCTTAGCGCCAAGATCTCTTGCTTCCGCCAGATTTTTAAGCTCCAGCACCTTTTCGTATTCATCTGCACGTAAGGCTTCTTTTAAATTCTTTTCATCAAGTGTAAAGATCTTGGCCAGCTTCATATTAGGAATCAGCTTGGCGATCTTCTCTGCTTCAAATAATGGAAGATCCAATACTCTCGCCGTATCTTTAACGGAGGATTTAGCCGCCATCGTACCATAGGTGATGATTTGAGCTACCTGGTTAGCGCCATACTTCTTGATTACATAATCCATAACCCTGCCACGGCCTTCATCATCAAAGTCGATATCAATATCGGGCATGGATACACGATCCGGGTTCAGGAAACGCTCAAAAAGAAGATCGTACTTAATCGGATCTATATTGGTAATACCTAAACAATAAGCTACTGCAGATCCTGCAGCAGATCCCCGGCCAGGGCCTACAGAAACATCCAGATTCCTGGCTTCAGCTATAAAATCCTGTACAATCAAGAAATATCCCGGGTATCCGGTTTTCTCGATCGTCTGCAACTCAAAATCAAGTCGTTCCTCTATTTCAGGAGTAATTTCGCTATATCGCTTTTTTGCGCCTACATAGGTCAAATGACGCAAATATTTATTTTCTCCTCTTTTACCACCATCGACTTCATCTTCCTCCACCAGGAACTCATCGGAAATATCAAATTTTGGCAATAGAACCTCACGGGCGAGTTTGTAAATCTCAATCTTATCAATAATCTCCTGAATATTGAGAATGGCCTCCGGCAAATCAGCGAATAGGTTTTTCATTTCGTCAGGAGATTTAAAATAATATTCCTGATTCGGTAATCCAAACCTGAAGCCCCTTCCTCTTCCTATCGGCGTAGCTTGTTTCTCACCATCTTTAACACACAATAAAATATCGTGCGCATTAGCGTCTTTTTTATTAATGTAATAGGTATTATTGGTAGCGATCAGCTTTACATCGTGTTTTTTAGCAAGAGTAACCAGGGAAGTATTTACAATATCTTCGTCTTCCTGGCTATGGCGCATCAGCTCGATGTAAAAATCATCACCAAACTGAGATTTCCACCATAGTAAAGCTTCTTCAGCTTGCTTTTCCCCCAGGTTCAGCAACTTACTGGAAATCTCTCCATACAAGTTACCCGACAGCACTATAGTATCATCCTTATACTGTTCAATGATCGCCTTATCTATCCTGGGGATATAGTAAAATCCTTTTGTATAAGCTATGGACGACATTTTAGCCAGGTTATGATAACCAGCTTTATTTTTCGCCAATAGTACTACCTGGTAGCCATTGTCCTTTCTGCTCTTATCTTCATGATTTTCACACACAAAGAATTCACAACCTACAATAGGTTTAATAATGACCTCTTCCGGTGTTTTCCCTTCATCCAAAGCAACTTGATTCCTTGCTTCGACCCCTTTATTATGATTAAGCACCTGTGCAACAAAGTGAAAGGCGCCCATCATGTTTGCATGATCGGTCATGGCTACGGCAGGCATTTTAAAAGCCGCAGTCGCTTTAATAAGTGAAGGAATATTTATGGTAGATTGCAGTACAGAAAACTGCGTATGGTTATGTAAATGAGCAAAACTAGCAGCTGCCAATTCGCGTTTATTCTCATTGAGTGTGCTTTTTGAAACCTTAGGTGCTTCAGTTTGTTGCAAGCGTTTTCTGATTTCATCAGAAGCAGATTTAAGGTTAACATGGTTTAGGCCTACACGCTCAAATACCTGCGGTGTATTTTCCTTAAAACGTTGTATGTACGCCTGATCAACCTGTAATTGATCAAGTCTAAAGACCTCCAATTTGATCAGCTGTAAAAAACAGCGGGTAGTGGCCTCCACATCGGCAGTTGCATTGTGGGCTTCAGAAAATGGCTCACCAAAAAGATATTGGTGAAGTTCTGTTAGTGTAGGCAATTTGAATTTACCTCCCCGTCCGCCCGGAAGTTTTAACAGCTCGGCAGTGATTTCGGTACAGGTATCCAACACCGGCATTTGCGCCATAGGGCTCGTTACACCCAACCGGTGAAATTCACACCCCATAATGTTCACATCAAAGCCAATATTCTGTCCGACAACAAATTTAGCTTTGGATAATGCAACATTAAACTTCTCTAACACTTCTGCCAGTCCTATACCTTGCTCCTCGGCCAATTCCGTTGATATCCCATGGATCCGTTCGGCATCATACGGGATATTAAATCCATTGGGCTTTACCAGATAATCTTGATGCTCTATCAGGTTACCTAACTCATCATGTAATTGCCATGCGATCTGAATACACCTTGGCCAATTGTCTGTATCGGTAATTGGTGCATTCCAATTGCGTGGTAAACCGGTGGTTTCGGTATCAAATATTAAATACATAGCTGGTAATTATTCTCGTTTCCTGAAATCAAAATGAAGGAACAAAAATACGGATTTTTAGCTGCCGTTGATTAAAGCAATTGTAATTTTAAGCAGGTTCCTTTTCAGGTTCATGATGCACAGCCTTATGCTCCTGAAATACAAGTTTTGAGGTATCATACCCTTTTTGGCGGCAGCGGTCTACGATCTCTTTTAACAACTCTTTTGGCAACTCAGGCTTACGGGAAAGGATAGCAAGGATCTTATGTTTGGGATGCCCAATTACTACATAGGAATAGTCCTCCGCAAGTTCAATCACCCAATAATCATTCTTAAATGGCCAAACCAACTGTGATTTAAAAACAGCATTTCCTGTTCCTCTTACGACAAATAGCTTAGATCTGATATACTTCCGCTTTTGTTCTCCAACAACATTGTAGGTTGTAAATACCGCATAATAACCATCTGGATGGATCACATATGTCTCCACCTTTCTTCGCCAGTGTTTATCCATAAAAGTAGGAATGGAATACAAAGAATACCACTTCCCTACATAAGCCATTATATCTACTCGTTTTACTGGTTGGTTATCCATAAGCTCTCCGGTTGTTTAGTCTTAGGCAAATGTAAATTCTTTATCATAAAACCCCTAACGAAGAAGAAAGTTTTCAAAAGCATTTTTTAAACTCACGTAATTTTCTAACTTCGAAAGAAGGTAACATACATAAAAAAAATATTTATGAAGATAACAGTTGTAGGTGCCGGCGCCGTAGGTGCCACCTGTGCAGATAACATTGCCAGAAAAGAATTAGCTGAAGAACTTATTTTATTAGACATCAAAGAAGGTTTTGCCGAAGGCAAATCGATAGACATGATGCAAACGGCCGCTTTACTTGGCTTCGACACTAAAATTAAAGGTGTTACCAACGATTATGCAAGTACTGCGGACTCTGAAGTAGTAGTCATTACTTCGGGATTACCACGTAAACCGGGAATGACACGCGAAGAGCTTATCGGAACAAATGCGAATATCGTAAAAGGAGTTACTGAGAATATTTTAAAATACTCGCCTAACACGATCATTATTGTGGTATCAAACCCAATGGATACCATGAATTATCTTACCTTAAAAACATCCGGACTACCTAAAAACCGTATCCTTGGTATGGGTGGTGCATTGGATTCATCCCGGTTTAAATATTATCTGAGCCAGGAATTAGGCTGCTCTCCTGCTGATCTAAATGCAGTAGTTATTGGTGGTCATGGCGATACAACAATGATCCCCTTGATTCATCACGCAACATGGAACAGCATTCCGGTTACGCAATTATTAAGTAAAGAACAACAGGATAAAGTTGTAAAATCAACAATGGTAGGTGGAGCTACATTGACTGGATTAATTGGTACGTCTGCATGGTACGCTCCCGGAGCCGGAACAGCTGCCATGGTAGAAAGCATTGTACGCGACGAGAAAAAACTAATCTCTTCTGGTGTTTACCTGGATGGCGAATATGGACAAGAAGACATATCATTAGTTGTGCCTGTCATAATTGGTAAAAACGGGGTCGAAAAGATTCTTGATTTTAAACTAAGTGATGAAGAACAATCTGCCTTTAGTAAAAGTGCTGATGCAGTGCGCAGCATGAATACAGTGCTCACAGATATGAAAATGATATAATTTGATGAGAACAATTTCTGTTCCCCTAACCTTAATAAACTTACAAGACGACGGTTTCCACCTTTTGGTGGAAATTGTTGTTTTTGGACAAAAGTTATTCGCAGTAGTTGACACTGGCGCTTCCAGATCTGTTTTTGATAAAACGTTTATTCAAACTCATATTAAAGAACTGGAACACACTGAAGAAGCACATGCCACCACGCTCTTTACCACATCCAGCACCTTGCAGGCAAATATTCCTAAATTAAAGATAGGGAGTTTGGTTTTAAAAGATTATGAGACTGTGGCACTTGATTTAGAAGCCGTAAACCAAGCGTACGAAGGATTGGGGCATCCGCCAATCAGCGCCATTATTGGTGGTGACCTGTTGTTAAAATTCCATGCGGTTATCAATTATAAGAAAATGAAAATGTTCTTATATAAGAAATAAAAGGTATCCACAAATAAACAGCATCACTCACAAAAACTCCAATATAACAAGAAAAGGACCGCAATGGTCCTTTTCTTGTTATATTGGAGTAAAATCACTTTACCTGTTATGCGTCAATCTTCGCATACTTAGCATTACGCTCAATAAACTCTCTACGTGGAGCAACCTCATCACCCATCAACATAGAAAACGTATGATCACACTCAGCTGCATTCTCTATACTCGCTTGCATCAAAGTACGTGTAGCAGGATTTAAGGTCGTATCCCAAAGCTGCTCTGCGTTCATCTCACCCAAACCTTTATAGCGCTGAATATGTACACTTTCTTCTTTACCAGCACCTTTTAAACGTTGTACAGCAGCATCACGTTGTACATCATTCCAGCAATATTCAAACTCTTTACCTTTTTTAACCTGATATAAAGGTGGCGCGGCAATGTAAACATAACCGGCCTCAATAAGTGCTTTCATATATCTAAAGAAGAAAGTTAGAATAAGTGTAGTGATGTGAGATCCATCGATATCAGCATCCGTCATGATCACAATCTTGTGGTAACGTAGCTTAGTTAAATTCAATGCTTTATCATCTTCAGGAGTTCCTATACTTACACCAAGAGCGGTAAACATATTCTTGATCTCATCATTTTCATAGATCTTATGCTCCATTGCCTTCTCCACATTCAGGATCTTTCCTTTCAATGGAAGTATAGCCTGGAAGTTACGGTCGCGGCCCTGCTTAGCAGTACCACCCGCAGAGTCTCCCTCCACCAGGTACAACTCGCATTTTTCCGGATCACTATCAGAACAATCGGCAAGTTTACCAGGTAAGCCTGAACCGCCCATAACACTTTTACGTTGAACCATTTCGCGAGCCTTACGTGCTGCAGCACGAGCTGTTGCGGCAAGAATAACCTTATTAACGATCATCTTGGCTTCTTTCGGATATTCTTCAAGATAAATACCCAAAGCTTCACCAACGGCAATATCTACCGCACCCATCACCTCAGAGTTACCCAATTTGGTTTTTGTCTGACCTTCAAACTGAGGTTCCTGAACTTTGACAGAAACCACAGCCGTTAAACCTTCCCTAAAGTCATCACCTGTAATCTCAAACTTTACATTTTTAAGTAAGCCTGACTTATCAGCATAAGCTTTCAATGTTCTGGTTAAACCTCTTCTAAAACCAGCAATATGGGTACCACCTTCGTGGGTATTGATATTGTTCACATAAGAATGAACATTTTCAGAATAACTATCATTATACTGTAAAGCAAGCTCTACAGGAATTCCATTTTTAATACCTTCAACATAGATTGGTTCAGGAATTAATGAAGGACGAGTTCCATCAAGGAATTGAACAAATTCCTTCAGACCACCTTCTGAGTGGAACAATTCTGACAGAAATTTACCATCTTCACCTACTTCACGCTCATCGGTTAAAGTCAACTTAATCCCTTTGTTAAGGAAAGAAAGCTCCCTTAGCCTTGATGCTAAAGTATCATAACGATACTCTGTAGTTTGTGTAAAGATAGTCGGATCGGGAGTAAACGTTACAATTGTACCACGTTTATCTGTATCACCAATAGACTTAACATCATAAAGCGGTTTACCAATGTTATACTCCTGTACCCAAATCTTACCTTCACGATGTACCTCAGCTTTTAAATGCGTAGACAACGCGTTAACGCAACTTACCCCCACACCGTGCAAACCTCCAGATACTTTGTAGGTATCCTTATCAAATTTACCACCAGCATGCAGTACAGTCATTACAATTTCTAATGCTGATTTTTGCTCCTTGGTATTGATTCCTGTAGGAATACCACGTCCATTATCCTCAACCCTAATCGAGTTGTCTTTTAAAATACTTACATAAATAGTATCAGCATGGCCTGCCAATGCCTCATCGATTGAGTTGTCTACTACCTCATACACAAGGTGATGTAAACCTTTAATTCCGGTATCACCTATATACATCGAAGGGCGCTTACGCACCGCTTCCAATCCTTCTAATACCTGTATATTATCTGCCGAATAATTTGACTTTGGATCTTTTTCTTCGCTCATTTTTTTTTATAAAACAATAAGATTCAAATTTAACCAATTATGGTCAATTTAAGGCAAATGTGGATAACTATTTGACCAAATAATGGCCTAAAAACATTCTAAAAAACGCACTTCCTTAGGATACTGATTTTGAAATTTTATATTTGTTGAAATTTATCCATAAAAGATAAACCAAATGGGGATCAATTGAGCTCTATCAGGCTTATAAAACAGATATAAAAACTATTTTTTGACAAAAAAGAACAATTAATATAAATGAAGACAACATTAAAATTAGGCGGTATTGCTACTGCAGTTGCCCTGGTTTCTGTAATGGCATCATGCCAAAATAAGGATGATAAAGGCACTACTACTAAAAAAACTGACTCAACTACAGTTCCAAACAGTGAGAAAATTGTTTATGTAAACTCTGATTCACTACTAACCAAATATCATTACTTTAAAGATCTTAAAGTAAAATTAGAAGCTAAATCTAAAACCGCGCAAACAGACCTTGCTTCAAAACAACAGGCTTTTCAGCGTGAAGTTGCACAATATCAGCAACAGGTACAGGCAAATACCCTACCTGCTGATCAAAGAGCTTCAACAGAAGAAAGACTAGCACGTAAACAACAAGAGTTGCAAGCATATAGCCAAAATGCCGGAGCTGCAATTCAAAATGAACAAGCTGCAGAAAACGAAAAATTATACGATAAAGTTGCTGACTATTTAAAAGAGTACGCAAAGAAAAAAGGCTATAAAATGGTATTGGGTTACTCAAAAGGAAACGGTACAATTTTATTTGCTGATGAAAGCTTAGATGTAACCAGCGAAGTTATTGTTGGTTTAAATGAAGCTTACAAAAAATAATCATTTATTACAAAAATGAAATGCCCCGCTCAATCGGGGCATTTTTTTTGTGCAATTTAATTATGACAAAGATGAATCAACACGAAAAATTTATGAAAATGGCTATCCGACTCTCAGAAAAGAATGTCATGGATAGTACAGGAGGTCCATTTGGTGCCTTGGTTGTTAAAGATGGAAAAGTGATAGCTAGAAGCGCTAACAAGGTAACATCAACAAATGACCCAACCGCTCATGCAGAGGTATCGGCAATACGCATAGCCTGCAAAAGATTAAAAACGTTTGACTTAAGCGGATGCGTAATTTACACCAGTTGCGAGCCCTGCCCTATGTGTTTAAGCGCAGTTTATTGGGCTAGAATCGATGCAATCTATTATGCCAACACTAAACAGGATGCTGAACACATCGGTTTTAGTGATAAATTTATCTACGATGAATTGGAAAAGCCTATGAACAAACGCAAACTACCGATCAAACAAATGATGAGAGATGAAGCGCTTCAGGCTTTCAAATTATGGGAAAAAAGCACTATTAAAATAGAGTATTAGCGCTGGCAATGGATAGTTATAACTAATCCTCTTCAAACATCCCTCCTATCAAATCGTCTGTTTCGCGCCTGTCTTTTTTAGTAGGTCTGCCAGTACCACGGTCTCTCTTAAGTGCAGGTGCATGAAACATCGATTTAAAACTATGTGTTTCTTCAATGGGGGTAATATCTTTATACTTGGTAACGGCGATCTTCGCTTCTACTCTATTGTACAAAAGCTCCACTACCTCGATCACCTTCTTCTCTATTCCTTTAGATACCTGGTAAACATCCCCGGGTTTTACAATTGCCGAAGCCTTAAGATTTTGACCATTAAATTTTACACGACCGGCTTTGCAGGCTTCAGTAGCCAGACTTCTGGTCTTAAATAATCTTATTGCCCATAAGTATTTATCTATCCGTAATTTTTCTTGTTCAGCCATAAAAATCAAAAATACATTAAGAAAACACATCGTCAATACATAAATTTGATTTATTTTGTCAAAAAATAACAAACGATCATGATAGCAGAATTAAAAAAGTTGGTAGAAGCCGCTTGGGAAGACAGAACTTTATTAGAATATAGCGAACATTGCGAAGCAATTGAAACTGTAGTTATGCAGTTAGATAAAGGGGAATTACGTGTTGCAGAACCCGTACTTAACTCCTGGGGCATTAATGAATGGATAAAAAAAGCAGTTATACTTTATTTCCCAATCAGACAAATGAAGGAAATTGAAGTTGGTCCTTTTGTTTTTCATGATAAAATGAAATTAAAAACCAATTACAAAGAAATAGGTGTAAGAGTTGTTCCTGGTGCTAGTGCCCGTTATGGTGCTTACTTAGCTAAAGGTGTAATTATGATGCCTTCTTATGTAAACATTGGTGCTTATGTTGATGAAGGTACAATGGTAGATACCTGGGCAACAGTAGGCTCATGTGCTCAAATTGGAAAACACGTACACTTAAGCGGCGGTGTTGGTATTGGTGGCGTTTTAGAACCAATTCAGGCAGCTCCTGTAATTATCGAAGACAACTGTTTCCTTGGATCAAGAGCCATTGTTGTTGAAGGCGTTCGTGTAGAAAAAGAAGCCGTACTAGGTGCAAATGTAGTATTAACCGCATCTACAAAAATCATCGATGTTACAGGCCCTACTCCTGTTGAGTATAAAGGTATTGTTCCTGCCCGCTCAGTTGTAATCCCTGGTAGCTATGCTAAAAAATTCCCTGCTGGTGAATATCAAGTACCTTGTGCCCTTATCATTGGCAAACGTAAAGAATCAACCGACAAAAAAACTTCTCTTAATGATGCTTTGAGAGAAAACAATGTAGCGGTATAATATAATGAATATTGGTTTTGATGGAAAAAGAGCAGCAAATAATCTGACCGGTTTAGGTAACTATAGCCGCTCGTTAATTGCCCACCTGGCAAAATATTTCCCTCAAAACCAATATTTCGTTTATAGTCCCAAAGTAAAAAACATTCCTCAGATAAATGCTTTTACCAATACTAAGGGAATCTATCTCAAATTACCCACAAAAAAAAGACCTTTTTGGAGAAGTTTAGGCATTAAAGCCCAACTACTAAAAGACAGGATAGATCTTTATCATGGCCTAAGTCATGAGCTCCCGATTGGCATACACAAAACAGGTATCCCTTCTATTGTCACTATACATGATCTGATCTTCATCAAATTCCCGGAAAATTATGGAGTCATTGATCGTTTTATCTATAATCTTAAAACCAGATATGCCTGCAAGCATGCTGACAGGATTATCGCTATAAGCGAGCAAACCAAACAAGACATTATCCAGCTATTTAAGATCACTCCAGATAAAATTGATGTGGTTTATCAAAGCTGCGATGACAGTTTCAAATTGCCAGCAACGGAGGAAACAAAAAAGCTGGTTAAAACAAAATACAACCTACCTGATCAATACATTTTAAATGTAGGCACCATAGAGACCAGAAAAAATCTAATTAGCCTAATAAAAGCATTAAAGAACGTAGATGAATCATATAAATTGGTTGTAATTGGGAAAAAAACTGATTATTATAAGCTGGTGGAGAAAGAAATTCAGGAGCTCAAATTAAACGATCGTGTGCTATTCCTTCAAAACGTTCCCTTTACCGATCTTCCGGTAATTTATCAAATGGCCTCCGTTTTCGTATACCCATCTGTATACGAAGGCTTCGGTATCCCTATCATTGAAGCATTATATACGCATGTCCCTGTCGTTGCTGCAACAGGCTCTTGTCTTGAAGAAGCTGGAGGCCCGGATAGTATATATGTTCATCCTACCGATCATAATGCTATGGCAAACGCCATAAATAAGATATTGGCAGAGCCTCATCTTCAAGCAGAAATGAAAGAGAAAGGTTTAGCTTACGTTCAGAAATTTAATAATGAACATATCAGCAATCAGATGATGCAGTTGTATATTAAAACCTTGGCAGACAATCCCCCTTACTAATCCCCCTTGCACTCTAAATATATTAGCCATGAAAATCGTCTTTGATGCAGAAAGAATGAAATATCCGTATACCGGCTTATTTGAATATTGTCTTCAATTAGGAGAATCCTTGCTTCAACTAAAGCCAAAAGAGGATGAGCTTATTTTTTACATTCGCAAGGAGGATGAAAAATTCTTTAGTCAAAACATACATGGGCTGCATCAAAAAAGTTTTCATAAATTCATTTTCCCAAGGTATAAAGGCATTGACATATGGCATACCACCTATCAGTCCACACTATATATCCCTAAAAATAAACAAATTAAAAAAGTACTGACCATTCATGACTTGAACTTTTTATACGAAAAAAAATCTGTTGAAAAACAACAGAAATATTTAAAAAAGGTCCAACATAACGTCGATATGGCCGATCATATCGTTGCCATATCTGAATTTACCAAACAAGATATTTTAAAGCATTTAAAGATTGCGAATAAACCTGTATCTGTAATTTACAATGGCTGCGTAGTAAAATCCTTCCCGGAACACATTAATGTCAACATTAGCTCATCAAAACCATTCTTATTTGCACTTGGAACGGTAATCCCTAAGAAAAACTTCCATGTACTCCTTCCCCTGTTAGTGGAAAATGACTATGAGCTCATCATTGCCGGAAAGGCTGACGAAGCCTACAAAACACGGATTATGGAACAAGCGAAATTACTTGGGGTGGCAGACCGGGTAAAAATAGTCGGACCGATATCCAGCGAAGATAAATACCTCTACTATAAACATTGCAAAACTTTTCTTTTCCCCTCCCTTGCCGAAGGTTTTGGCATACCAGCCATTGAAGCTATGTTTTTTGGCAAACCAGTTTTTCTTTCTACTAAAACCTCTCTTCCGGAAATTGGAGGTAATCTGGCTTACTATTTCGAAACATTTGAGCCTGCAGATATGCAAAAGGTGTTTAGAGAAGGTTTAGAACATTATGAAAAGACCAATCCTGCAGAAGCGATCACACAGCATGCTATGCAGTTTAGCTGGGAAAAATGCGCAAAAGCCTATTGGACCATATATGAAAGTCTGCATACCTAAACAGTAAGGATAAAATTGTAATTTTACCCTATGTTAAGAACAGAAATTGAAAAGGCGCTTGCTGTTTTAAAAGACGGAGGAGTGATCCTTTATCCCACGGATACAGTATGGGGACTTGGTTGCGACGCTACAAACGAGCAGGCAGTCGCAAAAATCAATGACATTAAAGGACGTGCAGCCGATAAAAGCTTCATTATTCTTTTAGATACAGACGCCAAACTACAGAGCTATGTAAGTGAAATACCCGATGTGGCATATGACCTGATAGAATATGCAGAAAACCCGCTTACCCTCGTATTTCCCGGCGCTAAAAACCTCGCAAAAAATGTAATCAATGCTGATGGAAGCATTGGGATAAGGATTGCTAAACACGATTTCTGCCAACAACTTATTCAAAGATTTCGCAAGCCCATCACCTCAACATCAGCAAATATATCTGGTAGTCCAACACCACTCTTTTTCGACGATATCAGTGATGAAATAAAAGAAAGAGTAGACTATATCGTAGATTGGGAGCAAGAACTCAAAACCAATAAAAAGCCATCAACCATAATGAAATTAGCGCCTGGAGGTCAATTTTCCTTTATTAGAAGGTAAGTTTTACTACTTTTGCAATCTCATCAATGGAACAACATTTACAACATCCTGTTTTTAAAGCACTTGCCGGCATAGCCGACACACACCATATCGAAGCCTATATAATTGGTGGTTATGTAAGGGATATCTTCCTGAACAGACCCTCTAAAGACATTGATATTGTTGTACTTGGTAATGGAATTGAATTTGCGGAGTTTGTAGGTAAACAGCTGAAAAGTAAAGTTGCAGTTTTTAAAAATTTTGGCACTGCAATGCTGAAATTTCAGGATCTTGAAATAGAATTTGTAGGCGCCAGAAAAGAATCTTATCGCTCCGATTCGCGTAAACCCATTGTCGAGAATGGTACAATTGAGGATGATCAGCTGAGAAGAGACTTTACCATTAATGCACTGGCCATATCTCTAAATAAAACAAACTATGGTCAACTAGTTGATCCTTTTAATGGGATAACTGATCTCAACAACAAATTGATCAGGACACCGCAAGATCCTGAATTTACCTTTTCAGATGATCCCCTGCGCATGATGCGTGCAATTCGTTTTGCTTCCCAGCTTAATTTCACTATCGATGAGCAGGCTATAAATGCTATAAAAAAGCAAAAAGAACGCATTAGCATTGTCTCCAAAGAACGTATAACAGACGAGCTGAATAAGATTATACTGTCCCCAATTCCATCAATAGGATTTAAATACTTGTTTGATACTGGACTGTTGCACATCATATTTCCACAAATGGCAACCCTTTATGGCGTTGATATCATTAATGGAAAAGGGCACAAAGATAATTTTTACCATACGCTACAGGTTCTCGATAACATTTCCGAAACTACCCATGACCTTTGGCTCCGTTGGGCAGCAATTTTACACGATATAGCCAAACCCGCCACCAAACGTTTTGAAGATGGACATGGCTGGACCTTTCATGGTCACGAAGATAAAGGTGCGCGAATGGTACCTAAAATATTTGCCCAACTTAAACTTCCCTTGAATGAAAAGATGAAGTTTGTACAAAAGCTGGTACAGCTACACCTCCGCCCCATTGTATTGGCGCAGGAAGTGGTAACAGACTCGGCGGTAAGGAGACTATTATTTGATGCGGGCGAAGACATAGAAAGCTTAATGTTACTATGCAATGCTGATGTGACCACCAAAAATGATTATAAGATAAAAAAATACCGCAATAACTTTGAGCTGGTAAAACAAAAGCTCAAAGATGTAGAGGAGCGAGACAAGATCAGAAACTGGCAACCCCCTATCTCTGGTAACGACATCATGGACATTTTTGGTCTAAGTGCAGGAAGAGAAGTTGGCTTAATTAAAAACGCCATCCGGGAAGCAATTCTGGAAGGCGAAATAACAAACACATACGATAACGCGTTACAATTTATGCTTGAAAAAGCTAAAGAATTCGGGCTTCAGCCAATAAAGCGTTAACACCATTATATAAAATATATTTTATTTTTTAATTTTATACCTAGAAAAGAG